>NZ_JBHMBP010000005.1:0-587974 GCF_042428885.1 Glycomyces mayteni
ATGGTACTGCACTCGAGAGGGTGTGGGAGAGCAGGACACCGCCAAACATGAACATACAGGGAAGGCCCCCACCACACGGTGGGGGCCTTTTCGCATGCCTACGAAGAAGTCGAGAGCGCGTCCCTGACTCTGGCTACTCCGACGCCGATCCCGAAGATCGCGCCGGTCACCAGGAATGTCAGTAGCGACACTGTCACGAGCGCGATCGCGATTCCGATAGCACCGACGACACTGAAGAATGTGCTCACGTGGCCTCCTCCGTTGCAGGCTCTGGGTGTTGCCCTACAGGTATTGTCCCACATCGATAAATCGATCATGGTGGGCATCACAAGTTAGATAGGTCACAGTAGTGGACTCTGGTTCAATCTCGCGTCTTCCCGTTACTCCGCTACCGTCCTCGGCGTCGCGGCGGCTGGCCGCGGTCGGGCGGGACCCGATCAATCTGCACCGGGCCCTCGCCCATGCGCCGGCGCTGCTGGCGCCGGTGCTGGACCTCATCCATGCGCTGCGGTTCGACGCGACGGTGTCGCGGTCGCTGCGGGAGCTGATGATCTGCCGGATCGGACAGCTGGAAGGGTCGGAGTACGAGCTCGCGCACCATCTTCCGATGGCGGAGGAGTCCGGATTGGACGCGGAGCAGGTCGCCTCGATCGCCGAGTGGCAGCGGGCCGGGTGCTTCAGCGAGCCGCAGCGGGCGGTGCTCGGGTACGCCGAGCACCTCGGGGCCGGGGCCGAGCGGGACGACGAGGCGCTCGACAAGTGCTTCGGGCCCGTGGAGCAGACGGAGCTGACCGTCACCGGTGCCACGTACATCGCTCTGGCGCGGATGCTGCGGGCCCTTGACGTGCGGATCGATGAGCCGCTGCTGCGCTGATCGGGGTTGATCCACTTCCGCCTGGGTAGATCTGTGGATTCCGGCAATTCGTGATCTTCAAGGCAATAGCGGCTTAGGATTCGGACACGTGTGGTATCGGTTCAAGTCGCCTACGGGAGTGAGTGATGACGACAGACAATGACGGTCTGCTGCGCGGCGAATCCGAGGTGGCGCCCACCGGGTCGGCGCTGTTCGTGTCGATCGCGGCCGCATTGGGCGGGTTCCTGTTCGGGTACGACACGGCCGTGATCAACGGGACCACCGGCGCCCTGGAGAAGCAGTGGGGGATCGGCTCGGTCGAGACCGGCATCGTGGTCTCCTCGGCGCTGCTCGGCTGCGCCGTCGGCGCGTGGTTCGCGGGCACACTGGCGAACAAGATCGGCCGGCCCAAGGTCATGATGATCGCGGCGGTCGTCTTCTTCATCACCTCGCTGGGCAGCGCGTTGGCGACGGGCCCGGTCGACCTCACGATCTGGCGTATCGTCGGCGGCTTCGCGATCGGTGCGGCGAGCGTCATCGCCCCCGCCTACATCGCGGAGATCTCGCCAGCGCACCTGCGCGGGCGGCTGGGTTCGTTGCAGCAGTTCGCGATCGTGCTCGGCATCTTCGGCGCCCTGATCGTCAACTACGGCATCCAGGCCTCGGCGGGCGGCGCGAGCGGCGAGGTGCCGTGGGGCGGCACCGCGTGGCGGTGGATGTTCGCCGCGGCCGCGATCCCGGCGTTCGTGTACTTCATGTTCTCGCTGAACATCCCCGAGTCGCCGCGCTACCTGGTGGCGAAGCAGCAGCTCGACAAGGCGCGCAAGGTCCTGCTGAAGTACGTAGGCGGGAACGTCGACCACAAGATCATCGAGATCCAGGGGACGCTTGACAGCGACCACCCGCCGCGCATCTCCGACGTGCGGGGCTCGCGCCTCGGCCTCATGCCGATCGTGTGGGTGGGCATCCTGCTGTCGATGTTCCAGCAGTTCGTGGGCATCAACGTCATCTTCTACTACTCGACGTCGCTGTGGCAGTCCGTCGGGTTCAGCGAGAGCGACGCGTTCTTGACCTCGGTCATCAACTCCGTCGTGAACATCGCCGGTACGATCCTCGCGATCTACCTCGTCGACCGGATCGGCCGCAAGAAGCTGCTGCTCATGGGTTCCGCGCTCATGTTCATCGCACTCGGCACGATGGCCGTCATCTTCGCGTCGTCCCCCGTGGACGCCGACAACAACCCGGTCCTCAGCGACGCGGCTGGCGTCACCGCGCTCATCGCGGCGAACGTGTTCGTGTTCGGGTTCGCGTTCACCTGGGGCCCGGTCGTGTGGGTGCTGCTCGGGGAGATGTTCCCCAACCGCATCCGCGCCTCCGCGCTCGGCGTGGCCGCCGCCGCGCAGTGGATCTCCAACTGGCTCATCACCGTCACGTTCCCGGAGCTGGCCCAGACCGGCCTGTTCCTGGCGTACGGCCTGTACGCGCTGTTCGCGCTGATCTCCTTCATCTTCGTGTGGAAGATGGTCCGCGAGACGAAGGGCATCGAGCTGGAGGACATGGAGGACCTGGAGCGCCACGGTCTCCCGACCTGACCGAAGCAAGAGTGAAGCGGGGCGTCCGAAAGGGCGCCCCGCTTCTGTTTCCCCCGCTGCTGAGGGAAGTCCTACTCGTAGGAGATCGCGCCGAGGATGTCGACCTTGGAGGCCCGCACCGCCGGGGCGATGGCCGCGAGGAGTCCGACGAGGACGGCCGCGGCGAGGTAGGCGGCGATGAGCGCGGTCGGGACCGCGAAGGACTCGACGCCGCTGGAGACGAGCGCCTGCTGGACGACCCAGCCGAGGAGCAGGCCCGTGCCGATGCCCAGGAGCGCGCCGAACAGGGCGATCGTGACGCTCTCGACGGTGACCATGCGGGTGGTCTGCCCGCGGGTCATGCCGATCGCGCGGAGCATCCCGAGCTCCCTGGTGCGTTCGAGGACCGACAGGACCAGCGTGTTGATCACCCCGATGACCGCGACGACCATCGCCAGCGCCAGGAGCAGCTGGATCGCGATGATGGCGTAGTCGAAGAACACCGTGACCTGCGCGAGGTACTCCTCGTGGTTCTGGACGCTGACCGCCGGCTCGTCGGCGAGGACGTGCTCCACGCCGGAGGCGACCTCCTCGACGTCGGCGCCGTCGGCCACGTCGACCAGGGCCGTCGTGGGCTTGGGCGTGTAGAACTCGGCGGTGTAGGCCGGGTCGACGTACCAGCCGTCGGTGTCCTCGTTGTCGGCGAGGATGCCCACGATGGTGAACTCGCGGGCTTCGGTGCCGCGGCTGAACGTCATCGAGACGGTGTCGCCGATGCCGACGCCGAGCTGGTTCGCGGACCACTCGTTGACGGCCGTCTCGCCCTCCTCCAGGCCCGCGAGGGAGCCTTCGAGGACCTCGCCGCCGAACAGGTCGAGGCCGCCTTCGAGATCGGTGGTGGCGTTGACGTACTGCTCGGTGCCGTCGATCTGCGAGATGTCGTAGTACAGCTCGACGGCGGCCGCGACGCCGTCGACGGCGCGGATTTCGTCCATGACGGCCGGGTCGAACGTGGCGGGGACGGACGAGGTGACGGGCCCGGTGATGAACAGCTCGGCCTTGATCGTGGACTCGAACCGTTCGGCGAGGCTCTCCTTGACGCTGGTGAGGAGCGTCGCGGTGGCGGTCACGAGGGTCACGCCGATCATGAGCGCGGCCGCGGTGACGGCGGTGCGGCGCGGGTTGCGGGAGGCGTTGAGGCGCCCGAGGCGTCCGGCGAAGGACCAGGCCCAGACGGCGCCCAGGAGCGCGACGACGGGCTTCGACAGCCATGCCGTCAGGAGCGCGACGCCGACGAACACGACCCCGGCGCCGACGGCGGCGGCCATGAGGTTGGTCCGGTCGCCGTCGAAGGTCTCGGTGAGCCCCAGGACGATCCCGGCGGCGCCGATGAGGGTGACCACGAGGCCGGTGACGGTGACGCCGGTGATCGGCCGGTCGGCTTTGACCGCTTCGCGCATGGCCTCGACGGGCGGGGTCTTGGAGGCCCGCACGGCCGGGACGAGCGCGGAGAGGACGGTGACGCCGAGGCCGACGGCGACGGCCGCGACCGGGGCGGTCCAGGGGATCGCGACGCTGGTGGACGCGGTGTCGAGGAAGCCGTTGGCGACCACTGAGGTGAGGCCCGCGCCTGCGGCGACGCCGATGCCGGCGCCGACGATCGCGGCGGCCGTCCCGAGCAGGCCCGCTTCGGCGATGACGGAGCGGACGATCTGGCCGCGGCCCGCGCCGATGGCGCGCATCATTGCGATCTCCTTGAGGCGGCCCGCGATCACGATGGAGAAGGTGTTCGCGATGAGGAACACCGACACGAACACGGCGATGAGGCCGAAGCCGAGCAGGAAGTAGCCGATGAGACCGGTGACCTCGGCGCTCTCGGCGTTCAGGTCGTCCACGTACGCCTGGCGGCTGATGGCCTCGGACTCGGCGCCGACGGCCGGTTCGAGGGCCTTGAGCAGGGCATTGGCGTCCACGCCGTCGGCCGCGGTCACGGCGACGGCCGTGTAGACGTCCTCGCCGCCGAAGACCAGGCGCTGGGCCTCGGCCGTGGTGAACGCGAGTTCCGTTGCGCCCGAGAGGGAGTCGCGGCCACCGGAGTAGCCGTAGACGCCGACGATCTCGTACGGGGTCTCGTCGGTGGACAGGGAGTACGCGGTGACGGTGTCGCCGAGGCCGAGCCCCGAGTCGGCGACGAACTGGGCGGACACGGCGGTCTCGCCGTCGGCCTCGGGGGCGCGGCCCTCGCGCATCTCGCGCTCGACGGACTCGTCGCCCCAGTTGACGGCCATGGTCGGCGCGAAGCCGCCGACGATCTTGCCGTCGTCGCCGAGGGCGTTGACCATCCACGTGACGGTGGTGGAGACGTCGGCGACGTCGCCGTTGGCCTCGATCGCGGCGAGGGTCTCGGCGGAGACGCCGTCGCGGACGAGCCGGTCGCCGCGGTTCTCGGGCTCGACGGGCTGCACGAGCACGTCTGCGCCGGTGTAGGCGTCGCCGCTGAGGTCGTCCACCGTGGCGCGGATGGACGCGGTGAGGACCAGCGCGGCGGCGATGAACGCCGCGCCGAGGACGACGGCGAGGCTGGTGAGGATCAGGCGGGCCTTGCGGGCCGCCATGCCCTTCAGGGTTGCGCGGAGCATGTGCTTAGCGGGCCTCTCCGGCGAGCGGGACGCGGTTCTCGAAGCCGCGCATGGTGTCGATGACGGCGTCGGCGGTCGGCCGATGGAGGTCCTCCACGATCTGGCCATCCGCGAGGAACACGACGCGGTCGGCGTGCGCGGCGGCGCTCGGGTCGTGGGTGACCATGACGATGGTCTGCCCGAAGTCGTCCACGGACCGGCGCAGGAACCGCAGGACCTCGCCGCTGGAGCGGGTGTCGAGGTTCCCGGTCGGCTCGTCGGCGAAGACCACCTCGGGGCGGGTCGCGAGGGCGCGGGCGCAGGCGACGCGCTGCTGCTGGCCGCCGGAGAGCTCGGTGGGCTTGTGGGTGAGGCGGTCGGTGAGGTCGAGGGTCCGGATGATGCGGGCGATCCACTCCGGGTCGGCCTTGGCGCCGGCGATCGAGGCGGGCAGGAGGATGTTCTCCTCGGCCGTCAGGGTCGGGAGCAGGTTGAACTGCTGGAAGATGAAGCCGATCTTGTCGCGGCGGAGCCTGGTGAGCGCCTTGTCGTTCAGGCCCGTGATCGCGGTCTCACCGATGTGGACGGTGCCGCGGTCGGTGGTGTCGAGGCCCGCGAGGCAGTGCATGAGCGTGGACTTGCCCGAGCCCGACGGGCCCATGATGGCGGTGAACGCGCCGGAGGCGAACTGGACCGAGACGTCGCGCAGGGCCACGACCTGGGCCTCGCCGGAGCCGTAGGCGCGCCACAGATTGCTCGCGGTGACGGCGGACCTGGTCCTGGTGAGCTGCGGGGCGGGGGGATTCGCGATTGGCACGGGAGCGCCTTTCTGATCGGGTGACTGTCCTTTCCAGGCTATGGAGGCGCGCGGAATCCCGCTTCGGCCCGCGGGCCAGAGCTGTGCTCCTCCGCAGGTCGGAGCGGCGGGCGCGGCCTCCGTCTTTCGGCCGAGGCGCCCCAGGGGAAACGGGAGGGGCGGCGCCATCCGGCGCCGCCCCTCTCCTGGTTTCCTTTGGGATGAAGTCTTACTCGTACGCGATGGCGTTGAGCACGTTCAGCTTCGCCGCGCGGGCGGCCGGGGCGATCGCGGCGAGCAGGCCCACCGCGACGGCCGCGACGAGGTACGCGACGATGAGGTCCCACGGGAGCGCGAAGCTCGTCAGGCCCTCCTCTTCGAGCGCCTGCTGGACCGTCCAGCCCAGGCCGATGCCGACGGCGATGCCCAGCACCGCGCCGAACAGGCAGATGATGACCGACTCGACGGTGATCATGCGCCTCGCCTGGCCGCGGGTCATGCCGATCGCGCGCAGGAGCCCCAGCTCCCTGGTGCGTTCGAGGACCGACAGGACCAGGGTGTTCACCACGCCGATGATCGCGATGATGATCGCCAGCGCGAGCAGGATCTGCACGGAGTTGAGCAGGACGTCGAGCTGCGAGGTCTGCTGCTCCACGAAGTCGGCGTTGTTGGTGACGCTCACTTCCGGCTCGTCGGCGAGGATGTCGTCCACGTCGTCCTGGACGGCGTCGATGTCGGCGCCGTCGGCGACCTGGATGTACGCCTGCATCGGCTTGGGCACGGTGAAGTGCTCGATCTGCGCGGGCGCGACCCACCAGCCGTCGGTGAGCAGGTCGTCTTCGAGGATCGCGGTCACCTTGAGCTGCACGGCGGTGCCGTCGGCGAAGGTCACCGGGACGGTGTCGCCGAGTCCCACGCCCTGGTCTTCGGCGGCGGACTCGTTGACGACGAGGCCGTCGTCGGGGAGGTCCGCGACCGAGCCCTCGGCGACGGTCCCGGAGAAGATCTCCAGGCTCGTGGCGAGGTCCTCGCTGGCGAGGAGGGCGGCCTGGTCGCCGTCGACCTGGGCGCCGAAGAACTCGCCGTAGACGTCGCCGACGGCGGACACGTCCGGGAGCGCCTTGATCTCCGCGAGCGTCTCGGGCGCGAACGTGGGGATGTTGGCCCCCTGCTGGCCCATGACGATCAGATCGGAGTCGAGGTTCTGCTCGGTCAGCTCCGCGGTCGTCTCCTTGAAACTGGAGACGATCGTGGCGATGCCGGTGACCAGCGCGACGGCGATCATGAGCGCCGAGGCGGTGATCGCGGTGCGGCGCGGGTTGCGCCCGGCGTTGAGCTTGCCGAGGCGGCCCGAGAACGACCACGACATGACCGCGCCGAGGAGTGCCACGAGCGGGCGCGACAGGATCGGCGTCAGCAGCGTGATGCCGACGAACGCGATGCCCACGCCGGTGAGGAACCCGGGCAGGCCCAGGTCGCCGAGGTTGTCGGTGAGCCCGAGCGCGACCAGGACGCCGCCGACGAGGGTGACCGCCAGGCCCGCGATGGTGATGCCGCGCAGCGGCTTCGGCGGGTTGACCGCCTCGCGCATGGCGGCGACCGGCGGGACGCCGGAGGCCTTGACGGCGGGGATGATCGCGGACAGGACGGTGACGCCGATGCCGACCGCGAGCGCCCACAGGGACGTCGCGGGGACCTGGAGCGCCACCGGCAGGCCGCCCATCGCCGAGGAGCTGACGAGCTGGGACAGGCCCCAGCCGAGCAGCACGCCGAGGCCGAGGCCGGCGATGGAGGCGATGACGCCGATGACGGCGGCTTCGGCGAGGACCGAGCCGACGACCTGGTTGCGTGCGGCGCCGATGGCCCGCAGGAGTGCGAGTTCGCGCTGGCGCTGGGCCACGATGATCGTGAAGGTGTTGATGATGAGGAACACCGATACGAACACGGCGACGAGGCCGAAGCCGAGGAAGATGTAGCCCATGATGTCGGCGACGGCCGCGAAGCCCTCGGCGGCCTCGTCGGAGGCCTCCTCGCCGGTCTGGACGCGGTAGTCGGCGCCGATCGCGTCGGCGATGTCGCCGGTGGAGGCGTCGCCGTCGACGTAGATCGTCATGTAGGCGTTCTCGCCCTGGGTGAGCAGGCGCTGGGCCTCGGCGGTGGTGAAGCCCATCTGGGTCTCGCCCGCGAGGGAGTCGCGGCCGCCGGGGAGGCCGAAGACGCCGACGATCTCGTAGTCGGCGCGGTCGGCCGAGTAGGAGTAGGCGGTGACGGTGTCGCCGACGGAGAGCCCGGCGTCGGCCACGAACTGGGCGGAGACGATGACCTCGCCGTCGGCCTGGGGGCCGCGGCCGTCGCGGATCTCGTTGTAGCCGTCGCCTTCGGCGCCGTCGTCGTTCCAGTTGAAGCCGATGGTCGGGGCGAAGGCGCCGACGAGCTTCCCGTTGTCGCCGATGGCGTTGACCTGGCCGGAGACGTCGCCGTCGGCCGAGTCGACGCCGTCGACGCCGCGCACGGTGTCGAGGACGTCGGCGGGGATGAGGGTCGCCGAGGGGGTGTTGCCCTGGGCGGCGGCGGGGTCCTCCGCGGAGGTGACGACCGCGTCGACGCCGGTGAAGGCGTCGGCGATGACCCCGGAGACGGACTTCTCCATGGTCGCGGTGAGGACCATCGCCGCGGCCACGAACATGGTGCCGAGGACGACGGCGAGGCTGGTGAGGACCAGGCGGGCCTTGCGGCTCGCCATGCCCTTGAGGGTGGCGCGGAGCATGGTCAGGCGGTCGCTTCCTGGGCGGCGGCGACGAGTTCCTCGAAGTGCTTCATCTTGTCGATGACCTTGTCGGCGGTCGGGTCGGCCATGTCCTCGACGATCTGGCCGTCCGCGAGGAAGACCACGCGGTCGGCGTAGGCGGCGGCGCCGGGGTCGTGGGTGACCATGACGATGGTCTGCCCGAAGTCGTCGACGCTGGTGCGCAGGAACCGCAGGACCTCCGCGCCGGAGCGGGTGTCGAGGTTCCCGGTGGGCTCGTCGGCGAACACGACCTCGGGCCGCGAGGCCAGCGCGCGGGCGCAGGCGACGCGCTGCTGCTGGCCGCCCGACAGCTCGGTGGGCTTGTGCGAGAGGCGGTCGGTGAGGTCGAGGGTGTGGATGATCCGCTTGATCCAGTCGGGGTCGGCCTTGGCGCCCGCGATGGCGGCGGGGAGCGTGATGTTCTCCTCCGCGGTGAGCGTGGGCAGCAGGTTGAACTGCTGGAAGATGAAGCCGATCTTGTCGCGGCGGAGCTTCGTGAGGGCCTTGTCGCTGAGGCCGGTGACGGGGGTGTCGCCGATGTGGACGGTGCCGCGGTCGGTGGTGTCGAGTCCGGCGAGGCAGTGCATGAGGGTGGACTTGCCGGACCCGGAGGGGCCCATGATGGCGGTGAACGCGCCGGAGGCGAACTGCACGGAGACGTCGCGGAGGGCGACGACCTGGGCTTCGCCCGTGCCGTAGGCCTTCCAGACGCCTTCGGCCGATACGGCGGTGGTCTTGACGGGGGATGCGGTGGACACGACGCTCTCGCTTTCGGGTGAAGAAGTCGGGTTCCGAGGGATTCGGTGTGCTGGTTTCCTTCGCTCCGCGGGGCGCCGCCCCGGGAAGCCGTGGTGTTCGTGATGCGAACCGGTGACGTCGAAGCGCCGGTTTGTGACATCATACATGATGTCACTCGGCATCGCGGTCCCGTGATCACCTTCGACGATAGGCGGCCCCGGGACCGCCCGCATCCGCTTCGAGAACGGTCTTCGCCTACGCCCGCAGGCGGAGAGGGCGGCACCGGGGGAGGAGGCGGACCAGGTCAGTCGCCCGTGCCGGGCTTGACGAGGCCGGTCTCGTAGGCGAGGACCACGGCCTGGACGCGGTCGCGGACGCCGAGCTTGGTGAGCAGGTGGCCGACGTGCGTCTTGACGGTGGTCTCGCCGACGGTGAGGGAGTCGGCGATCTCGGCGTTGGTGAGGCCCTTCGCCAGGAGCATGAGGACCTCCTTCTCGCGGGCGGTGAGCGAGCCGAGGATCTTGGGGGAGCGGTCGTCGTCGGCGCCGCGGTGCTGCGCGAAGCGCCCCAGCAGCGTCGAGAGGATGTGCGGGGCGACGACGGCGCCGCCGCGGTGGACGGTGCGGATGGCCTCGACCAGGTCGGCGGCGGGCGCGTCCTTGGTGAGGAACCCGGCGGCCCCGGCGCGCAGCGCGCCCACGACGTACTCGTCGAGGTCGAACGTGGTGAGCACCAGGACCCGCGTCGCCAGGTTCGCCTGCACGATGTCGGCGGTCGCGGCGACGCCGTCGCGGCGGGGCATGCGGATGTCCATGAGGACCACGTCCGGCACCAGCCTGCGGGTGAGCTCGAACGCCTCGACGCCGTCGCCGGCCTCCCCGACGATGTCGATGTCGGTCTCGGCGCCGAGCACCATCTTGAAGCCGGCGCGCAGCAGTTGCTGGTCGTCGGCCAGGAGGAGGCGGATCGGCCGGTCGCTCATGTGGTCACTCCCTGGAGGTGGGCGTTCTTGGGGAAGCGGGCCTCGACGAGGTACCCGCCGCCGGGCCTGGGCCCGACCTCAAGCGTGCCGCCGTACAGCGTGGCGCGCTCGCGCATCCCGATCAGGCCGTGGCCGCCGGAGAACCCGGAGGCGGCGGGCGCCCCGGTCCCGGAGTCGCCCACGGAGATCCGGAACTCCTGGTCGCCGTAGTCGACGACGACGCCGGCCCTGGCGTGCGGCCCGGCGTGCTTGATCGTGTTCGTCAGGGCCTCCTGCGCGATCCGGTAGACCGCCAGGCTCACGCCCGTCGGCAGCGGGTACTCCTCGCCGCGGACGGTGTAGCGCACCGGCAGGCCGGCGTCCTTGGTCTGCGCCACCAGCGCCCGCAGCGAGTCCACTGTAGGCTGCGGTTCGAGGTCGGCGGGGTCGCTCTCCTCATGGCCGTTGCGCAGGACGGTGAGGATGTCGCGCATCTCGCGCAGCGCGGTGCGCGCGGTCTGGTTCACCGTCGTCAGCGCCTCCTCGGCCGCGTCGGGGTCGGTGCGCAGGACCCGCTTGGCGCCCTCCGACATCACGCCGATGACCGAGATGTGGTGCGCGACGACGTCGTGCAGCTCGCGGGCGATGCGCCGCTGCTCGTCGGCGACGGCCTGGGCCGCGAGGGCCTCCTGCCGCTCCTCGGCGAACCGGGCCCGGTCCGACAGCTCCTCGACCTTCTCGCGCCGGTTGCGCACGACCCACCCGATCCAGAACACCGTCGCGGCCATGACCAGGTTGACCATGACGAGGATGGACGCGGTGACGTGGTCGATCTCGGCGCCCACGCCCGTGTAGATGACCGCCGCCACCGGGAGCCAGATCGCGGCCGACGCGAGCAGGGCCGTCTTCGCGGGCCGCCAGGCGGCCGCGGTGTACGTGAGCACGAAGAACCCGATGCCGCTGTCGGCGCCCATGACCTGCACGGGCTCCCAGAACACCGCGGCGACCATGACGGCGATGCCGAGGGCCACGCCGGTCCACAGGGCCCGGCGCCGCAGCGCGATGACCGTGAACGGCGCCAGGATGAGCAGCGACCGCGGCCATTCGAGCTCGAACTCGGGGGAGAGCTGCGCCGTCGCGGCGAAGAACCCCGTGTAACCGAGCCCGAGGACCGCCGCGAGCAGGCAGTCGGCCACGAAGGGCCGCTCGTGGAGCCAGTAGCGGAAGCGGTGGAAGGCGGAGGCGGCGTGCACGCTCTATACCGTATCCCCCGGTCACTCCCGTTTCATCGAACGTGGGAATGATTCGCGGGTCCGCCTCAGGGAGGAGGCATCTCCAGTCCTGGAAGGACGGTGGTCAGCGGGTACGCCGGGGGCTCCCCGCCGAACTCCGGGCACAGCTTCTGGTGCGCGCACCAGCCGCACAGCTTCGACTTCTGCGGCCGGAACAGGCCCGTGGCGATCGCCTCCCGCATCGAGGCCCACAGGGCCTTCAGGGTGCGCTCGAACTGCTCCAGCTCCCGCTCGGTCGGCGAGTAGTCGAGCATCTGGCCGTCGCCGAGGTACATCAGCCGCAGCAGCGTCGGCACCTTCCCGCGGGTGCGCCACCACACCAGCGCGTAGAACTTCATCTGGAACAGCGCCTTGTCGGCGAACCGGTCCGGCGGGCGCTTCCCCGTCTTGTAGTCCACCAGGCGCACCAGCCCCGCCGGGTTCACGTCGGCCCGGTCGATGAACCCCTTGAGCTGCGTGCCGTCGTCGAGCGTGGTCGTCACCAGGCACTCCGTGCGGTGCGGCTGGAGGCGCTGGGGGTCCTCCATCGCGAAGTACGTCTCGACCAGGCCCCGCACGCCGCGCAGCCAGTCCGTCTCGTCGCCGAGGTCGTCGAACAGCTCCGAGTACTCCTGGGACGCGTTCAGCCGCGTCCACTCCGGCTCGATGAGCGCCAGCGCCTCCTGAGGGGTGCGCCGGCCCGCCTCCAGCTCGTAGAGGCGCTCCAGCACCGCGTGCACGAGCGTGCCCTGCACCTGCGCCCGCGAGGACGGCTCGGGGAGGCGGTCCACCGCCCGGAACCGGTACAGCAGCGGGCACTGCTTGAAATCCCCGGCGCGCGAAGGGGACAGCTGGGTCGGTCGGGTGGCGTTCGACATCCCTTGAGCATAGGTCGGGGGGCCGACACGCCTTCAGCCCGCTGGACTTTTTAACATAACGCACGTACGGTTTAGGTATGACGAACCAGCAGCAAGCGCGGTCCTTCGGCCAGGCCGCCGACCTCTACGACGCCGCCCGCCCCCAGTACCCCGCCGAGGCCCTCGCCTGGCTCGCCGGGGACGCCCCCGCCGACGTCCTCGACGTCGGCGCCGGGACCGGGCTCCTCACCCGCGGCCTCATCGCCCTCGGCCACCGCGTCACCGCCGTCGACCCCGACGAGCAGATGCTCGCCAAGCTCACCGCCGCCACCACCGGGCTCGTCGCCGCCCACACCGGCGCCGCCGAGGCCCTCCCGCTCCCCGACGACAGCGCCGACGTCGTCACCGCCGGGCAGGCCTTCCACTGGTTCGACCGCCCCAAGGCCCTCCCCGAACTGCGCCGCGTCCTGCGCCCCGAAGGCGTCCTCGCCCCGATCTGGAACCTCCGCGACGAGTCCATCGACTGGGTCGAGCGCCTCACCGAGATCGTCGGCTCCTCCAAAGGCGAGCAGATGGCCACCCGCGCCGCCGAGCCCGGCTACTTCGGCCCCGACTTCGGCGAGCCCGAAGTGCGCGTCTTCCGCCACGAGAAGCCCCTCGACCGCGACGCCCTCGTGCGGCTCGTCCAGTCGCGCTCCTACTACCTCACCGCCGACGACGCCCGGCGGCGCGAGCTCGTCGCGGCCGTCGAGGACCTCGCCGCCACCCACCCCGACCTCGCCGGACGCGAGACCTTCGCGATGCCCTACCGGACCCACGCCTTCCGCGTCAGGCCCGCCTGAGCGCACCGCCGTCCGCCCAACCGCGCCCGGACCCCACGGTTCGGGCGCGTAGCATTGCCGCCGATGTCGACCAACGTCCTGGCCTTCCGCCGCTCCGGTTTCACGCTCGTCCGCGTCAAGGGCATCCCCGTCACGCTCGGGTACACCTGGCTGATCCTCGCCGCGATGGTCGTCGCCGTGTACGCGCCGATCGTCCAGCGCTCGGTCCCCGGCATCGGCGCGGGCGCCTCGCTCGCCGTCGCGGCCCTGTTCGCGCTGACCCTGCTCCTGTCGGTGTTCCTGCACGAGCTCGGGCACGCCCTGGTGAGCCTGCGCGCCGGGATCGGCGTGCGCCAGATCAACCTCGACGCCCTCGGCGGCTTCACCGAGATGGACCGCGAGGCCCCCAGGCCCGCGACGGCCGCCGCCATCGCGCTGGCGGGCCCGGCGGTCTCCCTGCTGCTCGGCCTCGTCGGGCTCGGGGGCGTCGCCGTCATCGACGTGGGGACGCTCGGCTGGCAGCTCAGCTTCCAGGTGTGCGTCGCCAACCTCCTCGTCGCCGCCTACAACCTGCTCCCGGGCCTGCCCCTGGACGGCGGCAAGGCCCTCCAGGCGGGCATCTGGGCCGCCACCGGCGACCGGTGGAGCGGCTACCGGGTCGCCGGGTGGGCCGGGCGCGTCGTCGCCGTCGGCACCGTCGGCGCGGGCCTGTGGCTGTTCTCCAACCGCATGTTCTCCTGGATCGGCCTGATCCTGCTGCTCATGGTCGCGTTCGAGCTGTGGCGCGGCGCGACCGGCGCGATCCGCGCCGCCCGCATGGGCCCGCGCGTCAAGGCCCTCGACGCGTCCCTGCTGGCCCGCCCGGTCGTCGTCGTGAGCGCCTCGGCGACCCTCGGCGAGGCGCTGGCCGCGGCGGGGGACAAGGAGGTCGTGGCCGTGGACGGGCGTCCGGTGGGCGTGCTCGACCGCGCCAGCGCCGAGGCCGTCCCGCCCGACCAGGTCGCCGCGATGCCCCTGGACGGGCTCCTGCGCTCGGCGCGGCAGATCCCCGGGCTCGGCGCGGACCTGACCGGCCAGGCGCTGGTGGACGCGATCGGCAAGAGCGGCGCGGACCGGTTCTTCGTGGTCGATGAGGGGCGCCTGACAGGGCTGCTCTACACCGCCGACGTGGTCAAAGCCCTCCGTTAAGATGCTTCGGACCTGAACCGAAGGAGACACGAGGCAAAGTGGCATCTGACCTGCTGGCGCCGGGCGACCGCGTCCAACTGACCGACGCGAAGAACCGGAAGGCCACGATCACCCTCGCCGAGGGCGGCGCCTTCCACACCCACCGGGGCAGGCTGTTCCACGACGACCTCATCGGCAGGCCCGACGGCGTCACCGTCACCACCGAGGGCGGCACCGCCTACCTGGCGCTGCGCCCGCTGCTGCCGGACTACGGCCTGTCGATGCGCCGCGGCGCCCAGGTCATCTACCCCAAGGACATCGCGCAGATCCTCACGTTCGGCGACATCTACCCGGGCGCGCGCGTGGTCGAGGCCGGCGCGGGCTCCGGGGCGCTCACGAACTGGCTGCTGCGGGCCGTGGGCCCGACCGGGCGGGTGTTCTCGTGGGAGCTGCGCGAGGACTTCGCGAAGATCGCGCAGGAGAACGTCGCGGGCTACTACGGCGAGCTGCCCGAGCAGTGGACGCTGACGGTGGGGGACGTGGCCGGGGCCGAGCTCGACGAGCCGGTCGACCGGGTCGTGCTCGACATGCTCTCCCCGTGGGAGGTTCTGGACACTGTAGAGCGAATCCTGCGGCCCGGCGGTGTCTTCATCGGATACGTCGCGACGACCACGCAGATGTCGGAACTGGTCGAGGCCCTGCGCGAGCGCAAGACCTTCACCGAGCCCGAGGCGTGGGAGTCGATGATCCGCGGCTGGCACCTGGAGGGCCTGGCGGTCCGCCCGGACCACCGGATGATCGCCCACACCGCGTTCCTCATCACCGCGCGCAAACTCGCGCCCGGGACGGTCGCCCCGGCGCGGAAGCTGAAGCCCTCGAAGGGCCAGCAGGCGCTGCGGGAGCGGAACGCGCGGATCGCCGCGGAGGCCGGGGCGCAGGGCGACGCGGACGCCGCCGAAGAGGTCACGGAATCGTAACAATCCGCGATTTTCGAGAGTCGGATTCACGACTTCCCAAGTGCTGAAACAAGATAGCGCGGCTCCGCATTCGCGGGGCCGCGCTTGCGTCGCCGGTCCTAGTCGTCCGCGCCGGGTCCGGCGACGGGCTCCTTGCTCGCGCGGTCGCGGACGTAGATGCACTCGCCGGGGCAGTCGTGAGCGGCGTTCACAATGTCCAGTCGCAGCCGCTCGGGCACGCTGACTTGCGAACCCGCCGTAGTCAACAGCTCGCCCTGAGTATCCTTCACGTACGCGAGACCGTCGATGTCGAACTCGAACACGTCGGGGGCGTACTGCACGCAGAGCCCGTCCCCGGTGCACGCGTCCTGGTCGATCGAGACTTCGAGTTCACGTTCCACAGCCATGGCCCCCACATTAAATCGCATCGAGAATGTAGCGCAATGTCGGTGGCGAGCCTTACTATTGGCCTCCCCAGCCAGCTACGGTTGGAGTAGCAACACTCTCCTGGGAGGTGTGACCCGTGGCACGAAGCAACGATGACCGTCGACAGAACCTGGGCCAGGGCTCAGAGCACGACGAACTGTCAGGACAGGTCGAAGAGCTCCAGGAAGAACTGGCCGCGGCGCGGCGCCGTCTCACCGAAACGCCCCGACACATGCACATCCTGGAGGAGCGGCTCGCCGCCGCCCAATCCCAGATCGACCGCCTGTCGGAGCAGAACGAGCGGCTCGTGTCGACCTTGAAAGAGGCCCGCGAGCAGATCGTCTCACTGAAAGAGGAGATCGACCGGCTCGCTCAGCCGCCGTCGGGGTACGGCGTGTTCCTGGGCGCGCGCGAAGACGGCACCGTAGACGTCTTCACCTCCGGTCGCAAGTTCCGGGTGTCGCTCGCCCCCTCGATCGACCCCGAGGAGCTGGAGCGCGGCCAGGAGGTCCTGCTCAACGACGCCATGAACGTGGTCGAGGTCCTCGACTACGAGCGCATCGGCGAAGTGGTCACGCTCAAGGAGCTCATCGAGGTCCCCGGCGGCGGCCCGCCCGACCGGGCCCTCGTCACCAGCCACGCCGACGAGGAGCGGGTCGTGCTGCTCTCCGACGCGCTCATCAACGGGCCGCTGCGCGCCGGCGACTCCGTCATGATCGAGCCGCGCGCGGGCTACGCGTACGAGCGCATCCAGAAGAGCGAGGTCGAGGAGCTCGTCCTCGAAGAGGTCCCCGACGTCGACTACTACGACATCGGCGGCCTCGACGGGCAGATCGAGATGATCCGCGACGCCGTGGAGCTCCCGTTCCTGCACGCCGACCTCTTCCGCGAGCACGAGCTGCGCCCGCCGAAGGGCATCCTGCTCTACGGCCCTCCCGGCTGCGGCAAGACGCTCATCGCCAAGGCCGTCGCCAACTCGCTGGCCAAGAAGGTCGCCGAGATGCGCGGGGAGGAGGCCTCCGGGCGCTCCTACTTCCTCAACATCAAGGGCCCCGAGCTGCTGAACAAGTACGTCGGCGAGACCGAGCGGCACATCCGCCTGGTCTTCCAGCGGGCCCGTGAGAAGGCCAGCGAGGGCATGCCGGTCATCGTGTTCTTCGACGAGATGGACTCGATCTTCCGCACCCGCGGCTCGGGCGTGTCCTCCGACGTGGAGAACACGATCGTCCCGCAGCTGCTCTCGGAGATCGACGGCGTCGAGGGCCTGGAGAACGTCATCGTCATCGGCGCCTCCAACCGCGAGGACATGATCGACCCGGCGATCCTGCGGCCCGGCCGCCTGGACGTCAAGATCAAGATCGAGCGGCCCGACGCCGAGTCCGCGAAGGACATCTTCTCGAAGTACATCACCACGTCCCTGCCGCTGCACGACGACGACCTGCGCGAGCACGACAAGGACCGTGACGCCACCGTCACCTCGATGATCCAGGCGGTCGTCGAGCGCATGTACTCCGAGGTCGACGAGAACCGCTTCCTCGAAGTGACCTACGCCGACGGCGACAAGGAGGTCCTGTACTTCAAGGACTTCAACTCCGGCGCCATGATCGAGAACATCGTGGCCCGCGCCAAGAAGATGGCCATCAAGGACTTCCTGACCAACCAGTCCAGGGGCATCCGCCTCACGCACCTCATCGACTCCACAGTCGACGAGTTCCGCGAGAACGAGGACCTGCCCAACACCACCAACCCGGACGACTGGGCCCGCATCTCCGGCAAGAAGGGCGAGCGGATCGTCTACATCCGCACGCTCGTCTCCGGCAAGGGCGCGGACTCCGGCCGCAGCATCGACACCGTGTCGAACACCGGTCAGTACCTGTAGCGAAGCGGAAGGTACCGGCCAGCGCAGCCTCTAGGCAGCAGATCAGCGGGATTGGTCGGCGGATTCGTCCGCCGACCGATCCCTCCTGCGTTCGGCGTGTCGCGCGCCCGCATCCGGGTAACCGCCGCCCATGAAGCCGCAGCCATTGAACAACATGCGCATCGAGTCCGCGGAAATCCAGTCGACCGCACTCCGAGGGGGCGCGAAGGGCCCCGGACGGACTAGGCTCGAAGGCATGACCGTTCGCCGTATCATGGGCACCGAGATCGAATACGGGATCTCCGTGCCGGGCCAGCCGGGGGCCAACCCGATGGTGACCTCCTCGCAGATCGTCAACGCCTACGCCGCCCGCCCCGAACTGTCCAAGGGCGGACGGGCCAGGTGGGACTACGAGGAGGAGACCCCTCTGCGCGACGCCCGCGGCTTCACGTACACCGGGGCCCTCTACGACCCCGCCGAGAACCTCGCCGACGAGGACTCCGGGCTCGCCAACGTCATCCTCACCAACGGCGCCCGCCTCTACGTCGACCACGCGCACCCCGAGTACTCCACGCCCGAGGTCACCAACCCCCGCGAGATCGTCCTGTTCGACAAGGCCGGCGAGATGACCATGGCCGAGGCCGCCCTCCGGGCCGCCCACACGCCCGGCATCGGCCCGATCAACCTGTACAAGAACAACACCGACAACAAGGGCGCCTCCTACGGCGCGCACGAGAACTACCTCATGTCGCGCCAGACCCCCTTCGCCGACATCGTCGCCCACTTCACGCCGTTCCTGGTCACCCGCCAGGTCTACGCGGGCGCCGGGCGCATCGGCATCGGCCAGGACGCCTCCGAGCACCGCTACCAGATCTCCCAGCGCGCCGACTTCTTCGAGGTCGAGGTGGGCCTGGAGACGACCCTGAAGCGCCCCATCATCAACACCCGCGACGAGCCGCACGCCGACGCCGAGCGGTACCGCCGCCTCCACGTCATCATCGGCGACGCCAACCTCGCCGAGCACTCCACGTTCCTCAAGGTCGGCACCGCCTCGATCGTCCTCGCCATGATCGAGTCCGGCGCCTTCGACGGCTCCCTCGGCATCGCCGAGCCCGTCGCCGAGCTCCGCGCGGTCTCCCACGACCCCACGCTCAAGCACAAGATCGAGCTGCGCAACGGCAAGCGGCTCACCGCGGTCGAACTCCAGATGTCCATCCTGGAGCAGGCCGAGGCCTACTGCGGCGCCGACGCCGACCCCGATACCCGCGAGGTCCTCGACCTGTGGGCGCACGTCCTCGACGCGCTGGCCCGCGACCCCATGGAGCTGGCCGACATGCTCGACTGGCCCGCCAAGCTCTCCCTGCTCGACCGCTACCGCGAGCGCGAGAACCTCGACTGGGGCGCCGCGAAGCTCCAAGCCATCGACCTCCAGTACCACGACGTGCGCCCCGAGAAGGGCCTCTACCACCGGCTCGTCGCCCGCGGCAAGATGAAGCGCCTGCTCACCGACACCGAGATCATCAACGCGATGACCGAGCCGCCGGCCGACACCCGCGCGTTCTTCCGCGGCCGGTGCCTCTCGCGCTACCCCTCTGAGGTCGTCGCGGCCTCGTGGGACTCCGTCATCTTCGACGTCGGCGCCGACTCGCTCGTGCGAGTGCCCATGATGGAGCCCGAGAAGGGCACCAAAGCCCATGTGGGAGAGCTGTTCGAGCGCTGCGAGGCCGCGAAGGACCTCCTCGACGTCATCACCGCCGATTAGCCGACACCGCTCCGCCGCGGGAATATTACAGAGCGGTACAGCGTCGTATCTGGCGTGCTGTCGTACTCTCGCGGTACGGTTTATGCACCGTCGAGGTAGAAGGGAACAGCTATGGCAGCGAAGGACTCCGGCGGGCAGTCGCAGTCGCAGCGGTCACGGCAGGAAGCAGACGCCGAGACCACCGAGGCCGCTGTTGACCCCGAGATCGCCGAACGCCACGAAGCGATCACCGAAGAAGTCGACGACCTGCTCGACGAGATCGACGAGGTCCTGGAGACCAACTCCGAGGAGTTCGTGCGCTCGTTCGTGCAGAAGGGCGGCCAGTAGCCGCACCTGCGGGCGACAGGGCCTGGTGTGACGCACAGGCGCACCGGGACCCTGGCACCGTTCAGTCGCAGTCTCGGCCGAGCGTCGAAAAGAATAGAGAATCAGGGAGGTCATGTCGTGACAGGTCAAGGATTCCCAGGCAAACTGCCCAACGCGTATATGACGGCTGGAACCTCCTCCTTCTCGGAGTTCCTCATGCAGACGGCGCCGGAGATGCTGCCGGGGCGCAGGCCCCTGCCTCCCGGCGACTTCGCCGAGATGAGCGCCCACGCGACGACGATCGTGGCGCTCAAGACCGCCGAAGGCGTCGTCATGGCCGGCGACCGGCGGGCCACGTCCGGCAACTACATCGCCAGCCGCGACATCGAGAAGGTCTTCCCCGCGGACGGCTACTCGCTCATCGGCATGGCCGGCACCGCCGGGCTCGGCATCGAGCTCATCAAGCTCTACCAGGTCGAACTCGAACACTACGAGAAGCTCGAAGGCGCACCGCTCACCTTGAACGGCAAGGCGAACCGCCTCGCCTCCATGCTGCGCGGCAACCTCGCCATGGCCATGCAGGGCCTCGCCGTCGTCCCCCTCTTCGCAGGGTTCGACAACGACGCGCCCTCCGTCGCCGAGGCCGGGAAGATCTACAGCTTCGACGTCGTCGGCGGCGTCTACGCCGAACGCGACTACGACTCGATCGGCTCCGGCTCGATCTTCGCCAAGGGCTCGCTGAAGAAGCGCTTCCGGCGCGGCCTCAGCACCGACGACGCCGTCAAGGCCGCCGTCGAAGCGCTCTTCGACGCTGCGGACGACGACTCCGCCACGGGCGGACCCGACCCGATCCGCGACCTCTACCCCGTGGTCATGTCCGCGACCGCCGAGGGCTCCAAGCGCATCGACGACGCCGTCGTGGCCGACCTCGCCCGCGACGTCATCGCGGCCCGCACCGAGAACCCCTACGGATAAGGAGAGGAGCCTGCCATGGCCATGCAGTTCTACACCAGTCCCGAGCAGATCATGCGGGACCGGGCCGAGTTCGCCCGCAAGAACATCTCCCGCGGCCGCAACGTCGTGGTCCTCTCGTGCGCCGACGGGGTCCTCCTGGTCGCCGAGAACGTCTCCTCGGCGCTCCACAAGGTCTACGAGCTGTACGACCGCATCGGCTTCGCCGCCGTCGGCAAGTACAACGAGTTCGAGAACCTCCGCACCGCCGGGGTGAGGATGGCCGACCTGCGCGGCTACTCCTACGACCGGCGCGACGTCACCGCCGCCAGCCTCGCCAAGGCCTACGCGCAGACGCTCGGCGCGATCTTCTCGGAGCAGACCAAGCCCTTCGAGGTCGAGATCTGCGTCGCCGGCGTCGGGGCCGCCCCCGAGGCCGACGAGCTCTACCGGCTCACCTTCGACGGCTCGATCAACGACGAGCCCGGCTACCTCGCCATGGGCGGCGCCGCCGAGCAGCTCGTCGAGGTCCTCTCCGAAGGCCACGACGCGGACGCCCCGCTCGCCGACGCGTTCGCGCTGGCCCTGCGGGCGCTCTCCTCGGACGGCGGCAACGGCACCCGCCGCGAGCTGACCACCGACGTCCTCGAAGTGGCCGTCCTCGAACGCGCCCGCCCCGGCCGCGCCTTCCGGCGCATCGAGGGCCTCGCCCTCGACGCGCTCATGCCGCGCGCCGACGACGAGCCAGCTGAAGTGGACCCCGACGACGTCATCGGGGACGACGACCCGGACGCCGAACCCGACACGCCCGACAAGGGCGAGAGGCCCCAGCCGAGCGAATAGCAACGGCCCGAGCCGCATTCACGGAAAACGAAACTCCCGCACGCAAGTGGACGGTCGCGGGGGCGCCAGCGCCCCCGCGACCCCGCCAACACCGTCAACACGCCCGTCGCGGAGCGAAACCGTTCGACCGCGAGGGGTGTTCTCCTCATAAGAATCGGGGTAGGGTTTCGACATGGACAGGCGCATTTTCGGACTGGAGACCGAATACGGGGTCACTTGCACCTTCAGGGGACAGCGCCGCCTGTCTCCGGACGAAGTGGCCCGATACCTCTTCAGGCGGGTGGTCTCCTGGGGCCGCTCCTCCAACGTGTTCCTCCGCAACGGCGCCCGCCTCTACCTCGACGTGGGCTCCCACCCCGAGTACGCCACCCCCGAGTGCGACTCCGTCGAGGACCTGGTCAAGCACGACCGGGCCGGCGAGCGCATCCTCGAAGGGCTGATGATCGACGCGGAGAAGCGCCTCCACGACGAGGGCATCGCCGGGGACATCTACCTGTTCAAGAACAACACCGACTCCGCCGGGAACTCCTACGGCTGCCACGAGAACTACCTCGTCAGCCGCCACGGCGAGTTCGGGCGCCTCGCCGAGGTCCTCATCCCGTTCCTCGTCACCCGCCAGCTCATCTGCGGCGCGGGCAAGGTCCTCCAGACCCCGCGCGGCGCGCGCTTCTGCCTGTCGCAGCGCGCCGAGCACATCTGGGAGGGCGTCTCCTCCGCGACCACCCGCTCGCGCCCCATCATCAACACCCGCGACGAGCCGCACGCCGACGCCGAGCGGTACCGCCGCCTCCACGTCATCGTCGGCGACTCGAACATCAACGAGATCACCACGCTCCTCAAGATCGGCTCCGCCGACCTGGTGCTGCGGATGATCGAGACCGGCGTGACGATGCGCGACCTCACCCTGGAGAACCCGATCCGGGCCATCCGCGAGATCAGCCACGACACCACCGGGAAGCGCCTGGTGCGCCTGGCGAGCGGCCGCGAGGCGTCCGCACTGGACATCCAGCGCGAATACCTTGAGAAGGCCATGGACTTCGTCGACCAGCGCGGCGCCGACGCGACGACCAAGCGCGTCATCGAGCTGTGGGGCCGCGTCCTCCAGGCCGTGGAGGACGGCAACCTCGACACGATCTCGCGCGAGATCGACTGGGTCGCCAAGTACAAGCTCATCGAGCGGTACCGCGAGAAGCGCGGCCTGCCGCTGTCGAGCCCGCGCGTCGCCCAGCTCGACCTCGCGTACCACGACATCCGGCGCGGGCGCGGCCTGCACCACCTGATGGAGAAGCGCGGCGAGGCCGAGCGGATCACGCAGGACGTCGAGGTGTTCGAGGCCAAGGAGGTGCCGCCGCAGACCACGCGCGCGCGCCTGCGCGGCGAGTTCATCCGCAAGGCGCAGGAGAAGCGCCGCGACTTCACCGTCGACTGGGTCCACCTCAAGCTCAACGACCAGGCGCAGCGCACGGTCCTGTGCAAGGACCCGTTCCGCTCGCGGGACGAGCGCGTGGACAAGCTCATCGCCAGCATGTGAGCATGGGGCATGTCCTCCGAGACCCCTGAGACCGAGACGGCCGCCGAGCGGCGGCCCGACGAGCGCGAGCAGGCCGGCCGGTCCGGCCTGCTCTCCTCGCTCGACCCGATGGCCGCCTACGAGCGGCGCACCACCCGCATCCGCGAGGAGATCGCCCGCAACCGCCGCGGCGAGTACACGGTCCCGACCTGGGTCCTGTCGCTCGCGCTGGCCGGGGTTCTCGGCATCTGGATCCTCGTGCTGTTCGTGCTCTAGCGGGGCACGCCGAGTGCCGAAGCGGCGCTGGGAAAGGGCCCCCGGTTTCAACGGTAGCCGGGGGTTCCTGAAGCGGAGCTGAAGACGAAGTGCGGGCACGCCGCATCGGCGGCGGGTGTCAGCGCCCCCCGGCTACGAAGATAGTCCGGGGTTGCTGAAGGGGAGCTGAAGTCAGTCGCGGCGCTTGGCGAGTTGGGCCGCGTGGCGGCCCGCGGCGGCTTCGGCCACGAAGTAGACGCGGTCCTTGTCGAGGCCGCGGCCCATTGTGGAGAGCTTGACCGGGAGGGCCTCCATGGCCTCGACGAGGCCGGAGCAGTCGATCTCGATCTGGCGGTGGCGCTCGGGGAGGGTGGCGAGCTGGGCGCGGATCTTCGGTTCGAGGTCCGCGGGGAGCTCGTCGGGGACCGGGACGTCGGCCGCGGCCAGAGCGACCCGCCCGTACGCGGTCATCGAGTGGTGCGAGACGCCGCGGTGGCGCTCGCGGGCGTCGCCCTCCGAGATCCGCAGGGACGCGACCGGGCGCCCGCCGAGGACCGCCGCCGCGTTCACCGCCTCGCCCGCCGCGGTGCCCGAGAAGCCCCAGACCGTGCCCGTGCCGAGGTTCCCCGGCCCCTGGGCGACGATCGCGATGTCGGCGCCGCCGACCACGCGGGCCGCGATGAGCGCGTTGTGGATGTTCGTGGCCTCAAGGTCGCCGCCGAAGCACTGGCCCGCGGTGACGACCGTGCAGATCCGGTCCGAGAGCTGGTCGAGCTGGCGCGAGAACCACGCCGGGAGCGCCCCGCCGTCGGTCATCACGTACGCGACCTTCGCACCGGGCGCGGTCGCGTGGACGCCCGCGAGGACCGGCGCGAGCGCCGAGTGCAGGTCCGCGACGACCACCGGCATGCCGCCGAGGTCGTCGCACGCCTCCACGGCGGCGCGGTGCGGCGAGTCGTCCTCGTCCACGGCCAGGCGCATCGCCTGCATGGGCGTGTAGCGGGCCTTGACGATGTGCCCGGGGACGTCCACGTCCGCGGGGAGCCGCTCGGGGACGGCGATGACCAGCGCGTACCCGCCGGTGCCGAGGCCCTTGGCGATGGCGTTGCAGTTGAGCAGGACCCGGTCGCCGACCTCGGGGACGCCGACGAGGCCGTCGTAGGCCAGGCCCCGGCACGAGAACGCGTCCTCGCCCTCGCGGGCCTCGACGTCGACCTCCAGCTCGGTGCAGCCGCGCCAGCCGCCGCGCACGCCGGTGACGGTCCCGTATCGCCATCTGATCACGCCCGGACACTATCAAAGGAGGCGCGGAGCCCAAGGGCCCGTGCGCGGCCGCCCCGCGGGGCCGGGCGTGATGGCGGCGCGGACGGGCGCTGGCATAGGCTGGGCGGGTGTCCAACGATCGCACTGAACGACTGGTGAACCTGGTGCTCTGCCTGCTGTCCTCGCGACGCTTCCAGACCGCCGGCAGGATCGCCCGGACCGTGCCCGGATACGAGCACGACTCCGAGGACAAGAAGGCGCACGAGGCGTTCCAGCGCAAGTTCGAGCGCGACAAGGCCGAGCTGCGCCGCATCGGCATCCCCCTCCAGTCCGGCAACGACTTCCTCGCCGACGGCGAGCCCGGCTACCGGATCGCGCGCTCGGACTTCGAGCTGCCGCAGATCGAGTTCACCGACGCCGAGGCCGCCGCCGTCGCGGCCGCCGCGCGCCTGTGGCAGCAGCCCGAGCTCCAGTCCGGGAGCGCCGAGGCCCTCCTGAAGCTCCGCGCGGCCGGGATCGACGTCGAGTCGCACGCCGCGACCGCCACCGTCAAGTCCCTGCCCGGCGCCGAGGCGGCGCTGTCGCCGTTCTTCGAGGCCATCGCCGTGCGCCGCGCCGTCGTCTTCGACTACCTGGGCTCGCGCGACGAGTCCGCGCAGCAGCGCCGCATCCAGCCCTGGGGCTGCGCGGCCTGGCGCGGGCGCTGGTACGTCGCCGGGCTCGACCTCGACCGGGACGCCCAGCGGTGCTTCCGGCTCTCGCGCATCAGCGGGAAGGTCCGGCTCACCGGCCCCGAGGGCGCGTACGCGATCCCCGAGGACGTCGACGTGCTCGCGTTCGCCTCCGAGTCCGAGGCCCGGCTCATGCCGGTCCGCGCCACCGTCATGGTCCGGCCCAAGCGCGCCTGGGGCGTGCGCCGCCGCGCCGACCAGATCGGCCCGCGCACCGCCGAGGGCGACCAGGTGTGCTTCTCGTACACCGAGACCGCGCCGACCGCCGCGTGGCTGGCGTCGTTCGGCCCCGACGTGCTCGTGGTCGACCCGCCAGAACTGGTCAAGGAGACCGTCGCGTGCCTCCAGTCGCTCGCGGCCGAGGAGGAGAACTGATGGTGACCAACCGCCTGGCCCGGCTGCTCAACCTCGTCCCGTACCTGGTCGCGCGCCCCGAAGGGGTGCCGATGTCCGAGATCGCCGCCGACTTCGGCGTGGACGTCGAGCAGGTCCAGGCCGACCTGACGATGCTGTGGATGTGCGGCCTGCCCGGCTACGGGCCCGGCGACCTCATCGACATCGCGTTCGACGCCGACGCCGTCCGGGTCCTGTTCGCGGCCGGGATGGACCGGCCCGTGCGCCTCGCCGCCCACGAGGCCCTCGCCCTGTCGGTGGCCCTGCGGGTCCTCGCCGACACACCCGGCGTGGGCGACCGCGCCGCCATCGCCTCCGCGCTCGACAAGCTCGCCGCCGCCGCGGGGGAGGCGCCCGCCGACGTCACCGTCCGCGACACCGTCACCGACCCGACCGCCGAGAAGTACGCCGCGCTCGTCGCCTCCGGGCACGCCGCGCGCATCACCTACTACTCCGCGCACCGCGACACCACCTCCGAACGCGTCGTCGACCCGATCGAGATCGTCGTCGCCGAAGGCCACGCCTACCTGCGGGCCTGGTGCCGCACCGCGGGGGAGATCCGGCAGTTCCGCATCGACCGGATCGACGCGTGCACCGAGCTCGACGAGCCCTCCGAGCCGCTGCGCCTGACCAACCAGCCCGCGCCCACCGCGTTCCTCGCCTCCGAGCTGCCGCGCATCGAACTGCTGCTCGGGGCCGGTGCGAAAGGCGTCTCCGACACCTACCCGTGCGACGAGGTCGCCGGGGAGCCCGACGGGCGCCGCCGCGTCGTCATGCGCGTGCGCGACCTCGACTGGGCCCGCCGCTTCGTCCTCGGCCTCGGCGGCGAGGCGGAAGTGGTCGCCCCCGCCGAACTGCGCGACGCGGTCCGCCAGACCGCGGCCTCCGCGCTGGCCCGCTACGCCCCGGCCGCCTGAGCCGGGCCCGCGTCGGCTTAGAATGTCCCGATGATCTGGGCGATATCGGTCGTGCTGGCACTCGCCGGACTCGTGCTCCTCGCCGTCGCGGCGTGGCGCCTCCTCGGCGGGCTGAACGAACTCAAATCCGGCCTCGGCCGCGTCCAAGAACGCGCGGGCCAGGTACAGGACCTGCAAGAACGTTTGAACGAGACCATGGCGGAAGTGCAGCGCACCACTGCCGCGCTGCCCGAGAAATGACACGGCCCGGTCGCACTCGCCACATTCTGATAAAGATCGGCGATCCCGAAGGCTCCAGTGTTGACGGAAGTGTCAAACGTCGGTCATGCTTGTCCGGCTCGACGATGTCGTAGCCGCGCCTACCAACGGTGACCACGGGGTGAACCCGGTCTCAGGCTCCGTGGCGGCAGCCTCCACCGAGGCATACGATGGTAAACGTCACCGACATATATCCGGAGGGACCGAACAATGGGTGCACTGAAGCCCTGGCACATCATCATTCTCGTCGTTGTCATCCTGCTGGTGTTCGGCTCCCGGAAGCTCCCGGACATGGCCCGCGGTCTGGGTCGCTCCATGCGCATCCTCAAGTCCGAGACCGAGGCCATGAAGAAGGACGGGAACAACCCGGACGAGGACGGCGACACCCGCGCCGAGCCCAAGCACACGCGCGAGCCGCTGGAGCCGCCGCAGCCGGTCAACGAGACCGTGATCGACGGCGAGTCGGTCGACCGCAAGCAGACGCGCTAGCCCGGGAACGGCCGTTACGAACATGACGGACGACCCGCCGCGGCGCAGAGGCAAACGCCAGACCAAGTTCCAGCGCGCCGCCGACGGCTCCATGACCCTCATGGAGCACCTGATGGACCTGCGGTCGCGCCTGATGATCGCGGTCCTGGTCATCCTGGTCGGCACTGCGCTGGGCCTGATCTTCTCGAAGCACGCCATCGAGTTCCTCGCCCAGCCGTACTGCAACACCTCGGGCGCGAACGTCGAGTCCGGCGAGGAAGTGCTCTGCAACTTCACGCTGAACTCGCCGGTCTCCCACATCGCCCTGTACCTGAAGGTGTCGCTGTACATGGGCCTCGTGGCGACCTCCCCGATCTGGCTCTACCAGCTCTGGGCGTTCATCGCCCCCGGCCTGCACCGCAACGAGCGCCGGTACGCGTACACCTTCATCGGGGTCGCGGCGCCGCTGTTCCTCGGCGGCGCGCTCCTCGCCTACTTCGTGGTCAGCCACGGCATCCAGTTCATCATGGTGCTCCAAGAGGGCACCGGGTTCACGATCGCGCTGAACCTAGAGGAGTACATCAACTTCTACCTCACGGTGATGGTGGTCTTCGGGGTCGGATTCGAGTTCCCGCTGATCCTGTTGATGCTCAACGTGATGGGCCTGGTCTCGGCGAAGCGGATGCGCGGTTGGTGGCGCATCGTGGTCGTGGTGAGCTTCATCTTCACCGCGATCTTCACGCCCACGCCCGACCCGTTCGGCATGACCGCGCTGGCGATCTGCATGCTCTTCCTCTACGGGATCGCCCTGTTCGTCGCGCACCTCAACGACAAGCGCAAGGGCGTCACCGACGACGAGGAGCTCGACGACGACGAGGCCGGCGACATCGGCTCCTCCGACGGCGTCGACGCGGCCACTTCCATCCGCGCGGGCGGTCTGGACGACGAGGACTACCCGGCCGACAACGAGCGCCGCAACCGGTTCGGCCGGCGCGTCGACGGCTACGACGACATCACCTGAGTCCGGTTGGGACGCAGGTAGAACGAGCGTAGAGAAGGGCCCCGGGGGAATCCCCGGGGCCCTTCCGTCGTTCTTGAGGGCCCCTAGCAGCCGGCGCGCACGAGGCGCAGCACCGCGTCGAGGCCGACCGCGCGGCCCGCCTCGGCGTGCGGCAGCAGGTAGCAGCGCGCCCCGACCCGGGCCGCGCCCGCGTCCGCCATCGTGTCGCCGACCATGAGCACCCGGCCCGGCTCGACGTCCAGCGCGTGGCACGCGGAGTAGAAGATCTTCTCGTCCGGCTTGCAGTAGCCGACCTCGTAGGACAGCACCCACGCGTCGATGAACCGGTCGATGCCGAGGCGGCGCAGGATCGGGCGCGCGTCGAAGCCGATGTTGGACACCAGCGCGATCGGGTACCCCTGGGCCTTGAGCGACACCAGGGTCGCGAACGTGTCGGCGAACGCCACCCACCCCTCGGGGGAGGCGAGTCGGTCGTAGAGGGCCTCCGCGAGGCCGTCGAACACGCCGTGGGCCTGCGCCGCGAGCGCCGTGAACGCCTCGCGGTGGGCGTCCTCGTCGAGGTCCCGCTCCGCCCACGCCTCGGCGAAGTGCGGCCGCACCCGCGGCTCCATGCCCGAACCGAGCCAGCCCTGCGCGCCGATGGCGTCGGCCAGCGCCGTCACCGCGAGCGGTGAGAGCTGCTTCCCGCAGGCGTCCGCGGCCAGCGCGACCGACCTGGTCAGGGGTTCGAGCTGCGCCAAGGTGCCGTGGAAGTCGAACAGGACCGCGTCGACCCCTCCGCGTCCCGCATCGTCGTCTCCTGGTGAGGAATCACGGTGCACATCCGGGACGATACCCGGCCGTGTAGGCGTCGTCACAGCCGGGTGGACTGGGCGCGTTACCGGGATGCTCTTGTCGGGGCGGCAGACTAGTGTTGAGGCCATGGTTAACGCCGACGTGCCTTACGCCGACGACCGCTCCCCGGCCGAACGCCACGCTGCTGCTCAAGCACGTCGGCAGTGGCCCCAGCTGGCGGCATTCGCGGGGGACTACTCCTTTGAACTCGACGACTTCCAGGTCGAGGCGTGCCGCGTCCTCGAAGCGGGGCACGGCGTCCTCGTCTGCGCCCCCACCGGCGCCGGGAAGACCGTCGTGGGGGAGTTCGCGGTCCACCTCGCGCTCGCCGAGGGCGCGAAGTGCTTCTACACGACCCCGATCAAGGCGCTGTCGAACCAGAAGTTCAACGACCTCGTCGACGCGCACGGCGCCGAGAACGTCGGGCTGCTGACCGGCGACACGGTCGTCAACGGCGAGGCCCCGATCGTGGTCATGACGACCGAGGTCCTGCGCAACATGATCTACGCGGGCTCGGCGACGCTCCAGGGGCTGCGGTACGTGGTCATGGACGAGGTCCACTACCTCGCCGACCGGTTCCGCGGCGCCGTGTGGGAGGAGATCATCATCGAACTCCCGCAGGAGGTTCGGGTCGTCTCGCTGTCGGCGACGGTCTCCAACGCGGAGGAGTTCGGCGACTGGCTCAAGAGCGTCCGCGGCTCCACCGAGGTCGTGGTCTCCGAGACCCGGCCGGTCCCGCTGTGGCAGCATATGATGATCGGCGGCGCGCTGCTCGACCTGTTCGAGCCCGGCGCCGACTACGTCTCCAAGGAGCTGCTGAAGAAGGACGCGCGGATGCGCGAGCGCGGCGAGCAGCGCGGCGGCGGGCGCCGCCGCGGACGGCCCCATGTGGACCGCGGCCGCGTCGTGTCCCGGCTCGACCAGGCGGCGCTGCTGCCCGCGATCTACTTCATCTTCTCGCGGGCGGGCTGCGACGCGGCCGTCGACGAGTGCGTGCGCGCCGGGCTGCGGCTCACCGACGGGGGCGAGCGCGACGAGATCGTCGACTACGCCACCGCCTCGGTCGCCCACATCGACCCCGCCGACCTCGACGCGGTCGGCTTCGACCGGTGGCTCGCGGGCCTCGCGGCCGGGATCGCCGCCCACCACGCCGGGCTGCTGCCGGTGTTCAAAGAGGTCGTGGAGAAGCTGTTCGAGCGCGGCCTGCTCAAGGCCGTGTTCGCCACCGAGACGCTCGCGCTGGGCATCAACATGCCCGCCCGGTCGGTGGTCCTGGAGCGGCTCATCAAGTACGACGGCTCCGACCACGTGATGCTCACGCCGGGCCAGTACACGCAGCTCACCGGACGCGCCGGGCGCCGCGGCATCGACGTCGAGGGGCACGCGGTCACCGTGTGGGCCGAGGACGTACGGCCCAAGGAGCTCGCGGGCCTCGCGTCCAAACGCACCTATCCGCTGAACTCCTCGTTCGCGCCCTCGTACAACATGGCCGTGAACCTCATCGGCGCGGCCGGAGTCGAACGCGCGCAAGAGGTCCTCGCGTCCTCGTTCGCGCAGTTCCAATCGGACGCCGAGGCCGTCCACATCGCCGAGCAGGCCCGCTCGCTCGGGCGCCGCGCCGCCGAGGCCGCGAAGGGCGCCGAGTGCCACAAGGGCGACTTCCTCGCGTACTACGAACTGACGCACGAGCTCTCGCAGGCCGAGCGCGCGAACCAGAAGCGCCGCAAGGGCGCCCTGCGCGACGAGGCCCGCACCCGCCTGGAGGAGCTGCGCGCCGGCGACGTCGTGTGGATCTCGCGCGGCAAGCGCGTCGGGTGGGCGGTGTTCCTGCGGCCCACCGGCGGCTCGCGCCACCACGACCCGCGGTGGGCGGTGCTCACCGGTGACGGGTGGGCCGGGACGCTGGAGACGTCCGCGTTCGACGGCGGCCTGGAGGTCGTCACGAAGCTCCGCGTCGACAAGCGCTTCGACCGGCGCGACCCGCGGTCCCGCAACGACCTCGCGGCGAGCCTGCGTGAGGCCACAAGGGACCGTTCGCGGCCGACGCGTCGCGGCGGGGCCGCCGAGACCCCCGAGATCGCGCGCCTGCGCGAGGAGGTCAAGGACCACCCGTGCCGCACCTGCCCCGACGCCGGGCAGCACACCGTGCACGCGTCCCGCTGGTCGCGGCTCAAGCGCGAGGAGGAGGCGCTGCGGCGCCGCTCCGAGCGGCGCGAGCACTCGCTGGCGCGGCAGTTCACCGCCGTGCGCGAGGTGCTCACGGAGTTCGGGTACCTCGAAGGCGAGACCGTCACGGATTCGGGGCGGCTGCTGCGGAACCTGTTCGTGGAGACCGACCTGCTCGTGGCGCAGTGCCTGCGCGACGGGATCTGGGAGGGGCTCCAGCCCGCGGCGCTGGCCGCGGTCGCCTCGACGGTGATCTACGAGTCGCGGTTCGAGGAGGACGAGTTCTTCGTGGCCGTGCCGGGGCAGATCACCGAGCACGTGGCGAAGACCGTGCGCCGCTGGGAGGCGATCCGCCGCACCGAGAACCAGCGCGGCCTGTCGCTGATCTCGCGGCCGCAGCTGGGTCTGGCGTGGCCGATCTACCGGTGGACCAGCGGCGAGGAGCTGTCGAAGGCGCTTGCCGCCGCGGACGGCCCGTGGCCGATGCCCGGCGGCGACTTCGTCCGCTGGGCCCGCCGCACCGCCGACCTCCTGCACCAGATGGGCACCGCCGCGCGGTTCATCGGCACGGAGTCCTCGAACAAGCTCGCCGACGCGGCCTTCGACGCGGTCGACGCGATCCGCCGCGGCGTGGTCGCCGACGTCTAAGACGACGGAGAGGCGAGCCCTGCTCGCGTTCGGTGTCGCCCCCGCTTGCAAGCGTGCCTGCGGGGGCCGACATTTTCTTGGCCGCTGTGGGACCTGGTGGGTGGATGCGAGTCGGGCTCGGGTTCGGTGTCGCCCCCGCTTTCAAATGTGCCTGGTGGGGGCGACATTTTGGGGTGAGCGGAGGTGTGAGCAGGGGTTTCGGCGGCGGGCAGGCGGGAGCGTGGTCGGGTTGTCGGGTGGGCAGGCGGGTGGTGGGTGCTCAGGCTTCGGTTTGGGTGATCGCCTCTTGGAAGCGGGTGAGGGCTGAGGTGACGTTCCATTCGGTTGCCAGGGCTTCGACGGCGGCGGGGTCGTTCGGGGCCGTTGGGAGGGCGGCGTCGATGACCGGGACGTCCACGTCGGGGACCACAGAGGAGACCTTCACCGCGCGGTCGAGGTAGTCGGCGGATTCGGTGACGGACTTGCGCTGGCGGTCGGGGAGGTCGGAGGCGGGGTCGGCTGCTGCGGCGCGGATGCCGGAGATGCCGCCGTAGGTGTTGACGAGGGAGACGGCGGTCTTGGCGCCGATGCCTTTCACCCCCGGGAGGCCGTCGGAGGGGTCGCCGCGGAGGACGGCGAAGTCGACGTAGTGGCTGGGGGCGACGCCGAACTTGGTGGCGACCGCCTCGCCGTCGAAGAGCTCGGCCTTGGAGATGCCCTTGGCGAGGTAGACGACGTGGCGGGAGCGGTCGTCGTCGACGAGTTGGAAGAGGTCGCGGTCGCCGGTGACGACCAGGACCGGTTCGGCGGTGCGGGCGGCGAGGGTGGCGATGACGTCGTCGGCCTCGTAGTCGGGGTGGGCGGCGGTGGCGACGCCCAGGGCCGGGAGGAGGGCTTCGATCGCGGCGACCTGGTCGTCGAGGCCCTCGGGGGTGTCCTCGGCGCCGTCGGCGGTCGCGCGGGCGGCCTTGTATCCCGGGAGCTGCTCCAGGCGCCAGTCGGGGCGCCAGTTGCCTTCGAGGCAGCAGACCATGCCGGTGGGGGAGAAGCGGCGGGTCAGGACCGCGAGGCCGTCGAAGAAGCCGCGCACCGCTCCCGAGCGGCGCCCGTCGGGGGCCTTGATGGAGGAGGGGAGCCCGTAATAGGCGCGGTACCAGAGGGACGCGGCGTCGATGAGCATCAGCATCGGACCACTCTCTCACGGCGGGACGACAGCGCACGCCGATCTCTCGGGGCGGTACGGCCCCGTGTGGCGGCGGGGATCGGGCCGTCCGTACTGCGAAACCTGCCACATTGCGGACCAGGTGGCACGAGTATGGGTGCATCCGACCGGAATGATCGGCGAATCCGCAAACGCATAGGAGCCTTCAGGTGAACACGCACACCCGCCGCGCCGCGGCAGCCCTGGCCCTGATCGGGACCGGGCTCGCCGCAGCCGCATGCTCGTCCGGATCGGACGACGACTCCACGCTCACCGTCTGCACGAACGTGCCCTTCGTGCCCTTCGAGTACCAGGAGGACGGCGAGTACGTCGGGTTCGACATGGACCTCATGAACATGCTCGCCGACCGCCTCGACCAGACCGTCGAGGTCGTGGAGATCAGCTTCGACTCGATCAGCTCCGGCGAGGCCCTCAACGCCGGGACCTGCGACATCGCCGCCGCCGGGCTCTCGATCACCGAGGAGCGGCAGGCCGCCATGGGCATGTCCCAGGCCTACTACCGGGCCGACCAGGCGCTCGTGGTCCCCGACGGGTCCGCCGTCGCGACCCTCGACGACCTCTCCGGCGTCCAGGTCGCCGTGCAGTCCGGGTCCACCGGCGAGGCGTACGCGAACGACAACGCCGAGCAGTACGGATACGAGGTCGTGGCCTTCGAGTCCATGGGCGACATCGCCTCTGCGCTCTCGGCCGGGACCGTCGGCGCCTCCATCGCCGACCTCGCCACCTGGCAGCAGATGATCGAGACCGCCTCCGGGCTCACGCTCGTCCAGACCATCGAGACCGCCGAGCACTACGGGTTCGCCGTCCAGAAGGACGACACCGAGCTGCTCGACGAGGTCAACGCCATGCTCGACGCCGCCTTCGAGGACGGCACCTACGCCGAGCTGTACGAGAAGTGGATCGGCGAGCCCTACACCGGGGACCTCGACCAGTAGTGGACGCCGCCACCACCGACGCCGCGCCCGCCCGGAGCCGCATGACGGCCCGGCAGCGGCGCCGCCTCGCGCGCGGCGTCCAGTACGCCGTCATCGTCGCCGTCGTGGCGGTGCTCGCCGCCGTCGCCGACTGGGGCCGCATCGCCGACTCGTTCTTCCAGCTCGACATCGCCGCGGACATGTTCCCCGACGTGTGGACCTCGTTCTGGAACACGATCCTGTACACGGTCCTCGCGTTCGCGTTCGGCATGGTCGTCGGCGTGCCCGTCGCGCTCATGCGCGTCTCCGAGTTCGCGCCCTACCGCTGGGCGGCGACCGTGTACGTCGAGGTCTTCCGCGGCCTGCCCGCGCTCCTCGTGCTGTTCCTCGTCGGCTTCGGCGTCCCCCAGGCGTTCCCGGGCATCCAGTACCCCGGCGGCGTCTACGGGCAGGTCGCCATCGGCCTGGGCCTCACCTCCTCCGCGTACATCGCCGAGTCGGTGCGCGCCGGCATCCAGGCCGTCCCCAAGGGGCAGGTCGAGGCCGCGAGGTCCCTCGGGATGAGCCGCACCCGCACCATGGTCACCGTCGTGCTCCCGCAGGCGCTGCGGATCGTCGTGCCGCCCTTGACGAACGAGCTCGTGATGCTCACCAAGGACTCCTCGCTCGTGTTCGTCCTCGGCGTCACCACCGCCACCATGGAGCTCTCGAAGTTCGCCCGCAACGAGCTCACCGACACCGCGAACGCCACCCCGCTGCTCGTCGGCGGCCTGCTGTACCTGCTGCTGACGATCCCGCTGGGCCTGCTGGCACGGCGCCTTGAGAACCGGGAGGACCACCGGTGAACGCGCCCATCGTCCGGATCGAAGGACTCCACAAGCGCTTCGGCGACAACGAGGTCCTGCGCGGCATCGACCTGGAGATCGCCGAAGGCGAGGTCGTGTGCCTCATCGGGCCCTCCGGGTCCGGGAAGTCCACACTGCTGCGCTGCGTCAACCTCCTGGAAGAGCCCACGGAAGGGACCATCACCGCGGCCGGTCACGACATGACCGGCCCCGACGCGGACCTCGACCTCGCCCGCCGCGACATCGGCATGGTGTTCCAGCAGTTCAACCTGTTCAGCCACATGACGATCCTCGACAACCTCGTCGTGCCCCAGCGGCGCGTCTGCAAGACCCCCAAGGCCGAGGCGGTCGAGACGGCGCGGCGCCTGCTCGCCGAGGTCGGCATCGAAGGCAAGGAGAAGGCCAAACCCGGGCAGCTCTCGGGCGGGCAGCAGCAGCGCGTCGCCATCGCCCGCGCGCTGGCCGTCAAGCCCCGGCTCATGCTCTTCGACGAGCCGACCAGCGCCCTGGACCCCGAGATCGTCGGCGAGGTCCTCGCCGTCATGAAGGGGCTCGCGGCCGAGGGCATGACGATGCTCGTGGTCACCCACGAGATGGGCTTCGCGCGCGAGGTCGCCGACCGGGTCCTGTTCCTCGACGGCGGCGTCATCGTCGAGCAGGGGCCGCCCGCGGAGGTCCTCGCGAACCCGAAGACCGAGCGGGCGCGCAGCTTCCTCCACCGCGTCCTCCACCCGGCCGACTGACATCATTGGAGGCATGAGCCTCCTCGACAGCACCGAGCGAACCTCGGCACGCACACTGTGGCGCGGCGGGCGGGTCCTGAGCCCGACCCACCCGGCCGCGACCGCACTGCTCACCGACGGCGACAGGATCGCCTGGATCGGCGACGAGACGGATGCGCCCGCCGCCGACCAGACGGTCGATCTCGAAGGGGGCCTGGCGGCCCCGGCGTTCGTGGACTCGCACGTCCACCTCACCGGCACCGGGGCCTCCCTCATCGGCCTCCACCTCGCCGGGCTGCCCTCGGCCGCCGTCGTCCTCGAACGCGTCGACAGCTTCGCCGCGAGCCTCCCCGCGGACGGGATCGTCCTCGCCCACGGCTGGGACGAGACCGCCTGGGACGACCCCGCGCCGCTCACCTCCGAGGCCCTCGGCAACGCCGCGGGAGGCCGCCTCGCGTACCTGTCGCGCACCTGCGGGCACACCGGCGTCGCCGCGCCCCGGCTGCTCGCCGAGCACCCCGAGCTCGCCGCCCTCGACGGCTACGACCCCTCCGGGCTCCTCACCCGCGCCGCCCACCGCGCCGCCCGCGCCACGCTCAACGCCGCCGTCCCGCTCGCCCAGCGCCTCGCCGTCGCCCAGGCGGGGCTCTCCCACGCCGCCGGCCTCGGCATCGCCGCCGTCGCCGAGATGGCCATCCCCAACGACGCCGACCCGCTCACCGAGGCCGAGTTCTCCGGCCTCGTGGACCTGGGCCGCGAGCCCGGCAACCCCGCCGTCTACGGCTGGTGGGGCGAGCTGCGGGCCTCCGAGAAGGCCCGCGACCTCGGCGCCCACGGCTCCGGCGGCGACCTGTCCGCCGACGGCTCGCTCGGGGCGCGGACCGCGTTCCTGCGCACCCCCTACGCCGACGAGGACACGCTCGGGGCGGAGTACCTCACCGCCGCCGACGTCGCCGCCCACCTGCGCGACGCCCACCGCGTCGGGCTCTCCGCGGCGTTCCACGCGATCGGGGACGGCGCGGTCGCCAACGTCCTCGACGGCCTCGACGCCGTCGAGCGCGAACTCGGGCTCGACGCGATCCGGCACGCCCGCCACCGCATCGAGCACGCCGAGCTCCTCGACGCCCAGCTCATCGCCCGGATGGTCCACCACGGCGTCCACGCCTCCGTGCAGCCCGCGTTCGACGCCGCCTGGGGCGGCCCCGGCGGCATGTACGCGGCCCGGATCGGGCGCGACCGGGCGCTGGCGGCGAACCCGCTGTCGCGGCTCGCCGGGGTCGGCGTGCCGCTGGCGTTCGGGTCGGACTCGCCGGTGACCGCACTGGACCCGTGGGGCGGCGTGAGGGCCGCCGTGCGGCACTGGAACCCGGTGTCGCGGCTCCCGATGGCCGCGGCGTTCGCGGCGGCCACCAGGGGCGGCTGGAGGGCCCTGGGGATCGACGACTCCGGGTCGCTCGTCCCGAACACCCGAGCGAATTTCACAGTGTGGGACCTCACCGGGGCGGGCCTCCCCGACTTGAGTGATCCCGGCGCCCCCGACCCGAAGTGCAACCTCACGGTCGCCCGAGGATCGGTCGTGTACACGCGTGCCTGACCTGGCCCTGCGCCCGCGGCGGCGCTGACGCGAGAAAAATTGCTGGACCAAAATTCCGACCCGGTCGACGCCCTCGGCGCTGTTTGGCTTACGGTGGTCTGGTCCTCGGCGGAAGACCTGAAACGGTGGCCCGCCGAACGTCGGGGGCGACTCGACTTGCTTTGCTCCCACGCAGACTGGACAAGGTGACAGCGCGGCCGCACTGTCACCGGCGGCCAGGTCCAGATCGCGGGGGTCGGCGGAGGAAGGCGGGCCGGTCGCCGGTGGTGGACCCGCAGCGGATGCAGGTGATCCCTAGACAACAGCTCGTAGTCGCTCATCCAGACGGGTGCGAGTTGGTCCGAAGATCACCAGTGAACGCGGCAGGGGACACCGGCCGTACAGGGACTGGGAGAAACCCGTGCGAGGGGCGTAGCCGGACACAGCTACGCCCCTTTGCCGTGTCCGCAGTACGCTAGAGCCCCACCGGGCCGCGAATTCTTCTCGCGCCGGTCGCATCCCAGGCCAGCGCACGAGCGAGGAGCGCCCTTCTTGAGCACCGTGATCGACGACGACCGCGACGCCCCTCCCTCCGAGGACGCCCCCGCGCCGCAGCCAGTCAAGGCCCGCCGCGGCCTCCTCCTGGTCGACTCGCCGCTCGGGCGCCGCCTGAGCCTCCCCGCCGCGCTCATCCTCGCCGTCGCCTCCGGCCTCCTCGCCGTCCTCGCGTTCCCGCCCTACGGCGCGTGGCCGCTCGCGGCCGTGTCCGTCGCCGGGTTCGGCGCGGCCGTCCACCGCAGGCGCCTGCGCGGCGGCCTCGGCATCGGCTTCGTGTACGGCATGGCGTTCTTCATGCCGCTCCTGGCCTGGTCCTCGACGCAGGTCGGCCAGTGGCCCTGGCTGTTCCTCTCCGCGCTCGAAGCGCTCGGCACCGGCATCCTCGGGGCCGCTCTCGCCGTCTGCTCGCGCCTGATCGACCGCCACCGCTGGACCTGGGCCCCGCTCACCGGCGTCGCCTGGGTCGCGCAGGAGGCCCTGCGCGACCGCCAGCCCTTCGGCGGGTTCCCGTGGGCCCGCCTCGCCTTCAGCCAGGCCGACGCGCCCACCTCCGCCGTCGCGTGGCTCGGCGGCGCGCCGCTCCTCAGCTTCGTCGTGGCCCTCACCGGCGGGTTCCTCCTCGCCGCCGGTTACGCGCTCGTGACGCGCCGCCTCGGCGGGCTCCGCAAGGCCGCCGCCTTCACCGCCGCGGCCGCGGTCGCCACGATCGCGCCGCTCGCGCTCCCGATCGGGTCCACCGCGCCCGCGGGGGACACCGTCAACGTCGCCGTCGTCCAGGGCAACGTCCCGCGCCTGGGCCTGGGCTTCAACGAGCAGCGCCGCGCCGTCCTCGACAACCACGTGCAGGCCACGCTCGACCTCGCCGACGCCGTCAACGAGGGCCGCGCCGAACGCCCCGACCTCGTCGTGTGGCCCGAGAACGCCTCCGACATCGACCCGATCGAGAACCAGGACGCGTACGACGAGATCAGCTTCGCCGCGGCCGCCATCGGCGCGCCGATCGTCCTCGGCGGCATCGTCCACAACGACGACGGCACCGTCTCCAACATGAGCATCGTGTGGGACCCCGAGGACGGGCCCGTCCACATGTACTCCAAGCGCCACCCGGTGCCCTTCGCCGAGTACGTGCCCTACAAGGACTTCTTCTCCACCGTCGCCGGGTGGATCGACCCGCGCATGTCCGAGGGCCTCGACAGCGTCGCCGGATTCGAGGCGGGCGAGAGCGACGGCGTGATCCCCGTGGCGGGCACCGACATCACCGGGCTCATCTGCTTCGAGATCGCCTTCGACGCCGAGACCCGCGACTCCGTCCTCAATGGAGCGCAGCTCATGGTCGTGCAGACCAACAACGCGACCTTCGACACCAAGGAGGCGCAGCAGCAGCTCGCGATGGTCCAGATCCGGTCCGTCGAGCACGGCCGCGACGGCCTCATGGCCTCCACCGTGGGCGTCTCCGCGTTCACCGACCACACCGGAGCGGTCGCGCAGGCGACCGAGTTCAACACCGCCGCCGTCATCCAATCGGACCTAACGCTCTCGGACGCCTCGACGCCCGCCACCGCAGTGGGTATCCTGCCTGAAGCGGTCCTCACCGGAGCGGCACTGGTGGCACTGGCCTGCGCAATCGCCATGAACGTCCGGCACCGCCGCAGCCAGACCTAGAAAGCCGACGCCATGTCCCAGAACCCGGACCGGAACATCCCCGGCAGCGATGCCGGTCCGGCCGTCGTCGCGATCCCCACGTACAACGAGCGCGACAACATCGAGACCGCCGTCCGGGCCGCCCTCGACGGCTGCCCCGGCATCGACGTGCTCGTCGTGGACGACTCATCGCCCGACGGGACCGGCGACCTCGCCGACGCTATCAGCGCGCGCGAGGACCGCGTCCACGTCCTCCACCGGGCCGAGAAGCAGGGCCTCGGCGCCGCCTACCTCGCCGCGTTCGCGTGGGCCGCCGAGCGCGGCTACCGCGTCGTCGTCGAGATGGACGCCGACGGCTCCCACGACCCCGCCGACCTCCCGCGCCTCCTCGACGCCATCGGCGCGGGCGCCGAACTCGCGATCGGCTCCCGGTACATCCCCGGCGGCTCCGTCGAGAACTGGGCGCTCCACCGGCTCGCGCTGTCGCGCTGCGCCGGGATCTACACGCGCGCGATGCTCGGGCTGCGCGTCCGGGACGTCACCGCCGGGTACCGCGCCTACCGCCTCGACGCGCTCCAGAAGCTCGAACTCGACACCGTCAACTCCGTGGGGTACTGCTTCCAGATCGACCTCACCTGGCGGGCCGTCAAAGCCGGTTTCACCATCAGCGAAATCCCGATCGTGTTCACCGAGCGCCGCGCCGGGGCCTCGAAGATGAACGGCGCCATCACGATCGAGGCCCTGTGGAACGTCACCGTGTGGGGGTTCGCCCACCGCGCACGGCAACTGCGGCGCGTCTTCTCGCGTGGCAGAATCGAGGAGTGACGCACCAGCAGCCGCCGCAGGCACCCAAACGGGCCCCGTTCGCCGTCCGGCTCGCGCTGGCGGTGTGGATCGTCGCCGAGGCCGCCGCCTTCTTCGGGCTCGCGTACCTCATCGGCTTCGGGTACACGCTGCTGATCTTCATCGGCACGAGCTTCCTGGGGATCGCGCTCGTCCAGTACGTCGGCGCGAAGTCCTTCCGGGCCGCTCGCGACTACCTCAACTCCGGCGGCGACCCGTCCCGCGAGCTCCCCAACGGGTACGCGCTCGCGGGCGCGTTCTGCCTGATCATCCCCGGGTTCGTGACCGACCTGATCGGGCTCCTGCTGCTGCTCCCGCCGACCCGGTTCCTGTTCCGGGGCCTGGGGCGCTGGATCGCGGCCCGCACGCCCGTGATGCGCTTCGGCGGCGGCGACGTCATCGACGGGGAAGTGATCGACGAGCGCGACTACACCGACACGCCCTTCCCCGACGACGAGCCCCGCAGGTACGACAACGGACCCCGGTCGATCGACCAGGGTCCGTGAGTCTCGCTCAGCTAGCGCTCGCCTCGGCGCGCGCGCATCTCCTGGAGGCGCTCGTCGAGGATCTCTTCGAGCTCCTCCATCGAACGGCGCTCCAGCAGCATGTCCCAGTGGGTGCGCGGCGGCTTGACCTTCTTCGTCTCCGGCTCCTCGCCGTCCACGAGCTTGGCCGTGGTCCCGTCGAGCCGGCACTCCCACGTGAGCGGGATCTCCGCCTCGACCGCGAAGGGCACCTCGAAGCGGTGGCCCTGCGGGCAGACGTAATCGCGGGTCTGGCGGGGGGCCAGCTCCGTGTTGCGGTCCGATTCGTAGCTGACGGCGCCGAGACGGGAGCCTCTCAGCATTCTGTCGCCCATGTTCCCCTGCACTTCCTTTGAGCACTTGCCCTGACCCTCGCAGCCGGGCCGGTCGGCCCCCGCTGCTGTGCGCGCCCCCTCGGATCACGCCGAATCGGGGGGCCATCGCTTCGTACAACGCCGGGACCTGGCCGGATCCTTCCCGGCACCGCCGTCCGGAGACGCAGCCGTTCCGGCGCGGACCCCCAAGTGTGGCCCGGCGTCGACGCGGCCGCCACGGACGTCCCCTTGAAGTGTGACACAACACGGGCCCCGATCCGCGCGGGCGAGCACGTGAGATGCCGCTCGCACCCGGGGAGAATGCGGTGCGAACGGTGCGTGAGCGACTGGTGAACGCCGAACGGGTCGCATCCGTCGTGGACGCGCACAGTAAGGTGTGCACCAGACAAGGAGTTCTCACATGCACGTGCTTGGAATCGACTTCGGAACCTCGAACACCGTCGCCGTGCTCCGCTCGGCCGACGGACGCGTACGCCCACTGCTGTTCGACGGTGCCCCGATCCTGCCCTCGTCGGTCTACTACAACTCCGACGGCAGGATGCTCGTCGGACGCGACGCCGAGCGCAACGCCCGCATGGACCCCGCGCGGTTCGAGCCCAACCCGAAGCGCCGCATCGACGACGGCTCGCTGTTCCTGGGCACCTCCGAGATCCCGGTGCCGCAGGTCTTCGCGTACGTGCTCCAGCAGGTGGCCCTGGAGGCCCAGCGCCAGGCCGGACAGATGCCCGGCCAGGTCCGGCTCACCCACCCCGCCCGCTGGGGCGAGCGCCGCCGCTCGATCCTCATGGACGCCGCGCGGCTCGCCGGACTCCCCGCGCCCCAGCTCATCCCCGAGCCGGTCGCCGCGGCCTCCTACTTCACGTCGGTGCTCGGCACCGCCGTCCCGCCCGGGCGCTCGCTCGCGATCTACGACCTCGGCGGCGGCACGTTCGACGCCACGGTGGTGCGCCGCACCCAGACCGGCTTCGAGGTCCTCGCCGAAGAGGGCGTCGGCGACGTCGGCGGCCTCGACTTCGACCACGGCATCGTCGAGCACCTCGGCAAGACCTACGGCGCCTCCCACCAGAGCGACTGGAACCGCCTCCTCACCCCCGCCGACGACCGCGACCGCCGCTACCGCCGGATGCTCTACGAGGACGTGCGCGGCGCCAAGGAGACGCTCTCGCGGACCGCGAGCGCCGACATCCACCTGCCCGCCCTCGAAGTGGACGCGCACCTGACGCGCGCCGAGTTCGAGGACATCGCCCGCCCGCCGCTGGAGCGGACCGTGGACTGCCTCCAGCGGGCCATCAGCTCCGCGCGGATGAACCCCGCCGACCTCGTCGGGATCTTCCTCGTCGGCGGCTCCTCGCGCATCCCGATGATCTCCCAGCTCATCCACTCGAAGCTGGGCGTGCCGCCGCAGACGTTCGAGCAGCCCGAGACCGTCGTGGTCGAAGGCGCCGTGCGCGCCGCGTCAGGCCCGGCCCCGACCGAGCAGCAGCCGATCCGCCCGACCTCCGGCGGGCCCGTCTCGCCCGCCGGGCACATGTCGGCCCCGCGCCCGCCCATGCAGGCGCCGTCGATGCAGCCGCCGCAGGTCCAGGCCCCGCAGCAGATGCTGCCGCCGCAGACGAACTACCAGCCCGCGCCGCAGCCGCAGCCGGTCTACCAGCAGCAGCCCGCGAAGCGCCCGCTGACGCAGGAGCCGGCCGTCCTCGTGACCGGCGCGGCCGTCGTCATCCTGTTCGTCATCTTCTTCGTGATCCTGTCGACGATCCTGTAGCCAGGCCCTTCCGCAGCCGCTCCAGGCCCTCCTCCAGGACGGCCCGGGGCTTGCAGAAGGTGAAGCGGACCTCCGGGCGCGGCCCGGGGTCCGCGTAGAACACCTGGGTCGGGACCGCCACGACCCCGCACCGCTCGGGCAGCTCCAGGCAGAACGCCATGCCGTCCGCGTACCCGAGCGGCGCGGCGCTCGTCGTCACGAAGTACGTGCCCTGCGGGCGGTGCACCGCGAACCCGAGGTCCGCCAGGCCCGCCGCGAGGAGGTCCCGGCGCTCCGCGTAGTCCGCGACGTACGCCTCGTAGAACTCCGGGCCCGACGCGAGCGCCGCCGCGATCCCGTACTGGAACGGCGTGCCCGAGGCGAACGTCAGGTACTGCTTGACGCCCTTGAGGCGCGCGACGAGGTCCGCGGGGCCGGTGGCCCACCCGATCTTCCAGCCCGTCACCGAGAACGTCTTCCCGGCCGACCCGATGCTCACCGTCCGCTCCCACATGCCCGGCAGCGACGCGAACGGCACGTGCGCGAGACCGTCGAACACCAGGTGCTCGTACACCTCGTCGGTGACCACGAGCAGGTCCCGATCCGCGGCGACGCGCGCGACCGCCTCCAGCTCGGCCCGGTCGAGGACCGTCCCGGTCGGGTTGTGCGGCGAGTTCAGCAGCAGCACCCGCGTCCGGTCCGTCACGACCTCCCCGAGCCGCACCAGGTCCGGCCGGAAGTCGGGGGCCTCCAGGCGCCACGGCACGATGGTGCCGCCCGCCAGCTCCACCGACGCCTTGTAGGAGTCGTAGAACGGCTCCATCGCCACGACCTCGTCGCCGGGCCGCACGAGCGCGAGCATCGCCGCCGCGATCGCCTCCGTGGCCCCCGCGGTCACCACGACCCCCTCGTCCACGTCCGGGTCCAGCCCGTACCAGTGCCGCTGGTGCGCCGCGACCGCCTCCCGCAGCTCCGGAATCCCCGCGAGCGGCGGGTACTGGTTGCGGCCCTCCCGCATCGCGGCGACCGCCGCCTCGATCACGCGGGCGGGGCCCGACTCGTCGGGGAAGCCCTGCCCGAGGTTCACGGCGCCGTACTGCTGCGCCAGCGCGGACATGACAGTGAAGATCGTGGTCTGGGGTACGGCCGGGCCCGTGCGGTCCATGAGCGCCTCCTTAGCGGACCCGGCCATCATTCCCGTTCAGCCCTTCGGGTTCCGACCCGCCCCCGGGGACTCCGCCCCCAACGACGCCGCCCCCAACGACCCCGCTCTCAACGACGCCGCGATGCGCGCCGCGACGCGCTCCCGCGCGGCCTGCGTGCGGGCCTGGAGCAGCGGCAGCATGAGCGCGTACCGCTCGCTGCGGGGGAGCGCGCCGAGCGCGGCCGCGGCCCGCTCGTCGAGCGCCGCGGTCAGCTCGGGCGGGACCTCGGCCGTGGACTGCGGCTCGTAGGCCGCCGCCCACCGGCCGTCGGCCTTCGCCTCGGCGACACGCGCCAGGCCCGCCGGGCGCATCCGCCCCGCGGCCGTGAGGACCTCGATCTTGGCGCGGTTGACCTGCGACCACGCGCTGGCGGGGCGGCGCGGGGAGTACCGCTGGAGGAACGAGTCGCCGTCGAGGGCCTTGCGCTGCCCGTCGATCCACCCGAAGCACAGGGCCGCGTCGAGGGCCTCCTCGATGCGGACGAGCGCGAGCGCGGTGCGGCGCTTGCCGATCCGCAGCCACGCCTCCGTCCCGGTCGCGTGGTGCGCTTCGAGCCACGCCTCCCAGGAGGCGCGGTCGGCGAACTCCAGGGGCGTCACTTCGCGGTCCCGGCGAGCACGTCGAGGTAGTGCCGGTTGAACATGACGCCGAGGACGTTCCCGAACGGGTCCGCGAAGGACGCCGTCTCGAAGCCCTCCCCGCGGACCTTCCGCGGCTCGTACTCCTTCGCGCCCAAGGCCGTGAGCCGCGCGACGGCGGCGTCCAGGTCGTCCACGTGCCAGTACGCGATCGAGCCGCCGGGGCGCGGCTCGTGGGGCGCCCAGGCGCCCGCGACGATCCCCAGCTCCTGGCTGTGGTCGCCGATGCGGAACTCGGCGTACCCGCCCGGGACCTCGAAGTACGGCTCGACGCCCAGCAGCTCGGCGTACCACGCCTTCGCGGCGTCGAGGTCGTCGGCGAAATAGGTGATGGTGGCGAATCCCCGCAGCATGTCGGCTCCTTCGTTGTCGTTGCACCCCACGTTAGGGGCCATTGCGGAAGATTCGCTTCCGCAATGCGTGGAAGAATGCGGGGATGCTGGAGACCTCCGCGCGCCTGCTGCGCCTCCTCGCCCTCCTCCAGGCCCGCCGCGACCGGACCGGGCCCGAACTCGCCGAGCGGCTCGGCGTGAGCACCCGGACCGTGCGCGCCGACGTCGACAGGCTGCGCCGGCTCGGCTACCGGGTCGACGCCACGACCGGGAGCGCGGGCGGGTACCGGCTCGAAGCGGGGAGCGCGATGCCGCCGCTGCTGCTGGACGACGAGGAGGCCGTGGCCGTCGCGGTGGGGCTGCGCGCGGCCGCGTCGGGCTCGGTCGCGGGGATCGAGGAGACCTCGCTGCGGGCCCTCGCCAAGCTGGAGCAGACGATGCCCTCGCGGCTGCGGCGGCGCATCGACGTGCTGCGGTCGGCCACGGTGTCCGCGGCGGCGGCGGGCCCGGCCGTGGACGCGGCGGTGCTGACCGCGGTCGCCGAGGCCGCGCACCGGCGCGAGCAGCTGCGGTTCGACTACCTCGACCGGTCGGGCGAGGAGACGCGCCGCCGGGCCGAGCCGCACCGGCTCGTCTACACCGGGCGGCGCTGGTACCTGCTCGCCTGGGACGTCGACCGGTCCGACTGGCGCACGTTCCGCGCCGACCGCATCCGGCCGCGGACGCCGAACGGCCCCCGGTTCGCGCCCAGGGAGCCGCCGGAGGACGCCGTGGCGCACGTGCTCCGGGGGCTCGGGCGGACCGCCTGGCGCCACCCGGCCCGCATCCGCCTCCACGTGCCCGCCGAGGCCGCGGCGGACCGCCTGCCGCCCGGCAGCGGGCTGATCGAGCCCGCCGGGGCGGGGGAGTGCCTGTGGGAGACCGGCGCCGACTCGCTGCGGGACCTCGCGCTGTTCGCGGCCTCGCTCGACCTGCCGTTCACCGTCGAGGAACCGGCGGCGCTGCGCGAGGAGCTGCGGGCGCTGGCCGAGCGGCTGCTGCGCGCCTGACGGCACGGCGTCTCGCGCGGCGCGAGCGCCGGGACCGGTGTCGGCGAGCTCGGCCGCCGGGCTCGCTCGCCCGCGAGGCGGGAATCCCTGTGGCGCAGAGTATCGGGATCAGGATCGACGCGCTCGGCGCCCGGCTCGCTCTGCCCGCGTCGGGGCCCGGGCCCGCGTGCTCGGCGTCCGCCGACCGTGTGCGGCGGGAACCCCCCGCTACTCGGCGGACGCGGCGAGCTTCGCGAGGAGGCCCGCGAGGGTCTTCCGCTCGGCGGCGGTGAGCGGTTCCAGGAGCCGCGCCTGGTTCGCGAGGTGGACGCCCATGAGGCGGTCCGTGAGGTCCTTCCCCTTGCGCGTCAGGGAGATCTGGCGTCCGCGCGCGTCCTCGTCGGCCACCGACCGGGCCACGAGGCCCTTGGCTTCGAGCCGGTCGACGCGCTTGGTGATCGCGCCGGTCGTGACGAGCACGGTGCGCGAGAGGTCGCCCGCCGAGAGCGCGAACGGCTCGCCGGAGCGGCGCAGGGCCGCGAGGACGTCGAAGTCGCCGTTGCCGAGCCCGGCCTCCGCGAAGGGCGGGCGCAGCTCCCGGTCGAACCCGTCGGCGAGGCGGAACAGGCGGCCCACCACGAGCATCGGGGAGGCGTCCAGGTCGGGGCGCTGGCGGCGCCACTGGCCGACCATGTCGGCGACGGCGTCGGTCTTCTCGTTCGGCATGGCTTGCATTCTACCTTCCAAGGAAGATAAAATGTCTTCCATGGAAGACAACTCCTCGACCGCGCGCCGCCGCTTCATCGCCGCGAGCTTCACCGACGCCCTCGGCCAAGGGGTCTACGTGCCCCTGACCATGCTGTTCGTCCACGCCCTCACCGGACTCACCCTCACCGCCATCGGCACCGGCCTCACCCTCGCCGGGCTCGGCGCGCTCGCCTCCATGCCCGTCGTCGGCACCCTCATCGACCGCTTCGGCGGCAAGCGCGTCTACACCGCCGCGCTCGCCCTGCGCGCCATCGGCTTCGCGCTCTACCCCCTCGCGCACTCCTACCCCGCGTTCCTCGCCGTCGCGCTCGTCGTGGCCGTCGCCATGTGGGCCGCCCCGCCCAGCCAGCAGTCCCTCATCGGCGACATGGCCGAAGGCTCGATGCGCGACCGGCTCCTCGCCTGGGACCGCAGCCTGCGCAACGGCGGCATGGGGTTCGGCGCCCTCGCCGCCGCCGGGATGCTCGCCCTCGACGGCAGCACCGGCTTCTACGCCGCCGCCGCGCTCCTCGCCCTCGCCTGCGCCGCCGCCGCGGCCACCGTCGCCACGATTCCCGTCCGCCGCCGGACCGCCCACCGCCGCAACGCTCCCGAGACCCGAGGCGGCTACCGGGAAGTCCTCGCCGACCGGCCCTACCTCGCCCTCACCGCCGCGAACTTCCTCATCGGCTTCGGCTACACCGCGCAGGCCATCGCCCTGCCCGTGTTCCTCACCCGCGACGTGGGCCTTCCCGGCGCGCTCGCGGGCGGCGTGTTCGCCGTGAACACCGCGCTCGTCGCCGTCCTCGGCGTCCCCGTCGCCCGCGCCATGGCCCGGGCCCGCCGCGCCCGCGGCGCCGCGCTCGGCACCGCCGTCTTCGCGGCCTCCTTCGCGGCCTTCGCGCTCCTGCCCGCCCTCGGCGGCGGCCTCGTCGCCGTCCTCATCGTCGCGATCGTCTACACCGCAGGCGAACTCATCCACTCCGCGCCCGCCCAGAGCCTCTCCGTGCAGGCCGCCCGCGACCACATCAGGGGCCGCTACCTCTCGGTCTACCAGCTGTCCTGGTCGCTGTGCCGCACCGTCGCGCCCGTCGTCCTCGGGCTCCTCCTCGACGCCGGGACGTGGCAGCTGTGGACGGTCCTCGCCGCCGCCGTCCTCGCGGGCGGGCTCCTCCTGCTGCGCACCGAGCGCTCCCTCCCCGCGCACGTGAACACCGCATTCAGCCGTTCGGCGGATACGCAGCGCACCCACGCCGTCACCGCTTCCGCGTAGCCTGAGAGGACGGCCACCCGGCGCTCCCCTCCCGGAAGAAGGCACCGATGTCGAAGCTCCTCGTCACCCTGCGCACCCCCGGCGACCTCGACGCGGTGCGCGACACCGGGGTCGAAGTCCTCGCCGAATACCCCGACACCCTCCTCGTGGCGACCACCGCGGGCCAGGCCCGCGCCCTCGCCGACCGCGGCGTCGAGACCGCGCCGCTCCCCGAGCAGCCCGTCCAGACCGCGGGCGCCTCCTTCGCATTCGCCGCCGCGCTCACCGCGCAGGAGACCGCCGCGATCGAACCCGAGCCCGGCCGCACCGCCTACTGGCTCGTCAAGCTCATCGGCCCGCCCACCGCCGAGTGGCTCGGCGAACTCGCCGACGCGGGCGCCGAGATCCACGGCAGCCTCTCCGGGTTCACCCTCCTCGTCGGCGCGCTCCCCGAACGCGTGCAAGGACTCCGCGACCTCCCGCGGGTCGAGGAGGTCACCCCCTACCGGCCCGCCATGAAGGTCTCCCCGAAGCTCCACCCCCGGCCCCGCCGCGACCTCGACGCCGCCTACCTCGCCGCCGTCGACCCCGACGCGTTCACCGACGACGCCCTCCAGATGGTCGAGGTCTCCCTCTTCCCCGGCGAGGACGCCGACGCGCTCGTGCGCCGCATCCGCGAGTCCGGCGGCACCGTCCTCACCGTCCTGCCCTCCTCCGTCGTCGCCAGCCTGCCCCGCCCCGTCATCGCCGACCTCGCCGACCTCCAAGGCGTGCAGGCGATCGTCCCCTACGCGTTCTCCCAGACCAGCAACGACCGCGCCACCGCCGTCATGGGCGTCCCCGCCGTCGCCGACGCCATCGGGCTCACCGGCGCCGGGCAGATCGTCGCCGTCGCCGACTCCGGGCTCGACAACGGCGACCCCGAGACCCTCCACCCCGACGTGCGCGGCCGCGTCGCCGGGATCACCTCCTGGCCCGTCCGCGCGGTCCTCGCCCCCTTCACCAACGACCCGCCCTCCCACGACGACGGCCCCGCCGACATCGAGTCCGGCCACGGCACCCACGTCACCGGCTCCGTCCTCGGCAACGGCGAGGCCGCCCGCCTCGCCGGCGCCGGACCCGTCCCCGCCGGGACCGCCCCCGAAGCGCACGTCTTCTTCCAGGCCATCAACCAGTCCATCCGGTGGAAGTCCCGCGCCGAACTCGCCGCCGCCGGACTCCAGCCCTTCACCTTCCCCTGGCCCCCGCCGCCCTCCGGCCTCTACGGCATCCCCGGCGACATCGCCGAGCTCTTCGCCGAGGCCTACGCCGCGGGCGCCCGCGTCCACACCAACTCCTGGGGCGCGCCCCTCGCCGGGGAGTACAGCCAGAACGCCCGCTCCGTGGACGCCTTCACCTGGGAGCACCCCGACATGCTCGTCCTCTTCGCCGCCGGGAACGACGGCGAGGACACCGACTCGGACGGCCAGGTCGACCGCGACTCCATGGGCTCGCCCGGCACCGCCAAGAACTGCCTCACCGTGGGCGCCAGCGAGAACGACCGCCCCTCCGGGTCCGAGCCCCCGCCCGGCCTCGACCGCAACTGGAGCGACTGGTCCAGCTACCCCAAGCTCGGCGCGGCCGGGCACGTCTCCGACAACACCGAGGGCATGGCCGCGTTCTCCTCCCGCGGCCCCACCGACGACCTCCGCATCAAACCCGACGTCGTCGCCCCCGGCACCAACGTCCTCTCCATCCTCTCCTCGGTCTACGACGGCGACGGCGAACCCCTCTGGGGCCGCCTCCCCGAAGGCCACCCGCTGCGCGACAAGTACTGCTGGAGCGGCGGCACCAGCATGGCCACCCCGCTCGTCGCCGGGGCCGCCGCGCTCGTGCGCCAGCGCCTCGCCGACGCCGGGCACGTCGAGGACGGCCGCCGCCCCTCCGGCGCGCTCCTCAAGGCCCTCCTCGTCAACGGCGCCGTCCCCATCGCGGGCCAGTACCCCGGCGAGATCCCAGCCGGGCCCAACCCCGTGTCCGGGTTCGGCCGCGTCGACCTGGGCGGCGCCGTCGGCGGCCGAGTGGCCTTCGCCGACGCGCCCGCGCACGCCGTCGCCACCGGCGAGATCCGGTCCTTCCGCGTCACCGCCGCCGACCCCGGCACGGCGCTCAAGGCCACCCTGGTGTGGACCGACGCGCCCTCGCTCGAAGGGCTCGGCGGCCTCGTCAACGAGCTGTACCTCCAGGTCGAGACCCCCTCGGGGGAGGTCCGCAACTGGGACGCGGGCCCGGTCACCCGCGTCACCAACAACGTCCAGCAGGTCACCGTCGCGGCCCCCGAACCCGGGGTCTACACGATCCGCGTGCGCGGCGTCTCCGTCACCAGCCGCGCGCCAGGCGCGGGCCCGACCGCGGACCTGCGGCAGGACTTCGCGCTGGCGGTCGCGAACGCGGCGCCGGAGGCGGGGGACGGCGGGGCGCTGTGGGCGATGGACCCGGCCGCTACGGCCGTGTGACGTCCCGGCGGGCCATCGGGGCCCGGAACAGGATCTCGACGTAGACGATCCGCTCGTCGAGCACGTCCAGGGCGAGCATCCCCTCGTCGGGGTCGAGCAGCACGTTCCGGTGCCCGGGCCCGTACGGCTCGCCGGGCGGGTGCGGCGCGGTCCTGACGCTCTGGCAGTGGGACTCCCCGCACCCGCACTCGGCGACGATCCGCAGGTCGCGGGCGAGGATCGCGAGGTTGCGCTCGCCCTGGCCCTCCAGGAGCCGCTCCAGCTCCGCGACGAGGCCGGGGTACACCTCGCGCATCAGCGGTCCCTCGTCGTCCATGAGGCCGATTCTAGGACCGGACGCGAGCGCTTATCGGACCAGCGGTCCGTGCCGGGCCCGCGGCCCGGCCCTTTCGCACCCGGCGGGTACCGTGGTCGCTCGACCGAAGGGGGCGAATGGTGCAGGCGCTGATCGACGGGTTCTTCGCGCCGCTCGGGGCGAGCGCCAAGGCGCACATCCGCGACCTACGCGACGGCCGCGGCATCGGCGTGCGTGAGGACGAGCCGGTGGTCCTGGTGTCCATGGTGAAGCTGTTCATCGCGTGGGAGTTCCGCCGCCAGGTCGAGGAGGGCCTGGTCGACCCGGCCGCGCCGGTCCGCACCACCGCCGCCGACCGCCTCGGCGGCACCGGGACCGCCGGGTTCCGGTACGACTCGCAGATCAGCGCGTGGGACCTCGCCGCGCTCATGATGGAGGTCTCCGACAACTCCGCGGCCGACCTCGTCACCGCCCGCATCGGCGCCGCGAGCCTGCGGAGCCTCCCGGCCCGCCTGGGGCTCAAGGGGACCCGCTTGATCGGCCCGCCGCGCACGATCCTGGAGGACGTGGCCCGCGACCTCGACGTCTCCGACCTCCAGGCCCTCGCGCACGTCCTCAGCGCCGGGGCCGTCACCACCGCCGAGCTGCGCGCCACGAGCGCCTGGGACCCCGCCCGCACCAACGTCTCCACCTGCGCCGACCTCACCGCGTTCATGCGGCACGTGTGGAACGGGCCCGAGCCGATCGCCGCCGACCTGCGCACCTGGACGGGCCGCCAGCTCACCGGCGGTCGCCTCTCGCGCCTGGCCCCCAGCGAGGTCCAGGTCTTCGGCCGCTCCGGGTCGCTGCCCGGGTGGCTGGGCGAGGTCGCCGTGTGGGAGTGGCCCGACGGGCGCCGCCACGCCATCGCCGTCGCCGCGCAGCCCACCGAGCGGAACTTCCGCGAAGTGGAGCTCGCGATGAGCCGCGCCGCCCTCGCCCTGACCGAGGCGATGGGTCAGTAGAGCGCGCTCCACGGCCGCGGCGGGTCCGCCGGGTCGGTCCCGGCCGCGCGCGTGACCAGGGACCGCATCCGCTGGTGCTGGCGCAGCAGCGCCGGGGCCTCGCGCATGAGGACGTCCCCGGCGGCCGTCAGCGCCACCTGCCCGCCGCGGCGGTCGAACAGCTCCGCGCCGAGCTCCTTCTCCAGCCGCCTGATCCGCTGGCTCAGCGGCGGCTGCTCCATGCCGAGGCGCTCGGCGGCCCGCCCGAAGTGACGTTCTTCACCGACCGCCAGGAAGCACTCCAGATGCCGCATGATGTCCACGGAGCCACGATATCAACGCGCGTATCGGGTCATACGCGCGTTGATATTGGACGGACGGGACGATCCGGGCTTGACTGTCGCGATGACCGAGAAACGAGACCGGACCCCGGCGATCCAGCGCCGGAACCTCCTGAAGGGCACGGGCGTCGCCGCCGTGGCGGCCGCGGCCGCCGGGGGCGGCGTGGCCGCGGCCCAGACCGACACCGCGGGGGTGCGCCTGCGCTGGCTCGGCACGAACGCGTGGGAGTTCGCCACCGAGACCGCGACGGTGCTCATCGACCCGTGGGTGAGCCGCTTCCCGACCGGGGCCTACACCAGCGGCGGCGCCGACCCGGAGACGAGGATCGAGGTCCACGAGGACGTGATCGACGAGCACCTGCCGAAGGCCGACACGATCCTGGTGACCCACGGGCACTGGGACCACATCGCCGACGTGCCCTACCTCGCCGGGCGGACCGGCGCGACGGTCCTCGGCACCGAGACGCACCTGAACCTCATGCGCGCCATGGGCGCGCCGGACGGCCAGCTCTCGCAGGTGGTCGGCGGGGAGCTGTACCAGTTCGAGGGCTACACCGTCGAGGTGTTCCGCTCCTCGCACTCCACCTCCGGGGAGCACAAGCGCATCCTGTTCGGCGGCACGAGGCCCGGCGAGGTGCCCAAGCGCCCCAAGAAGATCAAGGACCTCATCGAGGGCGGCAGCCTCACCTACCTGATCGACTTCGGCGGCGTCTCCTTCTTCAACATGGGGTCGGCGAGCTTCCACCACCACGAGATCGAGGGCGTGCGCCCCACCGTGCTGTTCCTCCAGCCCGGCGGCGGCCACACCCCCGACTTCGTGGAGCGCGCCCTCGCCTCGACCGGCTTCCCGCCGTACGTGGTCGCCTCCCACTGGGACGACTTCGACCAGCCCCTCACCGAGCCCGCCGTCAAGGGCGGCGACTGGGAGGCCCTGCGCGACCGCGTGGCCGCCGCGAGCCCCGACACCGAGTTCCTGCTCCTCGACCACCTGGAGAGCCATGACTTCTGAGGTCACCGTCCGCTGGCTGGGCACCAACGCCTGGGAGCTGACCGGCAACGGCACCACGGTCCTGATCGACCCGTACGTCTCGCGCACCTACACGGGCGCGACGGTCCCGGGGGCCTTCGACCCGGACACGCCGATCACCGTGGACGAGAGCGCCGTGGACGAGCACATCGGCGCCGCCGACTCGATCCTCATCACCCACGCGCACTTCGACCACATCGCCGACGTCCCGTACGTCGCCGAGCGGACCGGGGCCACCGTCCTCGGCACCGAGACGCACCTGAACCTGCTGCGCGCCATGGGAACCCCCGACGAGCAGCTCTCGCAGGTCGGCGGCGGGGAACTGTATCAGTTCGAGGGGTACACCGTCGAGGTGTTCCGCTCCTCGCACGGGGTCTCCGGCAAGCACAAGACGCTGCTGTTCCCCGGCACCCGCCCGGGGCCGGTCCCGGCGCGGCCCGAGGCCATCAAGGACCTCGTGGAGGGCGGCAGCCTCGCGTACCTCGTGACGTTCGGGGAGACCTCGCTGTTCTTCAACGGCCTCCCGTCGTTCCACGAGCGCGAGGTCGCCGGGGTGCGGCCGACGGTCCTGTTCATGCAGGGCCCCAACCCGGCCTACCCGGACTACGTGGAGCGGATGCTCGCGGCCACCGGGCGCCCGCCGTACATCGTGCCGACCCACTGGGACGACTACGAAGCGCCCCTGAAGGAGCCGGCCGTGGACCTGTTCGGCGCGGCGGCCCTCGGCGAGCTCGTGGCCGCGGCCAGCCCCGAGTCGGAATGGGTCCTGCTCGACCACCTGGAGTCGCACACCTTCGGCGCCTAGCGGCGGCGGACCCTCCTGCGGGCCCGCGGCGCCTGGCGCGGCCGGGGGACCACGGGCCGCGGGAGGGTCCCCCTGACGGTCCACTCGCCGTTGTCGAGGGCGTGCTCCACGGAGCCGCCGGCCTCGTCGAACCGCTTGGCGAGCATCGACAGCCCGTTCCCGGGCGCGGCGGCCTCGGCCGCGCCGTCGTTCACGACGGTGACGGTGACCTGCGCGTCGACCTCCACGATCGAGACGTTCGCGGCGGTCGGCTCGGCGTGGCGGATGAGGTTCGTGGTCGCCTCGCGCACCAGCAGGCCCAGGAGCCTTTCGGTGTCCTCGTCGAGGTCCGGCGACGCGTCGGGCACCGTCGCCTGCACGCCCGCGGACTTGAGAATCCTCGCGGCCGAGTCGATCTCGTCGGTCAGCGCGGTCTTGCGGTAGCCGCCCACGACGGCCCGCATGTCGCGCAGGGCCTCGCGCGCCAGCTCCTCGACCGCGTGGACCTCGGCGTCGGCCAGCTCCGGGTCGATCTCCCGGTACCGCTGCGCCACCTGGGTCTTGAGCATGATCGCCTGGAGGTGCCCGCCCTGGACGTCGTGCAGCTCGGCCGCGAACCGCAGCCGCTCCTCGGCGATGGCGAGGTCGGCGGCGAGGCCCCGGGCCCGCTCCAGCTCCTGCGCGACCCGGTAGTGCCACAGCTGGCACACGATGCCGATCGCGATCGACGGCACCAGGATCACCGTGGTGAGCATCGCCCCGGGGTCCATGACGCCCAGACCCATCGCGAAACCCGAGAGCGCGCCCGCGGCGGCCGTCCCGAGCAGGAGCGCGAGCGAGCGGCGGCCGGGACGCGACCACAGGAGCGCGCCCTCGGCGGCGAGGAGCCCCGCCGGGGCGCCCCACGCGGGGCCGATCTCGCCCGCCCCGGCCTCGACGGCCGCGCCCGCGAGCAGGAGCGCCAGCGACGCGGCCCAGAGCAGGCGGCGGCGCAGCGGGCCCTGGCCGTGCCAGTGCAGCGCGAGCCCGGCGGTGCACAGCGCGACCGACCCGACCGCCGCGCCGGCGGCGAGGGGGCGCACGCCGCCGTCGGCGTTGGCGAGGAACAGCGCGGCCAGCGCCAGTGCCAGCGGGCCGGAGCCGATCACCGTGAAGAACGTGTAGGAGCGCAGGCGGCGCAGGTCGCGCGCGGGGGCCGGTTCGGGGGTCACCCCGAGATTCAACCACCCCGCGCCGCGGCTCGCGGTGGCGGACGCCGCGGCACCGGGCGATGCGGTTGCCGAACGCTTTGCGGTATTCGTTCCATCCGTTATCGAGCAATGCGAGCGAACAGCCCGGGCGGGCGGACCGCGGCGGTTCCGGACGGCGACCGTTTGCCGCATTCGCTGCGGGACCCTGCCGCACCCGATGGTCCGATAGCATCTACTGAGCAGGCTGACCTGCCGTGAGCACCAGCGGCGTTCCTGTCTTCAATAGTCCACATTATTCAATCTCGGGACTCATTGAACCCATTCGGCACTGCTATTGCAAAGTCGCGGATTCTACCACTCAAGCAGTGCGAAAACAGTCCTCGAATTGGTCCGTACGGTCAATTGTGCGGCGGGTTCCATCGCATTACGCTCCGTTATCAGGCGCCCTTCGAGTGCCTTTCAACCGCCTTTCCCAGCAAAGGGGCCGCGATCGTGGACGCCTACCCCGAGCACCCGATGCAGCGGCCGGCCCGGCCCGCCCCGGGCGGCCCCGACGCCGCCCCCGGCGCCCCCGAGCTGCCCGCAGTCGGCAATCCGCCCGGGCGACTCGGCGAGACGTTCCAGACCAACCCCGCCACCGGCTCGGCCTCGATGTCGTTCCCGCTGCCCTTCAGCGCCGGCCGCGGCGCCCCCTCCCTCGCGGTCGCCTACGACTCCTCCGGAGGACCCGGCCTCTTCGGCTACGGCTGGGACCTCCCCGTCCCGCGCATCAGCCGCCGCACCGACCGCGGCGTGCCCCGCTACCGCGACGCCGAGGACTCCGACGTGTTCCTCGCCGCCGGCGCCGAGGACCTCGTCCCCGACACCGCGCCCGCCGCCGTCCGCACCGTCGCCGGGACCGAGTACCGCGTCCAGCGCTACCGGCCCCGCATCGACGACGGGCTCACCCGCATCGAGCGCTGGAGCGCCGTCGCCGACCGCGCCGACGTCAAGTGGCGCACCCTCTCCGGCGACAACCAGACCTCCTGGTTCGGGGAGGGGCCCGAGAGCCGGATCGCCGACCCCGCCGACCCGGCCCGGATCTTCGCCTGGCTCCTCAGCTTCGGCCACGACGACAAGGGCAACGCCGTCGCCTACGAGTACGCCCCCGAGGACTCCGCGGGCGTCCCCCGCTCCGCCGCCGAATCCGGCCGCACCGAGCAGTCCCGCACGGCCGGAAGGCACCTCAAGCGCGTCCGCTACGGCAACGCCACCCCCTACCTCCCCGTCCTCGACCCCGACGCGCCCCCGACACCCCGCCCCGGGCAGTGGCTGTTCACCCTCGTCGTCGACTACGGCGACCACGATCCCGAGACCCCCGCCCTCGAACCCGACCGGCCCTGGCCCGCCCGCCCCGACCCCTACGGCACCTGCCGCCCCGGGTTCGAGATCCGCTGCCACCGCCGCGGCGAGCGCGCCCTCATGTTCCACGACCTCCCCGAGCTCGGGGACACCCCCACGCTCGTCGCCTCCGTCGACTTCACCTACGACACCGCCCCCCACGCCGGGGACTCCCTCCTCACCGCCGTCCACTCCACCGGCTACGTCCGCTCCGGCGACGGCTACGACCGCGCCCACACCCCGCCCACCACCATGCGGTACACGCCCGCCGTCCTCGACCCCGAAGTGCGCGACGTCCGCGCCGAGCACCTGCCCTCCGGCCTCGACCTGGTCGACTACACCTGGGTCGACCTCGACGGCGACGGCGTCGCCGGGGTCCTCGCCTCCCGCGCGGGCGCCTGGTACTACCTGCGCAACCACACCCCCCTCGAACCCGAAGGGCCCGTGCGCTTCACGACCGCCCAGCACGTGGACCCCCGCCCCGAGACCGGCCGCCTCAACGTCGGCACCGACCTCCTCCTCGACGCCGACGGCTCCGGCAGGCCCGACTTCGTGCGCCTCGACGGACCCGTCACCGGCATCGCCGTCCGCGAGGAGGACGGCCGCTGGCGCGCCGCCGCGCCCCTCCGGCAGCGCCCCGCGATCGACGCGTTCGGCGCCGCCGTCCGCGTCGCCGACATGACCGGCGACGGCCTCCCCGACCTCGTCCTCACCGACCCCGCCGGCGCCCGCTGGTGCGAAGGGCTCGGCCTCGCCGGATTCGGTCCGCCCCAGCCGATCGAACCCGGCGCCGAACCCTTCCGGCCCTCCCTCGTCGAGACCTCCGAGCACGTCGCCGTCCAGCTCGCCGACATGACCGGCGACGGCCTCCCCGACCTCGTGCGCATCGCCAACGGCGCCGTCTCCTACCGCCCCAACCTCGGCCGCGGACGCTTCGGGCCCGCCGTCACCATGGACGACGCCCCCCGGTTCGACAGCCCCGACCGCTTCGACCCCCGCCGCGTCCTCCTCGGCGACACCGACGGCAACGGCCGCACCGACCTCGTCTATCTCGCCGCCGACGCCGCCCGGATCTACGCCAACCGCTCCGGCGACTCCTGGGCCCCCGCCCGCGACCTCCCCGGCGCCCCCGCCGCCGACAACCGCCGCACGGCCGCCGTCGTCGACCTCCGCGGCACCGGCACCGGCTGTCTCGTCTGGTCCACCGCCCTGCCTCACGGCACCGCCGCCGCCATGCGCTACATCGACCTCGCCGCCGCCGGGCGCCCCCACCTCCTCGCCGGGTACGAGAACGGCTTCGGCGGCGAGACCACCGTCGAGTACCTGCCCTCCACGCACTTCGCGCTGGCCGACGAGCAGGCCGGACGCCCCTGGCCCTCGCGCCTGCCGTTCCCCGTCTCGTGCGCGCACCGCGTCACCACCGCCGACCACGTGCGCGAGACCGCGTTCACCTCGACCACCAGCTACCACGACGGCTACTTCGACCCCGTCGAGCGCGAGTTCCGCGGCTTCGGCCGCGTCGAGGCCCTCGACACCGAGGTGTACGAGACCGGCGGCGCCGGGACCGGCCTCGACCAGCCGCCGGTGCTCACCCGCACCTGGTTCCACACCGGTGCCGCCGCCGCGGCCGGACGGCGAATGCTCCACACCCGCCGCGACCAGTACTGGGAGAACACCGTCCTCCCCGAACCGCCGCTGCCCGAACCGCGGCTGCCGCAGGCGCTCGGCGACGACGAGTACCGCGAGGCGTGCCGCGCCCTCAAGGGCGTCGTGCTGCGCACCGAGGTGTACGGGCTCGACGGCGCCCCCGAGGCGGCCGACCCGTACTCGGTCAGCGAGTCCGGCTACGACGTGGCCCTGCGCCAGCCCAAGGGGCCGCGCCGCCACGCGGTCTTCCAGCTCCTGCCCACCGAGGCCGTCACGTACGCGTACGACCGGAACCCCGGCGACCCCCGCGTCTCGCACTCCCTCGCCCTCGAACTCGACGACCTCGGACTGCCGGTCCGCTCCGCCGCGATCGCCTACCGCCGCGTGATCGTCGATCCCGCACTGCCGCAGGAGGTCCGGGACGCCCAAGCCCGCACCCGCGCCGGGTACAGCGAGGCCGACTACACCGCCGACGTGGACGAACCGGACGCCCGCCGCCTGCGCCAGGTCTGCGAGGCCCGCTCCTTCGAGCTCGCCGGGCTCCCGGACGGGCGGCTCACCGCCGCCGACGTGGACGCCCTCATCGCCGCCGCCGCGCACGTCCCGTACGAGCAGGTCGGCGACGACGGGGCAGTGGACGCCGCCGGACCCGCCCTGCGGCTGCTGTCGCGCGCCCAGGCGTTCTTCCGCTCCGACGACCTCGCCGGGCCGCTCCCGCACGGCGTCCACGGCCGCCTCGGCATCGGCCACCGCAGCCGCGGCCTCGTCCTCACCGACGGCCTCGTGGCCGCCCACTACGACGGCACCGTGACCGCCGCCGAGCTCACCGCCGCCGGGTACGAGCACTTCGACGAGGGCTGGTGGGCCACCGGGCCGACCGAGGTCTACGCCCCCGACGCCCCCGACCGCTTCTACCTGCCGACCGGCTCCACCGACCCCGCGGGCGTCACCGCCATGATCGAGCGCGACCCCCGCGACCTCATGGTGGTGCGCGCGATCGACGCCGCCGGGCGCGAGATCCGCGTCGAACCCGACTACCGCGTCCTGCGTCCCCGCCTCGTCACCGACGCGGCCGGGAACCGCGCCGAGGCCGTCTACGACGCCCTCGGCGCGACCGTCGCCACCGCGGTCCTCGGCCGCCCCGGCGACACCGACGCCGACACGGTCGACGACCCGACGACCACGATGGACTACGACCTGTTCTCGTGGATCGAGGAGCGGCGGCCCATCAGCGTGCGCAGCCGCCGCCGCGAGCGCCACGCCGACCCCGGCACGCCCTGGCAGGAGACCCGCACCTACTTCGACGGCGCGGGCGGGACGGTCATGACCAAGGGCCGGGTCGCCCCCGGGCCCGCGCTCCAGTACGACCCGGACACCGGCACCGCGACCGAGGTCCACGCCGACCCGCGCTGGGTCGGCAATGGCCGCACCGTGGTCAACAACAAGGGCCTGCCGGTCAAGCAGTACGAGCCGTACTTCTCCACCACCGCCGACTTCGAATCCGAGGCCGCGCTGGTCGAGACCGGCGTGACCTCGATACCGCGGTACGACCCGCTCGGGCGCGTCGTGCGCACCGATCGCCCCGACGGCACGTTCACGCGCACTGCGACCACCCCGTGGTCCACGGTGTCCTACGACGCCGACGACACCGTCCTCGACTCCGCGTGGTTCGCCGAGCGCGGCAGCCCCGACCCGGCCGGGCCCGAGCCCGCCGACCCGCAGCAGCGCGCCGCCTGGATCGCCGCCCAGCACGCCGACACGCCCGCGACCACCCACTCCGACCCGTCCGGGCGCACCGTCCACACCGTCGCCGACAACGGCCCCGCGGGCCTGCGCACCAGCCGGGCCGCCGCCGACGCCACCGGCGGGTTCACCCGCGAGTACGACCACCGCGGGCGCCTCGTGGGGGCCGCCGTCGCCAATCTCACCGGCGGCGCCGTCGCCGGCGAGTCCGCCGAGCGGGGGCGCCGCTGGCACCTCGCCGACGTCGTGGGCCGCCTCGTGCGCGCCTGGGACGAGCACGGCCGCACTCTCCGCGTCACCTACGACGGCCTCCACCGGCCCGTCACCACCCGCCTCACCGACCCGGACCGGCCCGAGACGGTGCTCAGCCGCGTCGTCTACGGCGACGCCCACCCCGAGGCCGCCGAACGGAACCTGGTGGGCCGCATGCACATCGTCTTCGACGGCGCCGGGGCGGTGGTCTTCGACCGCTACGACCGCCACGGCAACCCGCTCCGGGTGCTGCGCCGCTTCACCGCCGACCCCGAGACCGAGCCCGACTGGTCCGCGCTCGACGGGATCGAGGACCCCGCCGCCGTCATGGCCGCCGCCGCGCCGCTGCTCGAACCGCTCGCCGACCAGGTCGAGACCGGCGGCGCGTTCGACGCCCTCGGCCGCGCCACCACCGCCACCCTCGCCGACGGCACCGTCGTCACCCCCGCCTACGACGAGGCCAACCGGCTCGCCCGCCTCGACGCGCAGATCGGCGGCGCCGGTCCGGTCAGGACCCTCATGGCCGGGCAGGAGTACGACGCGCTCGGGCGCCGCGCCACCGCCCGCTACGGCAACGGCCTCACCACCGCCTACACCTACGACCCCTTGAGCCGCAGGGTCACCGAGATCCGCACCGCCGCCGACGGCGCCGCGGACGCGGTCCAGCACCTCCACTACGTCTACGAGGCCGCCGGGCGGCTCGTCGAGGCCGACGACACCGCGCAGCAGTCGCTGTTCTTCGCGGGCGCCTTCGTGCCCGCCGCGATGCGCTTCCGCCACGACGCCCTCGGCCAGCTCGTGCACGCCACCGGCCGCGAGCACGCCGGCACGGACGCGAACGCGCCCACCGGCCCCGGCGACGCGGTCGGCGTCCCGCTGCCCCACCCCAACGACACCGCAGCGGTGCGCCGCTACGAGCAGGTGTACGACTACGACGACCTCGGCAACCTCCTGTCCCTGCGCCACATCGCGAACGGCGGCGGCTGGACCCGCCGCTACCGGTACGCGCACGAGGGCGACCCCGCCGACCGGCGCAACCGGCTCACCGCCACCAGCGCGCCCGGCGACGCTCCCGACGGGCCCTACAGCCACCAGTACACCTACGACGCCTACGGGAACCTCGCCACCGCGCCGCACCTGGCCGCGCTCGCATGGGACTGGAACGACCGCCTCCGCGAGGCCGACCTCGGCGGCGGCGGGACCGCGTACTACTGCCACACCGGCGGTGGCTCCCGCGCCCGCAAGGTGATCCAGCGCCAGGGCGGCCTGCGCACCGAGCGGCGCCACCTCGGCGCCGTCGAGGTCTACCGGGAGTGGATGAACGGCGTCCTGCGCCTGGAGCGCCGCACGATCCAGTTCACCGACGACGCCGGGCGCTTCGCCCGCGCCGACGTCCTCGTGACCGACACCGCCGGGACCGACGGCGCCCCGCTCGGCGAACCGGTCTTCCGGTACCAGTACGGCAACCACGTCGGTTCGGCCACGGTGGAGACCGGCGAGGACGGCGCCGTCGTCTCCTACGAGGAGTACCACCCGTACGGCTCCACCGCCTACCGCTCCGCGAGACCCGGTGAGCACCACAGCCTCAAGCGCTACCGCTTCCACGGCAAGGAGCGCGACGAGGAGACCGGCCTCTACGACTACGGCTCGCGCATGTACGCGCCGTGGCTCGGCCGGTGGACCGGCGCCGACCCCGCCGGCACCGAGGCGGGCCCGAACCTGTACGCCTACTGCGGGAACGACCCCGTCGGCAGGATCGACCCGAAGGGCACCCAGGACACCCCGGCCGACGACACCGCCCCCGGGAAGGTCCACATCCCCATCCCCGGAGGCGACCCGCAGATCTGGTCCAACCCCAACGCCGACCCCGCCGACGTGCTGCGCGAGGCCCAGCGGATCCTGCCGTACCTGCACACCCTCCCGACCTGGGAGGACGGCTCGTGGTTCTTCAACGAGCCGTACCGCGACCCCGGAGAGTCCACTGAGGACGATATGGAGATCACCGTGCACGCCGACGGCAGCGGCGACGCGGCCGACGGCGGCGCGGACGCGGGCCCGGGCCCCGACGCGGGAGCGGGCGCGGACGGCACCGGGTCCGGCGACGCGGGCACCGGCGCCGACGCGGGAGGCGGGACCGGCGCCGAGACCGGCGACGGCGGCGAGACCGGGGAGGGCGCGGGCGCACCCGCCGGGCCCGGAGTCGGCGCCGCCGGGCGCGAGGCGTTCCGCGCCGGGCCGCCCGGCGAGACCCTGGAGGTGCCCAACAACTTCGACGACGCCAAGATCAACGCCTACCGCCAGCGCATCCAAGGCGACCGCGGCGTGGGCCTGCGCTCGGCCGACCCCGCGCACACCGGCCGCGGCTCGGCCCGCACCTCCGACATCCGCGCCGCCAACGAGGGCCTGATGGACGCGTTCGACGCCGCCAACGGGGGCCTGCGCTCGCCCGCGAACCCCGTCGACCACATGGTCGAGCTCCAGCACGTCGTCCGCCAGCCCGGCGAGTTCGTGCGCCCGGTCGACCACCGCTACTGGCCCCGGGGCATCAACAGCTCCCAAGGGTCCAGCGCCATGCACGCCGACCGCCGCGCCCGCGCCGCCGGAGCCGTCGAGGACGTCCCCTCCGGCGGGGTCGCCCGCACCGCCGACATGGGCCACTGGAGCAACAGCACCCGCCTGCGCACCGGCCTGCGCTGGGGCGGCAACGCGCTCATGCTCGCCGGGCCCGCCGTCACCGTCTGGGGCGCCTCGTCCATCGAGAACCGCGCGGTCCGCTACGGCGCGTACGGCGCCGCCGGGGTCGAATTCGTCGCCGGGGCCACGTATGTGGGCGCGCGCACCGCGCTCGGCGTGCGGGGACTCCACTCCGCGAACCTCGCCCGGACCGCCGGGATCGCCCGAGGGGCGGCCGGCGTCGCCGGCGGCGTCGCCCAGGCCCTCATCTCCGGCTACCTGGCCTACGAGGACTACCAGCGCGGCGACTGGACCTCGTTCGCGTTCAACGCGGCCGCCGCAGTCGGCGGCGTCGCGCTCGTCATCGGCTGCATCATCGGCTCGCCCGTCCTCATCGGGATCGGGATCGTCACCGGGATCGCGGCCGGGCTCTACGGCCTGTACCGGATGTTCACCGACGACTGACCCGAACCCTCCTGACCACAGCGCACTCACCCCAGTTGCGAGATCCACGGGACCGCCGCAGCACAGAGAGGACCCGACATGACCCAGCCGAAGCGGCACTTCAGCCCCGAGGCGATCCGCAAGCTCACGCTGCCGGTCGAGACGGCCGCGGCCCCGCCGGGCGCGGACCCCGACCGCACGATGGCGATCCAGCTCCCCGGGTTCGTCGAGGAGCCCACCGGCGGCGACGTGGCCGCCCTCCAGGCGTCCCTGACGCGCCTGCGGCACGAGATCGACCCCGAGGAGCTCGCCGAGTCCCGCCTCGGACCGTCCACGAGGGACGCCGTGCGGCGGCTCCAGGCCGCCGCGGGGCTCATCCGCACCGGCGTGGTCACCCCCGAGACCGCCGGGCAGATCAAACGCGAACTGGAGCACCGGTACTTCACCGACGCGCCCCACCGCGCCGCGAAGATCCAGGCGCTCCTGACCGCCCTGGGCCACCGCATCGACGACGCCGAGCTGTCCTCCCGCAAGGTGGGGACCTCCACGGCCGCCGCGATCCAGCAGTTCCGCCAGCGCACCAAGTCCCGCGGCGTCTCCTGGTGGCTCGACGAGGCCCTGGTGGAGCGCCTGCGCGCCGAGGCCCTCGCCGCCCGGCTCGGCTCGCGCACCCAGTTCGGCAAGGCCCAGCGGACCCTCGTGCGCGCCTTGACGGTCGCGAAGCTCGACGTCACCGTCGGCGCCGACGAACTGCGCGCCCGCCAGGCCGGGCCCGGCACGCAGGCCGCCCTGCGCGCGTTCCAGGCCAAGTACCGCCTCCCCGCCTCCGGGCGCTTCGACCTCGCCACCATGGACAAGCTCGACGCCGTCGCCGCGTCCAAGCCCGCGCCCGTCAAGACCCTCAAGGTCAAGTCCGCGCTCGGCCTGTCCCCGCTCAAGCGCGGCGCGAAGCTCAACATGCGCGGCGGCCACGTCGCCGCCGCCCAGAAGGCCCTCGCCCACTTCGGGTACGCCGTGCCGATGAGCGAGCACGGCGAGGCCCGCTACGGCAAGGCCACCCGCGAGGCCGTCCTCGCGTTCCAGGCCGCCAAGCGCCTCCCGCAGACCGGCGCGCTCGACGGGCCCACCGTCAAGGCCCTCAACCGCGACGTCCTCGCCGCGCTCCCCGCCTCGGAGCAGCCCCTCGCGCACTACCGGCTCCGCGGCTCCGTGCGCGACGACCGGTGGCGGCCCGTCAAGGGCGCGAAGGTCCGCCTCGCGTTCCGGTCCCTCGCGGGCGAGGGCCAGACCATCGGCACCCGCGTCACCGGCGAGACCGGCTTCTACGACCTGCCGTACGACCCGCCGCGCGACCCCAACACCAAGGAGGTCGCCAAGCCCCTCCACCTCGTCGTCACCTTCACCGGCCCCGACAACGCCCCGCTCGGCTCGCGGATCCTGTTCAACCCCACGCCCATCCAGTGGACCAACCAGACCGCCGGAGACCGCCCCTACCGCGGCCCCTCGCTCTACGAGACCCAGCGGGCCGCCCTCGACGCCGTCCTCGGCGGCCTCGGCGTCACCGACCTCGTGGAGGACGGGGAGCGCAACGACGTCACCGTCGCGGCCCTCGAATCCGGGCTCACCCAGTACGAGGTCATGCGCCTCGTCCTCGCCGTGCGCGCCGCCAAGCACGTCGGCGACAGCGCCCTCGGCGCCGCCGTCTACTTCGGCTTCATCAGCCAGGGCCTGCCCGCCACCCTCCCCGAAGAACTCCTCGCCGCCACCGACGAGTGGACCCGCATCGACGAGCTCACCGCCGCCACCGCCGCCGCGATCCTCCTCCTCGGCCCCGAGAAGCAGGCCGAGGCGTTCGCGCGCGCCGCCGACGACAACCTCGTCCCCATCGCGCTCGTCCGCGACGAGGAGGCCGTGCTCGCCGCGCTCAACGCCCGGTCCGTCACCGCCGTCCTCGACGCCCCCGCCGTCGGCGGCGACGCGTCCCTGCGCAGCCTCCTCGACTCCTCCGCGCTCGCGCCCGCCCACTACGACGGCGTCGCCGCGATGCTCCTCGCCCACGGCGAGACCAGCGAGGCGTTCTGGACCGACCTCACTGGTGCCGCGGGCGACCTCGGCGGCCCCGACGTCGTCGCCGACGTGGCCGCGGCCGTCGAGACCGCCGCCATCGCCGACGGCTTCGCGCCCGTCGCCGCGCTCCTCAAGGCCCGCATCGACGACCCCGGCGTCCCGGACCTCACCACCACCCGCCAGCTCGCGCGCCTCTCCACCGCCGAATGGGACGCCGTCGTCGCCGACGCCGGGCACCCCGCCGGCGAAGGCGCGGAAACATACGCCCGCAAGCTCGAAGCGACCGCCGCCGCCCACTACCCGACCACCGCGCTCATCGCCGAGCTCGGCCGCACCGACGGCCACGGCCTGGCCCTGGTCGACCAGGCCGCCGCGTTCATCGACGCCCACCCCGACCTCGAACTCAAGGCCACCGGCCTCGACGCCTACGCCAGGTCCGCCGAGATCGACCTCGACCCCGACCTGCGCTCGGAGATGCGCGTCCAGCAGCGCGCCGTGCGCCTCGCCCCCGACCACAAGACCGGCGCCGCGCTTCTGGCCGAGCACCTCCACTCCGCGGGCCAGATCGCCTCCCTCGACCGCGCCGAACTCGCCGCGAAACTCAAGGGCCACGGCGTGGACGACCTCGCCGTCGCGCACGTCCACTCCGCCGCCCAGATCGCCTACGCCCACGTCCTCGGACAGGTCGCCGCGTTCCGCTCCGACCACGCCCCCGGCCAGGCCCAGGCCCTCGGCCCCCAGCAGATCACCCTCGCCGACGCCACCGGCGTCCTCGGCGACGTCCCCGACCTCGCCCTCCTCTTCGGCGGCCTCGACTACTGCGACTGCGGGCACTGCGAATCCGTGTACGGCCCCGCCGCCTACCTCGCCGACCTCCTCCGGTTCCTCTCCACCCGGCCCGCCAAGGCCACCGGGCCCGCCACCGTCCTCTCCGTCCTCCAGGCCCGCCGCCCCGACATCGACGACCTGCTCCTCAACTGCCCCAACACCGACACCGCCCTGCCCTACATCGACCTCGTCAACGAGCTCCTCGAACGCGCCGCCGCCCCCGGCGCCGCCCAGCCCCAGACCACCCGCACCGCCGCCGAACTGCGCGCCGTCCCCGAACACCTCCACGCCCCCGCCTACGAGGCCGTCAAAGCCGCCCGCTTCCCCGTCCGCGGCGCCTTCAACGCCTGGCAGGAGGAGGCCCGCGTCATCCTCGCCCACCTCGGCGTCCCCCGCCACGAGCTCATGCGCCTCCTCGGCCCCGGCACCCCCGACGCGCTCGCCTCCGCCGCCGCCGAGTACTTCGGACTCTCCACCCTCGACGCCTCCCTCGTCACCGTCCCCGCCCCGACCCAGCCCGACCAGGACGACGTCTGGGGCCTCGACACCGGCGACGCCGCCGTCGGCGTCCTCCCGTTCCTCCACCACGCCGGCCTCGCCTACGCCGAACTCCTCGACCTCCTCGACACCACCTGGGTCCACGGCGCCGGGACGATCACACTCGAACGCCCCGACGGCACCTGCGACCTCGAACTCCAGACCCTCTCCGGCCTCGGACCCGCCCGCTACGACCGCGTCCACCGCTTCATCCGCCTGTGGCGCCACACCAAGTGGACCCCCAAGCAGCTCGACCGGCTCCTGCGCGCCCCCGGCATCGGCGGCGGCGCCCTCGACGCCGCCGCCCTGCGCCGCCTCGCCGCGTTCGCCGAACTCGCCAAGCGCCTGCGCCTGCCCTTCGAGGCCGCCATCACCCTCTACGCCCCGCTCAGCACCGAGCCCGGCCCCGACGGCGCCCGCTCCCCGTACGCCGACCTCTTCGCCAACCCCAACCTCCTCGACCCGCCCGACCCCGCGTTCGACCTGCCGCTCACCGGCACCGAGCCCATGGCCGACCACCGGCCCGCCCTCGCCGCCGCCTGGCGCGTCGGCGAAGCCGACCTCGACCTCCTCCTCGCCCGCACCGGCCCGAACCTCACCGTCGCCGACCTCACCGTCCCGCTGCGCCACACCGTCGCCGCCGAGGCCCTGCGCCTGCCCGTCGCCGAGTACCTCGCGCTCATCGACCTCGCCGCCGCCGAACTGCCCGACCCCTACGCGGGCCCGGACGCGACCCTCGCGCTGGCCGACCGCCACGCCGAGGCCAAAGCCGCGGGCCTGACGGTGTCCGAACTGGACTGGCTCCTGAACGACCGGCCCGACGCGCCGTACGGCCAGCGCGCCGAGGCGATCACCGAGCAGCTCGACGCGCTGCGCGAGAGCCTGCGCACCACGCCCGCCGAGGAGGTGAACGGCCAGATCGCCGCCACCGTCGCGGCGACGTTCTCCCTCCCCGACGGCCAGGCCGTGACCCTCCTCGACCTGCTGCGCCCCGGCCTGTGGGACGTGTTCGCGAACCCGGCCCTCATGGCCCAGAACGAGGACGGCGAGTACACGCACCCGCTCACCGAGACCGAGTTCCCGGACCTCTTCCACACCTGGCGCCTGCTCCACAAGGCCGCGTACCTGGTGCGGCGCATGCGGATCGACGCCACGGACCTGCCGTGGCTGATGGACCGCGCCGCGGCCTCGGGGTGGCTCCACCCCGGCGCGGTCCCGGCCGGGCCCGCCGACCCGCCCGCGTCCCTCCAGGAGTGGCGGCGGCTCGCCGCGTGGCTGGTGCTGCGGCACCGGTACCCGCGGCCCGAGGAGTCGGGCTGGCCGGAGGTCTTCGACGCCGCCGCCGCGGGCGACCCCGTCGCCGACGTGCGCGCCGCCGTCGAGGCCCTGACCGGCTGGCACGCCGCCGACCTCGCCGAGCTCGACGGGGACGACCCCGCGTTCTACGCCGACGTGGACGCGCTCACCCGCGTGCGCGTCGCCGCCGAGGCCCTGCGCCGCCTGGCCGTCCCCGCCGCCGACGCCCTGCGCTGGGTCGACCGCGACGACGACACCGGCGGGGCGCAGCGCCTCGCCGCCGAGCACCTGCGCCAGACCATGAAGTCCAAGTACGACACGGGCGCGTGGCTCGCGCTCATGCCCGAGCTCCAGGACCCGCTGCGCGAGGCCCGCCGCGACGCGCTCACCGCGTACCTGGTCGAGCACTCGCTGCGGACCACCGCCCCGACGATCACCGCGGAGGGCCGCGAGTGGGCGAACCCGCGGCACTGGAAGGACACCGCGGACCTCCAGCGCTGGTTCCTCCTCGACACGGAGATGACCTCCGTGCAGCTCACGTCCCGCCTGAAGCAGGCGATCAGCTCCGTGCAGCTGTTCGCGCAGCGGTGCCTGCTCAACCTCGAACTGCCGCTGGTGCGGATCACGGCCGCGCAGACCGCGGACACGACGTCCCTGGACTCGTGGAGCCAGTGGGAGTGGATGAGCGGCTACCGGCTCTGGGAGGCGAACCGGAAGGTCTTCCTGTACCCGGAGAACTGGATCGAGGCGGAGCTGCGCGACGACAAGACCCCGTTCTTCAAGGAGCTGGAGGACCGCCTCTCCCAAGGGGAGCTGACCGACGCGAACGCCGAGGCCGCCTACCGCGACTACCTCCGCAAGCTCGTGGAGGTCGCGCACATGCAGACCCTGGGGATCTACCACCAGCAGACCGCCTCGGGGAACCGCCTGCACGTGGTCGCCCGCTCCGCGTCGCAGCCGAGCCACTGCTACTACCGCTCGCTCGACCTGGCCTACAACGAGTGGACCGGCTGGGAGCGCATCGACGTGGACATCGCCTCCGACCAGGTGGTGCCCGTGGTCTACCGCGACCGGCTCCACCTGTTCTGGCTCCAGTTCGAGGAGAAGACCCAGCAGCCCAAGCGCCAGCCCCCGGCCCAGATCACCGACTCCCCGAACCCGACCGCCGACCCCGCCGGGACCCTGGAGATCGAGCTCGCCTGGTCCGAGCGGACCCCCGACGGGTGGACGGCGCGGCGCACCAGCGGCGAGAAGCTCATCCACCCGTGGCCGCGCCCGCGCTCCTCCTACACGCTGAAGCCGCGGCACCGCTCGAACCAGCTGTGGCTCGACGTGTACATCTCCTCCTCGATCGAGTTCAACAACGGCCGCTTCTACGACGAGTTCACCGACTCGCACGAGCGCCTCACCCGCCGCCAGTACTCCTCGCTCCACTGGCCCTGGCACTCCTCGTCGTACGTGTTCACCGGCGAGGTCCTGGACCTGAAGATGAAGCCCATGTACGGCAACTACACGCGGCGCTCGGACGGGACGCTGTTCACCGCGGACTCGCTGTGGCACGTGCAGACCAACTTCGGCGAGAAGGGCCGCGGCATCACCGCCCTGACCTCCGCGGAGCGGTCCCCGAAGCTCCGCAAGCCCGCCACGATGCGGTTCGCGAACGGGCGCCTGGCCGCGCTCGGGTCCGCAGTGGACGTCATGGTCGGCTTCGAGGACACCCGCAAGCTCCTGTCCTCGGCCCGCCAGCCCGCGGAGCTGGTGCTCGCGCCGCACGCGCGCCAGTTCAACGACGACCCGGCGTCCCCGATGGTCTTCCAGGACCGCGAGCGCGCCTACTGGGTCAGGCGCACCCAGGTCGTCACCACCGTCCCCATGCAGTTCAACGGGGTCGCCGGACCCTTCTGGATCCACGTGCCCGTCGTGACGCTCGGGCACCGCTGGTACCCGTTCTGGCACCCGCACGCCTCCGACTTCCTCGCGGCCCTGGACACCAAGGGCGTCGAGGGGCTGGTGACGCGCCCGCAGCAGAGCATCGCGCCGAGCGCGCAGACCCAGTTCGCGTACGGACCCCAGCCGGGCAACGCGGTCGACCCGACCGCCCAAGGGGGCGTGGACTTCACCCGCGGCGGCGCGTACTCGGCGTACAACTGGGAGCTGTTCTTCCACGCGCCCATGCTCATCGCCGCGAAGCTCACCGCCGAGCAGCGGTTCGAGGAGGCGATGCGCTGGTACCACCGGATCTTCGACCCCACGAGCACCGACGGCGACGAGGCGCCCCAGCGGTACTGGGTCACCAAGCCGTTCTTCGACAACACCAGCGAGGACTACCGCCAGCAGCGCATCGAGTCGATCCTCGGCGACATCGGGGACCACCTGGACGAGCTGCGCGCCTGGAAGAACCACCCGTTCTCGCCGCACACCGTGGCCCGGTACCGGCCGGTCGCCTACCAGAAGGCGATCGTCATGAAGTACCTCGACAACCTCATCGGCTGGGCCGACCAGCAGTTCCGGCGCGACACGCTCGAATCGATCAACCAGGCCGTGCTCCTGTACACCCTCGCCGCCGAGATCCTGGGCCGGCGCCCCGAGTCCGTGCCCCCGCCCGAGCGCGCCGACAAGTCCTACGCGCAGCTCACCGCCGAAGGCGCCCTCGACCCGTTCGGGAACCAGGACGTGGCCGCGGTCCTCGAAGGCTTCGCGCCGCCCCTGGACCTCGGCTTCGAGCCCGACGAGGGCGGCGGCGACCCGCTGCCGCACCTGGAGGTCAAGTACTTCGGCATCCCCGTGAACGACAAGCTCCTCGGCTACTGGGACACCGTCGCCGACCGGCTGTTCAAGGTCCGCCACGGCCTCAACATCGAGGGCGTCTTCCGGCAGCTCCCGCTGTTCGAGCCGCCCCTGGACCCGGGGATGCTCGTCAAGGCCGCCGCCGCGGGCGCCGACCTCTCCAGCGTCCTCGGCCTGTTCACCGCCGTCGACACCCGCTACCGGTTCCGGGTGCTCGCCGCCCGCGCCGCCGAGCTCCTCGCGGAGCTGCGGGCCCTGGGGGACAAGCTCCTTCGCGTCCTGGAGACCCGCGACGCCGAGGAGCTGGCGCTCCTGCGCGCCACCCAGGAGGCCGCGCTCAACCGCGCCATCCAGGCCGTGCGCGACCTCCAGATGGACGAGGCCACCGCCGACAAGGCCGCGCTCGAAGCCGGTCGCGCCGCCATCGACGCGCGGATCGCCTACCACGGCTCGGTGCCGCGCATGAACGGCGAGGAGATCGCCGCCGTCGTCATGCAGAGCCTCGGCCTGGCCGGGAACGCCGTGGCCGCCGTCATGTCCGGCATGGCGGGCGGGGCGAGCCTCATCCCCGACTTCAGCATCGGCATCGCCGGGTTCGGCGGCTCCCCGAACGTGAGCATGTCGATCGGCGGCTCCAACATCTCCGGGTTCCTGTCGAACACGGGCGCGATGATCGGCGGCTTCGCCGGGATGCTCATGGCCGGCGCCGGAATGGCCGAGACGCAGGGCCGCTACACCCGCGACTTCGACGAGCACCAGTTCAGCCGCGACGTCGCCGCCGCCGACCTCGCCCAGCTGGAGGCCCAGCTCGCCGCCGCCGCGATCCGCGAGCAGATCGCCACCGCCGAGGCGAACAACCAGCTCCAGGCCACCGCCGACGCCGAAGCGGTCGAGGAGTACCTGCGCTCCAAGTACACCGACAAGGAGCTGTACGACTGGATGCTCGGGAAGATCGCCACGGTCTACTTCCAGGCCTACCAGATCGCGTTCGACACCGCGATGCTCGCGCAGCAGTCCTACCAGTTCGAACTCGCCGAACCGGACGCCTCGTTCATCCAGTTCGGGTACTGGGACTCCCTGCGCAAGGGCCTCCTCGCCCCCGAGCGGCTCACCAACGACCTGCGCCGCATGGAGTCCTCCTACATGGAGAAGCACCTGCGGGACCTCGAACTCACCAAGCACGTCTCGCTCGCGCAGGTCGACCCGCTCGCGCTCCTCGCGCTCAAGCTCACCGGCCAGGCCGCGGTCCTCCTGCCCGAGTGGCTGTTCGACCTCGACTACCCCGGCCACTACCGCCGCCGCCTCAAGTCCGTCGCCCTGTCCGTCCCGTGCGTCGTCGGCCCCTACACGTCGGTGAACTGCACGCTCGCGGTCACCAACAACGGCGTGCGCCTGGACGACTCGGTCGCGGGCGGCTACGGCGACCCGCTCGCCGGGGGCGACCCGCGGTTCTGGAAGAGCCCCGTGCCCACCACCGCGATCGCCACCAGCCACGCCGTCAACGACCGCGGCATGTTCGAGCTGCGCTTCGACGACGAGCGGTTCCTGCCCTTCGAGGGCGCCGGCGCCGTCAGCGAGTGGACCCTCTCGCTCCCCAAGGCCAACAACCAGTTCGACCTGGGGTCCATCACCGACGTGGTGCTCCACCTCGACTACACCGCCCGCGCGGGCGGACCGGGCCTCGCCGCGCTGGCCGCCGCCAACATCGACGACGTGCTGCCGACCTCCGGCGCGGCCCTGTTCGCCCTGGAGGAGCAGTTCGGCACCGCCTGGCACCGGATGCTCCACCCCGAGGACGGCGAGGACCAGGAGCTCGTCTTCACCCTCGCGCCCGAGCACCTGCCGTACTGGGCCCGCGTGCGGGCCGCCACCGAACCGGTGAAGGTCAGCGCCGCCGACCTCGTCCTCGACACCGTCCACACCGATGCGTTCACCGTCAAGTGGCGCCTGCCCGGACAGCCCTCCTCAAGCGAGGTCCCCGGCGCGAACGACCCCGCCTTCGGCGGCGCCCCGCACTCGGCCGTCGCCCCCGTGCCGGCCCCGCCGATGCTGGGGGAGTGGCGCATGGGACTCAAGCGCGCGAGTGCCGTGCAATACGACTCGCTGCTTCCCGAAGACGTCCGCCGCGCCTACCTGTTGGTCCAATTCGACATCGGCTGAACAGCCGATTTACGTAAAGCACGGCCCGGACGCCTTGACCGAGAAGGCGTCCGGGCCTTACACTTGAGAGGTCTCGGTGATACTTAAAGTTAGTGTATGGTGTGGACAAATAGTCTGTGGAAAGAAAAAGCGTTAGCATAAGAAGGTCGTCGTTTCATTTTTAAGGCTTTCGTCGTTTCGGTTCGTTGCGGTGGGGCCTTTTTTCTTGCCCTGAAACAGCTTCCGGTGCCCGCTCCCCAGATCCGGGGGAGCGGGCACCGGCTCGTCAAGCGGCCCTGATGATCACGCGGTGGAGCACGTCACCTGCGGCGCCGACGTCGCCCCGTTCGCTATGAACCCGAACGCCTCCCGCGACTGCCCCGCCGCGACCGCGCCGTTCCAGCTCACATTGGCCGCCGTCACCGCCGACCCCGTCTGCGACCACGTCGCGTTCCATGCCGAGGAGATCGTCTGCGACCCCGGCCAGGTCCACGTCAGCCGCCACGAGCCGATCGCCGCCGACCCCGCGGTCACCGTGACCTTCCCCTGCCAGCCGCCGTTCCAGCTCCCCACCGTGGACACCGCCGCGGTGCAGGCGCTCCCGGTCGGCGGCGGCGTCGTGGTCGGCGGGTCCGTCGTCTCCTCGCCGCCCCCGCAGCCGGGGTCGGCGTTCGTCTGCGTCAGGAGCCCGAGCCGCCACGGCAGGCTGTTGTAGTCGCCGCCCGCGCTCGGATCGACGCCCTGGAACAGGTACCGCATGTTGCACGGGCTGATCTCCAGCTTCTGGTTCGCGCCCGCGCGCAGCATCTCCCCGTGGCTGATGTCCTTCGTCCACGTCCCTCCCGGGAACGTCACGTTGGACGCCCCGAGGAACGGGTTCGCGTTCGTGTCCGCCAGCGGCGTCCACGGCCCCGCGATGCTCGACGACGTCCACGACCTGAAGTACCGGCCCGGACTCCCGATCGCCTCCACCAGGAGCAGGTACTGGTTCGAGCCCTGCACCTTGTACACGTTGCTGGCCTCCCACAGCGCGTACTTGTTGGAGTCCTGCATGGCGATCACCGGCTCGCTCATCCCGTTCGGGAAGTTCGCCACCGAGGTCTGCGACCGGTACAGGTGCCCGTTGTCGTCCGAGGAGAACAGGTGGCAGTTCGCGTCGTCGCAGGTGACCCACATGTCCACCCAGTAGCCGCTGCCGATGTTGTCCCGGATGATCTGCGGCATCCCCGAGTAGAAGTGCCGCGGCGCCGACCAGCCCGCCGGGTTCGCGATGTTCGCGTTCGTCGAGAACGCCGCGTTCCCGTCCTGGTACACCAGGTACCAGAGCCCTTGCGGCTCATAGAAGAACACCTGCGGTGCGGCCCGGTACCCGGCGCCGATCCCGGACTGGTCCAGGTAGTAGTGGGTCGCCGACGCCGCCTGCGACCAGTCGGTGAAGCTGAAGTAGACCATGTTGTACCCGGCCGAGCTCGCGATGCTCGCGAACACGTGCCACTTCCCGCCCGAGTACACCACCGACGGGTCCTTCAGGCCCGCGATCGACGGGTGGGACGCGTCGGGCTTCGGGCCCGCCAGCACCCCGCTGGAGCTCCACGTGTAGCTCGTCGGGAGCGCTTCGGCCTGCACCGGGTCGGCCGAGTCGTCCGTCGACTGCGCGCTGGCGCTCAGCGCGGCGGCCGCCATCGTGGCGGCCAGGGCGGCCGCCAGCAGCGCGGCGCGCACTGCCTTCAGCCTCGTTCTCACTGGGATTGCCATTGCCTCGCCTCTCTCGATGCGGCGCGGGCCGGAAGTTTCGATCGCTTCCGGAATGCACCCGGCCGCAGGGACAGGTTATCGATAAACATCGAGGCATGTAAATAGCTTGAACTCGCATGACGCGCTCCGTAACTTCCGGAAACCGATTGCGGCGCAATCGCGCGCCGGCGTCCGCTACAGTCCGGGAATGACGATCATCGACGACCGCGGCCGGCCCGAGCCCCCCGCCGCCGGGGACGAGGCCGCGACCCTCATCGGCTTCCTCGACTTCCAGCGCGCCACCTTCGAGTGGAAGACCCGCGGCCTCGACGCCGCGGGCTTCTACACCTCCCTGCCGCCCTCCAAGATGACCTTGGGCGGCATGATGAAGCACCTCGCGCTCGTCGAGTCGAGCTGGTTCTCCCGCAGCCTGTTCGGCCGCCCCGTCGGCGAGCCGTGGGACGCCGTCGACTGGAAGGCCGACCGCGACTGGGAGTGGCACTCGGCGGCGCAGGACACCCCCGACGAGCTGCGGGCCCTGTGGGCGGCGAGCGTCGAGCGCGCCCGCGCCCTCACCGCCGAGGCCCTCGCGGACGGCGGCCTCGACCGGCTCGCGCACGGCGCGTGGGAGGACGGCCGCAAGCCCTCGCTCCGCTGGATCCTGGTCCACATGATCGAGGAGTACGCGCGGCACAACGGCCACGCCGACCTCCTCCGCGAGTCCATCGACGGAGCGACCGGCGAATAGACCGGACCCGCGCGGTCCCCGCCCCGTTCGTGGACGATCTGACGGCCGAGCGCCGACCCTCAGTCGGCGTACTCCACGGCCGTGAGCGCGGTGCCGCGGAAGGCCGCGAGCCGCTCGGCCTCGGCCCCGACCGCCTTGCGGTCCAGGCGCTTCTCCCACGGTTCGAGGAGCACCGTGAACTTCTTCCCGGACTTGCGGGGCCGCCACAGCCCCGCGATCCGGCCCCCGGCGAGGACGGCGCCGGGGCGGCCGAGCACCGGCCACAGGGCCTTCGCCTTGGCGGGGTCCTCGACCAGGAGCTTCCGGTCCCGCGACTGGAGCAGCAGGTCGTAGGGGCCGACGAGCCGCACGGCCTCCGCGTCGGCCTCCCGCAGCGCCGCCTCGTCCCCGGCGAGGACCCACCGCCGCTCGCCCGCCACGTCGATCTCGACCGCGTCCTCGGGCCAGTGGGCCTTGACCTCCTTGACGGGGGAGTCGAGGTACTCGGCGACCTCCTTCACCGTGGCGGGCCCGCACAGGTGCAGGTAGGCGCGGACCGGGTCGAGCCGCTCGGGGACCGCGTGCGGCACCTCGAACCCCTTGACGGGCTTGAGGACCGGCGGCGAGGTGTGCGCCTCCAGTTCGAGCCCGGCGCGGACCGCGGCGAGGCGGAACGGCATCTCGTACAGGTGCACCGCATCGCAGGACCGGCAGAACCGCTGGTACGGCTCCGGCAGCGCCTCGTGGAGCCGGGTCGACATCTCGCCCTTGACCATCGGCGCGGTGACGATGCGCTTCATCTCGGCCGCGACGGTGTCGAGCGCTTCGAGCGCCGGGATGCCCGCGGCCTTGAGCGGCTTGGAGGCGTCGAAGATCCGCTTGGCCGCGTCGGCGTCCGACCACGGGGCCGTCGCGGCGGCGACCGCGCCCATGTCCGACCGCCGGTACGCGTGGGGCGCGCCGCGCAGCGTCCACAGCCAGACCAGGTCCGCCTCCTCGACCTCGGCGCCCCGGACCGCCAGCGCCCACATCGCCCCGTCAGGTCCGGTCTCCTGGACTCCGAGGTCGAGGACCGCGGTGTCGGCGAGCGAGCCGCGCTCGCGGTCGAGCTGCTGGACGTGCGTGCGGTACCTCAGGACCTGGCGGCTGTCGATCATGCCCCCACCGTATCCGCGGGCCCCGACACCCGCGCCGGAAAACCTCCCGGCCGCCGATGAATCCGCGGGCTCCCCCTCGTCTTTACCTTCGAGAGCCCGATACTCCCGGAAGGTACGAGACACTATGAGCACCAACGACATTGCCACCGCGAAGACCACCGACGCCGAGCGCCCCGCCAAGGGCCTGCACGTGACCCTGTGGGTCCTCCAGGTGCTCCTGGGCGTGTTCATGATCGCCGCCTCCGGCGCCCCGAAGCTGTTCGGCGTCGAGTCCGCGGCCGAAGGCTTCGACACCATCGGCTGGGGCGACTGGTTCATGTACGCCATCGGCGCCCTGGAGGTCGCCGGAGGCGTGGGCCTGCTGATCCCGCGCGTCTCCGGTCTGGCCGCGACCGGCCTGGGCCTGCTCATGATCGGCGCCGCGATCTTCAACGCCACGATCCTGGACTTCCCGGTCTACACCCCGCTGATCCTGCTGGTCCTGTTCGCGTTCATCGCCTGGGGCCGCCGCTACCAGACCCGCCGCTTCCTCACCCGCGGCTTCAAAGCCCTCTGAAGCGACCCGAAAGGGCCGGTAGCGACGCTACCGGCCCTTCGCCGTGCCTGCGGATCATGCGGGAGGGGCCGCCCGGTTGCAGGCGAGGCGGCCCCTCCTCTGGAGTGGAGTCCTACGCCTGGAGCGCGCGGCGGCGCGCCAGGACCATGACGGCGACGCCGCCCGCGAGGAGCGCGCCGGCCGCGGCGACGAACAGCGCCAGCGGGGAGCCGGTCACCGGGAGCTTGGGCGAGCCCGCGCCTCCGGCGCTCGTCGAGGTCTCCTCGCCGCCCGTGCCGCCGCCGGGTGCCCCGGTCGGCTCGCAGGTCGTGTCGGGGGCGTCGGCGATCTGGACGGTGAAGCTCACCGGGTCGAGCGCGGTGCCCTCGGTGTAGAAGCCGCCGAAGAAGTCCACGCCGCCCGCCGCGACCGTGGCCGCTGCGCCGTCCACGGTCACGGCCCCGTCGGCGATGGCGAGCTCCCCGACGGCGACGTCGGCGATCTGCGCGGCGCCGGAGAACACGGCGAGCCCGCCGTCGACGCTCTTGACGCTCAGGTCGGCCAGGTCCAGGTCGAGTTCGCCTTCATGGCCGTAGAAGTTGACGCCGCCCGCGAAGGACGCGTCGAGGTGGCAGGTCTCAGCGGCGAAGGTGCCCGCGGCCTCGGGGAAGCGGTACGTGCCGTCGGCGTTCTCGGTCGCCGGTTCGGCGACGGTGATCTCGCCGTTCGCGATCGGGCCGGTCACGTAGGACCGGAACGACTCCTTGACGCCCCAGTCGGCGTCGCCGCCGGTCACGTCGTAGACGGTCCCGCCGGGCGCCTCGCTGCTCGGCGACTCGGAGGACGGGCCCTCGGAGGACGGCTCCTCCTCCGAAGGGCCGGAGGTCATGTCGGTCTTGACGGCGATGGTGATCGGGTCGAGCGCAGTGCCCTCGGTGTAGAACCCGGCGAACGCCTCCGCGCCGTCCGCGGTGAGCACCACGGGCGCGTCGGTGAGCGTGCTGTACCCGTCCACCCAGGTCCAGGAGCCGACGGTGAAGTCCGCGAAGTGCACGTCCTCGAACACCTCGCCGCTGGAGGTGACGTCGGCGTAGATCGCGCCGGTGTACGACTGGGTGTCGCTGACGGTCTCGATGTTCTCGATGAGGAGGTCGAGCTGCCCGTGGTGGCCGGTGAAGCGGACGCCGCCGGGCGCGGTGGTCTCGGTGGCCTGGTTCGGCAGGTCGGAGACGCCGGTGACGGGCGCGAACGTGAACGTCCCGTCGTCGTTGACCGTCGCGCCGTCCACGGCCTCGATCGCGCCGCCCGCGATGGGGCCGGTCACGTAGTTGCGGAAGGACTCCTTGACGCCCCAGACGACCGAGCCGTCCACGATGGGGTACTCGGCGAGTTCCTGGGCCTGGGCGGGGATCGCGGCGAGGCCGAGGGCGGCTCCGGCGCCCAGACTGATCGCGGCGAAGGCCGCGAGGCGCTTGCGGGTGGGGGCTCTCATGGGCTATCTCTCCTTGTCGTCGTCCGGGCCCTCGGGCCCGTCCTGGGTGGGGTCGGGGGTGTCCCCGGCGGGCGGGGCCGCGGGGGAGTCCTGTGCGGTCCGCTTGCGGCGCTGGAGGACCGCGAGGGTCACGGCTCCTGCGCCGAGCAGCACGGCGATGGCGGCGGGGACGATCCACACGAGCGGGCCCGTGCCAGACGAAGCCGCATCGGCGTCTGCGGTCGCGGGCGCACTGGTCGCGGGTTCGACGGGGTCGGACCCGAGGTCGGGGAGCGCGGGCAGCACCGCGCCGGCGGTGAGCGGCACGGCGACGAGCAGCGGGTCCATCGGGTCGCCCGCCTGGTAGAACCCGCCGAAGACGGGCACGGCGGCCTCGGTCAGCGCGGTGGGCACGTCCTGGGCGAGGAGCACCCCGTCGGCCTCGGCGAGTTCGGCCTCGAAGGACACGAGGTCCACGCGGGCCCCGTCCACTTCGGCCGACAGCACGCCCTTCCCGTCGGTCGCGGCGATCACCGGGTCGGTGAGCGCGAGGTCGACGTCCGTGCCGGTGAACGCCACGGTCCCTTGGAACGCCAGCGTGTAGTCGGCGGCCGTGGCGGTCCCGGCGCCCTCGGCGAAGCGGAACACCGCGCCGCCGTCGGCCGCGCCGTCGGCGACGGTCCAACCGCCCTCGGCGATGTCGCCGGACACGTACTCGCGCCACGAAGCGCGCACGCCCCAGTCGACGACCGCGCCGGTGACGGCGTCCCCGGTCTCGGCCGCGCCGGCGCTCTCGCTCGGCGCCTCGGTCTCCTCGGGCTCGACTGCGACGTCCGCGCTGAACGACACGGGGTCGAGTTCCTGCCCGGCCTCGTAGTATCCGGCGAACGCGCTGGCGCCGTTGGCAGTCAGGGTCGCGGCGGCGTCGCTCACCGCGACCGTGCCGCCGTCCGCTCGCAGGGACGCGCCGCTGAGGCTCGCCATGTCGGTGCGGGCGCCGTTGACGTACACGTAGAGCGTCCCGGAGCTCCCGGAGTACTCCACGGACGGGTTCGCGAAGGTCAGGTCCAGTTCCCCGTCGTGGCCCCAGAAGTAGACCCAGCCCTGGTAGTCGACCACGGCCGTGCCGTCCTCGTAGGAGCCCGCCGCCGAGTGGAACCGGTAGGCGCCGTCGGCGGCGGACGCGCCGTCGCCGGTCTGGACCTCGCCCTGGGCGATGGGCCCGGTGATGTAGGAGCGGAACGACTCCTTGACGCCCCAGTCGAGCCGCCCGCCGGAGAGCTCGTCGGCGTGCGCCGGTGCGGCCCAGAGGAGGAGCGCCGCGGCCATGGCGCAGGCCGCGGTCAGCGCTCCCGTCAGGCGGCGGGTGGCGTGGGGCATGGGGGGACCTCCGTCTTCACATTCAACGAAGGCAAGGCTAACCTAACTAATGCCGCCAGAGCAAAGGGGGTGCTAACAATTATTAGCGAAGCCTAACCTATGCTCGACCGGCCGCCCGCCGACAGAACTGGAGAACGCCGTGCGCCCAGACCCCCGCCGGACCGTCCGAGCGACCGCCGTCGGCGCCGCGCTCCTCCTCGCCCTCTCCGCTTGCGGCGCAAGTGAATCCGAGGCGGACACCGCCGTGGACGCCGCCGTGGACCGCGTCGATCCGATCGCCGCGGACGCCGAGCCGGCGCTCCCGGCCACCGTCACCGACGCGACCGGGGCGACCCTCACCATCGAGGCCGCCGACGCGATCGTGCCGCTCTCCGGGTCGCTCTCGGAGATCGTCTTCACGCTCGGCCTCGGCGACCGCGTCGTCGCCCGCGACATCACCGCGACCTTCGAGCAGGCCGCGGACCTCCCCGTCGTCAGCCACGGCCACGACGTCTCCGCCGAAGGCGTCCTCTCCCTCCAACCGGACCTCGTGCTCGCCGAGACCAGCTCCGGGCCGCAGACCGCGCTCGACCAGATCGCCGCCGCCGGGGTCCCGATCGTCGTGTTCGACCCCGCCGACGGCATCGACGCCGCCGCCGAGCGCATCACCGCCGTCGCCGAAGCCCTCGGCGTCCCCGACCTCGGCGCGCGGCTCGTGGAGCGCACCGAGGCGGGCATCGCCGCCGCGACCGAGGGCCTGGACCTCGCGGACCCGCCGCGCGTGGCCTTCCTCTACCTGCGCGGCTCCGCGTCCGTCTACATGATCGGCGCCCGCGACTCCGGCGCGACCTCCCTCATCGAGGCCGCGGGCGGCATCGACGCGGGCGCCGAGGCCCTCGAAGGGGACTTCCTCGAACTCACCCCCGAAGCCCTCGCGGCCGCCGCCCCCGACGTGATCCTGGTGATGGACAAGGGACTCGACTCCGTCGGCGGCGTCGCCGGACTCCTGGAGATCCCCGGCGTCGCCCAGACCCCCGCAGGGGAGGACGAGCGCATCGCGCACCTGCCCGACGGCATCATGCTCAACTACGGGCCGCGCACGGGTGACGTCGTCGCCGACCTCGCCGCCCAACTGCACGGCGCTCCCAACGACGGCGACACCGAATGACCGTCACCGCCGCCGAACCCGAGACGGCCGCGCCCGCCGCCCCGGCCCGCCGCCGGACCGTCCCCGCCCTCCTCGGCCTCGGCCTCACCGCGGCCCTCGCGCTCGGCGTCCTCGTCTCCGCCTCCAGCGGCGCGTTCCCGATCCCCTTGGACGACATCGTCTCCTCCATCGGCCACCGGCTCGGACTCGGCGGCTCGCCCGTCGAGGGCACGGGGGAGTCGGTGCTGTGGCACATCCGCTTCTCGCGCGTGGTCCTCGGCGTCCTCGTCGGCGCGAGCCTCGCGTGCGCAGGGGCCCTCATGCAGGGCATGTTCGGCAACCCCCTCGCCGAACCCGGCGTCATCGGCGTCTCCTCCGGCGCGGCCGTCGGCGCGGTGTGCGCCATCGCCTTCGGGTTCACGTTCGCCGGGAACTGGACGATCTCCCTGTGCGCCTTCGCGGCCGGGCTCGTCACCGTCGCCGCCGTGTACGCCCTGTCCCGCTCGGGCGGACGCACCGAGGTCGTCACGCTCGTCCTCACCGGCGTCGCCGTCAACGGCCTCGCCGGGGCCCTCATCGGCGTGTTCATCTTCTACGCCGACAACGACGAGATCACCGCGATCACCTTCTGGCAGATGGGCAGCCTGTCCCAGGCCACCTGGCCGAAGATCCTCGCCGTCCTCCCGCTCGCCGCGATCGGCCTCGCCCTCGCCCCGGCCTACGGCCGCCGCCTCGACCTCCTCGCCCTCGGCGAGCGCCCCGCCCGCCACCTCGGCGTGGACGTCGAACGGCTCCGCCTGCACCTCATCGTCATCGTCGCGCTCCTCACCGGCGCGGCCGTCGCCGTCTCCGGCGTCATCGGCTTCATCGGACTCGTCGTGCCGCACCTCGTGCGCATGGTCGCCGGGCCCGGCCACCGCGCCCTCCTGCCGCTGTCCGCGATCGGCGGCGCGGCCGTCGTCGTCTGGGCCGACCTCGCCACCCGCACCCTCGCCGCCCCCGCCGAGATCCCCCTCGGCATCCTCACCGCCCTCGTCGGCAGCCCCTTCTTCTTCTGGCTGCTGCGACGCACCCGACGCCGCCAAGGAGGCTGGGCCTGATGCGACCGCCGCGCCTCCGACCCCGCCGCCGCACCACCGGTCCCGGCGCCGTCCCCGACCGCCCCGCCGCCGCCGAAGACCTCCGAATCAGCCTGGGCGGCAAGGAGATCCTCCGCGGCGTGGACCTCGACGTCAACGCCGGGGAAGTCCTCAGCCTCATCGGCCCCAACGGCGCCGGGAAGTCCACGCTCCTCGCCGCCCTCTCCGGCGACCTCGCCCCCGCCTCCGGCCGCGCCCTCCTGTGGGACCGCCCCACCGGCGAGTGGAGCCCCCTCGACACCGCCCGCCGCCGCGCCGTCCTCCCGCAGGCCCACCGCGTCTCGTTCCCCTTCACCGTCCGCGAGGTCGTCGAGATGGGCCGCGCCCCCTGGGCCGGGACCGACCGCGCCGACCACGACGACGCCCGCGTCGCCGAGGCCCTCGACCGCACCGAGACCGCGCCGTTCGCCCAGCGCCCCTTCACGTCCCTGTCCGGCGGCGAGCAGGCCCGCGTCATGCTCGCCCGCGTCCTCGCCCAGGACGCCGGACTCGTCCTCCTCGACGAGCCCACCGCCGCCCTCGACCTGCGCCACCAGGAGCTCGTGGGCCGCCGCTGCCGCGAACTCGCCGCAGAAGGCCGCGCCGTCGTCATCGTCCTCCACGACCTCGACCTCGCCGCCGCCTACGCCGACCGCACCGCCCTCCTCTCCGAAGGACGCGTCGCCGCCTGCGGGAAGCCCGCCGACGTCTACACCGCCGACCGCCTCGGCGAGGTCTACCGCCAACCGGTCACAGTAGATCGCGACCCCGACACCGGTGCACCGAGAGTGACGCCGGTCCGCGGAATCTGCTAGACATCTCCCATGGCTGACAAACCCGGACTGCCGCTGCGCAGAAGTCTCTCCCAGAGCCCCCCGCTCACCGCGGGCGTCCTCCTCGGACTCGGCCTCGCCGTGGCCTACGCCCTGGTCTGGTCGATCCAGGAGCTGAGCACGGTCATCACGGCCCTGGTCGTGGCGGCGTTCCTCGCGGTCGGCCTCGAACGCATCATCTCCACCATGACCCGCCGCCGCGTCCCGCGCTGGCTCGCCATGACCATCCTGTTCCTCGGCGTGTTCCTCGTCTTCTGCGGCGGCATCGCCGCGATCATCCCCGCGCTCGTGCGCGAGACCACGCAGTTCGTCGAGAACGTCCCCGACTACTACGACGCCGTCATGAGCAGCAAGCTCGCCGAGCGGTTCGGCGGCGAGGCGGGCCTGGCCGAGCGCGCCCAGGACGTGCTCACCGCCTCCAACATCTCCAAGGCCCTCGGCGGCGTCGCGGGCGGCGCGGCCTCCGCGGCCAACGGCCTGGTCTGGACCGTCACCACGATCCTGCTCACCGTCTTCATCCTCGCGTCCTACACGCAGCTGCGCCAGGGCTCCCTGCGCCTGGTCGCCGCCTCCAAGCGCGAGCAGACCGGCCGCATCCTCGACGGCATCCTCAAGCAGGTCGGCGCCTACCTCATCGGCGCGCTCGCCATCGGCCTGTTCGCGGGCGTCTCGTCGTGGATCTTCATGGCGATCGTCGGCATCCCCTACGGCGCGCTGCTGGCGCTCCTGGTGGCACTGCTCGACCTCATCCCGCAGATCGGCGCGACCATCGGCGCGGTCGTCGTCACGCTCGTGGCCCTCGCGGTCTCCCCGATGACGGCCGTCGCCTCCGCGATCTTCTTCATCGCCTACCAGCAGCTGGAGAACTGGGTCATCTACCCGACGGTGATGCGCAGCGCCGTGAAGGTCTCGAACCTCGCGGCGATCGTCGCGGTCCTGGTGGGCGGCACGCTCTTCGGCGTCATCGGCATCGTCCTGTCGGTCCCGATCTACGCCGCGATCCGCCTCATCGGCAAGGAGCTCGTGATCCCGCGCCTCGACAACTCCTGACGCGAAGGGGCCGGAGGCGCATACCCGCACGCGCCCCCGGCCCCGATCGCCACAGCATAGGGCCCCGCCCCGACAGCGCGCTACGCTGGGACCGTTCAGCCGCGCGAGCGCGCGGCCGTTTCGATGCGTCCCCCGCGTTGAGAGGAAGCCCCCCGTGCTCGGCACCGTCGACCTGTGGACCTATGTCGCCGCCTCGGCCCTCATCATCCTGCTGCCCGGGCCCAACTCCCTGTACGTGCTGTCCGTGGCCTCCCGCCGCGGCCGCCGCGACGGGTTCAAGGCCGCGGCCGCGGTGTTCTGCGGCGACTCGGTCCTCATGGTCGCCACCGCCGCCGGGCTCGCCTCGGTCTTCGCGACCTCGACCGTGGTCTACAACGCGGTCCGCTGGGCGGGCGTCGCCTACCTCGCGTACCTCGCGTTCGGGCTCATCCGCGGCGGCGTCAAGTCCTGGCGCGCGGCCCGCCGCGGCGACGCGGTCGAGGACGCCCCCGCCCCCGCGTTCGCCGCCACCGAGCGGCCCTTCACGCGCGCGCTCGTGGCCAGCCTCCTCAACCCGAAGGCCATCCTGTTCTTCGTCTCGTTCTTCGTGCAGTTCGTCGACCCGAACTACGCCTACCCGGTCCTCAGCTACGGCGTCCTGTACGTCATCATCCAGGCGTTCTCGATGATGTACCTGACGGCGCTCATCCTCGCCGGGAACGGCCTCGCCCAGACCTTCCGGCGCCGCCGCCGCCTCGCCGCGGCCGGGAACGGCCTCGTCGGCGCCGTCATGATCGGCTTCGCCGCCAAGCTCGCCACCGGTTAGCAGCCGCCGCCGCGGCGGCCCCGCACCATCCCGCGCAGCAGCCGCTTCGGCGCGGGCGCCTCCGGCAGCGGCTCCTTCGCGTCGACCGCGAACGCCCGCAGCATCTGCCCCACCAGCCGCCGCGACGCCTCGCCCGCCGCGTCGGTGGCCGCCGCGAGCACGCCCGCGTTCGCCATCAGCAGGATCAGGAGATCCTCCGGCGCGAAGTCCTCACGCAGCCCCCCTTCGGCCTTGGCCCGGCCGATCAGGTCCGAGAACGCCGCGAACGCCTCCTGCCGCGCCCGCTCCAGGCTCCGCGCGCCAGCGAAGTTCATCGTCAGCACCTCCGCGAACCCGCGGTTGTCCGCCTGGAGCCCGCACACCGTCTCCACGTACTCGCGGAACCCGTCCCACGCCGACTCCCGCTCCCCGGCCGCCACCGCCGCGGCCCGGTTGCGCTCCATGGCGTCCTCGAAGACCGCCGCGATCAGCTCCGACCGGGTCGGGAACCGCCGGAACAGCGTCGCGATCCCCACCCCGGCGGCCCGCGCGATCGACGCCATCGAGGCGCTCAGGCCCTCCCGCTCGTACACCCGCCGCGCCGCCTCGATGATGCGGTCGCGGTTCTGCTCCGCGTCGCAGCGGAGGCGGCGGGGGCGCTTGCGGTCGGCTTCCATCCCGCAATGGTAACCAAGTGGAATGCCCTATCCGGTTGCGTTGTTACACTCAGCGCCTACAACCGGATAGGCCGCTCCGCTTGGGAGCGGCCCCCGTCGATACCTTTGGGAGAACGCCCACATGAACGTCCTGCTCTGGATCCTGCAAGGCCTGCTCGCGCTGGCCTTCCTCGCCGCCGGCGTGATGAAGACGACCCAGCCGAAGGAGAAGCTCGCCCCGAACATGCCGTGGGTGAACGACTTCTCGGCCGGCACGGTCAAGTTCGTCGGCGTCACCGAGGCCCTCGGCGCGCTCGGCCTGATCCTGCCCGCCGTCACCGGCATCGCGGTCGTCCTGACCCCGATCGCCGCGACCGGCCTCGCCCTCATCATGGTCCTCGCCGCGGTCTACCACGTCCGCAAGGGCGAGTACTCCTCCCTCGGCGTCAACGCCGCCTTCTTCCTCATCGCCGCAGTGATCGCCTGGGGCCGCTTCGGCCCCTGGCCGCTCTAGAGCCGCCCGAGGGTCCGCAGGGCCGGGAGGGGTCTTCCGGTGAAGTCGAAGAGGGCCTGGTTCTCCCAGCCGTTGCCGCTGGCGGGGTCGGCCGGGTCCCAGCCGGCGCCCGGGACGCCCGTCCAGGTCGGCTCCCAGTAGACGACGCCCCTGCCGAGGCCGTCGGGCACGTTCCTGACGACCTCGGCGACGGCCTCCAGCCAGTGGACCTGGCTCTCGGGGCTCGCCGGGTACCCGGCCACGGGCTCGGCGTCGGCGATGATGTTCGCGAAGCCGTCGGAGTCCTCGGTGGTGAACGGGTACGCGGTCTCGACCACGTAGAGCGGCTTGCCGTAGCGGCCCGCGAGGTCGTTCAGGTTCGCCTCCAGGCCCGAGAGCGGCCCGTGCCAGTACGGGTAGTACGAGGCGCCGATCGCGTCGAACGGCACGCCGTTCGCCACGGCGTTGTCGAAGAACCACGTGAACGCGCCGTTGTCCCCGCCCTCCGCCAAGTGCAGCACGGCCTTCGCGTGCGGCGCGGTGTCGTGGACGGCGTCGCACCCGGCGGCCAGCAGCGCCGCCATCTGCTCCAGCTGGTCCCACCGGCCGTCGGGCCACAGGAGCCCGCCGTTGGTCTCGTTGCCGACCTGCACGAGCGTCGGCTTCACCCCGGCCCGCCGGAGCGCGCCGAGCACGTCGGCGGTGTGCTCGTACACCGCGGTCTTCAGGTCCGCGAACGGCAGGTCCGCCCAGGCGGCGGGCTTGTGCTGCTTGCCCGGGTCGGCCCAGGCGTCGGAGTAGTGGAAGTCCACCATGAGGTCCATCCCGGCGCGCTCGGCGCGCTTGCCGAGCTCGACCACGTGCTCCTTGTCGTTGTACCCGTCGGCCGGGTCCACCCAGACCTTCGCGCGCAGCGTGTTCACGCCGCTGTCGGCGAGGATCTTCACGGCGTCGCCGGTGCGGCCGTTCGCCTTGCGGTACACGGCGCCGTAGTCCTCGTTCTTGAGCAGGCCGGAGACGTCGGCGCCGCGCACGAACCTTCCGGCGCTCGGCCCGCCCCGGTCGACGGCTTCGGCCAGCGCCGGGACGGCCGCGGCTGCGGCGACGGCGAAGACGCCGGCGCCCGCGGCGGTGAGTGCGGTTCTGCGTTTCATTGCAAGGGGTCGCTTTCTGTTGCGGGGGTTCGGGGGCCGGCCGCGCGGAGTGCGCCGCGCGACCGGCCCCGACCAGGGGGTGGAGATGGTCTAGAGGGTCCCGAGGGTCTTCAGCGCGGGAGTGGCCTTCCACGCGTAGTCGAACAGCGCCTGGTTCTCCCAGCCGTTGCCGCTCGACGGGTCCGCCGGGTCCCAGCCGTTGCCCTTGACGGCGGTCCAGGTGGCCTCCCACCAGAACACGCCCGCGCCGCGGCCGTTCGGGACGGCCTTGACGACGTTGGCGATCGCCTTGAGCATGTTCGACTGTCCGGTGGTGCTGGCCGGGTACCCGGACACCGGGGTGGACGAGGAGACGATGTTCGCGAACCCGTCCGCGTCGGCGGCGGTGAACGGGTAGGCGGTCTCCACGACGTACACGGGCTTCGCGTACCGCGAGGCCACGTCGTTCAGGTTGGACTGGAGTCCCGAGAGGGAGCCGTGCCAGTACGGGTAGTAGGACGCGCCGATGGCGTCCCACCGCACGCCGCGGCTCTGCATGGCGTCGAAGAACCACCGGAACAGCGAGTTGTTGCCGCCCTCGGCGAGGTGCAGCATCACCTTCGCGCCGGGGGCCTTGGCGTACACGGCGTTCGCGCCCGAGACGAGGAGCTGCGCCAACTGGTCGAGCTGGTCGTAGCGGCCCTCGGGCCACAGCATCCCGCCGTTGAGCTCGTTGCCGACCTGCACCATCTGCGGGGTCGCCCCCGCGGCGGCGAGGGCGCCGAGGACGTCGGCGGTGTGGTCGTAGACGGCGGTCCGCAGCTGCGCGAACGTGTAGTTGCGCCAGGCCGCGGGCTTGGTCTGCTGGCCGGGGTCGGCCCAGGAGTCGGAGTAGTGGAAGTCGACGAGCACGTTGAGCCCGGCGGCCCTGGCGCGCTTGGCGAGGGCGACGACGCGCGCCTTGTTGTTGTAGCCGTCGGCGGGGTTGACCCACACCTTCAGCCGGATCCAGTTGACGCCGCTCTTCTGGAGGATCCAGATCGCGTCCTCCTTCCAGCCGTCGGGCCACATGTAGGAGCCGCCGAGCGCCTCCGACTTGGCGAGGCTGGAGATGTCGGCGCCGCGGGCGAACGCGGTCTGCGCGGAGGCCGCGGTGCCGCTGCCGAGGACAGCGAGTGCCGGGGCGGCCACTGCGGCCGTGAGGGCGGTTCTTCTCTTCATTGAGACACACTCCCTGAGGGTGATTTCGTTGCGGCGGCCCCGCGGGGGTGCGAAGCCGCCGGGGGCTTAGGCGTCGGCGAGGACCACGACCGCTCCGGCGCGGACCGGGACACGGCCGTCGTACGCGGTGCCGTCGAGCGCGTCCACGCCCGTCCCCGGCACCTGGACGTCCTGCCCGGTGTGGTTGATGAGGAAGCGGTGGACGCCGCGGCGGACCACCTCGACGCCGTCGGGGACGCCTTGCGGGCGTTCGACTCCGGCGGCGTCCATGGCGTTCGCCAGCAGCTCGTCCAGGCCCGTGCCCTCGTCGAGCGCGGTCGCGGCGTACCACGCGGTACCGCGCCCGAGGTCGTGCCGCGTCAGCGCCGGGCGGCCCGCGTCGGGCCCGGTCGCGAAGCGCGCCACGGCCTCCGCGCCGTCGAGGCGCACGTGCTCGGACCAGATGCGGCCCGCCGCACCACCGCCGAGGCCGGCGCCGGAAGCACTGCCGAGACCGGCGCCGGAAGGAGAGTCGAGATCCAGCGACTCGCCCTCGTGCAGCGGGTGGAACTCCTCGATCCACAGGCCGAGGGTCTCCCGCAGCGCGCCGGGGTGGGGGCCGGGGTGGACGGTGTCGTGCTCGTCCACGATCCCCGAGAAGTACGAGACGACCAGGTGGCCGCCGTTCTCCACGTACCCGCGCAGGTTCTTCGAGGCCGCGTCGGTGAGCACGTAGGACGACGGCGCGACGACGAGGCGGTACCCCGACAGGTCCGCCTCCGGGTGCGCGAAGTCCACCGTGACGTGCTGGCGCCACAGGGCCGCGTAGTACGCCTCGACGCGCTCGCGGTACTTCAGGTCCACCGAGGGGCGCCATTCGAGTTCGAGGGCCCACCAGGACTCCCAGTCCCACAGGACCGCCACGTCGGCGGCCACGTCGGAGCCGACCACACTAGACAGTCGCTTGAGGTCGTTCCCGAGCGCGGCGACGTCGCGCCACACCTGGGTGTCGGTGCCGCCGTGGGGGAGCATCGCGGAGTGGAACTTCTCGGCCCCGGCCCGGGAGGCCCGCCACTGGAAGAACATGAGCCCGTCGGCGCCGCGCGCCACGTGCGCGAGGGAGTTGCGGCGCAGCTCGCCGGGGGTCTTGGCGATGTTGCGCGGCTGCCAGTTCACCGCCGACGTGGAGTGCTCCATGACCATCCACGGGCCGCCCGCCACGGCCCGGGTGAGGTCGGCGCTCATCGACAGCTCGATCTGGTGGTCGGCGCGCTCGGCGATGAGGTAGTGGTTGTTCGAGACGACGTCCACAGTGCCCGCCCAGCGGCGGTAGTCCATGCCCTCGCAGTTGGGGATCATGAAGTTCGTGGTCGCGGGGGCCTGGGAGTGGCGCGCGATGACCTCGCGCTGCATCCGGTAGTTGCGCACGTGCTCGTCATTGGAGAACCGCTTCCAGTCCAATTGCAGCGCCGGGTTCACGCCCGGCGGCGCGGCGGCGGGGGCCTCGACCTGGTCGAAGGACCGGTACACCAGGCCCCAGAACGCGGTGCCCCACGCGTCGTTCAGGCGGTCCACGTCCCCGTACTTCTCGGCCAGCCACCGCTGGAACGCCGCGGTGGACGCCTCGCAGTAGCACTCCACATTGGCCCAGCCGTACTCGTTGTGGATGTGCCACAACTGGACCGAGGGGTGGTCGCCGTACCGCTCCGCGATCTTGCCCACGATGGAGACGCACGCCTCGGTGTACGCGGGGGCCGAGGGGCACACGCCGTGTCGCGAGCCCCCGGCGAGGGTCCGGCCGTCGGCGTCGACGAGGCGGATCTCGGGGTGCGCCTTGCGGAGCCACGCGGGCGGCGAGGAGGTCGGAGTCCCCATGTCGACCCCGATCCCGCCCTCGTGCAGCAGCTCCACGATCGCGTCGAGGCCGCTCCAGTCGTACTCGCCCGGGGCGGGTTCGATGATGCCCCAGTTGAAGACGCCGAGGCTGACGAGGTTGACGCCCGCCTCGCGCATGAGGCGCACGTCCTCGGGCCAGATCTCCTCCGGCCACTGCTCGGGGTTGTAGTCGCCGCCGAAGCGAATGTCCTGCACTGCGGTCTCCTGTGAGGTTCCTTGCACAAATGCCTGTGAACGTGCACAGTACTCCACGCCAAGAGACCGTGCAACCTGTGATCCGGTCGGCCTTCGTTTCGGAATTGTGATCGATTCATGAAGTACGTTTCACGTGAAACGGATATAAGCGGACATAGATCTGTTGCTAACTGCGACCTGAGTCGCTAGATTCGTGTAAACGTTCACAGTCCGGTGGCGCGCTCTCTCAGCCCAGCGGGCACTGGACTCCCTCTCACCGAGACAAGGACTTGACATGCGCAGCAACGGTGCTCACGCGGGACTCTCGATGAACCGCCGCCGCCTCCTCGCCGCGGGCGGCGGCGTCGCCGCGGCCGGGACCCTCGCGGCCTGCGGCTCCCCCGAGGACGAGCCGGAGGAGAACGGCGGCCTCGAATGGGACGGGGACGCCCGGCAGTACGTCATCGAGGAGGACATCGCCTCCGGCAAGGTCCCGCTCAAGCTCTGGTTCGAGAACGAGGACCTCGCCAAGGCCCAGATCGACGCGTTCAAGGCGGCCTTCAAGGACGTCTACCCCGACATCCAGTTCGAGTACGAGCTCGTCGCCCAGAACGACGCCGTCGGCGAGATGTCCCTCGCGGGCGAGGCCGGCAACGGCGGCGACGTCTTCATGAGCTTCTACGACCAGATCGCCCGCGCGATCCAGGAGGGCACCGCCGCGCCCCTCGGCGAGTACGAGGCCGTCCTCAAGGAGCGCCTGGCCGAGACCTTCACCAGCGCCGTCTCCGGCGACGACGGCCAGATGTACGCCGTGCCCGTCACCACCGAGTCCATCGCGCTCATGTACAACAAGACGCTCCTGTCCGAGCTCACCGGCTCCGACCAGCCGCCCGCCACCTGGGAGGACGTCAAGTCGATCGCCGCGGGCTACAACGACTCCGCCGCCAACACCTGGACCATCCGCTGGGTCCCCGGCGAGATCTACTACTCCTACTCGGTGCTCTCCTCCATGGGCTGGCAGGCGTACCCGGGCGGCGACGTCGCCGAGCCCGGCTTCGACGACCCGGCGCTCGTGGAGGCCCTCGACTACTACAAGGGCCTGCGCGAGGTCTGGAACGTGCCCTCCGCCGACGCCACCCCCGAGACCGTCGAGGCCGAGTTCGCCGCCGGGAACACGCCGCTCATCATCACCGGCCCGTGGGCGTTCTCCGCGTTCGACGCCGGGGCCGCCGAGAACGGCTTCGAGTACGGCGTCACCACCATCCCCGCCGCGCCCTCCGGCGACCCGGCCTCCTCCTTCGCGGGCATGCACGTCATCGCCGTGTCCGCGTACACGAAGTACCCGGCCGCCGCGCGCGTCTTCGCGAACTTCCTCGCCTCCGACGCCGGCGCCGCCGCGCTCTACGCCACCACCGGCCAGATCCCGGCCCTCAACGCCGACCTGCTCGCGAACATCGCCGGGCTCTCCGAGGACCCGCACGTCGCCGGGATCGTCGCCCAGTCCACCCAGGCCGACCTGTTCCCGCAGCTCCCCGAGTACTTCTGGTCCACCGCCAACGAGATGACCGTCGCCGTCTGGGACGACCTCACGTCCTCCGCCGACGCCGCCGCCGCGGCCGTCGCCGGGTACGACGAACTCGCCGGGCTCTAGGGACGCGCGCGCAGATGAGTACCGCTCAAGGGCTCCCCGCACCGGTGCCGGGCGCCGCCTCGGCCCTGGTGTGGGGCGCCGGACAGCTCATGAACCGGCAGGCGGGCAAGGCCGCCTTCTTCTTCGCCTTCTTCGCCGCCCTGATCGGCTGGGAGACGGGGACCGGCAACTACTACGCCGGGATGGACTTCACGCCGCGCGGCAACGGCGGGTTCTTCATCAAGGGCCTGTGGGGCCTGTTCACGCTCGGCACCCAGCCGCGCCAGATGACCGTCACCGGCCTCACCGACGGCGACAACTCGATCGTCCTCATGGCCAACGGCCTCATCGCGCTCCTCACCCTCGCGCTCCTGGCGATCGTGTGGGTCTGGAGCGTCCGCGACGCCCACGCCTACCGCCGCCGCCTCAACGAGGGCGGCGACCGCGAGACCTCCCTCGCCTACTTCAAGCGCATTTGGGAGGGCGCCTTCGCGTACATCGTCCTGTCGCCCGGCGCGGTCCTCATCGTGTTCATGTCGGTCCTGCCGGTGCTCTTCGGCATCCTCGTCGCCTTCACCGACTACAACCGGGACAACCTGCCGCCCAAGAACCTCGTCAACTGGGTCGGCTTCGACAACTTCGCGACGATCTTCGCCGTCCCCTCCTGGACCGCCACGTTCCTCGGCGTCCTCGGCTGGACCGTCGTGTGGGCCGTCGTCGCCACCGCGACCACCTACGCCGCCGGGTTCCTCCAGGCCGTGCTCCTCGCCAGCAGGAAGGTCAGGTTCCCGCGGGTGTGGCGCTCGGTGTTCCTGCTGCCGTGGGCCGTCCCCGGCATCGTCTCGGCCCTGGTGTTCCGCTCGATGTTCAACGGCCAGTTCGGGCCGATCAGCCAGTGGCTCGTGGACGTCGGCCTCACCGACGAGCGCGTCTACTGGTTCACCGACCCCTCCCACCCCAACCTCGCCCGCGCCGTCGCGCTCCTGGTGAACCTGTGGCTCGGCTTCCCGTTCTTCATGGCCCTCGTCGGCGGCGTGCTCACCAACATCCCCGACAGCTACTACGAGGCCGCCCGCATGGACGGCGCCGGACCGCTCCAGCAGCTGCGCCACATCACCTTCCCGGTCGTGCACCGCACGGTCGCGCCGCTGCTCATCCTCGCGTTCGTCTCCAACTTCAACAACTTCGGCGTCATCTACTTCCTCACCCAGGGCGGCCCCGACAACGCCGACTACCGGTTCGCCGGGAGCACCGACCTGCTCATCACCTGGCTGTTCAACCTCACCCTGGACAACCGGCTCTACAACATCGGCGCGGTCATGAGCATGCTCATCTTCGTCATCGTCGGCACCATCTCGGTGTGGAACCTCAACCGCTCCAAGGCGATCCGGGAGCTCTGATCACATGACCGCCGAAACCGCGCCCGCCCGCAGGCGCCGCACCGCGCCCCGCGGCGAGAAGACCGCGACCCTCTTCCTCCACCTGGAGCTCCTGGTCGTCGCGACCATCGTGATCTTCCCGCTCCTGTGGATCGTCGGCGCCTCCTTCAGCCCCGGGACCGGCCTGGCCAACGCCAGCCCCGTCCCCGCCGACGCCACCCTCGACCACTACGTCAGCCTCTTCACCGAGACCGACTACGGCCGCTGGTACCTCAACTCCCTGTACGTCGCCGTCCTCAACACGATCGGCTCGGTCGTCCTGTCGGCCCTGTGCGGCTACGTCTTCTCCCGCATCCGCTTCCGGGGCCGCAAAGTCGGGCTCCTGGGCATCCTCATTCTCCAGATGTTCCCGACCTTCCTCACCGCCATCGCGGTGTACATGCTGTTCCTCAACTTCGGGCTGCTCGACTCCCTCACCGGCCTCGCCCTGGTGAGCATCGCCGCCGCCCTCCCGTACAACACGTGGCTCATGAAGGGCTACACCGACAACCTGCCCGCGAGCCTCGACGAGGCCGCCGCGATCGACGGCGCCAGCCGGTGGACCATCTTCGTCAAGATCGTCCTCCCGCTCATGCGGCCCATGCTCACCTTCGTGGCGATCACGCAGTTCACCGTGCCGTGGATGGACTTCATCCTCCCGCGCCTGCTGCTCCAGAGCCCCGAGAAGCAGACCGTCGCGCTCGGCCTGTTCGCCATGATCGAGGACGTCTACCAGAACGCGTTCACGACCTTCGCCGCCGGAGCCGTCATCCTCGCCGTCCCGATCACCGTCCTCTACATCGTCCTCCAGCGCTACCTGGTGACCGGCGCGTCCGCCGGCGCCGAGAAGGGATAACAGATGCCGCCCATCCGGGGTGCCGACGTGTCCATGACCGCCGAGATCGAAGGGCTCGGCGCGGTCTTCCGCGCCGACGGCGTCCGCCGCGACCTCTTCGACCTCCTCGCGGACAGCGGCGTCGACTGGATCCGCCTGCGCCTGTGGGTGGACCCGTACGACGAGTCCGGCGAGCCGTACATGGGCGGCACCAACGACCTGGAGACCACGATCGCGCTGGCCCGCCGCGCCGAGGCCGCGGGCCAGCGCCTCCTCCTCGACCTGCACTACTCCGACTTCTGGACCGACCCGAAGAAGCAGTCCGCACCGAAGGCCTGGCGCGGCCTCAAGGGCCCCGACCTCGAAGCGCGCGTGCACGACTGGACCGCGGAGGTCCTGGCCTCGATGGCCGACGGGGGCGTCGTCCCCGACATGATGCAGGTCGGCAACGAGATCACCAACGGGATGCTCTGGCCCGAGGGCAGGACCCCGACATTCGACTGGTCGTCCCGGCAGTGGGCCGACGGCGACGCCGCCGAGGACGCCGCCGCCTACGACCGCCTCGCCGGGCTCCTTCGCGCCGGGACGAGCGCGGTCCGCGAGGCGGGCAACGCGGAGGTCTGCGTCCACCTCGACTTCGGCGGCGCGAACACCCTGTACCGCCGCTGGTTCGACGAGCTCACCGCGCGCGGCCTCGACTTCGACGTCATCGGCCTGTCCTATTACCCGTACTGGCACTCCACCATGAAGGACCTGGGCGAGAACCTGAACGACATCGCCGTCCGCTACGGCCGCGACGTCCTGGTGGTGGAGACCGCGTACGCCTGGACCGGCGACCACCCCGAGGGCCACGACCAGGTCTTCAGCTCCGAGCTCGCCGAAGGCTGCGGCTACGAGGTGTCCCCGGAGGGCCAGTCGGCGTTCCTGCGCGACCTGTACGCCACTGTGGACGCCGTCCCGGAGGGACGCGGCCGCGGGATCGTCTACTGGGAGCCGGCGTGGCTCCCGGTGGCGGGCACCGCCTGGGCCTCGCGGGCCGGGATGGAGTACGGCGACGACGTCGTGGACGAGGCCGGCAACTCCTGGGCCAACCAGGCCCTCTTCGACTTCGACGGCAACGCGCTGCCGTCGCTGCGGGCGCTCGGCGGCGCCTGAACCCCCCGCCGACGGCGAGGCCGCCACCCCCCTTGGGCGGCCTCCCCGCTCCTCCGCCCCCGCCCGGTCGCCGGGCGGGGACATAATGACCGAGACACAAGGGAGAGCTGAGCAACTTGGCAGCACGGAAACGACCGACGATCCACGACGTCGCCGCGGCCGCGGGGGTCTCGCGGGGGACGGTCTCGCGGGTCCTCAACGGCAAGTCCAACGTCTCGCTCTCGGCCGAGACCGCGGTGCGCCGTGCGGTCGCCGAGACCGGGTACGTCGTCAACCGCGCGGCGCGCAGCCTCGTGACCAGCCGGACCGGCTCGATCGTGATGGTCCTGTCGGAGCCGCAGGAGCGCCTGTTCGAGGACCCGAACTTCTCGGTCCTCATGCGGGTGGCCACGAACCAGCTCGCCGAGCGGGACATGTCGCTGGTGCTCATGATCGCCGGGGACGACCGGGGCCGCGACCGCGTCGCCCGGTACCTGCGCGGCGGCCACGCCGACGGGGCCCTGCTCGTGTCGACGCACGCGGGGGACCCGCTGCTCGACGAGATCGAGCGCTCCGGCATCCCGGCCGTGGCCTGCGGCGCGGTCCTGGGCCGCGAGTCGGTGATCCCGTACGCGGCCGCCGACGACCGCGGCGGCGCCCGCGCCATGACCGAGTACCTGGTGTCCTTGGGCCGCCGCAAGATCGGCATGATCACCGGCCCGCTCGACACGCCCGGCGGCGCGCTGCGCCTCGAAGGCTTCACGGGGGTCCTGGGCCGCAAGGCCGCCAAGCAGCTCGTCGTCCACGGCGACTACACGCAGGCCGCCGGGGAGGCCGCGATGCGCCGCCTGCTCGCCGCGGTCCCCGACATCGACGCCGTGTTCGTGGCCTCCGACCTCATGGCCGCCGGGGCGCTCCAGGCGCTCCACGAGGCGGGCCGCCGCGTCCCCGAGGACGTCGCCGTCGGCGGCTTCGACGACTCGGTGATCGCCTCCGCGACCCGCCCGGCCCTGACCACGGTCCGCCACCCCCTCGCCCGCGTCGCCGAGGAGACCGTGCGCCTCCTCATCGAACTGCTCGACGAGCACGAGGTCGAACCGGTGGTCCTCCCGACCGAACTGGTCGTCCGCGACTCCGCCTGAGCGCCCGACTGACCCGGCCCGGGCCGCCCACGCCCGGCCCGGGGGCGCCCACGGGCCCGGCCCGGGGCACCCACGGGCCCGGCCCGGACCGTCGCACCCCCGCGCCACACTCGAAGCCGGGGGGCGCTCCGTATCGAGGATCGCTCACCTTCGCGGCCCGAGCCTCGGCCCCGCCGTGTCGCACGGCCCGTCCTGCGTCTTCTTCGGCTACAACGGACCCCATGCAGCACTGGAACCTGACGGCCGCGCTCGCCTGCGGCCTGGCCGCGGCGGTCCTCACCGGGGCGGCCGCGCACGCGGGCCCGATCGCGGTCACCGTGGAGCGCACCGCCGAAGCCGACGTCGTGCGCGAAGGCGAGACCGTCGAGTACGCGATCACCGTCGCCAACACCGGCGAGGAGTCCTACGAGGGCCTGCGCGTCTCGCACCTGCTCCCGGCCGGGTTCACGCTCGCCGCGGCCGAGCCCGCCACCGACGAGGGCAGCGCCTTCCCCGAGGGCGGCGCGGCGTGGCGGATCTCCCTCGGCCCCGGCGAGACCGTCGAGCTCGGCGACACCGTGGAGGCCGGGACGGGGGAGCAGCTCCAGGAGGGGCGCCTGGTCGCCGTGGAGCGGCGGGACCTCGGGCCGGGCGAGGGGACCGGGTTCACGACCACGGTCTGCGTCGCCACGGCCGACGAGGTCCACATGCTCGACTGCGACAGCGACCGGGCCGCGCTCGTCGCGCCCGTCGAGAGCGCCGCGCACTGGTGGCTGTGGGCCGCGGCGGCGGTCGCCGCCGGGGTGGCCGCGGTCGGGCTGTGGGTCCTGCTCACCCGCTCCCGCGGCGCCCGCCCCTGACCGCGCCTCAGCCGTGCTCGATCAGGCCGCGCACGTAGGCGGCCTGGCCGCCGTGCTGCTGGTTGTCGTCGATGACGCTGACCAGCCGCACCCCGAGCGTCACGTGCGGCGTCCAGCGGGTGTCCACGACCCGGTCGAGGTCGGCCGCGCTCAGCGCCGCCACGTACTCCAGGGTGTTCGCGTGGACCGCCTCGTAGTAGCCGAGGAGGTCCTTCCCCGACACCCCGGCGACCTTCGCGACCTGCTCGGGGGTGTGCCCGTACCCGGTGTCGCCGGGCGGCAGGTCGAGGCCGAACCGCTCCTCCCAGCCGCCCGCGGTCCAGGCCTGCTCGCGGTCGGCCACTTCGGACACGTGGTCGTCCTGGACGCGCGCGATGTGCCACACCAGCCACGCGATCGAGTTCGCCCCCGGGCCCGGCCGGGCCTCCAGGTCCTCCTGCGACAGGCCGTCGAGGACCCCCGCGACCTCGCCCTGGACGCGGCCGAACGCGTCGGCCAGCAGTTCGCCGATCTCCATGCGGACTCCCTTCCCTCCGCATGGAAACCTACCGCGCCCCGCGGGCGTCAGCGCCCGAAGCCGTCGACGCCCGTCAGCGCCGCCGACAGCGACCACAGCCGCTCGGCCTGGCCGGGGTCCACCGCGTACTCGGCGACGCCGCCCTCGCCGACCTCCGCGACGTCGCAGTCCTGGAGGTACACGCCGCCCTTCCCTTCGAGCTGCGGCGAGAACGCCGCCCACGTCTGCGTGGCCGCGCCCTGCTCGGTGCTCTTGAACCGGGTGTCCGCGACCGGGCTGCCGTCCTCGTGGATCCAGCCCATCCGCACCTGCTCCTCGTGCGGGACGTGCCGCTGGAGCGGGGTGAGGATGCCGCCGGGGTGCAGCGCGAACGCCCTGACGCCGCGCTCCTGCGCCAGCCGGTCGAGGTGGACCGCGAACAGCACGTTGGCGGTCTTCGACTGCCCGTACGCCTCCCAGCGGTCGTAGCCGTCCTCGAACTGCGGGTCGTCCCAGCGGATGGCCGACCTGCGGTGCGCGCCCGAGGACACCGCGACCACGCGCGCGCCCTCACCGATGAGCGGCGCGAGCCGGTTCACCAGCGCGAAGTGCCCGAGGTGGTTCGTCGCGAACTGGAGCTCCCAACCGGGGCCCACGCGGGTCTCGGGGCAGGCCATGACCCCGGCGCTGTCGATGACCGCGTCGAAGGGCCGCCCGGCCGCGAGGGCCCGGTCCGCGAACGCCGCGACGCTCGCGAGGTCGGCGAGGTCGAGCTCGTCCGTCGAGACGCCCGCGATCCCGTCGAGCGCCTCCGCCGCGGTCTTCGGCCGCCGGGCCGGGACGAGGACTTCCGCGCCCGCGGCCGCGAGCGCCTTCGTGGTCTCCAGGCCGATCCCGGAGTACCCGCCGGTCACGAGGACGTGCTTCCCGGTCAGGTCGATGCCGTCGAGGACCTCGGCCGCGGTGGTGGTCGCGCCGAATCCGGAGTGGATGCTCTGCTGCGGTGTGCTCATGGAACGAGCGTAGAACCTAGAGCGCGCTCTAGGTCAATCCCCGGCGTCGCGCCGCGCCCTCCGGCGGCCCCGGTCCATACTTGGGACGTGCCCTCTTCCCCTCCGCCCGACGCCCGGTCCCGCGCCGCCCGCCGGGTCGCGGCCCTGCTCCCCGTCTCCCTCGTGCTCGCGGCCGCCGCCTGGTGGTTCATCAAGGAAGGCACCCGCGTCGGCCACCTCATCGCCTGGTCCTGCTGGGGCGGCGAGTGCTCCACCGACGACGCCCGCGCCGTGCTCCCGATCGTGGGGATCTTCCTCAACATCGGCCTCCTCGTCGCGCTGACCGCGTTGGCGAGGGCCGTCGGGTTCGGCATCGCCGTCATGGTCGGGCCGCTCGCCGCGCTGCGCGGCTGGAGCGAGGCCGTGGCCGAAGGCACCACCACCCCCGCCGCGATCGGCGTCGAGCAGCGGATCGTCGCCGCGGCCGCGGCCCTGGGCGCGCTGGTGGCCCTCCTGGGCCTGTTCTCGGAGCTGAAGACCACCGGCTACGGGCCCCTCCTCCTCGGCGCGAAGCGCGTCCCCGCGACCCTCGCCGACTACGGCCCCGCCGAAGGCGACTACGGCCGCATCGCCGCCAAGGACGCCGCCGCCCTCGGATTCGGCACCGCGCACCTCGTCTTCACCCACAACGGCCGCTACCACCGCGTCAAGGTCCGCGCCCGCGAGCAGTGGGTGGGCACCCCGGTGTACGCGGTCTTCCGAGAGACCCGCCCCGAGCGCGCCGGCGTCGGACTGCCGTGGACCAGGAGCTACCCGGCCCCGGAGCGGCCCGAGCCCGCCGCGGAGGCCCCCGGCCCCGGCGGATCGATCGTCTCCGAACTGGAGCGACTCACCGCCCTGCGCTCCCAGGGCCACCTCACGCAGGAGGAGTTCGAGGCGGCCAAGCGCCGCCTCCTCGGGGACTGAGACGGCGGCGGCGCCGAAGCGCCGCCGCCGCAGGGTTTCCGGTCCGCCTAGAGCGAGCCCTTCCAGTCCGTGCGGGACTGGACCGGCTCGGGGATGTTCGCGGCCAGCGCGAGGACGCACCCGGACGCCAGGAGCAGCAGCCCGACCGCGGCGACGACCTCGCCCGCGCCGTGCGCGCTCGCGGCCAGGTCCTCGCTGATGCGCAGGTCGCCGCCGTAGAGCACCATCGCCCCGGTGAACCCGCCGAAGGCCCAGGCCATGCGGGTCTCGTGGGTCCGCCACGCGAAGAACAGCGCGCACCACAGCACCAGGAGCGGGATCAGGGCCACCGAGAGCCCGTAGGTGCGGGTGTCGCCGTCGCCGTCGACGAGGCCCGAGAGCCCCCAGAAGTTCACCGTCCCTCCTCCCGCATCGGCCCACGGGAGGAACATCGAGCCTGCGACGAGCATGGAACCGCCGAGGGCGGCCAGGCCGCCGGCGCGGGAGTACGGGGTCGAGGGAGTGCGCTCCATCATCCACCTCCGGTTGCGATTCGCTTGGTCCCTCAAGCGCACCACCGCAATTGACCTGCGTCAACGGCCTTGACGGGTTCTTGACACCGAAGGGGTGAAGGCGTCCAGACCGCCAGAACCCACTGAAATCGACCAGGGTCAATACTTGCGGCAGCCGTCGTATCCACTGCTGTGAATACGGCCCCACTGGACGCGCGCCGCGTCGAGCAGCCCGTCCAGGGAGTCCACGGCGTGTTCGCGCTGCTCGGCCAGGAGCACGTTCGCCGCCGCCCGCGCGTCGGCCTCGGCCCGGTGGTGGTCGCCGAACGCGATCCCGGCCGCCCGCGCCACCCGCGGCAGCGTGTACGAGTCGAGCTCCCACGTCCGGCGGGCGATGACGAGCGTGCACGCGTACCGCACCGAGGGCGCCTCGATCCCGACCGCCGCGTTCGCGCCGCGGATCACCGAGGTGTCGAACGCGGCGTTGTGCGCGACGAGCGGCGCGTCCCCGATGAGGTCCCGCAGCTGCGACCACGCCTGCCGCCACGTGGGCGCGCCGAACACGTCGCGCTGCCGGATGCCGTGGATCTGCGTGTTCCGGAACTCGAACCGGTCGTGCCCGGCGGGCGGGCGGATCAGCGTCGCGTACGAGTCGGCCTCCTTGCCGTTCTCGACGCGCACCGCGGCCACGGAGCAGGCGCTGGCGCGGCTGCCGTTCGCCGTCTCGAAGTCGATCGCCACCCAGGCGTCCAAAGGCGTGCCCCCTCTGCTTGCGCCGCTGACGGTAGCAGCTCAGGCGCGCATCGAGAGCCGCCGCAGGTGCTCGTGCGCGTACTCGCAGATCACGGCGTGCCGGTACACCGCGTGCGGCACGTCCGCATTGGAGTCCACGCGCACCGACAGGTCGCCCGAGCACCAGCGCAGGAACGCCGGGTCGCCGGTGATCTCGGAGAGGATCGCCAGGATCGAGTCGTCGAAGCGCATGGAGTGGACGGCGCGGCGGTACTCGTCGGGGGTCAGGCACGCGGCGAACGGCAAGTTCATGAGGCACAGGGCCGTCTGGATGTCCAGGCGCATGAACCGGAACCGGTCCGGCTCGGGGTCGAGCTCGGGGACGTCGAGCCCGGAGTAGTCGGGGCCGGCGTCGTACACGAGCGGCCCGATCCCGGCGAGCACCACGTACACGTTGACGTCGTGCTCGATGACGGCGTTGTCCCCGAGCCCGGCGAGCGTGGTGGGCCGCAGGGATACCGGCTCGATGTCGTTGCGGCAGTTGCGGACGATGAAGTTGAGCAGGTTCGTCTCGATCACGAAGTGCCTGATGAGCAGCTCCACGGCCTGCGGGGACACGAAGCGGCGCAGGAACCAGATGCAGAGCCGGTCCATGAGCCGGTGCGCGGTCCAGCGCACCGGGGTGAGCCGCTTGAGCACCAGGATGACCAGGGCCAGGACCCGCGAGAGGGGCCGGGCGACCGGGTACAGCCACGTGCGGGTCCAGCGCCGCTGGTCCTCGGCGATCTTGCGGGCCGTCTCGGGGTCGAGGACCAGCGACGGGTCGCCCACGATCGCGTCCCACAGGGGCGGGCCCGCGAGGTCAGACATTGTCCAGCTCTTCGAGTTGCAGCGCGTACAGGCGCGCGACGGCCTTCGCGGTGGAGACGATCGCGTCCGCGGCGGCGTCGTCCACGCGCGGGGACGCGAGGATCGCCTGGAGCTTCGCGAAGTGGTCGTCGTCGGCCTCCCCGTGGTAGGCCAGGAAGCTCACCTGGTCGTCGCGCAGGCCCAGCTGCTCCTTGAACCGCGCGGCCCACCCGGCGGCCTTGCCGGTGCCGAGCCCCTCGATGATGAACATCGCGCCGAGCAGCCCGACCGGGTCCGGCTCGCTCGCCTTGCAGAACATGTACGCCGACAGCGCCTCCGAACCGATGTTCTTGCGCCCGTTGCGGATCGCCTCGATCGAGCCGCCGCACGCGGCGTAGTCCCGCTCGATCATCATGAAGTCGCGGTGCTCCTCCTGCGCGTGCCCGATGGCGGCGCTGCGCAGGTCGAAGTAGTCGACGGAGAAGTTCGAGGCGGCCCGGGAGATCCAGCGGGCCCCGTCGGCGACCTGCTGGCGCAGGTTGAACAGCAGCCGCAGGTAGTCGTCCAAGGTGGACTCGCCGTCGGCGAGGCGGCGCATGACCGGGACGTCGTCGAGGCGCTCCTCGAAGTCCTGCCAGACCGCGTCGAGGCGCGCGAACACGCTCCCCTCGGACGCGACCACCGGCTCGCGGACCGGGATCGCGGCCCGCTCCGGGACGGTCGCCCGCTCCGGCACCTGCACCGCCTGCGGCGCTTCGGGTCCCACGCACGTCAGGTGCGCGAACCCGAACGAGAACCGGCCCGACTCGGGCACCGCGAGGAGCACGGTCTGCCCCGGCTCGAACCGCCCCTCCCGCCAGCACTCCTCCAGGGCGATGAAGATCGAGGCCGCCCCGGTGTTCCCGCGCGTCTCCAGGTTCGAGAACCACCGTCCGGTGTCGATCTGCGCCCCGGTGGCCGCGAGCTGGTCGAAGACGATGTCCCGGAACGCGTTCGTCGAATAGTGGCACAGCACGTGGTCGAGCCGCTTGAGGTCGATGAGGCCGCGCTGCGCGAGCGACGCGAACTCCTTCAGTCCCGCTTCGGCGAGCGCCCCGAGCATCGAGGTGTCCTGGCGCAGCAGCATCATCCCGGCCTGCTCGGCCGCGGCGGCGCTGCCCATGTCCTGCCAGGTCCGCCCGGGCGCGGGGGAGGAGCCGTCGGTCCCGGCCCGCATGCACACCGCGTGCTCGTGGGCGAGCGAGACCGTCCGCACCCAGTCCACGCGCAGCGAGGGCCGGTCCGGGCGCGGGCGCGCCTCCACCAGCACCGAGCCGGCGCCGTCGGAGAGCATCCACCGCAGGAAGTGCGCGTCGGTGTCGTTGCCGCCGTTGAACCTCGACGCCCGCAGCCACCGGGACGCCAGCTCGCTGCCGACCACGGCCGCCCGCTCGCGGTCCCCGAGCCGCACCTTCGCGACGGCCGCGTCCAGGGCCGCGATCCCCGAGGCGCACACCCCGGCCGCCGACAGGAGCTGCATCGGGCCGCCGCCGAGGCGCCCGTGGACCATCGACGCGAACCCGGGCACCAGCAGGTCCCCCTGGGTGGTCGCGGTGGCGAGCATGTCGAGGTCCTCGGCGATGTACCCGCGGTCGCCGAGCATGGACCGGAGCGCGTTCGCGGCGAGCTCCTCGTTCAGCTCGGTGGTGCGCCCCCGCTCGTCGAGGGCGTAGTGGCGCTTGGCGATCCCGTTCGCGGCGAGGATGCGGCGGCGGAGCCGGTCCCCGCGCTCGTCCACGCCCCCGAGGCGCGCGGCGATCTCGTCGTTCCCGACAGGGTCCCCGGGGAGGTACGCCCCGGCGGCGGTGATGAAGGCGTTCATGCCTTCATTGAGCCCCATCCGGGGCGCCTCGCGCATCCGCCGGATCGCTCATTTCGCGGGGGCGAAAGTACTCAGTCCCCGTCGATGCCCTGCTCGATCGCGTACCGCACGAGCTGCGCCCGGTTGTGGAGCTGGAGCTTCGCGAGGATGTGCTGCACGTGGTTCTGCACCGTCCGCGGCGACAGCGTCAGACGCGACGCGATCTCCTTGTACCCCAGGCCCTTCGCCACGAGCCGCAGGACCTCCGTCTCGCGCTCGGACAGGCGCGGGCGCTCGTCGGGCTCGGGCGTGTTCGCCAGCCGCCGGTACTCGCCGAGGACCAGGCCCGCCAGGCCCGGGGTGAACACCGCGTCCCCGGCCGCGACCCGCTCCACCGCCTCCGCCAGCTCCGCGGGGGACGCCGACTTCACCAGGTACCCGCGCGCCCCGGCCTTGATCGCCTCCAGCACGTCCGCGGACTCCCCGCTCGCCGAGAGCACCAGCACCGCCGTCGGGCAGTCCTCGCCGAGCCCCTGGAGCACCGCGACCCCCGACAGGCCCGGGAGCTGCAGGTCCAGGATCGCCACGTCCGGGCGCAGCGACCGGATGCCCTCCAGGGCCGCCCGGCCCTCCCCGAACGCGGCGAGCACCCGGTGCCCGGCCCCCTCCAGGTCCCTGGCGATGGCCTCCCTCCAGATCGGATGGTCATCGACCACGACGAGCGTCGCCACCGGCACCTCCCGCGATCCTCGGCACGCGCATCTCCACTTCCGTCCCCTCCCCGGGCGCCGAGACCACGGCGGTCGTCCCGCCCAGCTCCCTGATCCTGCCCTCGATCGACTGCGCCACACCGAGGCGGCCCTCCGCGGCCGCCGCCGCGAGCCGCCCCGGCTCCATTCCCGGGCCGTCGTCCCTGACGGTGACCTGCACGGCCTCCCCGTCGTCCTCCACCAGCAGCCACACCCGCGTCGCCGCCGGGCAGTGCTCGCGCACGTTGTCCACCGCGCTCGCCACCGCCGCCGCGAACTGCCGGGCCGTCTCGGCGGGCAGCAGCACCGGCGTCGCCGGGGCCGCCACGGTCACCGCCGCGCCCTCGTGCCGCCCCACCATCCCGCGCAGGTCCCGCTGGCCTCCAAGGGGATCGCGGTACGACTCGGAGCGGATGAGCGCCCGCAGCGCGCCCTCCTGGGCCCCGGCGAGCCGCCCCAGCTCCGCGGCCTCGCCGCCGAGCTCGGCCCCGCGGCGCTGCACCAGCGCCAGCACCTGGAGGACCGAGTCGTGGATGTCCCGCGCGAGGCGCTCGCGCTCGCGCACCGTCGCGCTCCGCTCCGCGGCCTCGCGCATCCGCTGCTCCGCGACGACCCCGAGGCGCACCAGGTGCCCGGCCGCGAACCCGGTGAGCACCAGCAGCACCGTCTCGTTCACGGTGCTGGAGTGGACGCCGCCGCGGAACGCCATGCCCGCCGCGGCCACCACCGCGCCCGCGACGGCCCCCGACCGCCGCCCCCACGCCGCCGCCCACGCCAGGACCGCCCCGGCCATCCACGGCCCCACCGACACCGGCACCTCGTCGGTCGCCAGCGCCCACGAGGACGCCGCCACGGCCGACACCGTCACCGCCAGGTCCGTGTACAGGGCCTTCGGCTCGTACCCGCGCCGCCGGTACCACTCGGTCGCCGCCCACGTCCAGCCCAGCAGGACCACCACGAGCAGCGCCGCCCACACCGGGCGCACCAGCGAGTCGAACGCGAGGCCGCCCAGCAGCACCGGGTAGCCGAGCGCGACGAACCGGAACACCGTGTTCGCGCGCCGCAGCTGCGTCTGAATACCCACTGAGGAATTCTCGCAGCCGCCCGCCACCGGGCCCGGTTCCCGTCCCCCGCGCCGTTGACCGCGGAAACTACAGTGGCCTCATGTCCTTCTCCAGCCCACGGCCCGCCGCGATCGGCATCGACTTCGGCACCTCCCACACGGTCGCGACCATCCGGCGCGCGGACGGGCGGGTCCACCAGCAGTTGTTCGACGGCTCGCCGCAACTGCCCTCAGCGGTGTTCATGAACGACGAGGGCGGACCGGTCGTCGGCGCCGACGCCGTCCACTCCGGACGCCGCCGCCCCGAGCGCTTCGAGCCCAACCCCAAGCGCCGCATCGACGACGAGTCGATCCTCCTCGGCGAGACCGAGATCCCCGTGACCAGCGTCATCGCCGCCGTCCTCTCCCGCGTCGCCCGCGAGTGCGAGCAGACCCTCGGCTCCCTCGGCCCGGTCACCGTCACCGTCCCCGCCGCCTGGGGCCCGACCCGCCGCCACGTCGTCGCCGACGCCGCCGCCGCGGCGGGCCTGGGCCAGGTGGACCTCGTCGCCGAACCCGTCGCCGCCGCCTCCTACTTCATGGAGACCCTCAGCGTCGACGTGCGCCCCGGCAACGGCGTCGTCGTCTACGACCTCGGCGGCGGCACCTTCGACGCCACCGTCCTGCGCCGCGGCCCCAGCGGCTTCGAGGTCCTCGCCGTCGACGGCGCCCCGGACCTCGGCGGCCTCGACTTCGACCAGGCCCTCGCCGAGCACCTCGCCGCCACCGTCCAGCCCGAGGACGAGCGCTGGGCCCGCCTCACCGGTCCGAGTGAATCCGCCGACCTGCGCCACCGCGCCGCGTTCATGGACGAGGTGCGCCAGGCGAAGGAGCGCCTCTCCCGCTCGGCGACCACCGACCTGACCATCCCGCTCCTGGACGTCGACACGCACCTGACCCGCGGCCAGCTCGAAGAGGTCTGCGCGCCCCTGGTCATGCGCACCATCCGCGTCACCCAAGGGGTCATCCGCGAATCGGGCCTCGCGAAGGACCAGATCACCGCCCTGTTCCTCGTCGGCGCCGCCTCCCGCATGCCCCTGGTCGCCACCAAGCTCCACCGCGAGCTCGGCATCGCCCCCGCCGCCATCGAGCAGCCCGAGCTCGCCGTCTCCGAAGGCGGCCTCGCCGCCCACCAGACCGTCTCCTCCCCGGTCAGCGTCCCCAGCCCCGCCCTGCCCCCGCAGACCGCCGCACCGCAGTCCGCCGTCCCGCAGCCCACCCCGGTCCTCCCGCCGCAGGACACCAACCAGACGCTGCCCCTGATGCACCCCTCGGCGCCCCAGCCGACCCCGCAGGCCGTGCTCCACCCCAGCCCGGTCACCCAGCCCGCCATGGCCGCGCCGCAGGGGCCCCCGCCCGGCTCCCCGCCCCTCCAGTACCCCCAGGGCCCCGCCTACCCCGCGCCGCAGCCTGAACCGGCCGCGCCGTGGATCAAGTCCAAGCAGGGCCTGTCGGTCGTCGGCGCGGCCGCCGCCGTCGTGGTCCTCGCGCTGGCCGTCCTCATCGGCCTGAAGTACCTGCGCCAGGACGACACCGGCGACCTCGCGGGCGGCGCGGACCCACAGACCGAGGAGTCCAGCGCCGGCGACCAGAACGCGTCCTCCAGCAACGGCGAGAACCAGGAGAACGCCGAAGCCTCCGACGGCCTCGTCCCGATCGCCGACGCCGTGACCGGCGACCTCGTCGGGGAGTTCCCGCAGGCCCACGTCGGCGCGGTCACCGCCGTCGAGACCGGCACCGTGGACAACGCGCCCGTGGCGATCACCGCCGGGGACGACTACATCGTCCGCGTCTGGGACCTGGAGTCCGGCGAGAAGGAGGGCGAGTTCCGCGGCCACTCTGACACCCTGGACGTGCTCACTGCCTTCGACTACGAGGGCCGGACCCTGGTCTTCTCGCGCGACTACGGGACCGAGGCCGTCTGGTACGCCGACGACCCGGAGCACCCGCTCGCCACCCGCGACGCGGGCTACAGCACCGTCTACTGGGCCGGCGTGTGGGACGGCGTGCCCGCCTACATGACCGACTACGAAGTGGTGCAGCTCGTCAACGGCCAGAAGATCGCCGACGTGTCCACCGAGTACGCCGACTTCACGCAGGTCGAGGACGTGGACGGGTACCTCCGCCAGGTCGGCGTCTCCGAGAACCGGGTCTTCGTCAACGACCTCGCCACCGGCGAGTCCACCACCGGCACCTTCGACCAGCTCGGCTACGACGTCACCGCGTTCGCCGCGGGCGGCGCCGCCGGGAAGGCCCTCGGCCTCACCGTCACCGCCAACGGCTCCGTCCAGGGCTGGCACCTCGCCGCCGCCGAGCCGTACGGCACGGCCGCGATGGAGCTGTCCCAGGCCGTCACGCGCGCCTGGATCGTGGAGCTCCAGAGCGAGGCCACCGCGCTCCTCCAAGGCGACCAGGGCCTGAGCCTGTACGACATGGAGGACGGCACCCAGATCGGGGAGCTGTTCGCCGCGCACTCCGGCGAGGACCTCGTCCAGGACACCGCCGTCATCGAGGTGACCGGCCACCCCGTCGCGGTCACCGGCTCCGCGGGCGGCGACGTCGAGGTCTGGTCCCTCGAATAGCGCGAAGGGCGCGGCGGGTCCCCGCCGCGCCCTTCCCCTTGCTCCCTAAGGCTTCTTGAGCCACACGGTCGTCTCGCCGGGCAGCTCGCCCTCGCCGAGCGGCCCGCTGGCGAGCAGCACATCGCCCTCGGGCAGCGCCACCGGCGCCGTCCCGAAGTTCGCCACGGCCTCCCAGCCGTTCGCGCGCCGCACGTGCAGCACCTCGGCCCCGCTCGGCACCCACGCGAGCGTCTCGTCGGCCTGCAACTCGCGCCGCAGGCCCAGCGCGGAGCGGTACAGCGACAGCGTCGAGCCCGCGTCGCCGTCCTCGGCCTCCACCGACACCTTCCCGAACCAGTCCGGCTGCGGCAGGTGCGCAGGGCCCGGACCGAACCCGAACGACGGGCCCTCCACGGTCCACGGGATCGGCACGCGGCAGCCGTCGCGGCCCACGTCCACCCCCGGGCTGCGCGCGAACGTCGGGTCCTGCCGCGCCTCGTCCGGGATCGTCGCGACCTCGCCCAGGCCCAGCTCCTCGCCCTGGTACAGGTACGCCGAGCCCGGCAGCGCCAGCATGAGCAGCGTCGCGGCCCGCGCCCGGCGCAGGCCCCGCGCGGTGTCCAGCTCCGGCTCGGTCCCGCGCGAGAGCAGCCACGCCCGGTTGTACTTGCGCGGCTGGTCCCCGTTGGGCGGCAGGCCGTACCGGGTCGCGTGGCGCACCACGTCGTGGTTGGAGAACACCCACGTCGTGGAGGAGCCCGAGGCCGCGGCCTGCTCCAGGTTCTCGGTGATGATCGCCTTGAACGCCGCGGCGTCGAAGTCCGCTTCGAGCAGGTCGAAGTTGAACGCCTGGCCCAGCCCGGCGGCGCTGGCGTAGCGGGCGCGGCGCCACGGCGGGTTCACCCACGCCTCGGCGACGGCGATGCGCGGCGGGTCGTACTCGTCGAACACCGCGCGCCAGCCGGTGTAGATCTCGTGGACCTCGTCGCGGTCCCACAGCGGGTGCGTGCCGGTGGCCTTGTCGATCGCGTCGAGCTGCGCCTGCGACGGCAGGTCCGCGGGGAGGTCCTTGGCGAGGGCGTGCGCGACGTCCACGCGGAAGCCGTCCACGCCCCGGTCGGACCAGAAGCGCAGCGTCTTGAGGAAGTCCTCGCGCACTTCCTCGTTGCGCCAGTTGAAGTCCGGCTGCTCGGGCGCGAACAGGTGGAGGTACCACTGGCCGTCGCCCACGGCCGTCCACGCGGGGCCGCCGAACGCCGAGACCCAGTCCGGGGCGGGCGACAGCTCGCCGTGCTCGCCGAGCCCGTCGCGGAAGACGTACCGGTCGCGCTCGGGGGAGCCCTTCGGGGCGGCCAGCGCGGCCTGGAACCACTCGTGGCGGTTCGAGGAGTGGTTGGGGACGATGTCCACGATGAGCTTGATGCCCGCGCCGTGGAGCGCGGCGACCATCGCGTCGAAGTCGTCGAGGGTGCCCAGGCGCGGGTCGACGTTCCGGTAGTCGTCCACGTCGTAGCCGCCGTCGGCGAGCGCCGACGGGTAGAACGGGCTGAGCCACACCGCGTCCACGCCGAGCCGCGCGAGGTAGTCCACGCGGGAGGCGATGCCGGGCAGGTCGCCGAGGCCGTCGCCGTTCGCGTCCGCGAAGCTGCGCGGGTAGATCTGGTACACGGTGGCCTGGCGCCACCAGTCGGCGCCGTTCTGAGCAGCCATCTTGGGTGCCTTTCGGTGGTGGTGGGCCGCGCCTGGCGCGCGGGCCGGAATGATCTCGTGATTAAATCTAATACCAAAATCAAATCACTCACGCCATACTGGGGCAGCGAAGGCGAGGTGTCAAGAGGCAGATGTCGATCAGTGCGACCGAGTCCGAGGACCGGACCCACCCGCAGCGGCGCGCGAACGCCGCGGCGGTCCTGGACCGCGCGTGGGACGCCGCGGCGTTCACCGCCAGCGACGTCATCGCCGCCACCGGCCTGACCCGCTCGACGGTGATCGCCCTGTGCGACGAGCTGGTGGCCCGCGGCTGGCTCGCGGAGCTGCCCAACGCCCGCGCCGCCGGGGGCGAGTACCGCAAGGGCCGCCCCGCCCGCCGCTACGAGCTGCGCGCCGACGCCGGGGTGGTCCTCGGCGTGGACGCCGGCCAGCACTGCATCACCGCCACCGTCGCCGACCTGCGCGGGCGCGAGCTCGCCCGCGCCCACCGCGCCGCGGACCCCGACGGCGCCGACCCCGCCGCGCGCCTCGCCGTCGCCGACGCGACGATCATCGCGGCCCTCGACCGCGCGGGCGCCCTCCCCGAGGCTGTCCTCTGCATCGCCGTGGGCGTCCCCGCCCCCACCGACCTCGACGGCGCCTCGCCCGAAGGCGAGCGGCGCTTCTGGGCCCGCATGAACCCCGGCTACGCCGCCCACTTCCGCGGGCGCGGCTGGCGCACCGAGGTCGAGAACGACGCGAACCTGGCCGCGCTCGCCGAAGGGGCCCTCGGCGCGGGCGCGGGCGCCTCCTCGTACATCGCGCTCGTCTCCGGCGAGCGCTTCGGCGCCGGATACGTCGTGGACGGTCACCTCGTGCGCGGGCGCTCCGGCGCCGCCGGGGAACTGCGCCTGCTCACCCTCGTCGAGGGGGTCGGCTCGACCCACGGCATTGGGAACCTGCTGCGCCGCTGGGCGCTCGAAGTGCGCGCCGCGGGCGCCGCCGACCCCGCGAGCGCGATCATGACGGCCCCCGCCGAGGCCCTCGGCGCCGAACTCGTCCTCGCCGCCGCCGCGGCCGGGGACCCGGCCGCGCTCGGCCTCGCCGAGCGGATGGCCGAGCGGCTCGCGCGCATCTGCGCGGTCCTTGGCGGCCTGCTCGACGTCGAGCGGATCGTGCTCGCGGGCGCGGTCGCCGCGTCCCTCGACCCGGTCCTCAAGCGCGCGGCCGAGCGCCTCGGCGAGCTGACCCACCCGCCCGGCCCCGAACTCGTGGCCTCCACGCTCGGCGGCGGGGTGGTCAGCCTCGGCGCGGTCGCCCGCGCCCTGGAGGTCGTCAGGGCCGACGCCCTCGACCTGGAGCCGTTGCGGCCCTAACGGATCGAGGCGACCAGCTTCGTGTAGTCGCCGAACGCCGCGTCCACCATGTCGGGGTCGAGCCCGTACCTGGCGAGCGAGTACTCGTGGTTGCGGCGCATCCCCGGACGCGCGAGCACGTCGTCGAGGTTCCCCTGCTCCTTGAAGCTCCATTGCAGGCCCAGGCGCTCGAAGATGCGGGGGAGCTGTCCGTGCGGGTCGGCCGTGAGCTGGTGGTACGACACGTCGACCATCCGCTCCTTCGGGATGTCCAGGCGCGACATGCGGCCCTGCTCGACCATCCACGACAGCGAGGACAGCCACTCCCGGCCGATCTCCTCGGTGTCGTAGCGGCGGTTGCACAGCGCCGTCCCGGTCTCCACCAGCGAGCACCACGACCCCATGACGGTCTGCGGGTCCCGGTGCGTCCACAGGATGTGCGCGTCGGGGAAGACCTTGAGGAGCGCGCCCAGGTTGTACAGGTGGAAGGGGGACTTGAGGACCCAGCGGCGGGTCCGGTCGCCGGTCTGGAGCACCTGGAGGAACTCCTTGAGGTACTGGTAGTCCGGCACGAAGTCGCGCTGCTCCAGCCACTCCCGGTACCCCTTCAGCTTGAAGCGGGTGCCCCACTGGAGGCCGTGGGGGAGCGCGAGCACGCACTCCTCGGGGGTCTCGGCGGTGCTGGGGTGGATGGTCTCCCAGATCGGGGTGATGACGTTGACCGCCGCGGAGACCCGGCGGGCCTTCTTCAGGCGCTGCTCGCGCAGCTTCGGGTCGACGTCGAACCGGTCGGCGTGGTGGAACTCCCACATCATCGGCGCCCGGTTGCCCTCGGGCGCGGCGATCACCTTGTGCGCCAGCGTGGTCGCCGTCCGCGGCAGGCCCACCACGACGATCGGGCGGTCGATGGGCTGGTGGGCGATCTCGGGGTGCTCGGCGTGGAGGCGCTTGATCCGCAGCCGGTTCTCCATGCGCATCTGGAGCTCCGAGACCGTCGCGGTCCAGCCCAGGAAGGAGATGTCGCGGACCTTCGCGAAGCGGCGCATCAGGTCCCGGTAGTCGTCCACGAACGCGCGGTCGATGTCGGCGCTCACGCCCGCCGCGGCCTCGGCCTTCGCCAGCGCCTGCTCGAACGCCCCGTCCGGGTTCCGCACCGCCTTCCGCAGCGCTGGGGACATCACGGCGTTCAGGGGCTTGACCCAACCGGCGACACGACGCATAGGGGGTACGTCCTCTCAGGGCGATGGAACGAACGCGAGCCAGTCTCTCACGACCGGCTCGCGGGGACGTTTCGGGCGCGTCTCAGACCCGTACGCGGGACGCCGGCGCGTCGGCCGGCGGCGCGGCCGGGGACGCCTGCGCCGCCGCCCTGCGCCGCTTCGCCCACCACCGCAGCGGCACCAGGACCACCGCGAACCCGAGCGCGACCAGCGGCAGGAACGGCAGGACCACGCCGATCACCACCGACAGCCCCAGCGCCAGCGCCAGCGCGCCCTTGGACCCCGCGACCAGGCCGTCCCAGAACGAGTCCGGCCCGGTGTAGCCCGGGTCGGAGCGGTGCTCCCGCGGCGCGGTGACCGTGAAGTCGATGGTGGACAGGGCGACCCGCTCCTCCAGGTCCGCGAGCTGCTGCTGGAGCGAGGCGAGCTCGCCCTCCCGCGTGGCCAGCTCGGACTCCAGGTCCAGGATCGCCGTCACCGACTCGGCGTCGGCCAGCAGCTCCCGCACCCGCTCGACGCTGGCGCTCTTGGTCGCGATGTACGACTCCAGGTCCACCACCGCCTCGGTCACGTCCTCGGTGGTCACCGACCGGCCCGTCTCCCGCTCCGCGAGCGCGGTGAGCCCGTCCATGGCCTCCTGGAAGTGCTCCGAGGGGATGCGCAACGTCAGCCGCGCGCTCCCCACCACCCCGTCGCCGACCACGGTGAGGTCCCGCTCGTCGGCCGTCACGTACCCGCCGAACGACTCCGCGAGGTCCCACACCTCCTCGGCCACCCGGTCCGGGTCGGGGTCCGCGACGTCGAGCGCCGACTCGTACACCACGGCCCGCTGACCGGCGCTGACCTGCGGATCGGCGATGCCGGCGCCGTCCGTGCCGCCGTCCGCCGCGTCGCCGCCGCCCTCGACCTCGCCCTGGTCCGCGGCCTCCGGCTCGGCCGCGTTCGACCCGCCGTCCGGTTCGCCCGCATCGGCGCAGCCGAAGAGGAGCAGCGCCGCCGCGGCGGCCACAATGGATATCCTGAATGCACGCATGTGAAGCCTCGCAAGGGGGTAGGAGGGGTGGCGGCCAGGATCCCGCCGCCATGACCAACGATCCTCGCCGTGCGTCACGGTCCGGGAACGAACCGCTATCGGTCGGGAGGGATCCGACATCGCTCCGGATACTGTTGCCATAGACTTGCAATAAGCACTGCGATCGAACCGAGGAGCACCATTGACCGCCAGCGACCCGACCACCGGACCGAACCCGGGCGACACCGGCACGCCCCGGCCGATCGTCCACTACGGCGACCCGGTGCTCCACCGCGCGTGCAGGCCCGTCGAAGCGTTCGACGACGCGCTGGCGTCCCTCGTCGAGGACATGTTCGCGAGCATGTACGCCGCCAACGGCGTCGGCCTGGCCGCCAACCAGATCGGCGTGGACGCCCGCGTCTTCGTCCTCGACTGCGAGGACGCCGACGGCGAGCGCACCGTCGCCGCGGTCGTCAACCCCGTGCTCATCCTGCCCCCGCCCCCGCGCGACCTCATGCTCGGCGACGAGGGCTGCCTCTCGGTCCCCGGCCCCTTCACCGACACCCCCCGCTCCTCCACCGCGGCCGTCGAGGGCTTCGACCCGGCCGGCAGGCCCCTCCGCATCGACGGCACCGGCACCCTCGCCCGCTGCCTCCAGCACGAGTCCGACCACCTCGACGGCACCGTCTACGTCGACCGCCTCCCCGCCAAGACCAGGAAGCGCCTCCTCGCCGAGGCGGGCCTGCGCTGAGACCGTCAGACCCCTCGGGCACCATCGGTCCCATGCGATACGAGGAAGTGAAGGCCGACCTGCGCGCGGCCTACGACGCCGTGGCCGACGACCGCGCGGCCATGGACGACACCCCCTGGAAGCGCGCCGAGCGCGGGCGCTTCGCCGCCCTCCTGCGCGAGGCCGGGGCCGCGACCCTCCTGGAGATCGGCGCGGGCCACGGCGTCAGCGGCCGGGCCTTCGCCGACGAGGGCCTCGCGGTCACCTGCACCGACCTCTCGCCCGCGCTGGTCGCCCACTGCCGCGCCAAGGGCCTCGACGCCCGCGTCATGGACTTCGCGCGCCTCGACTTCCCCGACGGCGCCTTCGACGCGGTCTTCGGTATGAACTGCCTGCTCCACGTCCCCAAGGCCGACCTGCCCGGCGTCCTCGACGGCGTCGCCCGCGTCCTCGCCCCCGGCGGCCTGTTCTACTGGGGACAGTACGGCGGGCGCGACTCCGAAGGCGTGTGGGACGGCGACGCGTACGAGCCGAAGCGGTACTTCTCGTTCTTCACCGACGAGGCCGTCGAGCGGCTCGCGAAGGCCCACTTCACCCTCGTGGAGGCCGCCTACCTGCCGATCGACCGCGGCATCGACCGGTACCAGGGACTCGTCCTCCGCAAGCGCTGAGCCGCAACGGCACCCGAACGGGCCTGGGCAAGGGCGCCGATCCGGTTCTATCCTCGGCTCAGGCCGCGCAGGCGCGGCGCCAGGGACCGGAAGGGGGAATGCGCATTGTCAGCAGAGCAGCACCAGATCGCCGAACTCGTCGCGACCGGCAAGGACGGCCGCATGTACGCGACCGAGCCGGAGAAGCTCCGGCGGCTCGTCCACTTCGAGCTCGCCAGGGAGCCGCGGCTGCCGCAGCCGGAGCTGCGGCTCGCCGGGGTCGGCCTCGTCGCCCTCGGGGACTACGCGGCCGCCCAGCGGGTGCTCGCCGCCGCCGTCGAGCGCGCCGAGACCCCGAACCAGGAGGTCGCCGCGCTCGTCAACCTCGGCGACGCCCACCGCTACCCCGGCGCGCTCGACGCCGCCGAGCCGGTCTACCGCCGCGCCATCGAGCTCGCGCGCACCCGGTGCCCCGAACTCGTGCACTTCACGCTCCAGCACTACGGCAAGCACCTCATCGACGCCCGCCGCGCGCACCTCGCCGTGGACGTCCTCACCGAGGTCCTCCAGATCCGCGAGCGGCTCGGCGACCCCGCGCTGATCGCCTCGACACAGGACGCGCTGAGCCTCGCCCGCGCGGCCGTGGGGCAGCGTACGATCTGACCGCGCCGCGAACCGATGCGAAGGAGCACCATGCCCGCCGACACCGCAGACGCGAACCTGAAGGCCGCCAACGGCCTCGCCCGGCTCTCCGGCATCCTCCGCGCCGAGGCCGCGAACGGCCTGTTCTGGGGCGCCGGACCCGACGAGGAGGCCCGGCTGCGGCGCCTGCGCGAACTCGCCGCCGCGCTCCTCGCGCAGATCGACCACCGCCCGTACGAGGCGGTCCTCGCCGTCTACGAGGCCGACACGGGCCTGCGGACCCCCATGCCCGGCACCGAGCTGCGCATCGACTGCGCCGACGGCACGCGCCTGGTGCGCCGCCGCCGCCTCAGCCGCACCTCCGGGACGCTCGGCCAGCGCCTGGAGACCGTCGCCGCGGCCCTGCGCACCCGCGCCCCCGCCGAGCCGGTCGCCATCGCGGACACCGACCTCGCGGGCCTGCCGTGCCCGCACACGTTCCTGCTCGTCTACGAGATGGAGACCCACCTCGACGCGGCCGCCGCGGCCGCGCTCCTCGAACCGACCGAGCCCGACCTCGAAGGGGACGTGCCGAGCCTGAACCCCTCGGCCTCCGCGCAGGAGCCCGAGCACGGCCCGCTCGCGGTCGGCCCGGTCGTGAGACAGCTCCTCGACGCGGTCGCCGCGCTCGCCAAGGAGTCGCTGGCCGAGACCGCGAACTTCTACGAGCGCGAACGGCAGCAGCGCGTGCTGTCGCTGTGCGAGGCGGCCGTCGCGGCCGACGTGGACTACCCGCGCATCGACTGCGGCGAGCTGGCCGCCGACTGCGTCTCCACCGGCGCCGACGCCGCGGTCTTCGACGAGGCGGGGCGCCTGCTCGTCATCCGGCGCACCGACACCGGCCAGTGGGCCATGCCCGGCGGGGCCGCCGAGGTCGGCGAGCCGGTGGGCCTGGCCGCGGTCCGCGAGGCGTTCGAGGAGACCGGGCTCGACGTGGAGCTGACGGGCCTGTCGTGGGCGTTCGACAAGCGGGACACCAAACTCGGCGACGACCGGATGCCGATGATCATGAGCTTCACCGCGAGCGCCCTCGACCCGGAGCAGCCGCTGCGCCTCGCCGAGCTCGAAGCCTCGGAGGCCCGCTGGATCACCCGCGAGGAGGCCGGAGCCATGGACCTGTTCCGGGGCCATGAACTCCGCATCCCCGCGGTGTTCGCCCGCCACCGCGGCGAGCGCTGAAGTCCGCCGGAGCGGCCTACCAGAGCCAGGTCGCGCACGACTCCTGGACCGCGAGCTGGGCTTCGGCCTCCTCTGCGGACTCGGCCTCGGTCGAGTAGAACCAGTTGAGGTCGTCCAGGCACGCGCGCATGGACTCCGCGTCCGCGGCCTGCACTTCGAGTTCGCCGACCTGCGTCTCGGCGGCCTCCAGGTCCTCCTGGAGCTGCGCGATCTCGGCCTCGCGGTCGTCGAGCTGCGCGGTCACGTCGTCGAGGTCGCCGCCGGTGCGCAGCCACAGCGCCAGCGACAGGGCCGCGCCCGCGAACCCGATCACGGCGATGACGGCCAGGACCGGCACCATCGGGGACCGCCGCTGCGGCGGCGGCCCGGCCATGGGCACGGGCTGCGTGAGCGGCTGCGGCCCACCGGGCTGCATGCCCGGCTGCATCGGCTGGGTCGGCACGTACCCGGTCGGCGCGGGCTGGCCGACGGGGGAGTAGGCCGGAGGGGCGCTCTGCGGCTGCGAGTACCCGGGCGGGGCGCTCTGCGGCTGCTGGGACTCGTCGCCGAAGCTGTAGTGCGGGGGCGGGTTGTACGTCATGACGGGCTCCTTCGACGGGTGTGTGCCGTCCACCGTAGGACGGGGGTGCGAACCGGGACGGCCGCCGGTGGTCCGACGACCGCGCGTGTGCCGCGGTTGCACCCGTGATGCAACCGTGACACGACGGTCCGACAGTCCCTTTCTCGCACACCAGCCGCAGGACCCCTCCCGGGGGCGGGCGCGGCCGTGACCGCGCCCGCACTCCGCTACGCGGCCTTGAGGGTCCCGCCGTCGATCACGTGGTCGGCGCCGTGGATGTTCGCGGCCCGGTCCGAGAGCAGGAACGCCACCAGGTCGGCGACCTCCTCGGGCTCGCCGATGCGGCCCGACGCGATGCCGAACTGCGACGGGATGCCCGCCAGCAGGTCCGCGTGCGCGACCCCGAACGCCTCGGCGACCTTGCCGCCGAACCGCTCCTCGTCGCGCCACAGCGGCGAGCCGATGACCCCGGGGGACACCGTGTTCACCCGCACGCCCAGCGGCGCGACCTCCTCGCTGAGGCGCTTGGAGAACATCGTCAGCGCGGACTTCGCCTCGGCGTACCCGACCGGCGCGCCCGAGGGCACGCGCGCGTTCACCGACGAGACGTTCACGATCGCCCCGCGCCGCCCGATGATCCCCGGCAGCGCCGCGCGCGTGGTGCGCACCGCGCTGAACAGGTTGAGCGCGAACACCTCCGCCCACTGCTCGTCGGGGATGTCGAGGAAGCCGCCGATGACCATCCGGTCGGCGTCGCCGCCGCCGACGTTGTTGACCAGGAAGTCGATCCCGCCGACCGCCCGCTCGGCCTCGTCCACGATCCGCTCGGCCCCCTCGCGGGACGACAGGTCCGCGGCCACGGTGGCCGCGGCGGTCTTCTCCAGTTCGGGGGTGACGGTGCGGGCCGCGCCGACGACGCGGACGCCTTCCGCCGCAAGCGCTTCGGCGATCGCAAGGCCGATGCCCCGGCTCGCCCCGGTGACGAGCGCGGTCTTGCCGTTGAGTCCCAGTTCCATGGTGGTGCCTTTCGATGGTCATATTCTTGAACTTCAGGTCAAGAATCAGGGTGGGAAAAACGCCCTCTCGCGAGGGCGCGGTCCGGGCTAGAAGCCCGCCAGGGCGGACTCGATGATCCCGTGCAGCACGGGGCCGTCGTGGGTCCGGGCCATGACGCGCAGCCCGACGATCGTGTTCATGACGAGCAGCGCCTGCGAGCGCGCGTCCACCTCCGGCGCGACGTCGCCGTCGCGCTGGCCCCGCTCCAGCCGCCATGTCAGCAGCTCGATGGTGCGGTCGGTCATGCGCCGCACGGCCTCGGTGGCCTCGGGGTCGCGGCCGCCCAGCTCCAGCGCGGTGTTCGCCGCGAGGCAGCCGCGCCGCACCGGGGCGTCCAGGTCGGTGTCGACCAGGAACTCCAGGTAGGCCCGGATGCGCTCCTTGGCGGTCCCCGGCTCGTCCAGGTACGCCTCGGTCAGCTCCGAGCCGCCGCGGCCGTAGAGGTCGAGCGCCTTCCCGAACAGCTCGCGCTTGGACCCGAACGCGTGGTACAGGCTGCCCTTGCCCACGCCGGTGGCCTCGGCGAGGTCGGCGGGGGAGGTCCCCGCGTACCCGCTCGTCCAGAACGCCTCCATCGCCTGCGCGACGACCGCGTCCGGTTGGAATTCCTTCGGCCTGCCCATGCCGAGAAGCCTAACCCGTTCTTGACCCAAGGGTCAACAATATGGTGCCCGCGATCACCATGAATCTGCGACCGCTTGGGCCCGAACGGGTTCCGACCCGCTGAACGCCGCGTGTCGGCTCCCTGACGCGCCGGTTGCCGCGTTTGCCACGCCGGGCGATACTAGAGCGGTGCCCAGACCCCTCGCCATCGCCTCCGATCTGGACGGCACGCTGCTCGCCCCCGGCGGCGTCCTCTCCGAGCGGACCCGCGACGCCCTCGCGGCCGCCCGCGCCGAAGGCCTCGCCGTCGTCGCCGTCACCGCCCGCACCCCCTACGGCGTCGACGTGCTCACCGACCTCCTGCCCCTCCTCGACGGCGCGATCTGCGCCAACGGCGCCATCGACTACGCGCCCGCGACCGGCCGCATCCGCGTCCTGCGGTCGATCCGCCTCGGCGCCGCCCGCCGCGTCGCCGCCGCCGTCGCCGAGCGCCTTCCCGACGCCGTCTTCGCCGTCGAGACCGGCACCGGCATCATCGGCGAGGAGGCGTACCGCCCGCTCGTGGGCTCCACGAACTGGGACTTCGCCGCCACCGTGGACGCGGTCTTCAAGCGCGCCAAGCGGGCCGTGAAGCTCAAGGTCTACTGCGCCGAGCGCACCGGCGAGGAGATGGCCGCCGCCGTCGCCACCGCCGACCTCGGCGGCCTGTCGATGTGCCACTGGGGCGACTTCGGGATGCTCGACTTCAACGCCCGCGGCGCCGACAAGGCTTTCGGCCTCGCCTCCTGGTGCAAGGAGCGCCGCATCGGCCCCGACGAGGTGGTCGCCTTCGGCGACATGCCGAACGACGTGCCCATGCTCGCCTGGGCCGGGCGCTCCTACGCGATGGGCGACGCCCACCCCGAGGCCGTCGAGGCCGCCACCGACCGCACCGCCACCAGCGCCCAGGACGGCGTCGCACAGGTCATCGAAGCCCTCCTCGCAGGTGACACCGCCGCCGCGGCGTAAGCGCCCGGCCCAAAACCCAACGTCCACAACCGAATCCATTGTGTCCGAAATTGTCGGAAGTATCGGGACTTGTCGGTCAATTGTATGATTAGACTCCCTTTGGCCTCCCCTTCGGCGCGGCGTCACGATCGCCGGGCCGAGAAAGGAACGGACACATGCACATGAAGCGAAGGCTCGCCGCGGCCGGCGTCGCCCTGGGGGTCGCCGCGGCGGCCACCGGCGCCGCCGCCTACACCGCGCAGGCCGAACCCTCCGGTCCGTCCGCCTCCACCGAACCCGTCACCTGGACCGTCGACGGCCTCACCGCCGCCGACGTCGCCGAGCTCGAAACCCTCGGCTTCGACATCGCCGCCGAGCACGGCGGCGAAGCCCAGATCATCGGCGACGAGACCGTCGCCGACGACCTCCGCGCCCTCGGCCACGAGCCGGAGTTCTTCGACACCGTCTACAAGGAGCTCGGCGCCGCCGCCCAGCAGGACGGCACCTACTACGGCGGCTACCGCACCGTCGACGCCATCGAGTCCCACCTCCAGGACGTGGCCGACGCCAACCCGTCGCTCACCCGCCTCCACGACATCGGCGACTCCTGGCTCAAGACCCAGAACGACGGCGGCCACGATGTCTACGCCATCTGCGTCACCGCCATCGCCGACGGCGACTGCGAGCAGGACCCCGACTCCGCGAAGCCCCGCTTCTCCCTGATCGCCCAGATCCACGCCCGCGAGATCGCCACCGGCGAGATCGCCCTCCGCTGGATCGACAAGCTCGTCGAGGGCTACGGCACCGACGCCGAGGTCACCGACCTCCTCGACACCACCGAAGTGTGGGTCGTGCCCGTCGTCAACCCCGACGGCGTCGACGTCGTCTCCTCCGGCGGCGACGACCCGGTCCTCCAGCGCAAGAACGTCAACGACTCCGCGGGCAACTGCGGCTCCAGCGCCGGCATCGACCTCAACCGCAACTCCTCGTTCGAGTGGGGCGGCGACTCGTCCAACCCGTGCGCCGAGACCTACCAGGGCGCCTCCGGCGCCTCCGAACCCGAGACGCGGGCCGTCGAGGACTGGCTCCGCGCCCTCCACCCCGACCAGCGCGGCACGGGCCAGGACGACCCGGCCCCCGACGACGCCCGCGACGTGTTCCTGACGCTCCACTCCTACGGCGAGTACATCATCGTCCCGTGGGGCTTCACCTCCGACGCCGCGCCCAACGACGCGGCCCTGCGCGCCCTCGGCGCCGACATGGCCGAGTCCAACGGCTACTTCGTCGGCACCAACGACGACACCGTCGGATACAGCACCAGCGGCACCACCGACGACTTCGCCTACGGCGAACTCGGCGTCGCCGCGTTCACCTTCGAGGTCGGCCCCGACTTCGGGAACTGCGGCGGGTTCTTCCCCGCGTTCTCGTGCGTCGAGGACACCCTCTGGCCCGAGAACGAGGGCGCCCTCATGACCGCGGCCCAGGCCGCGGCCGCGCCCTACGCCGGCTAGACGCGCGTCCCGGCGGGCCCGGCCCGCCGGGACGCCCCGATTTCCCCGAACCGCCGCCCCGCCCCGCGGACCCGCCCATACTGACCGGAACACGGGCGCGAGGCGAGGAGCGGGCGATGGCCGACACAGGTGAAGCCAAGAGCGGCAGGGGCCTGCGCCGCCTCATCACGGCCGTCGTCATCATCGCGCTGGCCGTCTGGTTCATCCTCGCGAACACCGAGACCGTCGGCGTCAAGCTCTGGCTCGTCCGCGTCGAGACCCCCATGTGGATCATGTTCACCGTCATCTTCATCGCGGGCTGGGCCGTCGGCGCCCTCCTGCGCCGCCGCTCCGCGAAGAAGAACGCCTGACCTGCCCGATCGCCTCCAGCGCCCGCCGGTATGCAGCGTCCCTTCGGGAGTGGAGCGGACGACGGCAGCGCGGGGATGCGGGCGGCGCAACTGCTGCGGGCGGGTGCGGGGCGGGTTAGGGTGGGGCGTATGCATGTCGTCATCGCCGGAGGGCACGGGCAGATCGCGCTGCTCCTCACCGAGATCCTGGCCGCAGAAGGACATTCCGTCACGGGGCTGATCCGCAAGCCCGAACAGGCGGAGGACATCGCGGCGATCGGCGGGCGGCCGATCGTCATCGACCTCGAACAGGCCGACGCCGAGCACCTGGCGGGGCTGCTCGCGTCCGAGACCGACGGGTCCGTGGACGCGGTGGTGTTCGCGGCGGGGGCCGGGCCCGGGAGCGGGGCCGCGCGGAAGGAGAGCGTGGACCGGGCCGCGTCGGTGCTGCTGGCGGACGCCGCGGTGGCCGCCGGGGTGCGGCGGTTCCTCCAGATCTCCACCATGGGCGCGGGGACGACGCCCGATCCGGCCCGCGACGAGGTGTGGGCCGCCTACATCGAGGCGAAGACCGCCGCCGAGGAGGACCTCAAGGCGCGCGACCTGGAGTGGGTCATCGTGCGGCCCGGGGCGCTCACGAACGACGCGCCCACCGGGGCGGTACTGCTCGCCGACCCGCCCGCGGGGCGCGGGGAGGTCACGCGCGCGGACGTGGCCGCGGTGCTCGCGGAGCTCCTGCGGACCCCCGCGGTGACGCGGCGGGTGCTCGAACTCAGGGGCGGGGAGGACGCCGTGCCGGACGCCGTGTCCGCCTTCGCGTCCTGACACCGTCCGCAGTGGTCTGATTTCCCGCAGCAAACGCATATGCGGATTGCGTCGGCGAATCCGAGTGCTCGATACTGTACCGATGCGATTTGGTGTGGTTCCTTCCTCTGTCCGCCGCGACGTCCTCAACTGGCACGGCGAGTCGGGCCGCGCATGGCTCGACGACCTCCCCAGGACGGTCTGGAGCCTCAAGCGCACATGGTCCCTCCGGATGGACGGGCCGCCCTACGACGGCGGATCGCACTCCTACGTGGTCCCGGTGCGCCGCGAGGACGACTCCCCGGCCGTCCTCAAAGTCATCTACCGCGACGACGAGAACATCGGCGAACCGACTGCGCTGCACCGGTACCAGGGCGACGGGGCCGTCGAGCTGTTCGACTTCGACCCGGAGACCGGCGCGATGCTCATGGAGCGGGCCGTCCCCGGCAACCGCCTCAAGTCGACCCGCTTCTTCGGCCACAAGACGCCCGCCGCCGCCTGGCGCCGCATCGGGATCGCGACCGGCCTGTACCGGCGGCTCTGGCGCCCTTACGAACCCGTCGAGGGCTACCCGGAGCTGCCCGCGGCCACCGGGATGCTCGACGGCTGGCGCGCGGCCTACGGGGAGCCGACCGCCGAGGAGCGCCGCCGCCTCGGCGACGAGCGCCTGCGCGAGGCCGTGGCCCGCTGCGAGGACTTGGCCGACGCGCCCGAGACCGGCATCGGCAACCGCGACACGCACCTGACGAACATCGTGTCCGCCGAACGCGAGTCGTGGCTCGTCATCGACCCCAAGCCCTACCTCGCCGAGCGCGCCTTCGACGGCGGGTACTTCCTGTTCACGCAGGAGATGTACGGCCCGCACAGCGGCCGGGAGCTGCTCCGCGCGGTCGCCGACGGCCTCGGGGCCGACGCCGAGCGCGTCAAGGCCTGGGCGCTGCTGCGCTTCGCCGACTTCATCGCCCACGACGCCGACGAGCGCGAACTCGACGCCGCGTCGAAGGCGATGCGGGAGCTGGAGGACGCCTGAGCGGGGCCGCCGGGCTCCGCTCCCGGCGGTCCGCCACCGGAATCAAGCGCTTTCCGGCCCGAAAGGGTGAAAAAGATCCGGGTCGGATTTCCGACTCCGGGCCGAGTCGCGGATGAGTCGACCGGTCCCTTCAGGACTTATTTGGAGGCCGCGCGGCGGGCCGCCAGGAGTCCCCGCAGACCGATCGCGCCGATCGCGACGCCGAGTCCGAAGGACGTCACCGCGAGCGCCAAGTGGACCCAGAAATAGCCCGTCGGATCACCCGCGGCGTCGAAGGCGAGGCCGCTGACGTCCTTGAACAGATTCTTTACGAAGGTCGACCATACGATCAGCGACCACACGCCGAACGCGAGGAGGAACACGGAGACACCGCGACTGAGCTTCATCCGCCCAGTATCGGGGCCCCGCGGCCGCCCGGACATTCCGGGCGCGCCGCACCGGTCGCCCGTCACGTCCGGGCCCGATCGGGCCCCTTGCCGCCGACCGTCGCGCCGGGTCCGCCTACTATCCTGGGCATTGGAGACCCGGTGTCACTCTGTGCGGCAGTTGCGTGCATACCGTGGTCTGCGATGATGGAGACCGGATTGTCATCAATGCATGGAATGGCGGGCCCGGAATGAGCGGACCTGAGCACCCGATGCCCAGCGGGTATCCCGATCCCGAGACCGTGGGCTGGCTCCGCACTGAGGAGATCGAGTTCCTCGAACTCCACATCAGAATGACGATCACCCCCGGCGAGCGCATCGTGCAGCTGTGGGAGCTCGACGGCGGCCGCCCGGTCTCGTGGATCGGCAACGTCTTCCGCATCGACTCCGAGCCGCCCGGGCTCTACCTCAACCACAAGCACGAGAAGGGCCTCAGCCGCCCCCAGCGCGACGCCCTCGCCCGCATCGCCGCCAAGTTCTGGAAGTCCTGACTTCGCGATCGGCGGTCAGCCGAGCCGCTCCAGCGCCTCCACGAGCGGCTTGAAGTCCGGGTTCCCGCGGGCCTCGTCGAGCGCCTCGCGCAGCGCCGCGTCGTGGGTCGGCGCCGCCGCGGCCAGGAGCGCGCGGCCCTCGGCCGTGACGTCGGTGTAGATCCCGCGCCGGTCGTCCTTGCAGATGGTGCGGGCGAGGAGCCCGCGGTCCTCCATGCGCGTCACCAGGCGCGTGGTCGCGCTCTGGCTCAGCACGATCGCGTCGGCGACCTGCCGCATCTGGAGGTGCCTGCCCTCGGCCTGCCGGTCGAGGACGGTGAGCAGCGAGAGCTCGCGCACGCTCAGGCCGTGGTCGGCTTCGAGCCGCCGCCCGATGCGGTCGGCGATGCGCTCGTGCAGGACCGACAGGGCGCACCAGTGCTGCGCGAGTGCGGTCATGGTCTCCGGGGCAGCGGTCACGGTGCTCCTCCCTCGGGGTCGGGGTCGGTCGACCCATCCTAGCGTACGGCGGTATCCCCGGCGCGGCGAATACCATCGCTTGCAATAGCCCGCGTCTGCAAGTATCGTTGGCGGCGGAACGGGGCACCCGCGGCCCCGGAGTTCGGCAGACTCGACGCCGCGAACCGAAGGAGAACCGATGAGCGAACCGCTCCACATCGCCGTGCTCGGCACCGGCATCATGGGGGCCGCCATGGCCCGCAACCTCGCCCGCGCCGGGCACCGCGTGACCGCGTGGAACCGCAGCGGCGACAAGGCCGCGCCCCTCGCCGCCGACGGGATCGCCGTCGCGGGCACGCCCGCCGAAGCCGTCGCGGACGCCGACGCGATCCTCACCATGCTCTACGACGGCCCCGCCGTCCAGGAGGTCGTGGCACAGGCCGCGCCCGCCCTGCGGCCCGGCGTCCGCTGGATCCAGTCCACCACCGCGGGCCTCGACGGCGCCGCCGCGCTCGCGGCCCTCGCCGCTGAGCACGGCCTCGTGTACTTCGACGCCCCCGTCCTCGGCACCAGGGCCCCCGCCGAGGCCGGGCAGCTCACCGTCCTCGCCGCCGGGCCCGCCGACGACCCGGTCGCGAACGCCGTCTTCGACGCCGTCGGCGCCAAGACCGTGTGGACCGGCCCCGACGGCGCGGACGCCAGCGCCTCCCGCCTCAAGCTCGTCGCCAACAGCTGGGTCCTCGTCCTCACCCACGGCATCGGCGAGGTCCTCGCCCTCGCCAAGGGCCTCGGCGTCGACCCCCAGGGCTTCTACGACCTCATCCAGGGCGGCCCGCTCGACGCCGGGTACGCCCACGCCAAGGGCGCGCTCATCCTCGACGGCAGCACCGACCAGGCCAGCTTCGGCCTCGACACCGCCCTCAAGGACACCCGCCTCATCATCGCCGCCGCCGAAGCGGGCGGCGTCCGCCTCGACCTCGCCGAGGCCGGGGCCGAGCGCTTCCGCCGCGCCTCCGCGCAGGGCCACGGCGACGAGGACATGGCCGCGACCTACTTCGCGAGCTTCGACGAGTAACCGCACCAGGCACCAAAAGGGGGAACCACCATGGCGAAGATCCTGTTCATCATGACCGGCGCGAACGAGTGGACGCTGAACGACGGCACGAAGCACACCACCGGCTACTGGGCCGAAGAGGCCGTCGTCCCGCTCCAGGCGTTCAAGGACGCCGGGCACGCCGTCACCGTCGCCACGCCCGGCGGCGTCGTCCCGCCCGCCGACCCGGTCAGCCTCGACCCCGCACTCGCCGGAGGCGACGAGGCCCCCGCCCGCTTCCGCGAGGCCGTCGCCGCCGCGCCCGAGTTCGCCGCGCCCCTCGACCTCGCCGCGATCGACCTCACCGGCTTCGACGCCCTCTACGTCCCCGGCGGCCACGGCCCCATGGAGGACCTCTCCGGCGACCCGCACGCCGGGGCGCTCCTGGCCGACGCCCTCGCCTCCGGCAAGCCCGTCGGCCTCGTCTGCCACGGCCTCGCCGCGCTCCTGCCCGCCGCCGGACCCGACGGCGTCAACCCGTTCGCCGCCCACCGCATCACCGGGTTCACCGACCGCGAGGAGCACCTCGGCGCCTTCGGCGACAAGGCCCCGTGGCTCCTCCAGACCCGCCTCGAAGCCGCGGGCTTCAACTTCCAGGCCGGCGAGCCGTTCGCCCCCCACGTCGAGGTCGACCGGACCGTCGTCACCGGCCAGAACCCGCAGTCGTCCCGCGCCGCGGCCGACGAGCTGCTGAAACTCATCGGATAGACGTACCCTTGGGGCCGCCCGCACCGGCGGCCCCGCCCCCCGGACCGCCACTCACCTTGAAGGAACCATGACCAGCAACCTGTTCACGCCGCTCCACATCCGTGGGACCGAGTTCCCCAACCGCGCCTGGATGGCCCCGATGTGCCAGTACAGCGCCGACACGAGCGGCCCGGCCACCGGAGCGCCCAACGACTGGCACGTCCAGCACTACGGCTCCCGCGCCGTCGGCGGCACCGGGCTCATCCTCGTCGAGGCCACCGCCGTCACCGCCGAGGGCCGCATCAGCATCGGCGACCTCGGCATCTGGAACGACGACCAGGTAAGCGCCCACCGCCGCCTCACCGACCTCATGCGCGCCCACGGCACCGTCCCCGGCATCCAGCTCGCCCACGCCGGACGCAAGGCCACCTCCGACCTGGAGTTCAACGGCGGCCGCGCCCTCGCCGCCGACGAAGGCGGCTGGACCCCCGTCGCCCCCAGCGCCGTCGCCTTCAGCGAGTCCCGGCCCGTCCCGCACGCCCTCACCCGCGACGAGGTCGAGGGGATCGTGGACGCGTTCGCCGCCGCCGCGCAGCGCGCCCTCGACGCCGGGTACGAGGTCGTCGAGATCCACGGCGCCCACGGCTACCTCCTCCACGAGTTCCTCTCGCCCGTCTCCAACCGCCGCGACGACGAGTACGGCGGGTCCTTCGAGAACCGCACCCGCCTGCCCGTGCGGATCGCCGACGCCGTCCGCGCCGTCGTCGGCGAGGCCGTCCCCGTGTTCTTCCGCGTCTCCGCCACCGACTGGATCGAGCCCGAGGGCTGGACCGCCGACGAGACCGTCCGCCTCGCCGCCGTCCTCCGCGAGCACGGCATCGACCTCCTCGACGTCTCCAGCGGCGGCTCCGTCCCCCGCGCCGACATCCCGTCGAGCCCCGGCTACCAGGTCCCGTTCGCCGCCCGCGTGCGCCGCGAGACCGGCCTGCCGACCGGCGCGGTCGGCCTCATCACCGAAGCCCGCCAAGCGGAGAAGATCCTCGCCGACGGCGAGGCCGACGCCGTCTTCATCGGCCGCGAGATGCTCCGCGAGCCCTACTGGGCCCGCCGCGCCGCCGCCGAACTCGGCGACGAGGCCTACAAGCCCGCCCAGTACGGCCGCTCCTGACGCCGCCCCGGCTCCCGGCCCCGCGCCGGGAGCCGGATCAGTCCCCATGGGACGGTCCACCTGCGGCGCTCCTCAATCGACCGAAACGGTGCACTTCCGGCAACCCGCCCGTCCCGCACCCGCACCGGCCGGTGCGGAAACAGGACCGCCCGTCGCGCATCGAGGACCGCCCCACGTCGCACCCCGAACCGGAGTACGCTCCCGCCCAGGCGGAGAGGAGCGCACCATGACGGACCCGCGACCCGAGGGCGGACGCCCCATCGAGGACTACGCCCTCATCTCCGACCGCCACACCGGCGCCCTCGTCGGGACCGACGGCTCCATCGACTGGCTCTGCCGCCCCCGCTTCGACAGCCCCGCCGTCCTCGGCCGCCTCCTCGACCCCGACGCCGGCCACTGGTCCATCACCCCCGCCGCCCCCTACCGCACCGAACGCGCCTACGCCGGCGAGACGTTCGTCCTGCGCACCACCTTCACCACCGACACCGGGACCGCCGTCCTCACCGACGCGCTGGCGCTCGGGCCCGCCACCGAGGCCGGGCGCATCCGCCTCGCCGCCCGTGCGCCCATCGCCACCCTCCGCGTCATCGAATGCACCGCAGGCGAACTCGACGCGGACTTCGCGTTCCGGCCTCGCCCCGAGTACGGGCTCGTCAACCCGATCTTCACCCGCGTCCCCGGCGGCGTCCTCGCCACCGGCGGCCCCGCCCGCTTCGTCCTCACCAGCCCCGTCGACCTCGACTTCAGCGACGCCGGGGCCACCACCCGCCTCCACCTCACCGCGGGGGACCGGCTCCACTTCTGCGTCCAGACCGCCGACCTCGCGCAGGACCCGCCGCCCGCGTGGACCCCCGAGGCCGTCGCCGCCGCCATGGACGAGACGCTCATCGGCTGGCAGGACTGGCACGACGCCCACCCCGACTGGGACGGGCCCCTCGCGCCCCTCGTCAAACGCTCCGTCCTCGTCCTCGAAGCGCTCCGCTACCAGCCCACCGGCGCGATCGTCGCCGCCCCCACCACCTCCCTGCCCGAAGCCGTGGGCGCGGGCCGCAACTGGGACTACCGCTACTCGTGGGTGCGCGACGCCAGCTTCACCGTGCAGGCCCTCGCCGAGGCCGGATGCCACGGCGAGGCCGTCGAGTTCTTCGAGTTCATGACCCGCGCCGCCGCCCGCTACCAGCCCGAGCAGCCCCTCCAGATCATGTTCGGCATCGGCGGCGAGCACGACCTCTCCGAACGCGAACTCGGCCACCTCGCGGGCTGGCGCGGCTCCAGGCCCGTGCGCGTCGGCAACGCCGCGTGGCTCCAGCCGCAACTGGACGTCTACGGCGAACTCCTCGACGCCGCATGGCATCTGCGCGGCCACCTCCAAGGGCTCGACGAGCCCGCCCGGCGGTTCCTCACCGGCATCGCCGACGCCGCCGCCGACCAGTGGGAGCAGCCCGACCAGGGCATCTGGGAGTCCCGCGGCGAACCGCGCCACTACGTCTACTCCAAACTCATGTGCTGGACCGCCCTCGACCGGGCCGTGAAGTTCGCCGACCGGCTCGACGCCGCCGACCGCGCCCGCGACTGGGCCGCCGAGCGCGACCGCGTGCGCGAGGCCATCGAGACGCGCGGCTGGAACCCCCGCGTCGGCGCGTTCTGCGCGGCCTTCGGCGACGACGACCTCGACGCCTCCGTCCTCGCCATGCCCGCCTCCGGGTTCCTCCCCGGCGACGACGAGCGCCTGCGATCCACCGTGGACGTCGTCGACGCGCGGCTGCGCGACGCCCGGGGCCTCCTGCGCCGCTACGAGACCGGGACCGACGGCCTCGACGGCGCCGAAGGCTCCTTCGTCATGTGCACGTTCTGGCTCGCCCAGGCCCTCGCCCTCACCGGCCGCCCCGACCGCGCCGAGGCCGCGTTCGCGCTGGCCGCGGACTGCGCGAACGACCTCGGCCTGCTCTCCGAGGAGGTCGACACGGCCACCGGATCGATGCTCGGGAACTTCCCGCAGGCGTTCAGCCACATCGGGCTCATCAACGCCGCCATCGCGATCCGCGACGCTCGACGCGCCGGTCCGGGGCGGTTACCCTCGGTGCCGTGACGCTCTTGATGATCGACCTCGACAACACCCTCATCGACCGCGACGCGGGCTTCCGCACCGGGCTGACCGCGCTCCTGGCCGCGCACGGCCACGCCGCCGACCACGCCGAGTGGATCATGCCGATCGACGACCGCGGCTACGCGCCCCGCCCGGTCGTCGCGAGGGCCATGCGCGACCGCCTCGACTTCGACCTCACCGAGGACGAGCTCATCGACGCCCTCTACCGCGGCTCGCGCGACAACGCCCGGCTCGCGCCCGCGACCGCCGACGCGATCGCGCGCGCCCGCGCCGCGGGCCACCGCGTCGTCATCGTCACCAACGGGCCCGTCGAGGGCCAGTTCGGGAAGATCCGCAACGCCGGGCTCGACGAGCTCGTGGACGCGTGGACCATCAGCGGGGCCGTGGGCGCCGACAAGCCCGAGGCCGCGCCGTTCCGCGCCGCGGCGGCCGCGGTGGACGGCTCGCTCGCCGACGCGTGGATGATCGGCGACCGCGGCGACGCCGACATCCTCGGCGCCCACCGCCTCGGCGTCCCCAGCGTCTGGCTCCGCCTCGGCCGCGAGTGGACCATTGCGGACTACCGGCCCACGCACACCGCCGACTCCGTCGCGGAGGCCATCGACCACGCCGCGAACGCCCCGCGAGTGTCGTGAACCCGTCTCAGCCGCATCGCGAAAGCCCCTCAAGGGGCCCGCTGCGCCCGTTAGCGTCGGCATGGACGGCCCACCGATGCACCGGCGGTGACCGTGCAGCGGCCGCGGGCCCTACGCCTGCGGCCGCTTGGCGTTCACCGCAGTTCGAGGTACGCGCTGAGCCGCGCGGCCGCATCCAGCATCGCCAGCCCCCGCCGCGTCAGCCGCCCCCGCCAGTCCTCCAGGGACTCCGCGAGGGCCGCGGTGCCGCCCGCGGTCCGCACCTGCCGTACCACCGACGCGATGTGCTCCAGCGGGTACCCGCCGCGCCGCAGCAGGTGCGCCAGCTCGGCGTCGCGCACGTCGTCCCACTCGAACCGCCGGTACCCGGTGACGCGGTCGCGCGCGGGGGAGAGGATGCCGGCCCGCTCCCAGTTCCGCAGCGTCGCGGGCGTGACCCGCAGCCGGTACCCCAGCTCGCCGACCGTGAACGGCGCGAACCGCTCCGGGGCCTCGGGCTCGGCCAGCCGCGCCACCGAGGCCGTGACCGCGTCGAGCGTGGCCCGGTCGCGCAGGAGCTGCTCGTGCCCGCGGTCGATCACCATGAGCACCTCGTCGATACGGCCACTGTGGACGGCGTGCATGGCCTCCCCGGCGACCGCGTGCCCGTACGCGCGCACCAGCGCCAGGAACGCGCGCAGCGCCGCCGCGTGGACCCCGGTGTAGACCCGGTAGCCGCTGCGGGTGCGCTCGGCGGGCGGCAGGAACCCGTCGCGCTCGTAGTTGCGCACGGCCTGGGCCGTCAGACCGTGCTCGCGCGCCAGGTCGGAGGGGCGCAGCCTGAGGGAGTCCAGCTCGGAGCGGGGTCGTTCCACCACGGTTTGAGACTCTACCCCACCGTCGCGAGTTCAGAGCCGGTCAAAGTCTCAACCCTTCTTTCAACGATACGTTTCAAGGCATGCAGACCGACCAGACCACCGCAGCCCACGACGTCATCGGCCTCGGCGAGCGCGCCCACGGCGACTCGCCGCACGCGGAGGCCCGCGCCGACCGCGTCCTGGGCCTCGTCGCGCAGGGTGCCCGCTCGATCGTGCTCGAGTCCGACCGGGTCGCGGCCTTCGCCGTGGACGACTACGTCCAGGGCCGCACCGCCTCCCTCGACACCGCCTTGAGCGAGGGGTTCACGCACGGGTTCGGCGCGTTCGCCGTCAACCGCCGCCTCGTCTCCCGCCTCCGCGAGTGGAACGAGGACCGGGCCCCCGGCGACCGGGTCGCGTTCCACGGCATGGATGCGCCCCTCGAATTCACCGCCGCCAGCCCCCGCGCGTACCTCGAACACGTGCGCGACTACCTCGGCCTCGACCTCGACATCGCCGCGCTCACCGGCCCCGACGAGACCTGGAGCAGCACGGAGGCCGTCACCGACCCGGCCGCCTCGCCCGGCGGCACGCCCGCGGCGCAGCGGCTCCGCGCCGTCGCCGACGACCTGCACGCCGCCCTCTACACCGGTGCGCCCGCACTGATCGCCGCCACCTCGCCCGAGGCGTGGCACCGCGCGAGGGTCAACGCCGCCACCGCGGCCGGGCTCCTGCGCTACCACCGCCAGGCCGCCGAGCCGCTCCCCGAAGCGGAGCGCTGGAGCCGCCTCTCGGGCGTGCGCGACGCCCTCATGGCCGGGAACCTCCTCGACGTGCGGGCCCTCGAAGCCGACCGCGGCCCCACCGTCGTCCTCGCCCACAACATCCACCTGCAGACCACCGAGAGCCGCATGGAGATGGCGGGCATGAACCTCACCTGGGCCGGGACCGGCGCCATCATCGCGGCCCTCCTCGGCCCCAAGTACCTGTTCGTCCCCGACGAGGACTGATTCGGGCCGCGGCTGCGTTCCCCGTCCGCGTCGGCGCCGCCGCCGTCGGTGCGGCGCGGCGCGCACCGGAGGATAGGGTTTGCCACGTGGAACTGCACGTTGCGAAGTCCGGATCCGACACCGCCGCCGGAACCGCGGAGGACCCCCTGCTCGGCATCGGCGCGGCCGCGGCCCTGGCGCGGCCCGGCGACACCGTCGTCGTGCACGAAGGCGTGTACCGCGAGTGGGTCAACCCGCCCCGCGGCGGCACGGCCGACGCGCCCATCACGTACCGGGCCGCCGTCGGCGCGGACGGCCTGTTCGAGTCGGTCGTGATCTCCGGCGCCGAGCCGGTCGCCGACTGGCGGCCCTGGCCCGGCGCCGCGGACGTCTGGACCGCGACGGTGCCGAACACGCTGTTCGGGGAGCACAACCCCTACACCGAGCGCATCGGCGGGGACTGGTTCTTCGACCGCGTCAACACCTGGCACACCGGCGAGGTGTACCTCGACGGCAAGTCCATGTACGAGTCGCCGACCCTCGCGGGCGTCGAACGCCCCGAGGCCACCGCGGACTCCTTCGACCCGGCGGGCTCCCTGCTGACCTGGCACTGCGAGGCGGGCGAGGACACCACGACGATCTGGGCGAACTTCGGCGGCGCCGACCCGGCCGCGCACGAGATCGAGATCAACGCCCGCAAATTCGTCTTCTGGCCCGCTGCAACGGGAATCGACCACATCATCGTGCGCGGCTTCACGTTGACCAAGGCCGCGACCCAGTGGGCGCCGCCCACCGCGCTGCAAGAAGGGCTCATCGGCCCGCACTGGTCCAAGGGGTGGGTGATCGAGGACAACACGATCACCGACTCGAAGAACGTCGGCGTCTCCCTCGGCAAGGAGGCGAGCACCGGCCAGAACGAGTGGACCGCGGGAACCAGGGGCGACAAGGGCGGCACGCAGCGCGAACGCGAAGTGATCCAGCGCGCGCTCGCCCTGCGCGGACCCGCCGCGGGCGAGCCGCACCCGTGGCACCGGGACCACGTCGGCTCCCACACGGTGCGCCGCAACACGATCCGCGACTGCGAGCAGGCCGGTGTCGTCGGACACCTGGGCGCGGCGTTCTCGACTGTCGCCGACAACCACATCTCCCGCATCCACGTCAAGCGGCAGTGGCACGGCGCCGAAGTGGCCGGCATCAAACTGCACGCCGCCATCGACACCGTCATCAGCGGGAACACCGTCCACCACACGCACCGGGCCCTGTGGCTCGACTGGCAGGCCCAAGGGACGCTCGTGCGGCGCAACGTCTGCTACGCCTCCACCGCCGAGGACTTCATGGTCGAGGTCTGCCACGGACCGTACCTCGTGGACTCCAACGCGTTCCTCTCGCCGTGGGCGGTCAAGGACATGTCCACCGGCGGCGCCTACGTGCACAACTACTTCGCGGGCCGCATCGCGAACTGCACCGAGCACCAGCGGTACACCCCGTACCACCTGCCGCACTCCACGGCCGTCCACGGCGTCGCCAACATCCTCGGCGGCGACGACCGGTTCTACAACAACCTCTTCGTCGGCGACGGCGCCGCGGCCGAAGCCGCCGAACCTGGTTCTGAGCCCGTGCTCGCGAGCTTCTGGAACGGCGCGATCGACATCGACGGCGTGCCCGGCCAGGCGGCCTTCACCCCGACCCCGGTGGGCACCTCGCAGTACGACGCGTACCCGACGCCGCAGGAGTACCCGCACGAGGACGGCAGCCCGCTGGCCGGGCCGCGCCTGCCGGTGCGGGCCGAGGGCAACCTGTACGCGGAGGGGGCCGAGCCGTTCCGCGCCGAACCCGAGCCCCGCGTCGTCGGCGCCGCGCCGGTGCGCATCGAGGTCCACGACGCCGAGGCGGGCGCGATCCGCGTCGAGGCGTCCGGGGCCCTCGACCCCGTCGCCCCGGTGACGACCGCGCGCCTCGGCATCAGCTACCAGGCCGAGACGGGCTACACCGACCCCGACGGGTCCGATCTGGACTTCGGCACGGACCTCGCCGGCGCCCCGCGCGGCGAGGCCGTTCCCGGCCCGTTCGCGGCGCCGTCCCCCGGCACCCGGATCGTCCCCGCGCCGGGCCCGGCCCGCCGGCCTTCCTGACCTCGCCCCCCGGCATCGGCCCGCCGCGCCCGTTCACGGCCGCGGAGCGGCCCTAGGCGCCCGCGTCGGCCTTCGCCTGGCGGTCGTCGGCCTCCTGGAACGACTCCTGCTCGGCGATGTCCCGCGCCAGGTGTGCGACGGACCGGTTGAAGACCTCGCGGTCCTGCGGGTCGCGCAGGTTCCAGTCGTCCAGGTGCCGGTCGAGCCAGCGCTTCCAGGCGGCCACGAACAGCTCGAACTCGGCGCGGCCGCGCGGCGTCAGGCTCAGGCGCCCCGCGTCCACGGCGAGGAACCCGTCCCGCACGGCCTGCACGAACACCGGTTGCAGCACCTGCGGCGGGAGCCGGTGGGCCGCGGCGATCTTCGGGAGCGTCGCCTCGAACCCGGCGGTCTGGCGCATGTAGACCTGCCGCAGGGCCCAGGACCCGGCCCGGTCGAGCGCGCTCGCCCCGGACGCGGACTCGTACACCTCGGTGTAGACGGTGCGCCGCTCCCGGCGCATCACGTCGGCGACCATGCGGGCGAGCCGCTCCTCCGACGGGGACGGGTCGGGGGCGGCGAAGCCCTCGCCCATGTCGACCGCGCGGCCCCGGGCCGCGTCGTGCAGCGGCCGCTCCTGGAGGAACCACGCCACGAGGAACCCGAGGACCGCCACCGGGACGGTCCAGAAGAACACGAAGTTGATCGAGTCGGCGTACGCCTGCACGACCGGCGCGATGACGTTGTCGGGAAGCTCGTGCAGCGCACCGGGACTGGCCGCCGCGGCCGGGTCGATCCCCGACTCGGCGTACGCGGTCCCCAGCAGCGGCGTCAGGTGGTTGGAGAACATCGTCCCGAAGATCGCGGTGCCGAACGTGGAGCCGACGGTCCGGAAGAACGTCACGCCCGAGGTCGCGGCGCCCATCTGCGCGTACGGGACGGTGTTCTGCACGGCGATCGTGAGCACCTGCATCGCCAGGCCCAGGCCCAGGCCGAGGACCAGCATGTACGCCGACTCCAGCCAGATGCTCGTGCCCGGGCCCATCGTGGACATCAGGTACAGGCCCACGGCCATGAACGCGGTGCCGAGGATCGGGAAGACCTTGTACCGCCCCGTGCGGCTGACGAACGCGCCCGAGAGGATCGAGGTCGTCAGCATCCCCGCGACCATCGGCAGCGTCCGGTACCCCGAGACCGTGGCCGAGACGCCGTCCACGTACTGGAGGTACGTCGGCAGGAACGTCATCGCGCCGAGCATCGCGAACCCGACGATGAAGCTGAGGATCGAGCACACCGTGAACACCGGGTTCCCGAACAGCCACATGGGGAGGATCGGCTCGGCGGCCCGCCGCTCCACGAACACGAACACCGTGAGCGCGACGACGGCGCCCGCGAACATCCCGATGATCGTCGCCGAGCCCCACGCGTACTCGTCCCCGCCCCACTCCAGCGCCAGGATGAGCAGCGACGTGCCGATCGCGACGAAGATGAGCCCCCAGTAGTCGATGATCGGCTTCACCGCCGACCGCACCCGCGGCACCGTGGCCGCGGCCATCGCGATCATGACCACCGCGATCGGCACGTTCACGTAGAAGCACCACCGCCACGACAGGTGGTCGGTGAACAGCCCGCCGAGGGTCGGCCCGAGCACTGTGGTCACGCCGAACACCGCGCCCATCGCGCCCTGGTACTTCCCCCGCTCGCGCAAGGGGATCACGTCGGCGATGAGCGCCATGGCGGTGACCATGAGTCCGCCGGCGCCCAGGCCCTGCACGGCGCGGGCGACGATGAGGAACACCATGTCGTCGCTGAACCCGGCGAGCGCCGAGCCGCCGACGAACACGACCGCGCTGATCTGGAAGATCACCTTGCGCCCGAACATGTCGCCGAACTTGCCGACCACCGCGGACGCGATCGCCTCCGCCAGCAGGTACGACGTGACGACCCACGCCATGTGCCCCGCGCCGCCCAGGTCCGCGACGATCGTCGGCAGCGCCGTCGAGACGATGGTCTGGTCCAGCGCCGCCATGAGCATGCCGAGCAGGATCGTGGTGAACACGAGGTTCCTGCGGGACTTGCTCAGGACCGGCGGCGCGGGCTCCGCCGCGGCGGGCCGCTCGGCGGTGTCGACAGTGCTCATAGGGCGAACGATAGCGGCAAATCATCCCATAAATGCCGGATCGGCGGCCGTCCCCGCGGCCTAAGATCGCTCCAGGCACAACCGAACCGGAGGCCGGATGGAACTGGTGGCGATCCTGTTCGCCCTCACCGTGGGCGGGCTGCTGCTGACCGCCGCCGCCGAGTGGATGCGCGTCCCCGCGCCCGTCCTCATCTGCCTCTACGGGCTCGCCCTCGGCCTCGTCCCCGGCATGCCCGCGCTGCAGCTCGACCCCGAGCACCTCCTCCCGGTGCTCCTGCCGCCCCTGCTGTGGGCCGCGGCCCGCAAGTACTCGTGGCGCCACTTCGCCGCGAACTGGCGGCCCATCGTCTTCCTCGCGGTGGTCCTCGTCTTCGTCACCGCCGCCGCGGTCGCCCTCGTGGCCGCCGCGATCAGCCCCGTCCTGCCGGTCGCCGCCGCGATCGTCCTCGGCGCGATCTGCGCCCCGCCCGACGCCGCCGCCGTCAGCGCCATCGCCGACCGCCTCGGCCTGCCCCGCCGCCTCGTCACCATCCTCGAAGGCGAGGGCCTGTTCAACGACGTCACCGCCCTGACCCTCTACAACGTCGCCGTCCTCGGCGTCGTCACCGGCTCGGTCTCCGCGGCCTGGTCCGCGGGCCTGTTCGCCTACTCCGCGGTCGCCGCCGTCGCGGTCGGCATCGGCGTCGGCTGGGTCCTCGTCAAGCTCGGGTCCCTCGTGGACGACAGCCGCGTCGTCACCGCCCTCGGCCTCACCGGCCCCTACATCGCCTACCTCCTCGCCGACGGCGTCAAGGCCTCCGGCGTCCTCGCCGTCATCTGCGCCGCGTTCTACCTCGTGGCCCGCTCCAACGACCCCGACGACTTCGAGGGCCGCCTCGTGCAGGGCTCGGTGTGGGAGGTCCTGGAGACCGCCCTGAACGCCCTCACGTTCGCGATCGTCGGCATGGAGCTGGTCGACATCATCCAGGCCGTCGGCGACGGCGTCGACGAGCTCCTGTGGAAGGCCCTCGCCGTCGCGGGCGCCGTCATCGCCGTCCGGGCCCTGTGGCTCGGCCTCGCGATCGTCCTGGGCCGCATGGGCGTCGGCTGGAAGCAGCTGGGGGAGCACCCGCGCCTCGCCGTCGTCACCGCCTGGGCCGGGATGCGCGGCGTCGTCACGATCGTGACCGCGCTGGCCCTCCCCGAGACCACCGCCGACGGCGCCCCGTTCCCCGGCCGCGAGCAGATCCAGTTCCTCGCCGTGGTCGTCGTCATCGCGACGCTCCTGGCCCAGGGCCTCACCCTGCCCGGCCTCATCGCGTTCCTCGGCGTCAAGGCCGACACCGACAAGGAGACCGAGGCCGTGCGCGACATCATGGTCGAGGCCGGGAAGGCCGCCACCCGGCGGCTGCGCGAACTGCGCGCCGAAGGCGAAGTGGACGACGAGGTCGCCGCCCGCATGGAGCAGTGGTACGACCGCCGCGCCGAGAAGATCGCCTCCCTCGTCGAGGACCGCGAGGACCCCGAGACCGAACGGCTCGTGGAGCGCTTCGACGCCATGCAGCGCATCGAGGGCGAGATGATTTCCGCGTCCACGGCCCGGCTCCTCCAGATGCGGGCCTCGCCCGGCCACGACCCCGCCCTCATCGACCGGGTCCTCGCCGCCCTCGACCACCGCGCCGTCGGCCGCAACCGGGGCGCGTGATCCCAGGGCGTATCCGGAGAATCCGGACACGCCCCAGCCCGCCGGTATGTCGCTGCCGGGCCCGGCGCCCGTCCGCCCGTACGGTGGCGCTTGTGGAGAGACGAGACGCGAGCGCGGGCCGCCGCGCGGCGGCCGCGGCGATCGGGGCCGCGGCCCTCGCGCTGGCCCTGACCGGGTGCGGCGCCGGCCAGCACGCCGAGACCAGCAAGATGCAGACGGCCATTTCCGGGGTGGACGCGGACGCGGGGTACGTGGCCCTGCGCGACGTCCAGATCGACTTCGGCGACGCCGGGAACTACCGCGAGGGCGGCCAGGCGCCGCTGCGGGTCTGGATGGCCAACAAGGGCCAGGAGACCGTGACCCTCGTGGCCGTCACGAGCCCCGTCGCCGAGGCCGTCACCCTCGCGACCGAGGTCGTCGCGGTCGAGGAGAGCCCTGCCGAAGAGAGCCCGTCCGAGGAGAGCCCCTCCGCCGAGGAGAGCCCGTCCGCGGAGGCGACCACGCCCGGCGAGGACGCCGGCGCGTCCCCGAGCGAGGACGCCTCGCCCGGCGCCGAGGAGACCGTCGCGGAGCTGGTCGGCGAGCGCGAGTTCGCGGTCGAGCTGGCGCCCTCCGACTACGCGCGCCTGGCCCCGTCCACCGGCTCGTTCCTCCTCCTCGAAGGCTTGAAGGAGGACGTCACCATGGGCACCCGCGTCGAGGTCGCGTTCACATTCTCGAACGGCGAGACCGTCGTGCTCGACGTCCCGATGGGCATCCCCGACGTCCCGGGGGAGCGCACCTACTTCGGCGACCCGCACGAGCCCGCCGCCGAATAGGCCGCGGCCCCAGCGCCTTCGACGGCGGTCCCGCACCCGCGGGGCCGCCGTCGCCGTTCACCGCGCCTGCGAGCCCGGCAGCTGCATGATGAGGACCGTGAGGTCGTCGGTGCGCACGTACCCGCCGCCCTGGAAGTCCGCCTTGAGCTTGCGGTGCAGCCGGTCGGGGTCGCGGATGCCGGAGGCGATGTGCGCGTTGAGCATCGAGATGAGCGGGAACGTCTGCCCGTCGGCGTTGCGGCCCTCGATGAACCCGTCGGTGAACGCCACGATCACGTCCCCGGGCATGAGCGCCGCCTCCCGGACCACCGTGCGCTGCAACCCGAAGTCCGTCAGCCCCAGCGGCGGCATCGGCCGCGCCGCGATCGGCTCGGCCGTGCCCCGCACCAGCAGCGGCGCCGGATGACCGCACAGCACCACCCGGATCGTGTCCCGCCGCGGCGTGATCTCGATGAGCACCGCCGTCGCGAACGACTGCTCCCACTCGTCGAGCCCCCGGTTGTGCAGCCGCACCCGCCGCTCCATGCGTGCGGTCAGCGTCGCCAGGTCCGGGTCGTCGAGCGCCCGCTCCCGGAACGTCCCCAGCAGCGCCTCCGTCAGGTGGACCGTGTTCAGGCCGTGCCCCTGGACGTCGCCCACGACCGCCCTGATCCCCGCGTCCGTCTCCTGCACGTCGTAGAAGTCCCCGCCGACCAGGCCCGGACTGCCGTCGTGCGTCCGGTACGCCACCCCGACCTTCACCCCGCCGATCACCGGCGGCAGGTCCGGGAGGATCGCGCCCTGCACCGTCTCGGCCACCAGCGTCATGTCCAGCAGCCGCACCACGATCCGGTTCCGCGCCCACGCCAGGACCGTGCACAGCACCCCGACGGCGATGATCGGCGGCAGGTCGCTCCAGGCGGACTGCGGATAGGGGAGGACCCCGAGGGCCTCGCCGCCGCAGCTGACGATCGCCACCACCGCGAGCGTGGCCGCGGCGGTCGCGATCGGCCCGTTCACCAGCGCGGTGAACGCGGGCAGGAACACGAGCGCGTAGTCCGCGAACGGCGCCATGGCCGGGACCACGAACGCCAGCGGCATCGTCGCGCCCAGGAGGATGAGCGGCAACAGCCGCATGAAGACCGCCGTGACCGGGTGGCCCGAGTAGATCCGGTCCCACACCGTGTCGGGCGCGACGTAGGACCGCATGTAGCCCTGCATGTCCGCCCCCTCCGTCGGCCCCCTGCGCATGCCGAGAGCCTAGTCAGAACCGGGCCTTGAGGAGTTCTCAACAGGGAAAACGGACGGCGGGCGGCGCTGGGAGCCGCCGCCCGCCGCTCGGTCGATCATGTCAGGCGCGCTGCGCCTGGACCGCGTCGATGGTCTCGCGCAGCCGCTCCTCCTCCTCGGCGGAGAGGTTCGTCTGGAGCAGCTTGCCCTGGTACTGGCCGCCGAGCTCCTGCACGACCTTGTCCTCGGTCGCCGAGACGACCAGGAGGACCAGCGCGGCCGTCCCCGGCGCCAGCTCGGTCCCGAGCTGCTTCATGAACGAGTCGTCCACGCCGATGTCGGTGAGCGCGCCGCCCGCGGCCCCCGCGGCCGCGCCGACCGCCATCCCGAGCAGGGGGGCGAAGAACAGCAGGCCGATGAGGCCGCCCCACAGCGCCCCGCCCGCGGCGGAGACGCCGACCAGGGACGTCGACTGGTGCAGCTTGACCTTGCCGTCCTCGCGGCGCTCGACCACGACCGCGTCGGCGAGCTTGATGAGCTCGCGCTTCTGCATGTCGGCGAGCTTGCCGAGGACCGTCTGAGCGGTGGGGACGTCCGGGTAGGCCACGGCGATGAGTTGGCTCATGGGCGCCTTCCTTCCTGCGTTGCGCCGCCGGCGGCGGCGTCTCGGCCCGATTCTGGCCCCCGCGGGGTCCCGTGTCCGGCGATCGCACGGAAATCCCGGCGCAAGGGCCCCGCCCGTCCACCCGCGCCGCGCCGGTCCCACGATCCGCCGCGCCTTCCCGCGGACCGGGACCGGCGGTTGACGTTCACCCGCAACCTGTCTATATTTCCCATAGATTTGGTAGAGATATTTGCCCGGTTACCGTCTCGGAAGGCAACCCCGTGAAAACCCTCGTCCTCCTTGGGATCGTCGGCCTGGTGGCCCAGCTCGTCGACGGCAGCCTCGGCATGGCCTACGGCGTCACCTCGACCACCCTGCTCCTCGCGATCGGCACCAACCCCGCCGCCGCCTCGGCCACCGTCCACCTCGCGGAGATCGGCACCACCCTCGCCTCCGGCGCCTCCCACTGGCGCTTCGGCAACGTCGACTGGAAGGTCGTCCTCAAGATCGGCATCCCCGGTGCCGTCGGCGCCTTCGCGGGCGCCACCTTCCTGTCCTGGCTCTCCACCGAGCTCGCCGCCCCGGTCATGTCGATCATCCTGCTCGGCCTCGGCCTCTACCTGCTCATCCGCTTCACCCTCCGCGGCCTCGACGGCCGCAACCTCGGCAAGCCCCTGCGCAAGCGGTTCCTCACCCCGCTCGGCCTCGTCGGCGGCTTCCTCGACGCCACCGGCGGCGGGGGCTGGGGCCCGGTCGGCACGCCCGCGCTCCTCGCCAGCGGCCGCATCGAGCCCCGCAAGGTCATCGGCTCGATCGACACCTCCGAGTTCCTCGTCGCGCTGGCCGCCTCGCTGGGCTTCCTGTTCGCGCTCGGCAGCCAGGGCATCGACTTCGCGTGGGTCGGCGTGCTCCTGCTCGGCGGGCTCATCGCCGCGCCGATCGCGGCGTGGCTGGTGCGGCACATCCCGCCGCGCGTCCTCGGCTCGGCCGTCGGCGGCGTCATCATCCTCACCAACGTCCGCACGCTCCTGCGCTCGGACTGGATCGCCGCCTCGAACACCGTCCAGATCATCGCCTACATCGCCATCGCCGTGGTGTGGATCGCCGCAGTCTGGTACTCGGTGCGCCGCCACCTCGCCGAGCGCGACGTGGGCGGGCCGGTCCTCGACAAGGCCAACAACCCGGCTGCCGAGTCGGAGGCGCGGCCCGACGAGCCGGCCGCCGAGACCGCCTGAGCCGCGTCACCGCAGACAGCGTCGAGCCGTGCGGGCCCGCTTCCTCCGGGAGGCGGGCCCGTCCCGCTTTCCGCCCCGGACTGTCCCTATCGGATTTGGGGGACGACGGGAGGACCGCGCTCCAGTAGCATGTTCCCTCAGCACGTGGCCGCCGAGGGACCGCTGGAGGCGACAGTGACGCTGTTCTACCAGGCAGTACTCCGCGACGGCGGGCAACGGCTCGGCCCCCGGCTGCGGCGCGCGTTCGCCGCGTGGGCGCGCGTCGAGGACGACGGCTCCCCGCTGCTGGAGCACTCCCGCGGCCGCACCCGCGCCACCCTGGCCGACACCGAGGTCTGCGGCCGGTACGCGCTCGACGTGCCCACCGGTGCCGGGCGCCTGCGCACCACCGCGACCTGGGCCGCCGGGCGACGACCCGAGAAGAGCTGGGTCCTCGTCACCGTCGAAGGCGACCTGTCGCCCACGGCCGAACCGGTCCGCGCCCCCGGCTTCATGCCCGCGTTCCTCGCGACGGGCCGGGCCACCGACGGGGCCGTCCCCGTCGAGGCGGGCGCGCACCTCGTCGGCCCCGAGGAGGTCAAGGACCTGACCGGGCGGCTCGCGAACCGCTCCCGGGCCGTGCCGCTCATCGTCCTCACCGTGGACCGCACCGACCCGGCCGTGGCCGCCGCCTGCGCCGACCACCTCGCGGAGGCGCTCGCGGGCGTCGCGTCCGTGGTGCGCCTCTACGACGCGAAGACCCAGGACGAGCTGAACGCCTGGCTCGGCCCGGACCTGAGCGTCTTCGGCGGCGGCCTGCGCACCTACCTGCCGGGCGTGCGGCCCGGCGAGGAGTCGTACGCGATGCGCCACCAGCCGCGCGGGGGCAACGCCATCCGCGAGCACGGCACCCGCGCGCTCGGCGTGGTCGTCACCGGGGTCGTGGAGCTGTCGGCGCACCGCCAGGTCCCCGCCGACGTCCGCCAGGCGGAGCCGCGGGTCGCCCGCGTCCTCTCCGGCGCGCTCGACCCCGCCGACCTGCACGCGGCTCCGCCGAGCCCGGCCGCCATCGCCGTCCCGCGCCCGCCGAAGATCCCCAAGCAGGCCGCGCCGCAGGACCCGGTGCCGGAGCCGGAAGCGGTGGAGCCGGAAGCGGCCCCCGAACCGCCCGCGCCCGAGCCGGAACCCGCATTCGAGGAGCCGACCGCGCCGGTCGCGGCCGAACCGGCGGCCCCCGGCCTCCCCGCTCCCGACCTCCCGGCCCTCCCCGAGGACGGCCGCCTCGCGGGCGCCATCGCCGCGCGCCTCGCCGACCACCTCGACGACGCCGTCCTCGAAGCGCTCGTGGACATGGCCCGCGGCGGCGACTCCGAGACCACCGCGCTCATCAGGACCATGTCCGCGCACCTCCAGGCCCTCACCCGCGCCGTCGAGACCACCGGCCTCCTCGGCCGCCGCGGGCGCGGCGACGAGCTCGAACGGCTGCGCCGCGAGTACGGCCAGCTGGAGATGGACTACGTCGAACTCCAAGAGCAGGAACGCAAGGCCCAGGACCGCATCCGCTGGCTCGAAGGGCGCCTCGCCGAGCACGCCGACCCCGTCTACGGCGTCCAGGACGAGGACCCAGAGGGCCCCTGGAACGCCGAGTGCCTCATGGACGTCGTGCAGCGCGCCCGCGGGCAGCTGCGCCGCCTCGACCTGCCCGACACGCTCGACACCGAGGTCTCGCGCCTCGACGTCACCTACCCGCGCCAGCGCCGCCGCTGGGCCGCCCGCGCCTGGGACGCACTGCGCGCCCTCGACGCCTACGCCGCGGCCCGCGCCGAGGACCGCTTCACCGGCGGCTTCTACGACTGGTGCTCGCGCCCGCTGCCCGGCGGACCGCACATCATCCCGACCATGGTGTCCATGAAGGAGTCCACCTCCGTGGCCGGGAACCCGAAGTTCTACAAGGCCCGGGTCTTCCGCGTCCCCGCCGAACTGGACCCCTCGGGCCGGGTCTACATGCCCGCCCACGTCAAGCTCCAGCCGGTCGGCTCGCCCGCGCCGCGCATGCACTTCCTCGACGACGCGGGCGGTGCCACCGGGAAGGTGTGGATCGGGTACCTCGGCGACCACCTGCCCAACACGCGCACCAACTAGGGCGGCGACCCCGCCCGCGGCGGCGACCCCGTAGGCTCGGGGAGAACCCGGGAGGAGCGCCGATGGACTTCATGAGCCGCAACGCGCGGTGGATCGCCCTGACGGCGGTGCTCGTCGTCATGGCCCCGTTCCTCGCTTGGGGCCTCAACGCCCTGTTCGCGGTGGACACCTTCCTCGTGGCCGTGATCCTGCTCGTCGCCATCGTGGTGGCCGTCGTCCTCCTGGCCCGGTCGCAGAACGACGAGGAGTAGACATGGCACGAAGGAGCCACCGCCTCTTCGCCCGCTGGTACCCCAAGGCCGCCGCGTCCATCGAGGACCGCGGCCTCGGCGAGCAGCGGGCGCGGCTCCTGGCAGGACTGGACGGACGCGTGCTGGAGGTCGGCTGCGGCCACGGCGCGAACTTCACGCACTATCCCGAGGCCGTGACCGACCTGGTCGCGGTCGAACCCGAGGAGTCCATGCGGGACCTCGCCGTCGCCCGCGCCGAGGAGCTGGGCCGCAAGGCCGTCGTCCTCGACGGGCAGGCGGAGCAGCTCTCGTTCGAGAACGACTCCTTCGACGCGGTCGTCGCGACGCTGGTGCTGTGCTCGGTCGAGGACCAGGGCCGGGCGCTCGCGGAGATCCACCGCGTCCTCAAGCCCGGCGGGCGCCTCGTGCTCCTTGAGCACGTCGGCTCCGCGAACCGCAACATCCGCGCGCTCGAATACCTCTTCGACGTCGCGCTCTGGTCGCACGTGTTCGGCGGCTGCCACACCTCCCGCGACACCGGCGCGAACCTCGCCGCCGCCGGGTTCGACACGGCGGGCCTCACCCCCGAGAAGCTCCCGTTCCTGCCCTACCCCCTCAAAGTCAGCCCCCACCTCGCGGGCGAGGCCCGCAAACCCGCGTAAGACTCCGGCCGGACGGCCCCGCCCCCGAGACGGGGCCGTCCGCGTGCCCGACGGGCTCAATCGATCCGGCCGTACGCCTTCAGGGTCTCCAGCCGCGCGAGCGTCAGGTACCCGCCCCACTCGTGGACCACCACGGGCGTCCACATCGCGAAGTTCGGGGCCCAGCCGCCGTCCTCGCCCTGGTCCTCCACGATCCGGTCGAGGTGGACGCCGATCTCCTCGTCGCTGAACAGGCGCCGCCCCAGCGAGTCCGGCCGCGGGGCGAGGTCCACGGGGGAGTGGACGTGGCCCGGCGCGTCCGGGTCCAGGGCCGCGCTGGTGCGCAGCGGCTCCCGCAGCCGCGCGAACTCCGCTTCGGCGCGCTCCCGGTCGGGGACGCGTTCGAGGAAGCCCAGGACGCACATGGCGTCGTAGGCCTCGACCTCGCCGACCGCCGCGATCGCGCCCCAGCAGTACTCGGTCGCCGGTCCGAGCCACGGGTGGTCCACGCCGAACGCGTGGAGGAGCCCGGCGACCGGCGCGGTCGGGTTGAGCGCGGCCGGGGGCTCCTCGCCCTGCGGCTGCCACCAGGGCCCGCGCGGGTCGCCGAGGACGCTCGGGAGCACCCACGGCACCCCGCCGTCCGCAGTGGAGTGCGCCGCGAGCCAGTCGCAGGCGCGCAGGAGCAGCGGCTCCTCGGCCGCGGCGATCCCTTCGAGCATCCCGAGGGCGATCTCCACGCCCTGCGGCTGCCCGGCCGAGCCGCGCAGGTCCGGCTCGATCGCGTGGCCGAAGCCCCCGTCGAGGTTCTGGTAGGCGGCGACGGCGTTGCGCACCAGCTCGCCCGGCGCGCCGCCGAACGCGTGCGCGAACCGGAGCCGGTCGACGAGTCTGGCGTGCAGTTCCATGTACCGTTCGGCGGCGGCGAACGCGTCCTTGCCGAGCGTCTTCATGCGGTCCCCTTCGGTCGGTGCGGCGGGGGTCCGACCGTACCGGCGGGGTACGACACTCAGCCCAGCGCCCGCTCGAATGCCGCGTAGACCTCGTCGTTGAACAGGACGAACCGGACGTCGTCCACTTCGGTGGGCGTCTCCCGGACCGTCGCGACCGCGATCTGGGCGGCCGACGCCGCGGGCCACCGGTACACGCCCGCCGAGACCGCCGGGAACGCGATCGACGCGGCCCCCAGCTCGTCGGCGACCCGCAGCGACTCCCGGTAGCACGAGGCGAGGAGCGCGCTCCGGTCCTCGTCGGGGGAGTGGACCGGGCCGACCGTGTGGATCACCCAGCGCGCGTGGAGCCTCCCGGCGGTCGTCGCGACGGCCTGCCCGGTCGGCAGGCCCCGCCCGTACCGCGACGCCCGCAGGTCCCGGCACGCCTCCAGGATCGCGGGCCCGCCCGCCCGGTGGATCGCCCCGTCCACCCCGCCGCCGCCCAGCAGGGACGAGTTCGCGGCGTTGACGATCGCGTCGGCGTGCTGGAGCGTGATGTCGCCTTTGAGGATCGAGATGCCCATGCCCGTATTCAAGCACCGATCGGCACTCGGCTGGCGGTAGCGTTGCACCGAAGCGAATCGGAGGTCCGCATGATCGTCACGGTCACCGCCAACCCCAGCCTCGACCGCACGATCGCGGTCGACCGGCTCCTGCGCGGCGAGATCCACCGGGCCACCGGCGACCGCGTGGACCCGGGAGGCAAGGGCGTCAACGTCTCCCGCGCGCTCGTCGCCAACGGCCACCGCACCTGCGCGGTCCTCACCACCGGCGGCCACGCCGGGGCCGAACTCCTCGACCTCCTCGACGAGGCCGGCGTCCCCATCGAGGAGGTGCCCGTCTCCCAGGCGATCCGCTCCAACCTCGCCATCGCCGAGGCCGACGGGACCGTCACCAAGCTCAACGAGACCGGCCCCGCCCTGCGGCCCACCGAGATCGAAGAACTCCTCGTCGCCGCCATCACGCCCACACTGGAGCGCTCCGCGTCCTGGATCGCCGGGTGCGGGAGCCTGCCGCCCGGCGTGGACGCCGACTTCTACGCCGTGCTCGTCGAGCGCACCCGCGACGCGGGGGCCCTCGCCGCCGTCGACACCTCCGGCCCGGCCCTCGCCGCGAGCCTCCGCGCCCGCCCCGACCTCGTCAAACCCAACCGCGAGGAGCTCGCCGAAGCCTCCGGGAGGGCCGTCGGCACCCTCGGCGACGCCATCGAGGCCGCGCAGGCCCTGCGCGCCGCGGGCGCCGCCGCGGTCCTCGCCAGCCTCGGCCCCGACGGCGCGATCCTCGTGGACGGCACCGGGGTCCACCACGCGCACGTCCCGCACCCGCGGCCCCTCGTCAGCGCCGTGGGCGCCGGGGACGCCACCCTCGCGGGCTTCCTCGCCAGCGGCGGCTCCGGGCCCGAGGCGCTCGCCGCCGCCGTCGCCTGGGGCACCGCCACCGTCGCCCTCCCCGGCAGCGTCATGCCCGGCCCCGCCGACATCGACACCGCGGCCGTCGCCCTCACCGCCGACCCCGACCTGCAACGCCCGCTTCGGTTAAACCAGTGGCGCGTGCGCCCCCTGGGGTGATGGGATCACCCGCATGACCGTATCCGTACGACTCGACACCCCCGACGATCCCGCAGCCGTCCTCGACGCGCTCCGCGACTGGCAGCGCGACGGCGACCCCGTCCAGCTGCACCCCGGCGACATCGGCTGGTACCACCGCTTCGGCGCGGCCGAGACCGCCGCCGCCCTGCGCACCTGGAGCCGCGGCGGCACGATCCTCGCCGTCGGCTTCCTCGACGGACCCGGCCTCGTGCGCCTCGCCACCGACCCCGCGGCCCGCCGCGATGAGGAGCTCACCGCGCGCATCGCCGACGACTTCGCCGACCCCGACCGCGGCGTCCTCGCCGCGGGCGAAGCCGACGTCGAGGCCCCCGCCGACTCGCTCCTGCGCGACCTCCTCCCCGCCCGCGGCTGGACCCTCGGCGAGGCCTGGACCCCGCTCCACCGCGACCTCGCCGAACCCGTCGAGGACCCCGGCGTCACCGTGGAGACCGTCGGCCCCGACACCGCCGAGGCCTACGCCGCCATCGTCCGCGCCTCCTTCCAGGGCTCCACGTTCAGCGCCGAGCGCTGGCGAGAGCTCGCGGCCGGACCCGCCTACGCCGACGCCCGGAGCCTCCTCGCCGTCGAGGACGGCGCCCCGGTGGCCGCGATCACCGTGTGGACCGCGGGGCCCGGGAAGCCGGGCCTCATCGAGCCGCTCGGCGTCGACCCCGCCCACCGCGGCAAGGGCCTCGGGAAGGCCGTCACGATCGCCGCCGCCGCGGCCCTGCGCGACCTCGGCGCCTCCGGCGTCGACGTCGTCACCCCCTCGGACCTCCCCGGCGCCGTCCCCACCTACAAGGCCGCGGGCTTCACCCCCGGCCCCGAGCGCCGCGACCTCCACCGCCCGGCCGGGTGACACAATGTGCGCCCTGAGGAAGGAGCACACCGCATGGCGCAACCCCGCGACTACATCACGATGCAGGCCCTGGCCCGCATCGAGTACAAGCTCGACCTGATCATGGCCAACCTGGGCATCGCCCAGGCCGCGCCGCCCGAGGAGCCCTGGCTCGCCGAGGTCCGCTCCGAGATCCGCTCGGGCCGCAAGATCCAGGCGATCAAGGTGTACCGCGAGCACACCGGCCTGGGCCTCAAGGAGGCCAAGGACGCGGTGGAGCGCATGGAGAAGGGCTACTGACGCCGCCTACCAGCGGTGGTGGACCTGCGGCCTGACCAGGTCGTCGTACACGGCGCGGACCTCCGCGTGGAGGTCCGCGCCCAGGGGGGCGAACGAGGCCGCGGCCGCGTTCGCGCCCGCCTGCTCCGCGTTGCGGGCCCCGGGGATCACCACGGAGACGCCGGGCTGGTCGAGGATCCAGCGCAGGGCGAACTGCGCCATGGTCATCCCCTCGGGCACGAGCGGCCGGAGCCGCTCGACCGCTTCGAGGCCCGTCGCGTAGTCGACGCCCGCGAAGGTCTCGCCGACGTCGAACGCGTCGCCGCGGCGGTTGTAGTTGCGGTGGTCGTCGGCCGCGAACTCGGTCCGGTCCGTGTACTTGCCGGACAGGAGCCCCGACGCGAGCGGGACGCGCGCGACGATCCCCACGCCCGCGTCGGCGGCGGCCGGGAGGACGCGTTCGAGGGGCTTCTGCCGGAACGGGTTCAGGATGATCTGCACCGTCGCCACCCCCGGCCTCGCGATGGCCGCGAGGGCCTCCTCGCAGGTCTCGACGCTGACCCCGTAGTGCCGGATGCGGCCCTCGGCGACCATCGCGTCGAGGGCGGCGAACACCGCGTCGTCGCCGTAGACGCTCGCGGGCGGGCAGTGGAGCTGGACCAGGTCCAGCGAGTCCATGCCGAGGCGCTCGCGCGAGTCGTCGTTCCAGGCCAGGAAGTTCGCCTCGCTGTAGTTCCCGTGGACCTGCTCGGCGCGGCGGCCCATCTTCGTCGCGACGAAGACCCCCGGGTGCGCCTTGCGGAACGCGCCCACGAACCGCTCCGAGCGGCCGTCGCCGTACACGTCGGCCGTGTCGTAGAAGGTCACGCCCGCCGCGGCGGCGGCCTCCAGGGCCGCGGTCGCGTCGTCCTCGCTGACCGCGCTCCAGTCGGCGCCGATCTGCCACGCGCCGAAGCCCACGACCCCGACGCTCGCGCCGGTCCTGCCCAGAATCCGAGCTTCCAAAGTGACGGCCCCCTTCAACTAACCCATTTACAAAGTGGCGCACCCGCCGTAGCATTCAGCCATGAAGTCCACCTCGCGCGATATCCGCCTGCGCAACTGCTTCGCAGTGCTGCGGCACCTCATCGCGGACGCCCCGACCTCCCGCCAGATCCTCGCCCGCGAGACCGACCTCTCGGTGGCGACGGTGTCGAACCTGGTCACCGACCTGATCGAGCTGGGCGTCGTCGTGGAGGTGGGACGCGAGGACTCCGGCGGCGGGCGCCCCCGGGCGCTCCTGGCCCCGAACGCGGGCGGCGGCGTCATGATCGGCGTCGACGTCGCCGAGACGTACGTGCAGCTCGAAGTCTACGACCTGGCACTGACCGTGGTGGACCGGGTCGAGGAGCGCATGGAGCCCAGTGAGAACAGCCCCGACCAGGTCATCGGCCACATCGCCTCCGCCATGGACCAGGTCCGCTCCCGCCTCGGCGACCGCGCGATCCTCGGCGTCGGCGTCAGCCTCCCCGGGCAGGTCGACGTCACCTGGGGCGTCTCCGGGTTCGCGCCCAACTGGAACTGGCACGACGTGCCCTTCCGGCGCCTCCTCACCGAGCGCCTCGAACTCGACGTCCCGGTCTACCTGGACAATCCCCTGAAGACGATCACCGTCGGCGAGCTCTGGTTCGGCGACGGGCGCGGCGTCGACCGCCTCGCCGTGCTCATCCTCGGCACCGGCGTGGGCGCCGGGCTCGCCTTCGGCGGGCAGCTCTACCGCGGCGCCACCAACTCCGCGGGGGAGTGGGGCCACACCACCATCAACCCCGGCGGCCCGCAGTGCCGCTGCGGCGCGAAAGGCTGCATCGAGGCGTACGTGGGCGCGCCCGCGATCCTCGCGCAGTGGGCCCAGTTCGACGGCCGCGCCGCCGCGGGCTCCCAGACCGAGGCCATGGCCGCGCTCGCCGCCGCCTGGGAGGCCGGAGAGCCCTCCGCGGTGCGCACCGTCGAGACCGTCGCCGAGTCCCTCGCCGCCGGGGTCGCGAACCTGCTCAACCTCGTCAACCCCGACCTCGTCGTCCTCGACGGCTGGGTCACCTGGGCCCTGGGGGACGCGCTCGTCCCCGAGTTCGAGCGCCGCCTCGCCGCCCACGCCATGGAGGCCCCGCTCAAGGCCGCCCGCCTGAAGCGGAACACCCAGGAGCGCAACATGGTCGCCCTCGGCGCGGCCGCACTCGCCCTGGAGGGCCACCTGAACCGGCTCAACACCGTGGGCTCGCGCAGCCGCCGCTGACCGGACCCCCTGGCACCGCACAAAAACCGAGCGCTTCCAACGGAAGCGCGCACGAATCGTTACCACGAGGCTTGTTTCAACCCATTGACAAAGTGAGTGACCCTCGCAACACTGAGAGACGAATCGACGGATGTCGAATCTCCGCTGCGGCGTCGACCATGACCCGGAGTCGCGCGGGAGCCCTTCCGACCTCTCAACGTAGCGAGGAGCTAGAAATGGCCTTCAGCACTGACCGTTCGTCCAAGCAGGCGCTTGCCGGCCTGGCGTTCAACCGTCGCCGCATGCTCGCGCTCGGCGGCCTCGCCGCCGGGGCGGGCGCGCTCGGCGCGTGCGGCTCCAACACCGGCCGCGGCGGCTCCGGCGACGGCGTGAACCTCTACCAGTGGTACCACCAGTACGGCGAGGCGGGCACCCAGCAGGCCGCCGAGAAGTACGCCGCCGCATACGAAGACGCCACCGTCACCATCAACTGGGTCCCCGGCGACTACGACACCGCCCTCTCCTCCGGGCTCCTCGCCGACAAGCCCGGCGACTACCCCGACGTCTTCGAGAGCCACCTCAACCGCTCCATGGTGGACTCAGGGCAGATCGTGCCACTCGACGACATCTTCGAGGGCGTCCTCGACGACTTCACCGAGATCGACGTCAAGCGCAACTCGATCGACGGCAAGGTCTACGGCATCCAGATGATCGACGACCCGCAGTTCCTGTACTACCGGCCGTCCCTCTTCGCCGACGCCGGGATCACCGAGCCGACCACCTTCGACGACCTCATGTCCGCCGCCGCCGAACTCACCACCGGCGACGTCAAGGGCCTCTTCCTCGGCAACGACGACTCCGCGACGAAGCTGTTCCAGCCCATCGTCTTCTCCGCCGGGCAGACCCTCCTCACCGACGACCACCGGATCGGCTTCGACAAGGACACCGTCGTCGCCGGAGCCCTCCAGGTGAAGGCCCTCCACGAGTCCAGCTCGCTCCTCATCGGCGCCCCCACCGAGGCCTGGGACCCGTCCTCGATCATCCAGGGCCTGTGCGCGATCCAGTGGTGCGGCCTGTGGGCCCTCCCGCAGATCATCGACACCTACGGCGACGACATCGCCGTCATGCCCTTCCCCGGCTTCGGCGGCGGCGCGCAGACGGTCTACAACGGCGGCTGGTCCACGTTCGTCAACGCCAAGTCCGAGCACGTCGACGAGGCCAAGGCCTTCGCCAAGTGGCTGTGGATCGACAACGAGGAGTACATCCAGGACTGGTGCCTCTCCTACGGCTTCCACATCCCGCCGCGCAAGTCCATGGCGGCCAACGCCGACGCCCTCGCCGAGGGCCCCGCCGCCACCGCCGTCCAGATCTCCCAGGACTTCGGCTGGGGCGACGACCCCAACTGGACGCCCACCATGGAGACCGCCGTGGACGACATGATGACCCACATCGTGCTCGAAGGCGCCGACCCCTCGGCCGAGTTCGACACCGCCGCCCAGACCATCCAGACCGAGCTCGACTCGATCTTCGGCTGACCGGGGGCACCGTGGCCGTCTCGACCGAGACCGCCGCGCCCGGGGCGGCGGGCACCGGGGGCCGAGCGCCCCGGTCCCGCCGCCGCCCGGGCGGCTGGCGGACCGCACTCACCTTCTGGTACTTCGTGGGGCCCTTCTTCATCGGGCTCCTCGTCTTCACCTACATCCCCGTCGTGTGGAGCGCGTACCTGTCGTTCTTCGACGCGCGCAACACCGTGACACCCCTGCCCGAGGACTTCGTGGGCCTCGGCAACTACGCCCGGATGCTCCAGGACGCGGCGTTCACCGACAGCCTCGTCACGTTCACCGTGTTCGCGGCCTTCATCGTCCCGCTCACGTTCGCGTGCTCGCTCGCGCTCGCCCTGCTGCTCAACCGGGTCCGGCTCATGCGGGCGTTCTTCCGGTCGGTGTTCTTCCTGCCGTTCGCGTGCTCCTACGTGGTCGCCTCGCTGGTGTGGAAGATGTCGATCTTCAACGGCGTGCGCTACGGCATGGCGAACTCGGTCCTGGACCTGTTCGGCATCGAGGACGTGCCGTGGCTGTTCGACCCGAGCCCGCCCTGGTACTGGCTGGTCATCGTGACGCTGCGCCTGTGGATCCAGTGCGGCTTCTACATGATCCTGTTCATCGCCGCGCTCCAGCAGATCCCCGAGCACCTCTACGAGGCCGCCTACGTGGACGGCGCCAAGCCCGGCCGCCAGACCTTCTGGCACATCACGCTCCCGCAGCTGCGGGCCACCTCCGTGGCGGTCCTCATGCTCATCCTCATCGCCGCCTACCAGGCGTTCGACGAGTTCTACAACCTCATCGGGAACCAGGCCTACGCCAGACCCCCCTTGATGTACCTGTACACGACCGCGCTCGGCACCCAGCAGGACCTGGGCCGCGGCTCCGCGGGGGCGCTGATCCTGGCGCTCATCATCGCGATCGTGACGGTCCTCCAGGGCAGGTTCCTCGGATTCGGCAACGCGGAGGAGAAGTAGCAATGGCATCGACCCCGCTGCGCGCCAAGCCCGTCGGCTACCGGCCCGGCATCGGCTCGAAGGGCGCGAACCTCGCGGTCCTCGTCGTCCTCGCCGTGCTCGCGGTCCTGTTCCTCATCCCGTTCTACCTGATCCTGCGCAACGCCTTCGCCACCGACCAGGAGATCACCGCCCCCGGCTGGATGTGGTTCTCCTCCGACCCCGCCTGGGACAACCTCTCGCGGCTGTTCGACGACCCGTCGGTGCCGATGGCCCGGTCGCTCCTGAACTCCGCGATCGTCGCCGTCCTCACCACGGCCGGCACCCTGTTCCTGTGCACCACCGCCGGGTACGGGCTCGCGCGCATCCCGTGGCGGCACGCGAACAAGGTGTTCTACACCGTCCTGGCCACCCTCATGATCCCCGGCGCGATCACGTTCGTGCCCAGCTTCGTGATGGTCTCCAGCCTCGGCTGGCTCTCGGACTACCGGGGCCTGATCATCCCCGGCCTGTTCTCGGGCTTCGCGGCGTTCCTGTGCCGCCAGTACTTCCTGGGCTTCCCCCGGGAGCTGGAGGAGGCCGCCCGCGTGGACGGCCTGAGCCACTGGGGCGCGTTCTGGCGCATCGTGATCCCGAACTCGGGGAGCTTCCTCGCGGCGATCGCGGTCATCACGTTCGTGGGCGCGTGGAACGCGTTCCTGTGGCCGCTGGTCATCGGCCGGTCCCCGGACTCGTGGACCGTGCAGGTCGCCCTCTCCACGTTCCTGACGGCGCAGACGGTGAGCCTCTCGCAGCTCTTCGCCGCCGCGCTCGTGGCGATCCTGCCGCTGGTGTTCGTGTTCCTGTTCCTCCAGCGCTTCCTGGTCCAGGGCGTGGCCCAGACCGGCCTCAAGGGCTGAGGTCCGGGGCCCGGCCCGGATTCCGGCCGGGCCCCGAAGTTCGCCAGGTCACCCGCTAGTCTTGCCGTCGTGGACCTGACCGAATACGTGCCCGTCGTCCCCGACTTCCCCGAACCCGGGGTCGGCTTCCGCGACATCACGCCGCTGCTCGCCGCCCCCGACGCGTTCCGCGCCTCGATCGACCGCCTCCAGGAGGCGTGCGGGCCGTACCCGTACGACGCGATCGCCGCGTTCGACGCCCGCGGGTTCCTCTGGGCCGCGCCGCTCGCCGACCGCACCGGCACGCCGCTGCTGCCGATCCGCAAGGCCGGCAAGCTGCCCCGCCGCGCCGCCGTGGAGACCTACCGCGGCGAGTACGCGGAGGTCCGCGTCGAACTCCACGCCGACGCCGTGCGCGAGGGCGACCGGGTCCTGCTGGTGGACGACGTCATCGCCACCGGCGAGTCCATGGCCGCGGGGGTCCGCCTCGTCGAGGGCCTCGGCGGCACCGTCGCCGCCTGCGCCGCCCTCCTGGAGATCGGCGCCCTCAACGGCCGCGACCGCCTCACCGGCTACCCGGTGGTCTCCCTCCTCGGCAAGCTCTAGGCCAGCAGCTTCTCGATGTTCGCCGGGTCGGCCAGCGCCGACCCCATGCCGATGACCGAGGCCCCGGCCTGGCGGTACGCCTCGACCTCGTCGGGGCCGACGCCGCCGGTGGCCACGTACTTGACCTCGGGGAACGGCCCGGCCATCGCCTTGAACCAGTCCTTGCCCAGCGAGGACGCGGGGAAGACCTTCACCCACGTGCAGCCCAGCTCCCGCGCGAGGCCGACCTCGCTGGCGGTCGCCACGCCCGGCAGGTGCGGCAGGCCCGCGGCGTGCGAGGCCTCCAGCACCGCCGGGTTCAGGCCCGGCGCGATCGTGTAGGCCGCGCCCGCGGCGGCGGCGCGCTCGACGTGCCCGGCCGAGACGACGGTCCCGGCGCCCACGAGGTGCCCGCGCGGCGCGGCGGCCTTCACCGCCGCGGCGAGCGCCTCCTCCTGGCCGGGCCGCCCGATCGGGACCTCCACGAGGTCGATCCCGGCGTCCCAGAGCCGCTCGGAGAGCGCCACGGTCTCGTCGGCGGGCAGGCCGCGCCAGATCGCCATGACGCGCTGGTCGGCGAAGAGGCGGTCGAAGAAGGCGCCTTGGTCAACGGTCACTGGTCCTCCAGGAGGGCTCGAACGGTCTCGGGGGAAGGCGGGGGCGCGAGGTCCCCGACGGTCTGGAGGGCCCCGGCGGCGAGCCGGTGGCCCAGGCGCATGGACGCGGCGACGGACGCGTCCTGCAAGCGGCCGTAGAGGAACCCGGCGGCGAACGCGTCGCCCGCGCCGACCGGCTCGACCACGTCCACGGGCTCGGCGGCCGTGTAGTGCCGCTCCTCGCCGTCGAACGCGGTGACGCCGTTCCCGCCGTCCTTGACGACGAGGACCGCGGCGTCCGGGACGCGGTCGCGCACGTCCTCGGGGGTCTTGACGCCCCACAGGACCTGGGCCTCGTCGAGGCCGACGAACGCGATGTCGGCGGCGTCGGCGAGGCGCGCGAGCACCGGCCCGGCCTCCTCGACCGGCCACAGGGCCGGGCGGTAGTTGACGTCGAAGCTCACGACCGCGGGGGCGAGGGCCCGCCGCACGAGCAGTTCCTCCACCAGGGCCGCGCAGGACTCCGACAGGGCCGGGGTGATCCCGGACAGGTGCAGGATCTTCGGCGGCTCCAGGCCGTCGAGGTGGCCGGGGCCCATGGTCGAGGCCGCGGAGCCGCGCCGGTAGTAGTGGACGACGGTGCCCTCGGGGCCGGGGTCCTTGAAGTAGACGCCGGTGGGCCGCGCGGGGTCGGTGCCGATCCCGGCGCAGTCGACGCCCGCCTCCTCAAGGACGTCCTTGATGCGCAGGCCGAACGGGTCGTCGCCGACCTTGCCGTGCCAGGCGGCGTGCGCGCCGAGGCGGGCGAGCGCGACGGCGACGTTCGACTCGGCCCCGGCGACGCCGGCGTGGAGTTCGACCGCCGTGCGCAGGGGTCCGGCGGTCGCGGGCGCGAAGACGCACATCGACTCGCCGAGGCACAGGACGTCCAAGGGGGCTCCCTTCAGGGGTCGGGGGACGGGCCCAGCCTACCGACCGGAAAACGCATTCACAAAACCGCCGGGCGCTCCGTCCCGCGTAGACTGGACCGACGGCTCTCTCGCGATGGGGGCGAACATGATCGACGTGCGCCTGGTCAAGGTCTTCGCGTGGACCATCGGGGTCCTGCTGGTCCTGTGGATGCTCGCGGAGTGCGCCGGCGGCGCCGACGGGACCGACACCGACGGGGACCTCCAGCGCGACGCGGACCGGTACGCCGCGGACTGCGGCCGCACCTGGCAGGCCCTCGACGCCGCCGGGGGCGCCGCGGGCGGGGACGTGGAGTCGGTGGTGGACGAGATGGAGGCCCTCGGCAACGAGATCGAGGACCCGGACCTCAAGGCGCTCACCGCGGTCTACGTCGAGCGGGTCCAGGACCTCGCCGCGACCGCGGCCCCCGAGGACCTCGAAGGGGCGATCGCGCAGTACCAGGACTCCGCGGCGTTCGACCTGGCGCTGCGGTGCCCGCTGTCGTGAGTCCGCCATGCGGGTCCGGTATTGACAGTGTTGGAATTTACCGCTAACTTCTACACGTTTGCACATCCTTCTGTCCGAAGGATGCCCACTCGACCTCAATGTGGAGGGACGCGGCGCCGCGCTCGCGCGGTCCGCACGGCGGCCCTCCCGCGGACTTTGCTCTGGGGTTGACGGGGCGGGGCCGACCGGTGCCGAAGCCGACGCGTGAGACCGCGGCGGCGGTGGCGGGCGGACCCGCCCCGTTCCGCTAAGAACCGTGCAAATCACCTCATAACGGTTCGCGCGTTTGGGTTCGGGCCCGTGCTTGTGGCAAAATGGCACGTCTGCCTTCCCACCGTAGGAGCCTCGTTGCCACCCAGCGAACTGCACGCCACCTTCCTGCCCGACCACGCCTCCCCGGCCGACGGGCGGCTCCTGTTCTTCGGGGGCGGGCGTCCGGAGGCCGCGGTGGCCGAGCTCGGACTGCCCCCGGGCGACCCGGTCGAGGCGGAGCTGTACCTCGGCGGCGAGCTGGTGGACGTCGAGGGCGTCGCGATGCCGGTCCGCCCGGTCCTGCCCGCGCTCACCCGCATCGCCTCCCGGCCCGACATCACCGAGTCCGTGGCGATCTGGGCCCGGATCGCCAACGCGGTGGACGACGACAAGTTCGACGACCTCGACCGCATCGCCGGGGAGCTCCCCGCCGAGGGCCACTCCGCGCCGCACTCCGAGGGCCACGTGTGGACCGCGAAGGCCCTGGTGGGCGCCTTCGTGGAGTCCTACACCGAGCTGCTGCGCTCGGACTCGGGCCTGAACCTGCGGCTCATCACCGCCCAGCACGCCGACCCCGGCGAGGTCCGCGTCAACGCCGACCTGCGCAAGTACCAGGCCCACGGCATCGCCTGGCTCGAAGCCGCCGCCGACGGCGGCACCGGCGTCATCCTCGCCGACGACATGGGCCTGGGCAAGACCCTCCAGTCGATCGGGCTGCTCGTGCGCCGCGCCGGGCTCGCACCGCACCTGGTAGTCTGCCCGACGTCCCTGGTCGGCAACTGGCAGCGCGAGATCGCGCGCTTCGCGCCGCAGCTGTCGGTGCACCTGCACCACGGCCCGGCCCGCACGAAGTCCCCGGCGCCGTTCACCGAGACCGACGTGGTCGTCACCTCGTACTCGATCGCCCTGCGCGACATCAAACTGCTGCGCTCCATCGGCTGGGACACCATCGTCATCGACGAGGCCCAGGCCATCAAGAACCACCGCTCGCGCACCGCCGGGGCCGTCCGCGACCTCACCGGCCGCGTGCGCATCGCCCTGACCGGCACGCCCGTGGAGAACCACCTCGCCGAGCTGTGGTCGATCTCCGAGTTCGTCAACCCCGGGCTCCTCGGCATCCAGGCCGACTTCAAGCGCCGCTTCGCCGACCCCATCGAGATCGGCCGCGACCCCGTGGCCGCCGCGACGCTCCGCGCCCGCATCGACCCGGTCGTGCTGCGCCGCATGAAAGAGGACGTCGCCGCCGACCTGCCCCCGAAGATCGAGTCCGTCGTGGCCTGCACGATGACCGACGAGCAGGCGGGCCTGTACCGCGAGGCCATCCGCGAGGCGTTCGACGAGGGCCTGGGCGACGGCATCACCCGCCGCGGCCGCGTCCTCAAGCTCCTCACCCGCCTCAAGCAGATCTGCAACCACCCCGCGCAGTACGTGGGCGTCGGGGACGGGCACCTCGCCGAGCGCTCCGGGAAGCTCGACCGCGTCACCGAGATGCTCACCGAGGTCGTCGAAGAAGGCGACAAGACCCTCATCTTCACCCAGTACCGGCAGATGGGGGAGCTGCTCTCGCGCCACCTGGAGGCCGAGCTCGGCGTCGCCGCCCCGTTCCTCCACGGCGGCCTCGACCAGCCCGCCCGCGACAAGCTCGTGGACGAGTTCCAGACCGTCGAGGGCCCCGCGATCCTCCTCGTCTCGCTGCGCGCGGGCGGCACCGGCCTCAACCTCACCGGCGCCTCGCACGTCGTCCACTACGACCGCTGGTGGAACCCCGCGGTCGAGGACCAGGCCACCGACCGGGCCCACCGCATCGGGCAGACCCAGACCGTGCACGTCCACAAGCTGGTGACCGCCGGGTCCCTCGAAGAGCGCGTGGACGAGCTGCTCGCCCGCAAGCGGGCCATCGCCGAAGCGGTGGTCGGCTCCGGCGAGGACTGGCTGGGCGAACTCGACGACTCCCAGCTGCGCAAACTCATCGAACTCGACGACCAGGGAGGCCACCTGTGAGCGACCCGTACGGCCGGACCTGGTGGGGCCGCAAGTGGTGGCGGGCCCTGGAGACCATCGGCCTGAACTACCCCGACCAGCGCATCGTCAAGGGCCGCGCCATCGCCGGGCGCGGCTCGGTCACCGGCCTCTCGATCGAGCCGGGCCTGGTCTCCGGCACCGTCGCCGACGGCGCGGGCCTCTACGAGGCCGAGATCGCCATCCCCGTGTACAGCAAGTCCGCGTGGACCGCGGGCCTGTCGGCCCTGTCGCTGTCGCCCTCGTGCGTCGCCGGGCTCCTCGCCGGGCGGCTGCCCAAGCGCATCGACGACGTGCTCGCCGAGACCGGGATGCGCCTGCTGCCCAAGAAGTTCGTCACCGAGGACCACAACCGCATCACCACCTCCTGCGGGTGCGCCGACTCCCGCGAGGTCTGCGCCCACATCATGGCCCTCGCCCTCGTCAGCGCCGCCCGCATGGACGACGACCCGTGGCTGGTCCTCCTTGTCCGCGGCGGCCCCACCCGCGACCTCGCCGGACGCCTGCGCGCCGCCCGCCTCGCCAGCATGCAGGCCGCCCAGCCCGTCGCCTGAGCCGAAACGAGGGCCGCCCGCCGCGTTCGCGGCGGGCGGCCCTCTCCGTTCAGCGCCCCGGCGGCCGGATCAGGGGAGGCGGACTTCCAGGACCGGTCCGTTCTGGGCGACCGCGACGCCGGTCAGGTCCGCGACGCGCGGCAGCCCGGCGGCGGCCTCCCCGCGGTAGCCGCCCACGACCACCGCGGCGGCACCGGCCTCCGTCGCCGACGTGAGGCCCGCCGGGGCGTCCTCGAACGCCACCGCGTCGGCCGCGTCGGCGCCCAGCGCCCGGGCCGCGAGCATGTACGGCTGCGGGTGCGGCTTGCCCTTGGTCACGTCGTCGGCCGCGATGAGGATCTTCGGCAGGGGGATGCCCACGGCCGCGAGGCGGCGCAGCGTCAGCGCGCGCGTCGCCGAGGTGACCACGGCCCAGCGGGCCGGGTCGAGCGACCCCAGGAGCGCGGCCGCGCCGGGAATCTCGCTGATCCCGTCCGTGCGGTCGATCTCCTCGGCCTCGATCCGGTCGGTCTCGGCCACCACGTCCACGCCGTGCGGCGCGAACTCCGCGACCACCTCGATCGTGGGCCGCCCGTGCGCCACCGCGAGGATCGCCGACGCCTCCAGGCCGTGCCGCCCGGCGAACCGCCCCCACGCCCGCTCCACCGACGCCGTCGAGTCGACCAGCGTCCCGTCCATGTCGAACAGCAGCACCGAAGCCGCCAGCACCGAACCGCCCATGACGTACCTCCCTAGAACCGACCCGCAACGGTACCAACGGAAGATGACGACCGCGCTACATTCCGCGCGCCGCACCGCGAACTCGGCGTGCGGCCCCGGGAATGCGGTTGCGGCCCCAGGACCGGTCCTTTAGCGTCGAAACCGTGCCAGAACTCATCGACCCGACCGTGCGCCTCGCCCCCTCGTTCACCGCCGCCCTCCACGAGTTCATCGCCGAGGGCGGCGGGACCGGCGACTCCGGGACCGACACGATCATCCGCAACTACCTGCGCCCCGGCGACGAATGGGCCGCCGAGTACGTCGCCGACGTCCTCGCCTGGCGCACCACCGCCCCGCCCGGCTTCGTCCCCTTCACCACCCTCTGGTGGGCCGAGGGCGACACCTACCTCGGGCGCATCGCGATCCGGCACACCCTCAACGCCCACCTCATGGAGGTCGGCGGCCACATCGGCTACGACGTGCGCCCCTCCGCGCGCCGCAGGGGCCACGCCACCGCCATGCTCGCCGCCGCCCTCCCCGTCGCCGCCGCCCTCGGCATCGACCGCGCCCTCATCACCTGCGACGCCGACAACACCGCCTCCCGCAAGGTGATCGAGAAGAACGGCGGGGTACTCGACGACCGCCGCGGCGACAAACTCCGCTTCTGGACGCCCACCGCCGCCGACCGAGACGAGGAGCCATGAGGATCGAACGCGTCGACTACGACCGGACCCAGCACGCCGGATACGCCCGGGGCCGCAGGCTCCTGCCCTCCAGCCGCCGCGCCTGGACGCGCGCGTTCCGGTCCCTCGCCGGGGACCGCCGCATCAGCCGCGTCGCCGACGTCGGCTCCGGCACCGGCCGGTTCACGCCCGCGCTGGCCGAGGAGTTCGGGGCCGCCACGGTCGGCGTCGAACCCTCGGAGCGGATGCGGGAGGTCGCCCACGCCCAGTCCGCGCACCCGCTCGTCACGTACGTCCCCGGCAGCGCCGCCGACCTGCCCCTGGACGACGGGTCCGCCGACCTCGCGCTCATGTTCCTGGTCTGGCACCACGTGCCCGACCGGCCCGCGGCCGCCCGCGAACTGGCCCGCGTCCTCGCGCCCGGAGCGCGCCTGCTCATCGCGACCACGCTCGCCGACCGCCTCAAGGACCTGCTGCTCTACCGGTACTTCCCGCGCACCAGGGACATCGACGCCGAAGTGTTCCCCACCCTCGCCGACACCGAGGCGGTCTTCCGCGACGCCGGGTTCGCGCCCGCCGGGCTCGTGGAGGTCCGCCACCGCTCGGCCGACAGCCTCGCCGAGTACACCGAGCGCCAGCGCCTGCGCGCCCTCTCGGTCTACGAGCACCTCACCGAGGCCGAGTACCGGGACGGCCTGGCCGCGATGGCCGCCGACGCCGCCGCCGAGACCGACCCGCGGCCGGTCGAGGCCGACTGCGACCTGCTCGCGTTCACGCGGACGTGACTCAGCGCCCGTCGGGGGCGACCAGGCCCGTGTTGTAGGCGAAGATGACCGCCTGCACCCGGTCGCGGGCGCCGATCTTCGCGAGGATGCGCCCCACGTGCGTCTTCACCGTCGACTCGGCCAGGTGGAACCGCCCGGCGATCTCGGTGTTGTTCCAGCCCTTGCCGATCGCCGTCAGCACCTCCCGCTCGCGCTCGGTGAGGACGTCGAGCTGCGCGCTCATGTTCGCCTCCTCCTCGCCCTCGACGGGGAACTGGTCGGCGAACCGGTCGAGCAGCCGCCGCGTGAGCTTCGGGGCCACGACCGCGTCGCCCGCGGCCACCACCCGGATGCCCGTGAGCAGCTCCTCGGGCTGCGCGTCCTTCACGAGGAACCCGCTCGCGCCCGCGCGCAGCGCCGCGTACGCGTACTCGTCCAGGTCGAACGTGGTCAGCACCAGGACCCGGCTGCGCCCGCCCGCGGCGATGATCCGCCGGGTCGCCTCGATGCCGTCCACCCCGGGCATGCGCACGTCCATGAGGACCACGTCAGGGCTCAGCTCGGTGGCCCGGCGCACCGCGTCGGCGCCGTTCTCGGCCTCGCCGAGCACCACCAGGTCCGGCTGGCTCTCCACGAGCATCCGGAACCCCATGCGCTGCAAGGGGTGGTCATCAACGATGAGCAGCGAGGTCACCGGCGTTCCCTTCCGTCGACGGGCATCCACAGCGCGACCCGCCAGCCGCCGCCGGCCTCGGGCCCGGCCACCATTGTGCCGCCGAACGCCGCCGCCCGCTCCGCCAGCCCCGCCAGCCCCCGCGACGTGCCCGCCTCGTCCACCCGGTTCCCGGTGTTCGACACCGTCACCGCCAGCCCCGACTCCCGGTACTCCAGCGACACCTCGGCCCGCCGCGGGCCCTTCGCGTGCTTGAGGACGTTCGTCAGCGACTCCTGGACCGTGCGGTACACCGCGAGCTGCTGGTTCTCCGAGAGGTCCCAGTGCTCCCCGGAGGACCGCAGCACCACCGGCAGGCCCGCCTCCCGGACCCGCTCCACCAGTGCGTCGACGTCGGCCAGGCCCGGCTGCGGCGCGAGCTCCACCTCCTGCGGGTCCTCGGCCTTGAGCACCGACAGCACCCGCCGCAGCTCCCCGAGCGCCTCCCGGCTGGTCCGCCCGATGACCTCCAGGGCCTCCTTCGCCTTCTCCGGCGAGGCGGTCGCCGCGTACGCGCCGCCGTCGGCGAGCGCGTTGATGACCGCCAGGTTGTGCCCGATGATGTCGTGCATCTCCCGCGCGATCCGGTTCCGCTCGTCCGAGACCGCCTCGCGGGTCGCCTGGTCGCGCTGCGTGCTCTGGAAGTCCCGCCGGGTGCGCACCAGCATGCCGATCGCCACGATGAACGCGAAGTACAGCGTCCCCGACACGGTGAACGCGACGATCCCCGTCGGCGGCCGGTTCACCAGCCAGTCGACCAGCGACGGCAGGCCCGTCACCGCCGCGGCCCACCACAGCATCCTCAGGGGCCGCCGCAGCACCACGTTGTACAGCGCCACGGTGAACGCCAGGCCCCCCGCGATGCTCACGAAGCCCTCGCCGCTCGCGGTGATCCCCAGCGGGATCGTGATCGCCATCGGCACGACCTGGCTCGCCAGCACCGTGAGCGGGTACTTGCGCCGCCAGATCGTGGGGACCAGGAACAGGAACGTCGCGACCGTCTGCGCCCACGGGTGCGCGAACTCCATCTGCCCGACCGCGGCGGCGATCGCGCCGATGCACCCGAAGAAGGAGTACAGGAAGATCGGGAACAGATCCCAAAGCAGCGGGTGCCTGGAGTCGAACTCCGACACCCGCTGCCACAGCCCGCGCTTGCGGGGGAGGTTCACGGCCTGCGCCACGAGGTAATCGTCACACGTCCCGGCGCTTGAGCAGCACGCCCGCCAGCCCGTAGGCCACGACCAGCCAGACGCCCATCCACAGCCACGACTCGCCCAGGCCCAGCGCCTGCCCCGAGGTGTCCACCAGGACCAGCGTGTTCGGCACGTTGCCCGGCGCGTACGGGACCACGTCGGCGACCCAGTCCCACGGCAGGATCGTCGCCAGCTGCGGCAGGATCATGATGACGCCGATGTAGAACGCGATCGACCCGGCCGAGTTCCGCAGGATCGACCCGAGCGCGATCGCCAGCAGCGCCAGGTACACGATCATCGCCACGTACCCGAACAGCGCCCGGGACACGCCCTCGTCGCCCAGCGACACCGACAGCGCGGGGTCGTCGAGCAGCGCCTGCGACAGGAAGAACGTCAGGAACACCATGGCGGCGAACAGGACCGCCACCACCGCGCCGTACACGGCGGCCTTCGCGCCGAGCACCCCGAGGCGCTTGGGCGCGGCCGACATCGTCGACCGGATCGACCCGGTCGAGTACTCGCCGGTCACCGTGAGGATGCCCAGCACGGCGATGAACACCGAGCTCAGCGAGACGCCCGCCATCGCGAAGCTCAGCGCCGTGTCCGAGCCCGACAGGCCCTGGTCCGACGGGACGCTCGCGGAGATCAGGGCCCCCAGGCCCGCCGCGAACACGACCGCGCACAGGAGCACGATCCACGTCGAGCGCAGCGACCACAGCTTCGTCCACTCCGAGCGCAGCAGCCCCGCGCCCGTCAGGCGGTAGCCGCCCTTCGGCACGTACGCGGCCGGTCGTTCGGTCATTGCGGCGGCGGTCATCAGTTCGCCCCTTCCACGGTCTGTCGGTACTCCACCGAATCGGCGGTCAACTGCATGAACGCGTCCTCCAGGGAGCCGCGGTCGGTCCGCAGCTCGTGCAGGACCAGGCCGTGCGCGGCGGCCGTCTGGCCCACCACCGCGGCCTCGGTCCCGGAGACCTCCAGGACGCCCCGCTCGGGGCTGGCGATGGAGATGCCCGGCCCCGCGAGGTGCTCGGCGAGGCGCGCCGCGTCGGGCGAGACGACCCGCACGCGGGCCTTCCCGCTGCCGTTCACGAAGTCGTCCACCGTCGTGTCGGCCAGGAGCTTCCCCTGCCCGATGACGATGAGGTGCTCGGCGGTCTGCGCCAGCTCGCTCATCAGGTGCGAGGACAGGAACACCGTGCGGCCCTCGGACGCGAGGCCCTTGAGCAGCAGGCGGATCCACTTCACGCCGTCGGGGTCGAGGCCGTTCACCGGCTCGTCCAGGATCAGCACCGCCGGGTCGCCCAGCAGCGCGACCGCGATGCCCAGGCGCTGGCCCATGCCCAGGCTGAAGCCGCCCACGCGCTTCCCGGCCACCTCGTGCAGGCCGACGAGGTCGATGACCTCGTGGACGCGCTTGGCGGGGATGCCGTGGGTGCGGGCGAGCGCCAGCAGGTGCTTGTACGCGCTGCGCCCGGCGTGCACCGACTTCGCCTCAAGGAGCGCGCCGACCTCGGTCAGCGGCGACTTGAACTGCGAGTAGTGCTGGCCGTTGACGCGGGCGAGCCCGCTGGTCGGGGCGTCCAGGCCGACGATGGCGCGCATCGTGGTGGACTTCCCGGCGCCGTTCGGCCCCAGGAACCCCGTGACGACGCCGGGCTTGACGGCGAACGTCAGATCGTCCACGGCCGTCTTCTTGCCGTAGCGCTTCGTCAAGTGCTCGATCTCGATCATGCCCCGAAATCTACGGCCCGCGCGGGGCGCGTTCATCGGTTTCGGGATCGATATTCAGGGACGCGAGTGGTACCCGGGTACTACGACTCCAGGAGAAGAAAGCGTCCTCCCGCCTCCTCCTCGACGCCGGTCCCGCACCCCGCGCGCCCTCACTTCGCCTCCGCGTAGCTGTCCACGACCTTGGGCCGCAGCGGAATCCGCACCGGCATGTCGCCGAACAGGGTCCGCGTCGCCGCCGCCGCGCACCGCTCGATCGCGGTCGACACCGCCTCGGCGTGCTCCTGCGGGCAGTGGACCATCACCTCGTCGTGCAGGAAGAACACCAGCTCGCCCAGGCCCTGCTCGTGCAGCTCCCGGCGCAGGAGCGCCAGCAGCACCAGCGCCCACTCCGCGGCCGTGCCCTGCACGATGAAGTTGCGCGTGAACCGGCCCCGCGACGCCGACGACTTCGTGCCGTCCTCGGAGTTGAGCTGGCGCCACCACCGCTCCGAGGGCGCCGGGACCGTCCGCCCCAGCCAGGTGCGCACCAGCCCGCCCTTCTCGCCCGTGCGCGCCGCTGACTCGACCCGCTCGAACGCGGCCGGAAACCGGTCCCGCATGAGCTGCACGAGCTGGCGCGCGTCGCCCGCCGTCCCGCCGTACATCGCCGAGATCAGCGCGATCTTGGCCTTCCCGCGCTCGCCGCCGAGCCGCGGCGCCAGTTCCGTGTACAGGTCGTCGGCGGCCGTGGCCGCGATCATCGCCCGGTCGCCGCTGATCGCCGCCAGCAGGCGCGGCTCCAGCTGCGCCGCGTCGGCCGCGACGAGCTTCCAGCCGGGGTCGGCGCGGATCGCCTCCCGCACCGAGTGGGGCAGTTGCAGCGCCCCGCCCCCGTCGGTGCCCCACCTGCCGGTGTCGGCGCCGCCGACGATGTACACCGGCTGGAACCGGCTCGCCGCCCTCCCCGTCTCCCGGTCGACCACGTCGTGGACCCACGCGTCGGCCCAGTTCCACCCGAACGCGCCCCACACGCGCGCGTGCTCGCGGTACACCTTCAGCGCCTCGACCGCCGGGTGGTCCACCGAGTGGAGCTCCCACGCGTGCGTGGTCTTCACGTCCACGCCCGCGGCGTGGAACGCCGCGAGCACCTGCTTCGTCGAGTCCGGGTTCAACTGGTGCCCGAACGCCTCGGTGACCTTGTCGGCGAGCGCCTGGAGCTTCCGGGGCCGCAGCCCCTTGGACGGACGCGGGCCCAGCAGGTCCCGCAGCAGCCGGTCGTGGACGCCCCGGTCGAACGGCACGCCCGTGCGGCTCATCTCCGCGGCCACCAGCGCCCCCGCCGACTCGGCGGCCAGCAGCGCGCCCAGGCCCGGGATCGCGGCGTTCGCGGTGCGCCGCCGCTGGTCCAGCCACGCCGCCTGGAGCCGCGTCAGCTCCGCGGGGCCGTCGACCGGCTCGGGTTCGCGCTCGAACAGCGTCCCCGCGTCAGGGTCGGAGGCGACCACGTACGCGGGCGGGTCGTGCGCCTCCACCCGGGAGAGGATGCGCTCGGCCAGCCGCAGGTCGCGGGCCCGGTCGAGCCGCGCCCCGGCCTCCAGCAGCGGCGGGTAGTCGCGCGCGAGGTCGGCGGCCACCCACCGCGGCGGCGCCTCGGCCTCGGCCGCGCGCACGGCCGCGGCGAGGTCCGGATGGTACGCGGGAGCCCCGCCGGGCAGGGCCATCGTCCAGCCCTCGCCGGCCCTCCCGGGCACCAGTGCGACCTCCACGCCCCAAGTGGACCACGTGCCACCGACAACCGCCGGAAAGCGCCGTCCGCACCGGACATATTCACCGCGCCGGTGGGTATCCGGACCGCATGGCACTCATACTCTGGATCCTCGCGGTCCTCATCGTCATCTACGGCATCACGATGATCTTCCGGGGCCGCGTGCTCCTGGGCATCATCGTCATCATCCTCGGGCTCCTGGTGGGGCCCGGCGGCGTCAGCATCTTCACCTAGCCCTCAAGACCGGTTCACGCGGACTCGCGGACCACCAGCTCCGTCGGCAGGATCGTCATCGGCTCCACGTCGTGGCCCTCCAGGACCCGCAGCATGGTCCGCGCCATGGTCCGCCCGATCTCCGCGATCGGCTGGCGCACCGTCGTCAGCGGCGGGTCCGAGTACGTGGCCAGGGCGATGTCGTCGAAGCCGACGACGGCGACATCGTCCGGCACCCGCCGCCCGGCCTCGCGCAGCGCCTGGAGCGCCCCGTGCGCCATGAGGTCCGAGGCCACGAACACCGCGTCGAGGTCCGGCTCGTCCGCGAGGAGCTGGCGCATCGCGGCCTGCCCGGACTCGGCGGTGAAGTCGCCGACGGCGACGATCGCCCGCCGGTCCGCGTCCGCGAGCGCCGCCCGGTACCCGTCGAGGCGGGCCCGGCCCGCGACCATGTCAAGGGGCCCGGCGATCGTCGCGATCCGCCTGCGCCCCTGCGCGATCAGGTAGTCCACGGCCGCCCGGACCCCACCGAGGTGGTCGACGTCGATGCACGGCGCGTCCAGCTGCGGCAGCCCGTTGCACACCACCGGCACGCCGCGGCGCATCATCAGCTCCGGCAGCAGGTCCGCGTCGTGGAGCGAGGCGAACATGACCCCGTCGACGTGCCCGCCGACCGCGTACCGCTCGGCCCGCTGGCGGGCCTCGGCGGACCCGGTCGTCATGAGCACCAGGAGCTTCCCGGCCGCGTCGAGCTCGGTGGCGACGCCGCGGATGACGCCGGGGAAGAACTGGTCGTCGGAGAACACGCGGTGCGGGGACTCGGGGAGGATGAGCGCCACCGAGTCCGTCCGGTGGGTCACCAGCGACCGGGCGGCGGCGTGGGGCACGTACCCCAGCTCGTCGGCGGCGGCCTCCACGGCCCGCCGCAGGTCCTCGTTCACCGAGGTCTGGCCGTTGACGACGCGTGAGACGGTCGCCCGCGACACGCCCGCCCGCTCGGCGACCTCCTCCAGTGTCGGCCGCCCCTGGCGGGGCCCCCGCACCGGCCCCGCATCCGCACGCACCATCGCGTCCGCCTCCGTCTCGTGTCAGCCTTTGACCGCGCCCTGCATGATCCCGCTGATCATGTACTTGCCCAAGAGCGCGAACACCGCCAGCAGAGGAAGCGTAGCCAGCATCGTCCCGGTCAGCACGAGCGACTGGTCGGTGACGTACCCGCCCGAGAGCGTCGAGAGCGCCACCTGGACGGTCTGGTTCTCGGGGCTGGAGAGCACGATGAGGGGCCAGAAGTAGTCGTTCCACGCGGTCAGGAACGTGAGGACCCCGAGGACGACGGCCGCGGGCCGGGCCGCGGGCATGACGATCTGCCAGAAGATCCGGAACGTCGAGGCCCCGTCGATGCGCGCCGACTCGATGAGCTCGCCCGGCAGCGACCCGCGCAGGTACTGCGTCATGAAGAACACCCCGAACGCGTTCACCAGGCCCGGTGCGATGACCGCCCACAGCGTGTCCGTCCACTCCAGCTCGACCATGAGCATGAACAGCGGGATGACGCCGAGCTGCACCGGGACCATCATGGTCGCCACGACGGCTACCAGGAGCACCTTGGCGCCCTTGAACTCCAGCTTCGCGAACGCGAAGCCCGCGAGCGTGGAGAAGAACACCACCGACGCGGTGACGCTGCCGCTGACCAGGACCGAGTTGAGCAGCGCCGTCCCGAACGGGACGGTGTCGAACACGCGCTGCACGTTCTCGACGAGGTTCGCGCCCGGCAGCACCGGGGGCGGGACCGTCGCCAGCGCCGAGTTGTCCCGGGAGGCGACCACGAAGCTGTAGTACAGCGGGAACCCGGAGAAGAACAGGACGGCGACGAGCGTCAGGTAGGCGAGGCGCCCGGGCTGCTCGCGCAGGGCGCGCAGGCGGGCCCGGGCCCGGCGGCCGGGTCGGCCCGGCAAGGCAGTGCGGCCCGGCCGCCGGGAGTCCTCGGGGGGCGCGGCGAGCGTGTCGGTGAGGTCGGCGGCGGTCACGAGGCGCTCCTGATGCGGCGGATGAACAGGTAGTTGACGAGGGCGACGAGCACGATCACGGCGAACATCGTCCAGGCCACGGCCGAGGCGTACCCGAACTCGAAGCCGCGGTTGAAGCCGTGCTCGTAGAGGTAGAGCGTGAGGGTCTGGAACTGGCGGGAGGCGCCGCCGGTGACGCCGTTCTGGCCGCCGCCGCCGAACAGCTGCGGCTCGGCGAAGATCTGGAGCCCGTAGATGGTCGAGACGATCACGGTGAACACGATGGTGGGCCGGATCATCGGGACGGTGACGTGGAACAGCTGCTGGAGCCGGGAGGCCCCGTCGAGGTGCGCGGCCTCGTAGACCTCGCGTGGGACGGCCTGCATGGCGGCGAGGTAGATGAGCGCGTTGTACCCGGTCCACTTCCACGCCACCATGACCGCGATCGCGACGTGCGAGGACGCGGTCCCGGCCTGCCAGTCGACGCGGCCGGCGCCGAGGGAGTCGAGGACCCAGTTGATGAGCCCGAAGTCGCGGCCGAACAGCTGGCTGAAGATGACGGCGACGGCGACCACGGACGCGACGTTCGGCAGGAGCATCCCCATGCGCCAGAACGTCTGGGCGCGCAGCCGCATGGTGAGCACGTGCGCGAGCAGGAGCGCGGCGAGCAGCTGCGGGACGGTGGCGAGCGCGAGGATCGAGAGGGTGTTGCCGAGGGCGTTCCAGAAGTACGGGTCGGTCAGGAGCGTCTCGTAGTTCCCGAAGCCCACGAACACGTGCTCGTCCGACAGGAGGCTCCACTCGTGGGTGGACACCCACGCGGTGAACGCGAGCGGGAACAGGCCGAACGCGGCGAACAGCACGAAGAACGGGGCGATGTACAGGTACGGGGAGGCTTTGAGGTCGAGGCGGTAGCGCAGCAGGCCCGCGGGGCCCCTGCGCGTGCCCGGCCCCTTGGCGGCGATGGTCATCGGGTCGCTTTCCAGTCGGGGGAGGAGCGGGCGGCGGGCCGGGGGCCCGCCGCCCTTCCGGGGGCTAGAACGATTCGAGGTCCGACAGGACCTGGCTCCACGCGTCCTCCGGCGTCTGGCTGCCGTCCTCGATGCGGCCGAGGCCCTGGCCGATCGTGGCGAGCACGTCGCCCTGGAGTGGGCCCTGGTACTGCGGCTGCACGGCCGTGGCGGCGGCGGTGAAGATCTCGCCGACGGGCGCGTCGTTGAAGTACGGCTTGCTCAGCCCGGTCAGCGCCGGGTCCTCGTACAGCGAGGGCGTGGACGGGAAGTTCCCGGTCGCCTCGAACACCTTGAGCTGCTGCTCGGGGGCGGTGAGCCACTCGATGAACGCGTACGCCTCCTCGGGGTGCTCGCCCTGCTCGGGCAGCACCAGGTGCGAGCCGCCCATGTTCCCGGCGCCGCCGGGCACGGTCGCGATGTCCCACAGGCCGGCCGCGTCGGGCGCGTTGGTCTCGATGTAGGAGGTCATCCACGCGGGGCAGATGATCGTGGCGAACGTGCCCTCGTTGAACCCGGCGTTCCACTCCGGGGTCCACGCGGTGAGCCGGTTCGACATGCCCGCCCCGATGGCCTCGACGGTGAGGTCCCACGCGTCGCCGATCGCCGGGTTGGACTCGACGATGAGGTTGTCCTCGCGGTCGTACACGCCCTCGTCGGCCTGCTCGACCATGGCGCGGAACATGTTCCCGGAGGACTCGAACCAGTACCCGCCGGTGTCGGCGGTGTACTGCTCGCCCAGGGCCACGTAGTCCTGCCAGGACTCGGCCCACAGCGCGGAGACCTCGTCGCGCTCGACGGGGAGCCCGGCGGCCTCGAACAGGTCGCGGCGGTAGCACATCGCCATGCCGCCGACGTCGGTGCCGAGCCCGATGAGGGACTCGCCGTCGGAGGAGAGGGCCTGCTGCCACTTCCAGTCGAGCCACTGGCCTTCGAGCTCGTCGGCGCCGAGGTCGAGGAGGTTGTGGAAGCGGTCGGGCTGGGCGGTGTACTGCGAGATGTAGCCGACCTCGACGGCCTCGATGTCGGCCGCCCCCGAACCGGTCGCGAGGTGCGTCGTCAGGTTCGTGTGGTGGTCGGCGAACTCGGCGATGCGCTCCTCGAACTCGATCTCGGGGTGGAGCTTCGAGTACTCCTCGTAGAGGGGGCCGAAGCCGAAGTCGCCGAACAGGCCCACGCTCAGGGTGATCTTGCCGTCGTCGTCCCCGCCCGAGCAGGCGGCGAGGCCCGCCGCGGTCACGAGGGCCGCCACGACGCTGATGGCGCGGGTCGGTCTGGATGTCATCACTGGTGCTCCGTTGTCGTTGTCGGATGAGGGGTGCGCGGGCGGACGGGCGCCCGCCCGCGCGGGAGGCGCCTCAGCGCCGGAAGTGGAACTGGTCCAAGGACACGAAGTCCTGGGACTGGCCGGAGGTGAAGGTCAGGTACACGTCGTGCGTGCCGGTCACGGCGCTCACGTTGCCGGGGACGTCCCGCCAGGAGGTCCACCCGCCGGTGTTCGCGACGGCGAACGACCCGATCGGGGCGGCCGTGCGCGAGTCGATCCGCACCTCCACGAGGCCGCTGACCCCGCCCGCGGCCCCGGAGGCGACGCGGGCGACGAAGTCGAGCGGGCTGGAGGACCCGAAGACCACGTCGTCGTAGCGGACCCAGTCTCCGTTGCCGAGCGGGCCGATCGCGCCGCCCGAGACCGGCAGGCTCGCGGAGGACCCGTCGAAGGAGGTCGCCTCGACCGAGGCGTAGGCGTCGCGGGTCCCGCCGCCCCCGCCGGGGGTGGTGGTCGGCTCGCCCGTGGGCTCGCCGGAGCCGCCCGCGGTGTAGACGCGCACGTAGTCCACGAGCATCGAGGCGCCCGGCTGCGTTGCGGCCGTGGGCGTCGCGAACCCGGCGACCCCGTCGGGGAAGGCCCCGCCCATCGCCAGGTTGAGCAGCACGAAGTACCCGGCGTGGCTGGTCATCTGGGTCCACGTGTCCGCGGGGAGCGCGCTCTCGTTGACGGTGTGGAACAGCTGGCCGTCGGCGTACCAGCGCAGCTGGCCCGAGGCGCCCGAGTCGTCCCACTCGAACCGGTAGGTGTGGAAGCCGTTGTGGCAGGAGCCGCCGCACTGGGTGGTCGCGCCGAGGCCGTTGAACTCGTTGCAGGGGCCGCCGGGGGCGACGCCGCAGTGGAGCACGCCGTGCGCATTGGCCTGCCCGTTGACGTTCTCCATGATGTCGTACTCGCCGATGCCCGGCCAGTTCCAGTAGTTGCCGCGGAACGGCGAGCCCAGGGCCCAGAACGCGGGCCAGTACCCGAGGGCCGCGTCGCCGCTGACCTGGGGGAGCTGGAGGCGGCCCTCGATGGCGAGGGTCCCGCCGGCGGGGGCCTTGAAGTCGGAGCGCACGGTCTCGATGCGCGCGGAGGTCCACGCGCCCGCGCCGTCGCGCAGGGCCGTGATCTTGAGGTTGCCGCTGCCGTCCATGGAGACGTTCGCGGGGTTGTTCGTGTGGGCGGCGATCTCGCCGGTGCCCCAGTTCGCGGGGCCGCCGGGGTAGGCGTGGCCGAGGTCGAACTGCCAGTTCTGGGTCGAGGGCAGCTGGCCCGCCGAGCCGTTGAACTCGTCGGACCACACCAGGTCCCAGGTCTGGGCGGCGCCGATGTCGCTCTCGGCGTTGGCGTTCGCGATGGCGAGGCCGACGCTCGCGATGAGCGCGACGCCGGCGGTGACGGCTGCGACGGCGCGGGCGAGGCGCCGCCGGGATCTCGTGGGTACGTGGGTCTGAACGTCTGCCATGGAGGCTCCTTTGCCGGTTGAGAGATCGCTCTCTGCGACCAGTCCCCAGTTGGGGCCGGTTTTCAGAGAGCGCTCTCTCGCTTGGTCCAGAGCCTCATTGGTACCCGACGGGATAGGGACATGTCAATGGGCCGTGGCCGAAACGTTATCCGGATCGGCCCCGCGCGCCCATGTAAGCCCTTGCAGGGCAGGAGGTTACCGTTCAACCCGCTTCAGCGGGCCCCGTCCTCGCCCTCGGCCTGCGGGGGACGCCCCGCCTCCTCGGCCCGGCGCCGCAGCTCGCCCATGCGCGCCTGCCGCTCCACCCGCAGCCGGTCGAGCCGCTCGGCCCGCTCGATGCGCTCCTCCGGCGACTCGGTCCCGGTGAGCATCCGCTTCTCCAGCCACTCCACGTGCTCGGCGTGCGCGGCCGCGTTGATCGCCCGCACGTCCTGGTAGGCCCCCCGCAGCGACTCCATCCGCTTGAGCGCGTCGTGGCACTGCGCCACCAGGATCTCGATGTCGGCGTGCTCGGCGTCGTCGGCGTCCTCGCGCCGGGCCTCCAGCCAGGCGATCCCCTCGCGCAGCCGCTCGCGCGCCTTCAGGTTGTGCATCGCCAGCTCCTCCACGAGCCGGTCCGCGGTCTCCAGGAACCCCAGGTGCGGGTCGAAGCGGTCGTCGGTGCCCATGGGGCCGTCCTTCCACGAGGAGGTGCCTCTGCCTCCTCTACCATATGCCCGCCGCTAGGATCATCCTTCACCGCGCGTCCGTTTCACCCCGAAGACGAGGTCCTGTGGCACCGTTCGAGTCCGTCATCGACACCCTCACGCAGATCCAGACCGCACCCCCGGTCTGGGTCGCCGTCGCGTGCCTCGCGGCCGCCGCGGCCGCCGTCCTCTACGCGCCCGTCTGGCGCTGGAGCCGCGGCCTGGTCACCATCGCCCACGAGGGCGGGCACGCGCTCATGGCGGTCCTCATGCGACGGCGCCTCACCGGCATCCGCCTCCACGCCGACACCTCCGGCCTCACCTTCTCGCGCGGGCGGCCCACCGGCTTCGGCGCGGCCATGACCCTCGTCGCCGGGTACACCGCCCCCGCCCTCCTCGGCCTCGGCGCGGCGGCCCTCGTCGGCGCGGGCCGGATCGTGCTGCTGCTGTGGATCACCCTGGTGCTCCTGGCGGTCATGCTCGTGTTCATCCGCAACTGGTACGGCGCGCTGGCGCTCATCGTCGTGGGCGCGGGCGTGTTCGCCGCGACCTGGTACGGGAACGCGATCGTGCAGACCGTCGCCGCCTACGCGGGCGTGTGGCTGCTCCTGCTCGGCGCGGTCAAGCCCGTCCTCGAACTCGGCGGGCGACGCCGCGGCGGCCGCGGCTCGGGCCAGTCGGACGCCGACCAGCTCGCGGGCATCACCCCGTTCCCGGCCGCGTTCTGGATCTTCCTGTTCGCCCTCGCCACCATCGCCGCCGCCCTCTGGGGCACCTGGATGCTCCTCCCGATCACCGAATGGCTCGCTTAGGCCCCGCGCAGGCGACGGTTCGTCCAGGCGGTCGGTTCGGCGTCTGCGGGGTCCTCGGGCCACGGGTGCTTCGGGTACCGTCCGCGCATCTCGCCCCGGACCTGCGCGTACGGGCCCTGCCAGAACGACGCCAGGTCGGCGGTGACCGCGAGGGGCCGCCCGGCCGGGTCGAGCAGGTGCGCCCGTACCTGGACGCCCGCGATCCGCGGGATCTCCTTGGCGCCGAAGAACAGCTGGAGCTTCATCTTCAGGACCGGGGTGCCGCTCGTGTAGTCCACGGCCGCCTCCGAGCCGTTGCCCAGGCGCAGCCGCACCGGCGCGGTCCGGTCGAGGTCCTCCGACCACGGCACGAGGTTCCGCAGCGCCGCCGCGGTGTCGATCCGCTCCAGGTCGCGTCGGCGGCGGGCCCGGTCCCACCACGGTTCGAGCCAGTCGGTCCCCGCCAGCAGCGCCGCGTCGGACACGTCCGGCCACGGCTCGCCGATCTCCCTGCGGCAGAACGCCATCCGCTCGCGCATTCGCCGCGCCCCCTCGGACCAGCCGAGCAGGTCCAGGCCCTCCCGCCGGAGCCCGTCGAGCAGCGCGGCGCGCACCAGCGCCGGGTCGGGGTCCGCGAGCCGGTCCGAGGCGTCCTCGATGGCGCCGACCATCCTCACCGACCGCGCGGCCACGTCCCGCCGCTCGGCGTCCCACTCGACCCTCTCCACGGTCTCCTCGCCGACGATCTCGCGCGCCAGGCCCCCGTCGATCGGGACGGCCGCGCGGATCACCGCGGCCGCGCGCCCGGGGGAGCGGTCGGCGTCGGCGATGGCGAGCCACTCGCTGCCGGAGAGCGCCGACCCCTCGGCGGCGACGGCCCCGGTGCCCCCGGCGGTGAGCCACTGGCCGCCGCTGCGCTTGGCGACCCGCTCGGGGAACGCCAGGGCGACGACGGTGGCCGCCGCCTCGTCGTCCGATGCGTGCCGGTCGACGTTCGGGACGGCGCGGGCGAGGCGCTTGACCTCCTGCTCCCACTGCCGGTCGCGTGCACTGCGGAGCTGCCGCCACTGCGCGAGGAGGTCGTCCCCCTTGCCCCGCTTGTCGAGTCCGAGGAGCGCGGCCACCTCGGCGGCCTTCGCGGACCCGACGCGCGCCGCCCCGTCCACGAGCGCCCGCGCGAGCCGCGGGTGCAGCCCGGCCCTGGCGAGGACCCGCCCGCGGTCGGTCGCCGCACCGTCCGCGTCGATGGCCCCCAAGGCGATCAGCGTCGCTTCGGCGGCCTCGATCGCGCCCGCCGGGGGCCGCCCGGGGAGCGCCAGGTCGTCCACGGCGGTGCCCCAGCACGCGGCCTGGAGGCGGAACGCGGTGAGGTCCGCGGCGGCCACGTCGGGCACGGGCTGGGCGGCGCGGCGCAGGTGCTCGGCCTCGCTCCAGGCCCGCCACACCGCGCCCGGCCCCTCGCGCCGGGCGCGGCCCGCGCGCTGGTCGGCCGCGGCGCGCGAGGCCGGGGCCGTGGTCAGTCCGGGGAGGCCGCGGGCGTGGTCCACGACCGGGCGGCGCACCAGCCCGGCGTCTACGACGATCCGCACCCCCGGCACCGTCAGGCTCGACTCGGCGATGTCGGTGGCGAGCACGACCCGGCGGCGCTCGCCGGTGCGCATGGCCCGGTCCTGCTCCGCGGGCGGCACCGATCCGTGCAGTTGATGTATATCGGCGTCGAGGTGTCCGAGTCGCTCCGCGACCCGGCGGATCTCGGCGGCGCCGGGGAGGAACACCAGCGCGTCGCCGTCGTCGGCGTCGAGCGCCCGGTCCACGAGGTGCGCGACGTGGGCGAGGAACCGCGGGTCCACCCGCATCCCGTCCGGCGGCTTGAGCCGCTCGCGCGGGGGCTCCCAGTGCATCGCGACCGGATGGCGCATCGGCTCGGAGGCCACGGCGGGCGCGGGCCCGGCGTCCCCGGCGAGCAGCCCGGTCCACAGCTCGACGTCGGCGGTCGCGGAGGCGGCGACGAGGCCCAGGTCGGGGCGCAGCACCTGGCGCGACTCGATGAGGAACGCGCACGCGGTGTCGGTCTCCAGGTGCCGCTCATGGCACTCGTCGAGCACCACGAGGTCGGTGCCCGGCAGCTCGGGGTCGGCGAGGAGCCGGTTGAGCAGCACCCCCGTCGTCACGACCTCGACCCTGGTGGCGGCCGACCGCTTCGCCTCGCCGCGGATCTGGAACCCGACGCGCTCGCCGGTCCGCTCCCCGAGGATGGAGGCCATCCGCGCGGCGGCGGCCCGGGTCGCGAGCCGCCGCGGCTCGGCCACCAGGACCCGCCGCTGCGGCCCGTCGCCGATCAGCCCCGCCAGCGCCAGCGGCGCGAGCGTGGTCTTCCCCGTCCCGGGCGGCGCGGCGAGCACCGCGGTCCCGGTGCGCGCCACGGCGTCGAGCAGCGCGGGCAGCGACGCCCGGATGGGCAGGTCGGGCAGGACGGGCGGATGCGGCATGCGGACCATTGTCGCCGAGGGCCCGCGAGGCCGCGCCGGGGCTGGAATGTGAACGGAGGTTCTCGGGCAAATCGGGCGCGCGGAGCCGCCCCCGGCTCAACAGTGCCAGGCGGGTGCGACAGGGGGCTGCGGCGGTGGCGTCAAGGGGTGTCCGGCGGTCGCGTTCGGCCGCCGGACACCGTGGTCAGCCCAGGTCGCCGTCGGGGCAGGAGGCGTCGTTCGCGACGTAGCCGAACACGATCGGGGTGTCGCGGCTGATGTCGCCGCCGCTCTCGGGCTCCTGGTAGAGGATCTCGCAGGTCTCGTGCTCGGCGTTCTCGGGAGCGGTGGGCTCGGCGGAGACGTCGGTGAAGCCGTCGCTGGCGAGCTGGTCGAGGGCGTCGTTGACGTTGTCGCCGGTGAAGTCGTCGAGGTCGGCGAGGTCCTCCTCCTCGGAGGTCCGCTCCTCGGTCGTCTGCTCCTCCTCCTGGCCCTGGTCCTCCTCGTCGCCGCCGGAGTCCTCGTTCTCCTCCTCCTCGGGCGCCGACTCGGTGGTCTCCTCGGCCGCCGCGGAGGTCGTGGGGTCCTCGGCCGCGCCCGTCGGGTCGTCCTCGTCGTCCTTCCAAGGGGCCCAGATGAGGAAGGCGATGAGGATCACGGCGAGGCCCGCGGCGACGATGAGGATCGGGCCGGTCGGGTTGCGGCGGGCCTGCTCCATGTCGCGCGGGGGCGGCAGGGGCCGTTCGGGGGCGCCGCCGGTGCGGTACTGGCCGGTGCCCGCGCCGGGGCCGTAGTCGTCCTGGAACGACTGCTGCTGCATGGGGCTGGTGTGCGCGGCGACCACGCCCGCGCCCATCGCCGCGCCCGCGGCCGGGCTCATGACCCGGGTGGACTGCGGCGATTGCGGCGGCGGGGGAGTGGCGAGGATCGCGGTGGTCCCGCCGCCCATGCCGCCGGCGCGGCACACGCGGGCGAGCTCGGCCGCGGAGGCGAAGCGCTGGCGCGGGTCCTTCGCGAGGCACCGCATGACGATGTTCGCGACCGGGGCCGGGACGTCGGGGGGCAGCGGCGCGGGCGTGCCGGTCAGGTGCCCGGCGATCGCGGCGGTCGGCTCGTTCCCGGCGTACGGGGGGCGTCCGGCGAGGGCCTCGTAGGCGACGATGCCGAGCGAGTAGAGGTCGGTCGCGCCGGTGAGCTGGGAGCCCTGGAGCTGCTCGGGGGAGGCGTACGCGAGGGTGCCCATGACGGTGCCGGTCTCGGTGAGCCCCGCCCCGCCCTTGGCGGCGGCGATGCCGAAGTCGACGATCTTGACCGAGCCGTCGGTGTCGACCAGGAGGTTCCCGGGCTTGATGTCGCGGTGGATGATGTGGGCCTGGTGCGCGACGTCGAGGGCCTCGGCCGCGGAGGCCATGATCTTCAGGGTCTCGTTGGGGGACAGGCGCCTGCGCTCGCGCAGGACGTTGTCGAGGGCCTTCCCGCGGACCAGTTCCATGACCAGGTACGAGACGAGCCCCTCGGGGGCGTGCTCCTCGCCGTAGTCGTAGAGCGCGACGATCCCGGGCGACTGGAGCTGCGCGACGGCCTGCGCCTCCTGGTGGAAGCGGGCCCGGAACCGGTCGTTGCCCGACAGTCCGGAGTGGAGCAGCTTGACGGCGACGACGCGGTTGAGCCGGGTGTCGGTGCCGCGCCACACCTCGCCCATGCCGCCCGCTGCGAGGCGTTGCTCAAGGCGGTAACGGCCAGCGATCAGGTTCCCGGGTTCCACCCTCGGCCTCTTTCGTTCATCGGGAGCAGGGCACGAAGGTGAGCTTAGCCGTGCGCCGCCTCCCCGCCCGCACGCGGCCGGGCGCGCGTGAACGGGCGGTGGATCCCGTTGGGGCCGAAGCGGAACCGGCCTCCTAGGCCTGGTCCTCCGCGGGCTCCAGGGTCAGGCTGATCGAGTTGATGCAGAACCGGGCGTCGTCGGGGTTGTCCCAGCCCTCGCCGTAGAACACGTGCCCCAGGTGGGAGTCGCAGTTCGCGCAGCGCACCTCGGTGCGGCGCATCCCCAGGGTGTTGTCTTCCAGGAGCTTCACCTTGTCGCCCGCGAGCGGGGTCCAGAACGAGGGCCACCCGCACCGGGAGTCGAACTTCGTGTCGGAGGCGAACAGCTCGGACCCGCAGGCCCGGCACCGGTACACGCCGCGGCGCTTCTCGTCCACGTACTCGCCGGTCCACGGCGCCTCGGTGCCGCCCTGGCGCAGCACCTTGTACTCCTCGCGCGTCAGCTTCTCGCGCCACTGCGCGTCGTCCTCACGTCCCATGCGACCCAGTCTAGGCCGCGAAACGCGCACCGGCCCGGGACGCGCGACACCGGGAGGCCGAGCCCGCGCCGCCGCGCGGCGGGGCCGCTAGGATCGGGCCCATGCGGTACCTCCTTGGCGACTACACCACTGAAGGCGGCCCGGGCCTGGTCGCGGCCGGGCCCGACGGGCTCGGCGAGCCGGCGATGGTGGTGAACCCCTCGTGGGTCCACGTCGGCCCCGAAGCGGTCTACACCCTGACCGAGACCGAGCCCGGCTTCGCCGGGGCCTGGCGCATCGGCGACGACTTCGCGCTCGACCGCGCGGGCCAGGGCCGCTCCACCGGCGGCAACAACCCCTGCCACGCCACCGTCGACCCGTCGGGGCGCTGGCTCCTGGTCGCGAACTACGGCGCCGGGGACGGCTCGGGCGCCTCGGTCGCGGTCCTGCCGATCGGCGAGGACGGCACGCTCGGCGAGGCCGCCGACGAGTTCCGCCTCTCCGGCACCGGCCCGCACCCCGACCGCCAGTCCGGTCCGCACGCGCACCAGGTGGTGTGCCACGACGGCCGCGTCCTCGTGGTCGACCTGGGCTCGGACCGCGTCCACGCGCTCGACCTCGCCGAGGACGGGAAGCTCACGCCCGCGGCGACCTCCCAGCTGGAGCCGGGCTTCGGCCCGCGGCATCTCGCGTTCGTCGGCGACCGGGCCGTCATCGCCGGGGAGCTCGCGAACGCGTTCGCCGTCGGCTCCTGGGACTCGCGCTCGGCGACGTTCTCCTTCGGGCCGGCCGTGCCGCTCCCCTCGGGCGAGGCCGTCGACTACGCGGCCATGCCGGACATCGGCCTCGACGAGGACGCCCCCGAGGCGCTCCCCGCGGCCGTCGTCCCCGACCCCGAGCGCGGGCTCGTCTACATCACCGTGCGCGGGCCCGACCAGCTCGCGGTCGTGGACCCGGCGGCGAGCGCGCTGGTGCGCTCGGTCCCGGTCGGCGGGGCCTGGCCGAGAGACGCGGTCCTCACCGCGGACGGGACGCTGCTGGTCGCGTGCCAGCACAGCGGTACCGTCACGCGCGTGGACCCGACCGGCGAACGCGCCTCGGTGACCGAGTGGTCCGTGCCCGGCGTCACTTGCGTGGCCCCCCTCTCCTGAAACCTGCGTGCTCTGCAAAATTTCACGATGGGAATCTTGTAAACACCGACCACGGCGGTTAGGGTTACCCCATGACCGCTCCGACCGGGCTCCGCGAACGCAAGAAGGCCGCCACCAAGGCGGCCCTCTCCGCGGCGACCTTCCGCCTCGCGATCGCGAAGGACGGCATCGGGAACGTCACGGCCGAGGAGATCGCCGCGGACGCGGGCGTCTCCACGCGCACCTTCCACAACTACTTCCCCTCCAAGGAAGCCGCGCTCCTCTACGACTTCCACGAGACCACGAACGCGCTCCTGGCCGACCTGCGCGAGCGCGTCGCGACCCAGCCGGTCTGGGACGCGATCCGCGACTCGGCCATCGCGATGCACTTCGACGAGAAGTTCGACATCGAGATGATGCGCTGCCGCGAGCAGCTCATCCACTCCTCGCCCTCGCTCATCAAGGAGCAGTCGGGCCAGTTCCTGGCCCTGTTCAAGGAGGCCATCGGCATCGTCGCCGACGCCACCGGCACCTCCGTGGACGACCTGTACCCCCGCCTCGTGCTCGGCAGCGCGCTGGTCTGCATCAAGACCACCACCGAGCACTGGCTGGCCGACCCCGAGGGCCGAACCCTCGCCGAGGCCATCGCCGAGGGCTTCGCCGTCCTCGAACGCGGCATCACCCTGCCGCCCGCCGCTCCCGGGACCTGACACCGCCCGCGGACCCCTGACACAACTGAAGCAACGGCAACACCAGGAAACCCAGGGCCGACGACGCCGTCGGCGAACACCACCCGACCGGTCCCGCCGACACACACCCGAGCGGCTGCGCCGCCAGACAGCGCAGCCTTCGGCGGGACCGGCCAATCATCCGATTGGAGCACCCACCGTGGCCACCTTCCTCTACCGTCTCGGCAGAGGGTCCTATCGACTGCGATGGCTCGTCCTCGCCGTCTGGGTCCTCGTCGTCGGCGGCGTCGGCGCCGCAGCCGCCACCCTCCAGCAGGAGACGAACCCCGAGTTCGTGCTCCCCGGCACCGAGTCGCAGGAGGCCTTCGACCTCCTCGAAGAGCGCTTCCCCGAGATGGACGCCGACGGCGGCTCCGCGCAGATCGTCATCCAGTCCGAGGACGGCCAGGCCCTCACCGCGGAGGCGAACGCGGCGGCCATCGCCGACCTCGCCGCCGTCATGGAGGACTCACCGCAGGTCGCGGCCGTGACCAGCCCGCTCGCCACCGGCCCCGACGGCACGCCGATCGGCATGCTGTCGGCCGAGGACCAGACCATCGGCGTCATGCAGGTGACCTACGCCGAGCCCTCGATGGAGCTCGACGAGGACACCATCGCCTACCTTGAGGACGCCGTCGCGGACGCCGAGGACCAGGGCATCCGCGTGGAAGTGGGCGGCGACGTCCTCCAGGCGATGCCCGAGACCAGTGCCACCGAGCTCATCGGCATCGGCGTGGCCCTCATCGTCCTGGTCGTCACGTTCGGCGCGCTCCTGGCCGCCGGGCTCCCGATCATCACCGCGGTCCTGGGCGTCATGCTCACCACCGCGGGCATCCTCGCCGCGACCTCGTTCATGAACGTCAGCGAGTCCACCGGCACGCTCGCGTCCATGATCGGCCTGGCCGTGGGCATCGACTACGCGCTGTTCATCCTCTCGCGCTACCGGGGCGAACTCGCCAAGGACGGCCGCGTCGAGGACAAGCGGGCCCGCGCCGAGGCCATGGGCCGCGCCGTCGGCACCGCCGGCTCGGCCGTGTTCTTCGCGGGCCTGACCGTGATCATCGCGCTGCTGGGCCTGTCGGTCGTGAACATCCCGTTCCTGACCGAGATGGCCGTGGCCGCCGCGGTCACCGTCCTCATCGCCGTGGTCATCGCCGTGACCCTGCTGCCCGCGTTCGCCGGGTTCGCCGGGAAGCGGATCTTCACCAAGCGCCAGCGCCGCCGCATCGCCGAGGGCACGCACGGCACGAAACCCAACGGCGGCAAGCGCTGGGCCGGGTTCATCACCCGCCACCCGATCCTGGTGGCCCTGGTCGGCATCGTCGGCCTCGGCGCGCTCGCCTACCCGGCGACCGACCTGGAGCTGGGCCTGCCCGACGCGGGCTCCTCCTCCGAGGACACCACGCAGCGCCAGGCGTACGACCTCATCAGCGACGGCTTCGGCGCGGGCTTCAACGGCCAGCTCATGATCGTGGGCGACCTCCACGACGGGGTCGACGCGAACACCGCCGCGGCCGACGTCACGGCGGAGCTCAATGACATCGACGGCATCGCGATGGTCGGCCAGGCCGTGCCGAACGCGGACGGCGACACGCTCCTGGTGACCGTGATCCCCGAGACCGCGCCCGCCGACGAGGCCACGAACCAGCTCGTCCACGACATCCGCGGGGTCCTCGCGCAGGACGCCGACGCGGACTGGTCGGTGACCGGCGCGACCGCGCTGAACATCGACATCTCCGACAACCTCAACGACGCGCTGCTGCCGTACATGCTCATCGTGGTCGGCCTGGCCGCGCTGATCCTGCTGCTGGTGTTCCGCTCGCTGCTGGTGCCGGTCCTGGCGACGCTCGGGTTCATGCTCAGCGTGTTCGCGGCCCTGGGCGCGCTCGTCGCGGTCTTCCAGTGGGGCTGGGGCGCGGAGCTGTTCAACGTGGACCAGCCGGGCCCGATCATGTCGATGATGCCGATCCTGATGATCGGCCTCGTGTTCGGCCTGGCGATGGACTATCAGATCTTCCTGGTGACCCGCGTCCGCGAGGCCTACGTCCACGGGGCCGACCCGAAGCAGGCCATCGTCGAGGGCTACGGGCACTCCTCGCGGGTGGTCGTGGCGGCGGCGCTCATCATGATCTCGGTGTTCGCGGCGTTCATCTTCAGTGCCGAGTCGCTCATCGCCTCGATGGGCTTCGCGCTGGCCGCGGCCGTCGTGTTCGACGCGTTCGTGGTCCGCATGGCGATCATCCCGGCGGTCATGGCCCTGGTGGGCCGGGGCGCGTGGTGGCTGCCGAAGTGGCTGGACCGCATCCTGCCGAACGTGGACGTCGAGGGCGAGCGGCTCCAGAAGCGCCTCGCCGAGGACGCGCCCGAGGACGAGCGCGAGCTCGTCGGAGCGACCAAGTAGCCGAAGCCCGAAGGGGACTCGGGCCGACCCCCGGCCCGGGTCCCCGCGGGTGTCGGTGAACGGGGGACCCCATGACGGTCTTCTTCTTGGCGCTGCTGATCCTCGTCGGCATGATCACCGCGGACTTCTTCGTCCCGATGCTCCCGAGCGCGACCCTGGTGACGGCCGCGGCGGGGCTCGTGTTCGGGAACCCGTGGCTGATAGCCGTGCTCCTGGTGGGCGCGGCCTCCTCGTCGTGGTTCGGCGAGTTCATGGGCTACAAGGTGTTCCGCGCGGTGCGGGCCGGGCTGCGGCGGCGTCCGCCCCGGTTCGTGGCGCGCCTGGCCGAGCGGTCGGTGATGGGAGCGGTGCTGAAGCTGGAGAGGCTCCTCCAGGGCAGCGTCGCGAAGCATCCCTACCGGACCACGGTGATCGCGCGCTTCCTGCCCGCGGGCCGCACGACGCTCGCGTGGATCGCGGCGGGCGCGGGCCGGGCCCCGTACGGGCGCATGGCCCTGCTCGGCGGGGTCCTGTGGGCGGTCTACACCGTGAGCCTGGGCCTGCTCATCGCGTGGATCGCCGGGCCGGGCCTCCAGTCGCTGCTGGGGTCGGTCCTCACCGTGCTCGCGGTCGGCCTCATCCTCGGCTGGGTCGCCAAGCACTGGCAGCGGACCCACGCGGGGGAGGCCGAACCCGAAGCGCCGCTTGCCATCGAGGCGGCACCGGCCGGGCCTTCCGCGTCCGAGCTGCGCACCGAGGCCGAGCCGGAGGAGTGCCCTCCCGCGAAGGCCGCGTGAACGAGACGCGGGCCCGTCCTCTCGGACGGGCCCGCGTCGCCATTGCCTACAACTGCTCGCAGCCGCCCGGAACCCAGGGGTCCTCGGGGTCGGGCGCGAACTCGCGGCCCTGGCGCCCGGCCGGGATCTGGCCCATGCGCCCGGCCTGGAAGTCCTCGACGGCCTCCATGATCTCGGAGCGGGTGTTCATGACGAACGGCCCGTACCGCGCGACCGGCTCGCCGATCGGCTCCCCGCCGAGCAGCAGCACCTCCATCGCCCCGGTCGAGTAGTGCTGCTCGGGCCCGGCGCCGACGGTGATGTAGTCCCCGCCCGCGGCGAACCGCGCGAGCTGCGACTCCTTGAGCGGGCGCTTCTCGTCGCCCGCGTAGCCGTCGCCGTGCATCGCGAACGCCATCGCCGAGTACGGGTGCTGCCACGGGATGCGCACCTCCGCGCCCGGCGAGAGCGAGGCGTGGACGAGCGTGATCGGCGTGTACGTGCTCCCCGGTCCCGCGTGGCCCGCGACGGTCCCGGCGATGATCCGCACCAGCGCCCCGCCGTCGGTGGACGACACGAGCGTCAGCCCGGCGCCGCGGATGTCCTGGTAGTTCGGCGGGTTCCACTTGGCGCGCTTGGGAAGGTTCACCCACAGCTGCACGCCGTCGAACACCCCTCCGGTCATGACCAGCTTCTCCGAGGGCAGCTCGTCGTGCAGCAGGCCCGAACCCGCCGTCATCCACTGGGTGTCGCCGCCCCTGATCACGCCGCCCCCGCCGTGGGAGTCGGTGTGCACGAACGTGCCGTCCATGAGGTACGTGACGGTCTCGAAGCCGCGGTGCGGGTGCCACGGGGCGCCCTTGGCCTCGTGCGGCTCGTACGCCGCGGTCATGTGGTCGAGGAGGAGGAACGGGTCGCCGCCGTCGGTGAGGCTCGGCGTCGGGAACGGCCGCCGCACCGGGAAGCCGCCGCCTTCGAGCGTGCGCACGGAGTCCACGACCTTCGCCACGGCGCGCGGACGCGACTCCAGCGCGGGCGCGTCGAGACGCGGCAGCGCGAGGATGTCGGGCACGGTCACTGCGGGCATGATGTCCTCCTCAGAACGTTGGTCGGCCAACAATATCATTGGCCGACCAACTATTGATACGCTGGGCCCATGGAACCCACCCGCACCACCGCCGGGACGCCCGGCGCCGACGTGTGCGACGACGAGCAGCGCGTCGGCCGGATCGGCCACGCCCTCTTCCGCGTCTCCCGCGCCCACCGCGCCGCCGCGGGCCGCCTCCTGCGCGAGATCGGCCTCTACCCCGGCCAGGAGGTCATGCTCGGCCGCCTCGCCGACCACGGCGACACCCGCCAGTCCCGCCTCGTCCTCGACCTCGGCACCGACCCCTCCACCGTCACCAAGATGCTCCAGCGCCTCGAACGCCAGGGCCTGGTCGAACGCCGCCCCGACCCCCTCGACCGCCGCGTCTCGGTCGTCGCCATCACCGCCAAGGGCCGCGACCTCCTCGACCGCATCGAGGACTCCTGGAGGCGCCTCGACGAGATCACCTGCGCCGGATTCGACGACGCCGACCGCGAGCGGCTCGCCGCCCTCCTCGCCCGCCTGGAGCGCAACCTCGCCGCCTGCCAGGAGGACTGACACCGGGGTTGCACCCCCGCCCCCGCGTTGATAGCGTCTGCCAGCGTGACTTCACCGCAGCGCACGTTCGGGCCCCTGGACCAGACCCACGCCGGATGGGGCGCCGCGGCGCTGGCCATAAGCAGGCCCGCCGTCGAACTGGCCGCGCAAGGCCCGGGCGCGATGCCCGTCACCATGTCGAACCACTCCCACCGCGAGAACTGGTTCGAGCTCCTCACCCGCCCCCTCTGGGGCCTCGCCGCCGCCAAGGACCACGTCCCCGACTCGGTCTGGGAGCCCCTCGCCGGGACCCTCGCCCGCGCCCTGGACGACGAGGACGACTGGTACATCGGCGACGCCGCCCGCGGCGGCCAGCGCATCGTGGAGGCCGCCTCCGTCGGCTGGGGCCTCGCCACCGCCCCCGAGAAGCTCTGGGAACCCCTGGACCCCAAAGCGAAGGACAAGGTCGCCGCCTGGCTCTCCCGCGCCTACACCGCCGAGGTCGCCGACACCAACTGGCACTACTTCCCCGTCTTCGCCGGGCACGGCCTCAAGCGCATCGGCGTCGAGCACGACCGGGCCGTCGCCGCCGCCCACCTGGAGCGCATGGGGGAGATGCTGCTGGGCGACTCCGTCTTCGAGGACGGCCCCGGCGGCCGCGTCGACTACTACAACCCCTTCGCGTTCCACACCTACGCGCTCCTGCACTTCAAGCTCTCCGGCGACGACCGGTACGTCGCCAATGCCGCGGCCTTCGCCAAGCGCTTCGGGTCCTGGTTCGCCGCCGACGGCGCCGCCGTCCCCTACGGCCGCAGCCTCGGCTACCGCTTCGCGCAGTCGTCCCTGTGGGGCGCGCTGGCCGCCGCCGACGTGGAGGCCGTCCCGTGGTCCGAGGCCGCCGGGCACGCCCGCCGCAACCTCGACTGGTGGTGGCGCCGCCCGATGCTCGACCCCGCGGGCCGCCTCACGGTCGGCTACTCCTACCCGAACGACTCGGTCGTGGAGCAGTACCTCACCGCGGGGTCCCCGTGGTGGGCGACGAAGGCGTTCATCGGGCTCCTCGCCGGGCCCGCGCACCCGTTCTGGACCGCCGACGAGGCGGTCCCGGGGCCGGTGGTCGAGCCGCACAAGGCCGCCCGCGCCGTCCACGTGCGCGACCGCGCCGGGCACGTCACGCGCCTGAACGGCCAGGCCTGGCACCCGTGGGCCCGGGGCGGCCAGGCCGCGTACGGGAAGTTCGCGTACTCCTCGCTCGCCGCGTTCTCCCACGCCACGGCCGGTCCCGGCCTCGAAGCGGCCGTGCCGGACGGGGCCCTGCACCTCTCGGAGGACGGGCGCCACTGGCGGGGCCGCGAGGACTCCGACGAGGGGACCATCGACGAGAACGGCGTGCTCACGATCGAGTGGCAGCCGTGGGAAGACGTGTCGATCACGACCTCCCTCGAAGCGGCCGTGGACGGCTGGCACGCCCGCGTCCACGTCGTGGACACCGGGCGGCTCCTGTACACCGGCGAGGGCGGCTGGTGCGTGCCCAAGGCCGGGCACGTGGCGCAGGTCGGCGAGGCGAAGGCGCTCGTCACCAGCCAGGGCCTGCGCTCGGAGATCATCGACTCCGGCACCGGCCGCGAGGCCGACCTCATCGAGCCGATGCCCGGCACGCACCTGTACTGGCCCGCGACGGTCCTGCCGGTGCTGCGCGGCGTCCTCGAACCGGGGAAGTACGTGCTGAAGTCCCTGATCTACCTCGGCACGGAGTGAGCGGTCCGCAGCTGCGGGTTCGGTGACTCCAGGAGGTTGCGCAGGACCACCGCGGCGCCGCCGAGCGCCGCGGCCTGCGCGACGTCCGCGGCCAGCTCGACCTCGACGGTGTGGACGTGGCGCATGAACACCGACCGGTTGAGCAACTCCTCCAGGACGTCGCGGTACGCCTGCCCGGACTCGGCGAACGCCTGCCCGGCGAGGACCACCCGGCCCACGTCGAACATGTTCACCAGGGTCACGGTGGCGACGGCGAGGCGCTGCGCGGAGTCGGCGATGAGCGCGGCGGCCGCGGGGTCGCCCTCGCGGGCGGCGCGGCCGACGCGGTTGAAGTCGGTGACCGTGTCGGCGCCCAGGCCGAGCCGGGCCGCGAGGTCCGGGTCCTCCATGGCCCGCTCCACGACCGGGCGCGGCCCGGCCACGGGGTCGAGGCAGCCGCGGTTGCCGCACGGGCAGTCCTCGCCGAGCGCGTCGACCGAGATGTGGCCCAGCTCGACGCCGTTGGAGGTCACGCCCCGGTAGGGGTGCCCGTCGAGGATGACGCCGCCGCCGATGCCGCCGGACATGAACACGACCGCGAAGCTCGACCCGGAGCCGCCGAGGGTCTGCACGCCCAGGCCCGCGGCGGTCGCGTCGTTCTCCAGGGCCACCGGGAGCCCGGTCGCGGCCGCGAGGGTCTCGGCGAGGGGGTACCCGGTCCACTCGGGCGTCGGGTGCGGGGTGATGACCACGCCCGCCTCGCGGTCCTGCGGCCCGTAGGTCGCCAGGCCGATGCCCAGGACCTTGTCGCGCGGGACCGCGGCGTCCTCCAGCATCGCCTGCACGTGGGCGGCCAGCTCGGCCACGACCTCCGCCAGCGGTCGCTTCCCGGAGCCGGGCATGTCGCGGCGGACCACGACCCTTCCGGCCAGGTCGACCACGACGCCCACGGCCGCGAACTGGTCGAGCTGCACGCCGACCATGTAGCACGCGTCGTCCCGGACGCCGATGAGCCGTCTCGGGGTGCCGCGGTTGGCGGGGACGGTGCCGACCTCGTGGACCAGGCCCAGGGCGGTGAGTTTGCGGACCGCGTGGGTCATGGTCGCCGGCGTCATGCCCGTGGCCTCGGCCAGCTCCACGCGGCTGGCGGCCCCGCGCTCGCGGATGATGTCGAGCACGACCGCCAGCGTGGGCAGGCGGGTGTCGGCGCCGAACGAGCGCAATGCGGGCTCCTTACTCGGGGTGCACGGGCGGGTTTCACCTTACTGGACACGCTCGTCCGGTGACCGGGCGAAATCGGCGGGGCGGGGCGCGCCCTGCATGGCCCGCAGGACGTGGAGCGCGCCCCCGAGCGCCGCGGCCGACCCGGTGTCGGCGGACACGAGGACCTTGGGCCGGCTGAGCGCGCGGCTGAGCGCGAGCCGCTCCAGCTCGGCGGCGACCCGGTCGCGGTACAGGCTCCCGGCCACCGTGAACGCGGGCCCGGCGAGGACGACGGTGTCGAGGTCGAACAGGTTCACCAGCGTCACGGCGGCCTGCCCGATCCACCGCGCGGACCGCTCCAGCATCGCGGCGGCGTCGGCGTCGCCCGCGCGCCAGGCGCGGGCGATGCGGTCGAAGTCCGCGAGCGCGCCGTCCCGCGCCCCGGTGAGTCCGAACCGGGCGGCGAGCGCGGGGTCGCCGAGGGCCCGCGCGACGACGGCCTGCGGGGCGGCCTCGGCCTGCGCGCAGCCCGCGCCGCCGCACACGCACGGCGTGGCGCCGCCCGCGAGGGCCACGTGCCCGATCTCGACGGCGTTGGAGGCCCGGCCGCGGTAGACCTCGCCGTCGACGATGACGCCGCCGCCGATCCCCGAGGCCATGTAGACCAGGCCGAACGTGTCGGTGCGCGGGGCCCCGGCCCACAGCTCGCCGACCGCGGCGGCGGTGGCGTCGTTCTCCAGCAGCACCGGCAGGCCCAGCCGCTCGGCGAGCGTCGCGGCGAGCGGGTACTCCAGCCAGTCGGGGCCGGGCTGGGCGGTGAGGAGCACGCCCCGGTCGAGGTCCTGCGGTCCGTGGGTCACCAGGCCCGCGCCGAGGACGCGGCCGCGGGGCACCTCGGCCCGCTCCAGCAGCGCGCCGACGTGGGCGGCGAGGGATTCGACCGTGGCGTCGGGGCCGCGCCCGCCGGTCCCGGGGAGGTTCGCGGTGGCGATGCGGCCCCCGGCGAAGTCGAGGACCTCGATCGTGGTGGTGGTCCGGTCGACCTGGACGCCCACGGCGTGCCAGGCGTCGGCGACGAGCCGCAGCAGCCGCCGGGGCTGGCCGCGGCCGGGCTGCGGGTCGCGCCCGGACTCGCGCACGAGCCCGTCGGCGATGAGCGGCCGCACGGTGTTGGTGATGGTCGCGGCGGTCAGCCCGGTCCGCTCGGCGAGCTCGACGCGGCTCAGGGTGCCCTCGGTCCGCAGGAGGTCGAGCACGCGTCGGGCCACGCCCGCACGGGTTCCGCCCCGGTGGCGCATCGGCGGCCTCCTTCGGAAGTTCATCGGATCTTATTCTTGACACCTTAAATTTAACAGGTTAATAATTGGCCGGACGCCCAAGCGGGCGCGACCCCCTCCAGTTCCGCGGGCGACGGCGCCCCGGACCCGAAAGGACGACGATGTCACCCAAGAACGGACTGCGGCGCCGCGCCGCGGCCGCCCTCGCGGGCGCGGCCGTGCTCGGCCTCGCGCTCACCGCCTGCTCGGGAGGCTCCGGCAGCTCCTCCTCCACCGACACCCTCGTGGTCTACACCGGACAGGCCGGCGACTACCAGATCAACTTCAACCCCTTCTCGCCCACCAAGATCGGCGGCATGGGGACGATCTACGAATCCCTCTTCTTCTTCAACAAGGCCCAGGTCCAGGACCCGGTCCCGCTGCTGGGCACCGAGGAGGCGTGGAACGAGGACGGCACCGTCCTGTCCGTGACCCTCCGCGACGGCGTGACGTGGAGCGACGGCGAGGCGTTCACCGCCGACGACGTGGTCTTCACCTTCGACCTGCTCAAGGCCACCCCGGCGATCAACGGCGGCGGCTACGACGGCACGGCCGCGGCCGTCGACGACACCCACGTCACCCTCACCTTCGCGACGCCGATGTTCACCAAGGCCCCCGACCTGCTGAGCACCCCGATCGTCCCCGAGCACCTGTGGGCCGACGTCGACCCGACCGCCGACGTCGTGGAGGAGCCCGTCGGCACCGGCGCGTTCACCCTCCAGGAGTTCAAGCCGCAGGCGTACACGCTCGCGGCCAACCCCGACTACTGGGGCGGCGAGCCGGAGGTCAAGGAGATCCGATACCTGTCGCTCTCGGGCAACCAGGCCGGGGCCGACGCCATCGCCGCGGGCACCATCGACTGGCAGACCGGGCCGATCCCCGACATCCAGAACACGCACGAGAACTTCCCGAACTACGACGCGTACACGCAGTGGCAGAACCAGATGGTCCTGGGCGCCTGCTCCAACCCCGACCTCGGATGCGAAGGCCCGCAGACCGACCCGGCCGTGCGCAAGGCCCTGTACTACGCGCTCGACCGCGACCAGCTCAACTCGCTGGCGTTCATGGACACCGCAGGCGAGGTCTCGCCGGTGTTCACCCTGACCCCGAGCCAGGACCAGTTCGTCTCCGCCGCGATCGAAGAGAAGACCGCGCCGCAGACCGCGCAGGCCGACACCGCCTCCCAGACGCTCGAAGCGGCCGGGTGGGCGAAGGGCTCGGACGGCATCTACGAGAAGGACGGCGAGCGCCTCTCGCTCACCGTCGAGGTCGTGACCGGCTGGACCGACTACATCACCGCCGTCGACACCATGGCCTCGCAGGCCAAGGAGGCCGGCATCGAGCTGACCGCCGCCCAGTCCTCCTGGAACGAGTGGACCGACCAGCGCCTCAAGGGCGAGTTCCAGCTCGCGATCGACTCGCTGTGGCAGGGCCCCACGGCCGACCCGTACTACCTGTACAACTACTTCTTCGTCTCCACCGCGACCACCCAGGTCGGGGAGTCGGCGGGCAACAACTACGCGCGCTTCAGCGACCCGGACGTGGACGCCGCCCTCGACGCGCTCTCGGCGCTGCCGCTCGACGACACGGCCGCCCGCCAGCCGTACTTCGACACCATCCAGGCCGCGATCTGGGACGACATGCCGTACATCCCGATCATGACCGGCGGCACCACGAGCGTGTGGAACACCGCCGAGTTCACCGGCTGGCCCTCGGACGAGGACCTCTACGCGTTCCCGGCGGTCTGGTCCGCCTGGGACTGCGCCGAGATCTTCAAGCACCTCAAGCCGAAGGGCTAGAGGGCGTTCGCCCCCGAGGAGGAGCCGAGACACAGTGAACTACTTCCTGCGCAAACTGAGCTTCTACGCCGTGGCCCTGTGGGCGGCGCTGACGCTGAACTTCGCCATCCCGCGGCTGCTGCCGGGCAACCCCGTCGACATCCTGCTGGCCAAGCTCCAGCAGCGCGGCGAGACGGTCACCCCGGAGACCCGCAAGGCCTACGCGCTCCTCCTCGGGGGCGACAGCGACGATCCGCTGTGGATCCAGTACTGGGACTACCTGAAGAACCTCGCCCACGGCGACCTGGGCGTCTCGGTCAGCTACTACCCGGCCAAGGTCAGCGACGTGATCCTCACGTCGCTGCCCTGGACGGTGGTGCTGGTCGGGATCGCCACGGTCCTCGCGGCGGTCCTCGGGGTCCTGCTCGGCGCGGTCGTCGGGTGGAAGCCCGGCACGTGGCTGGACTCGCTCGTCCCGTCCACGACGCTCCTGGCGGCCGTCCCGTACTTCTGGCTGGCGCTCATCCTCGCCTACCTCCTGGCCCGCGTCCTGGGCTGGTTCCCGCTCCAGGGCGGGTACGACGTGGTCCTCACGCCCGGCTGGAACGGCGAGTTCATCGGCTCGGCCATCCAGTACGGGTTCCTGCCCGCGCTCACGATCGTGCTCGCCTCGATCGGCGGCTGGGTCCTGGGCATGCGCAACATGATGGTCTCGACGCTCTCGGAGGACTACATCCTCACCGCCGAGGCCAAGGGCCTGTCGCCGCGGAAGATCCTGCGCTCCTACGCCTCCCGCAACGCCGTGCTCCCCTCGGTGGCCGGGTTCGCGATCTCCCTCGGGTTCGTCGTCTCCGGCTCGGTCATCACCGAGCAGGTGTTCTCCTACCCCGGGATCGGCGGGCGCCTGCTGGGCGCGGTCACCAACAACGACTACGCGCTCATGCAGGGCGTGTTCCTGTTCATCACCCTCGCCGTCCTGGGCGCGAACCTCCTGGTCGACCTCCTCTACGGCATCATCGACCCCCGCACCCGGGCGCGGACCTAAGGAGCGGCGACCATGACGAACCTCAAGCCCGCCAACACGACCCCCGTCGCGGACGCCGACGCCGCGGCCCCCGCCGCCGGGCCCGCCCGCTCCGGCTGGCGCTCCCTCCTGCCGACCATGACCCCCTGGCTCGCGATCGGCCTCGTCCTCGTCGCCGGGATCGGCCTGTTCGGCCTCCTCGGGCCGCTCTTCGTGGGCGACCCGCAGCAGATCCGCGACCAGGGCCTGACCCCGCCGTCCGCGGAGTTCTGGCTCGGCACCACCCAGACCGGGCAGGACGTGCTCGCGCAGCTCGCCTACGCGACCCGCGGCTCCCTCCAGATCGGCCTGCTCGTGGGCGTCCTCGCCACCGTGCTCTCGGCGTTCTTCGGGATCTACGGCGCCTACCGCGGCAAGTTCCTCGACGACGCGTTCTCCCTGTTCACCAACGTGTTCCTGGTGATCCCGGGCCTGCCGCTGGTCATCGTCATCTCCGGGTTCGTGCCCCGCGAGAGCCGCGGACTGTGGACGATCGCGATCGTCCTGGCCGTCACCGGCTGGGCCGCCTCCGCGCGCGTCCTCCACGCCCAGACCCTCTCGGTGCGCCAGCGGGACTACGTGGCCGCCTCCCAGGTCTCGGGCGAGCGCCCGTGGCGGGTCATCGTGGTGGAGATCCTCCCGAACCTGCTGCCGGTCATCGCCTCGCAGTTCGTGTTCGCCGTCATCGCCGCGATCCTCGGCGAGGCCGGGCTCTCCTACATCGGCCTGGGCGCCTCCAACTCCGCGACGCTCGGCACGATGCTCTTCTACGCCCAGAACGGGTTCGCGCTCTCGCTGGGCGCCTGGTGGTGGTTCGTGCCGCCGGGCCTGATGATCGCCCTGTTCGGCATGGGCCTGTCGCTCGTCAACTTCTCCATCGACGAGGTCATCAACCCCAAGCTGAAGAACCTGCGCCAGCACCGCCGCCGCGCCCGCCGGGCCCTGCGCCTCGAACGCGAGCTGGCCCGCCGCACCCCTGCCCCCGAGGAGACCGACCGATGACCACCGCACCTCCCGTCCTCACCGTCGAGGACCTCACGGTCGTGTATGAAGTGGACGAGCCGGTGACCGCCGTGCGCGGCGCCGGCCTCACCCTCCACCGCGGCGAGATCCTCGGTCTCGCCGGCGAATCCGGCTGCGGCAAGACCACGCTCGCCTACGCCGTCAACCGCCTCCACCGGCCCCCGGCCCGCATCGCCTCGGGCCGCATCACCTTCCACGACCGCTCCGGCGAGGACGTCGACATCCTCGCCCTCGACGACCGCGAGCTGCGCGCGTTCCGCTGGGACCGGCTCTCCATGGTCTTCCAGGGCGCGATGAACGCCCTCAACCCGGTCGGCACCGTCCGCGCCCAGCTCGCCGACACCCTCCGCGCGCACCGCCCCAAGATGGGCCGCAAGGAGATCCGCGACCGCTCCGAGGACGTGCTGCGCCGCGTCGGCGTCGACCCCCGCCGCCTCGGCTCCTACCCGCACGAGCTGTCCGGCGGCATGCGGCAGCGCGTCATGATCGCCATGGCCATGCTCCTGGAGCCCCAGATCATGATCATGGACGAGCCGACCACCGCGCTCGACGTGGTCGTGCAGCGCGACATCCTCCGCGAGATCGTGCGCCTGCGGGACGAACTCGACTTCGCCGTCGTCTTCATCACCCACGACCTGCCGCTGCTGCTGGAGATCAGCGACCGCATCGCCGTGATGCTCGAAGGCGAGATCGTCGAACTCGACACCGCCGCGTCGCTCTACCGCGACGCGAAGCACCCCTACACGCGGAAGCTCCTGGGCTCCTTCCCGAGCCTCTCGGGCGACCGCGGCGCCTTCATCCGCACGGGCGTGGACGAGACCGAGGCCGAAGCGACCGAGGAGCGAGCATGACCAGCGTGCACGTCACCGACCTGGTGAAGGACTACACCATCCGCAATGGCCTCAGGCGCACCCGCCTGCGCGCCGTCGACCACGTCAGCCTCGACCTCGCCCCCGGGCGCACCGTCGCCCTCGTCGGCGAGTCCGGGTCCGGCAAGTCCACGATCGCGAAGATCCTCACCCGCATGGAGACCCCCACCTCCGGGGGCGTCGAGGTCGTCCGCGACGACGGCAGCTCAGTCGAGCGGGCCGCCTACCGGCGCGAGGTCCAGATGGTCTTCCAGGACCCCTTCGCCTCCCTCAACCCGTTCCACTCCATCGAGCACCACATCGCCAGGCCTCTGCGCATCCACGGCCGCACCGCCGCGGGCGAGGAGACCCGGCGGCGCGTGCTGGAGATGCTCGAACGCGTCAACCTCACCCCCGCGGCGAACATCGCCCCGCGGCGCCCCCACGAGCTCTCGGGCGGGCAGCGCCAGCGCGTCGCCATCGCCCGCGCGCTCGCCCCCGGCGCGAAAGTCCTCATCGCCGACGAGCCGGTGTCCATGCTGGACGTGTCGATCCGCCTCGGCGTGCTCAACCTCCTGGGCCGCCTCCAGCGCGAGGACGACCTCGCGGTCCTGTACATCACCCACGACCTCGCCACGGCCCGCCACTTCTCCGACGAGATCACCGTGCTCTACCGCGGCCGCGTCGTCGAGCGCGGCCCGGCCGACGCGGTCATCCTCGACCCGCACCACGACTACACGAAGCTCCTCGCCGCCGCCGCGCCCGACCCCGAGCGCCCCGGCCGCGTCACCGCAGACGCTCCGGTCGACCGCGACGCGATCGACAACAGCGCCTGCTACGACCACTTCGCGGGGGAGTGGCGGGAGGCCGGAGTCCCCGCCGCCCGAGCGAAGACCGTCGCCCGCACCTGACGCCCGCGCGGGACCGGCGCTCCCGCGAGAGACCGCACCACCACGACCATGAGGACCCATATGACCTTCCTTCCCGCGACGTTCCGTCCGCTCCACGAGGGCTGGACCCTGACCGCCGCAGCGCTCCCCGCGGACGCCGAAGCGGACGCCGCCGCGCTGGCCGCCGGCGTCCCGGCCGCCGTCCCGGGCGAGGCGCACCTGGACCTGCGCCGCGCCGGGCTCATCGCCGACCCCTTCGACGGCGACAACGAGGCCGCGCAGCAGTGGATCGGCGACACGTCCTGGCGGTACGAGACGGTGTTCTCCTGGACCGACGACGGCGCGGACCGCCACGACCTCGTCGCGCTCGGCCTCGACACCGTCGCCGCCGTGTCGCTCAACGGGACCGAGGTGGGCCGCACGCAGAACCAGTTCCGGTCCTACCGCTGGGACGTGCGCGGCCTCCTGCGCGAAGGGGCGAACACCCTCGCCGTGGTCTTCGCCGCCCCGGTGCCCGAGGCCGCCGCGCGCGCCGAGCGCGACGGGGCCCTGCCGCACACCAACCACCACGCGTACAACCAGCTTCGGAAGATGGCCTGCTCCTTCGGGTGGGACTGGGGCGTGGACGTGGCGGGCGCCGGGATCTGGAAGCCGATCGGCCTCGACTCGTGGTCGGGGACCCGCGTCGCGGGCGTGCGGCCCCTCGTGGACGTGGTCGAGAACGCCGAAGGCGGCCACGACGGGGTCCTGCGCGTCCACGTGGACGTCGAACGCGCCCGAGGCGACGGCGACGTGGACGTGCTCGCGGTCCTCACCGACCCCGACGGCTCCCCCCTCGAAGCCGCGGCCGCCGTCCCCGCCGGGTCCGCCTCGGCCGTCATCGAACTGCACGTCCCGGACGTGCGCCGCTGGTGGCCCGTCGGCCACGGCGAACAGCCGCTCTACCGCGTGGACGTGGCCGCGGGCCAAGGGGAGTGGCGGGGCCGCGTCGGCTTCCGCACCGTCGCCCTCGACACCGCCCCCGACGCCGCCGGGGCCCCGTTCGACCTCGTCGTCAACGGCGAGCGCGTCCTCGTGCGCGGCGCCAACTGGATCCCCGACCACGCGTTCCTCACCGAGATCGACCGCGACCGGTACGCCCGCCGCGTGGCCGACGCGCTCGACGCGAACATCAACCTCCTGCGCGTGTGGGGCGGCGGTGTCTACGAGTCCGACGACCTCTACGACCTCGCCGACGAGCACGGCCTCCTCATGTGGCAGGACTTCCTGTTCGCCTGCGCCGCCTACAGCGAGGACGACCCGCTGCGCTCCGAAGTGGAGGCCGAGGTCCGCGAGAACGTCGCGCGGTTGAGCCCGCACCCGTCCCTCGTCCTGTGGAACGGCAACAACGAGAACACGTGGGGCTCGGTCGACTGGTCCTGGGCGCACCGCCTCGGCGGCCGCGGCTGGGGCGACGCCTACTACACGGAGCTGCTCCCCGCGATCCTGTCCGAACTGGACCCGACCCGGCCGTACTCGCCCGCGAGCCCGTACTCCTTCGGCGACTACCGCCACCCCAACGACGAGCGCTACGGCTCCATGCACATCTGGGACGTGTGGAACCGCGTCGACTACACCGAGTACGCCGACTACCTGCCGCGCTTCGTCTCCGAGTTCGGCTTCCAGGCCCCGCCCGCCTGGTCGACCCTCGCCGCGGTCGTCCACGACGAGCCCATGGACCCCTTCGGCCGCGAGATGCTCGTCCACCAGAAGGCCCACCAGGGGAACGCGAAGCTCCAACGCGGCTGGCAGGGCCACCTGCCCGACCCGGAGTCCATCGAGGACTGGCACTGGACCACGCAGCTCAACCAGGCCCACGCGATCCGCTTCGGCGTCGAGCACTTCCGGTCCCTCACCCCCCACAACACCGGCACGATCCTGTGGCAGCTCAACGACAACTGGCCCGTGGTCTCCTGGGCCGCGGTCGACTTCAACGGACACCGCAAGCCGCTGTGGCACGCCCTGCGCGACATGTACGCCCCGCGCCTGGCCACGCTCCAGCCGCGCCCGTCCGAACGCGCGCGCGCCGAGGCGTGGGAGGGCCTGCCGCCCGAGCGCGACGCGCTGGCACTCGTCCTGGTCAACGACACCGGCGAGGACTACACGGGCGCGTTCGCGCTCGTCCGCGAGTCCTTCGATGGGACCGTGCTCGCCGAGGCCGCCGTGGAGGCGACGGTGCCCGCGCGCGGCGCCGAGACCGTGTTCGTGCCCGCCGAGGTCGCCGCGTTCGGCGACCCGAAGGCCGAGGCCGTGGTCGCCGTCTGCGACGACGGCGCGTTCGCCCCTGCGTTCCACTACGGCGCCGAAGTCGTGGACCAGCGACTCGACCCGCGCCCGCTGCGCGTCGAAGCCGTTGCGGCCGAAGGACACGTGGACCTGCGCATCACCGCGGCCTCCCTCGCGCGTGACGTGTGCTGCAACGCCGACACCGTCGATCCGCTCGCGAAGGCCGACCGCGGCATGATCACCCTGCGCGCCGGGGAGACCGCGGTCATCCGCGTCCAGACCCCCGCCGGAGGCGACCCCGACGCGTTCGCCGCCGCCCTGCGCTGCGCCAACGACCTGCTCTAGCACCGACGATCCGCCGCCCGGCCCGCGAGGCCGGGCGGCGCCGCGAGGAGACACGCCATGCGATGGTCCACCGGAGACTTCGACCTCGACTTCGCCACCGGCGCCGACGCACCGGTCACCCTCACCGCGTTCACGCCCGCCGGGACCCCGCCGCGCCCGGCCCCGGCCACCCCGCCGCTCGTCGAAATCCAGGCCCTCGGCCACGGCCGCTTCCCCGGCAGCCACCGCTACACCTGCACCACCGTCGGCGCGCGCCTGCGCTACACCGGCCACGACCTCGCCGACGGGACCCTGCGCCTCCACCAGCTCGACCCCGTCACCGGCCTCCACGCCACCAGCGTCTTCGCGCCCTCCCAAGGCGCCGTGCGCACCTGGACCGTCCTGCGCGCCGGAGACCGGCCCGTCACCGTCCAGGCCGTGACCTCCCTCGTCCTCGGCACCTTCCTCAACGCGGACACCACCGTGGACGACCTCGACGTCCTGTGGGGCGACAGCGACTGGGTCGCCGAGTCCCGCTGGCACCGCGCCCCGCTCCGCGAGGCGGGCCTGCCCGCCATGGACCCCGCCGTCCACCACCACATGAACCGCGCCCGCATGGCCGTCACCACCCGCAGCTCCTGGTCCACCGGCGAGCGCCTCCCGACCGGCCTCGTCGCGGGCGCGGGCGCCGCGCTGGCCTTCCAGATCGAGCACAACGGCGCCTGGCACTGGGAACTCGGCGAGGACCGCGCCGGCGCGTCCCTCGCGCTCCTGGGCCCCACCGACGCCGAGCACCAGTGGAGCGCCACCCTCGCCCCCGGCGACGCGTTCACCTCCGTGCCCGCCGCGTTCACCCTCGCGCACGACCCCGACGACCCGGTGAGCGCCGCCCTCGCGAACCTCACCGCCCACCGCCGCGCCCTCACCGCCGCCAGCGGCACCGCCCGGCTCGACGGCCCCCTCCCGGTGGTCTTCAACGACTACATGAACACCCTCATGGGCGACCCCACCGCCGCCAAGATCCTCCCGCTCGCCGAGGCCGCCGCCAAAGCCGGCGCCGACCACTACTGCATCGACGCCGGCTGGTACGACGATGACGACGGCGGCTGGTGGGACGCCGTGGGGGAGTGGGAGGAGAGCCGCTCGCGCTTCCCCGACGGCCTCGGCGCCGTCCTCGGCCGCATCCGCGAACTCGGCCTCGTCCCCGGGATCTGGCTCGAACCCGAAGTGGTCGGCGTCCGCTCCAAAACCGCCGACGCCCTCCCCGACGACGCGTTCTTCCAGCGCGGCGGCCACCGCGTCGTCGAGCACGGCCGCCACCAGCTCGACCTGCGCCACCCCGCCGCCCGCGCCCACCTCGACGCCGTCGTGGACCGCCTGGCGGGCATGGGGATCGGCTACTTCAAGCTCGACTACAACATCATGCCCGGACCCGGCACCGACACCGGCGGCCTCGCCCCCGGCGCAGGGCTCCTGGAGCACTGCCGCGCCTACCTCGACTGGCTCGACGCCGTCCTCGCCCGCCACCCCGGGCTCCTCGTCGAGAACTGCGCCTCCGGCGGCATGCGGGCCGACTACGCGACCCTCTCCCGCCTCCACCTCCAGTCCACCTCGGACCAGCAGGACCCGCTCCTGTACCCCGCCATCGCCGCCGCCACGCCCGCCTCGATCCTCCCCGAGCAGGCCGGGCACTGGGGCTACGCGCAGCCCGAGATGAGCACCGAGGAGTCCGCGTTCACCCTCGTCGCCGGGCTCACCGGCCGCCTGTACCTCAGCGGCCACCTCGCCCGCATGGGCGAGGAGCAGCTCGCGCTCGTCGCCACCGCCGTCGCCGCGCACCGCGACCTCCTGCCGCACACCGCGTCGGCCGTCCCCTCCTGGCCCCTCGGCCTCGACCACCGCGGCCCCTGGCAGGCGTTCGCCCTCCACACCGATGCCGCGACCGTGGTCACCGTGTGGCGCCTGCCCGGCGCCCCCGAGACCCTCGAACTCGCCCTGCCCTCCCTGCGCGGCCAGCACGTCACGTGCGACCAGGTCTTCCCCGCCCCCGGCACGCCCGGCACCGGCGCATGGAGCACCGCCTGGAACGCCGCCGACGGCGCGCTGCGCATCGCCACGGACGTCCCCGCCCCCACCGCGCGCGTCCTGCGCCTGACCAGGAGCGCCTAGGATGCTGATGGCCGAGGCTGCGGCCTCGGTCACAATCCGCGCCCGGATGTCACAGAACCGGGGCCCATTCGGCTCTCAGATCGGCAACACCACCCGCCGACCGAGGAGGCCCCCGTGGACCCCGGCACCGAACCGGACACCGCGACCGCGGTGTTCACCGACCACCGCGAACTGCTGTTCGGCATCGTCTACGCGATGCTCGGCACCGTCGCCGACACCGAGGACGTGCTCCAGGAGACCTGGCTCTCCTGGGAGGCCCGCTCCCACGGCGCGCCGATCGACCACCCCCGCGCCTACCTCGCGCGCGTCGCGATCAACGCCGCGCTGGCCCGCCAGGACGCCGTGCGCCGCCGCCGCGAGACCTACGTCGGGCCGTGGCTGCCCGAACCGGTGCCCACCGGGCCGGACCGCACCGCCGACGACACTGCCGACCGCGCCGTCCACGTCGAGTCGGTGTCCATGGCGCTCATGGTGGTCCTGGAGTCGCTGACGCCCGCCGAACGCGCCGTGTTCGTGCTCGCCGACGTCTTCGGCTACGGCCTCGGCGAGATCGCCGCGATGCTCGGGCGCACCCCGGCCGCGGTCCGCCAGACCGCGCACCGCGCCCGCGGCCACGTCCAGGCCCGCCGCCCCAAGTACCGGATCGACCCGGCCGTCCACCGGCAGGTCACCGAGCGGTTCATGGCCGCCGTCTCCGGCGGCGACCTCGACGCGCTCATCAATCTCATGGCCCCCGACGTGGTCCTCACCTGCGACGGCGGCGGCCTCGCCCCCGCGGCCGGGCCGCGGCCCATGCACGGGCCCGAGCGCATCGCCGAGTTCCTCGCCGGCCGCTTCCTGCGCCGCGGCGAAGGGCTCTCGGTCGGCTTCCAGCCCGTCAACGGCTCCCCGTCGGCCCTCATGGTCCGCGACGGCGCGGTCGTCGGCGTCCTCATGCTCGACCTGCACGGCGAGACCGTCACCGGCGTCTACGCCGTCACCAACCCCGAGAAGCTCACCCGCCTCCACTGAACGGAGCCACCCATGTCCACGCTCTACACCATCCTGCTGCTCGTCGGCGGCCTCGCCAACCTCGGGTCCGGCATCGGCGCCGCCGTCCGCCTCAAGGTCATCCTGCCGCTCATGGACGGCGCGCACGTCCCGCAGTCCATGCTCGTCTTCCCCATCGGCGTCCTCAAGATCGCGGGCGGCCTCGGCCTGCTCGCCGGGCTCGCCTACCCGCCGCTCGCCCTCGCCTCCGCCGCGGGCCTCATCCTGTTCTGGGCCTGCGCGGTCCACACCCACATCCTCGCGAACTTCTGGCCCAAGGAGACCGTCGGGACGTTCTCGTTCCTCGGCCTCGCCATCGCCACGCTCGCACTCGGCCTGGCGCTCTAGCCCTTCCGGCCCTTCCGCGCGACGAGGTCGCCGATCCCGACGAGGAGCCGTTCGAGCCCGAACTCGAACGAGGAGTCGTGGTCGGCGTCCCCGTCGCGTTTGGCCTCGGCCGCGACCCGGTGCGCGGTCGGGAACCGCTCGGGGTCCAGCACCAGGTGCAGGAACGGCTCGTGCGCCCGCCAGAACCGCTCCTCGGTGCGCCCCGCCCGCTCGTCGCTCTCGGCCTGCCGCTGGAACCGGGCCGCGCCCGAGACGAAGCTCGTCAGCGACATCACCGCGGCGTTCATCTCCGCGGCGCTCAGCCCCGTCCCCTCCAGCGCCGCCAGGTCCCGGTCGTACTTCGCGGCCACGTTGGGCCCGAACGCGGGCCGCGCCGCGGGCAGCTCCAGCAGCCACGGGTGCCGCAGGTACCGGTCCCGGTCCCGCCGCGCGACGGCCGCGCACCGCTCCCGCCAGTCGCCTTCCCCCGCAGGCGCCTGGGCCGCGTCGGCGAACACGTGGTCGAGCATGAGCGCGTACAGCTCCCGCTTCCCCGGCACGTGCGTGTACAGCGACATCGTGCCCGCCCCGAGCCGCTCGGCGACGCTGCGCATCGTCACCGCCCCGATCCCCTCGGCGTCCGCGATCGCCACCGCCGCCTCGGCGATCGCGCCCACGGTCAGGCCGCTCCCGCGGCTCGGGCGCTCGGCCGTGCGCCACAGCAGCGGCAGCACGGCGGCGGGGTCGGGCCATCGTTGCGAGTTCACGCGCCGATCCTAACGCCTTGCCGTACCCGGTACGCCTGCCGTATGTTGTACGGTACTACGTACGACAACGGAAGGAACCCCATGTCCGCCATTCGATTCCTGCGCTGGAGCCCCGACGCCCGCCCCTCGGTCCTCACCCTCGAACCCGGCCCCGCCCCCCGCCTCACCGATGCCCCCGCCCCCGACGGCCTCGTCGACCTCGGCGCCGCCGGGATCGCGGTCCTCGACGGCGGCGCCCTCGACGACCCGACCGACTGGCTCGCCTCCGGCGCGGCCCCGCTCGGCGCGGTCCTCTACACCGGGCCCGGCCCGGGCGACCTCCTCGCCGCCGTCAGTGAAGGCCGCACCGACGACCTCGCCCCCACCCAGGCCGCGGGGGAGGTCCACGTCGACGCGGCCCCTGACGCCGTCTGGTCGGTCCTCGCCGACGTCGAGCGCTGGCCCGAGGTCCGCGGCGACGTCCGCGACGTCGCCGCGGACGGCCCCGCCGCCCCCGGCGCGACCTTCACCTGGAGCGCCGGGCCCAACCGCGTCACCTCCACGTTCGGCGCCGTCGAGCCCGGGCGGCTCCTCACCTACGTGAGCACCAGCGCGGGGGCCCACTTCACCCACGTCTACCGCACCGAGCCCGCCGACGGCGGCACCCGCCTGTCCTGCAAGGAGACCCTCGCGGGCCCGGTCGTGGCCGCGCTGCTCCCCAGCGCGGCCCTCCAGGCCGGCGTGGACACCTGGCTCGCGGGCGTCAAGGCCGCCGCCGAGTCCCGCTAGGCCGGGTCGAGGGCGCCGACGATCGCCCGGACCGTGGCGGCCACGAGGTCGCGGTCCAGCGGGGCGCGTTCGAGGACGCGGTGGATCGGCCACCCCTCGATGAGCACGTCGAGCGCGGCGCACACGTGCGTGGGGAAGTGCAGCTTCAGGCTCTCGCGGCTGCGCAGGAGCCACGTCCGGAGGATCTCCATGGCCTCCGGGCGGTGGTTCGCGTAGGCGTACATCTCGAAGATGAGGGTCATCTCGCGGGAGGTCCCGTACTCGGGGCCGCAGATGAGCTGCACGACCGCGGCCTCGGCCTCGGCCCGGGTCGCGGCCCCCTCCAGGGTCGCCCGGTAGTGGGCCGACATGGTGTCGGCGAGGCGCGCGAACGCCTGCGCGAGCAGGTCGTCCATGCCCGCGAAGTAGTACGTGAGCGACCCGAGCGGCACCCCGGCGCGGGCCGCGATCCGCCGGTGGGTCGTCCCGTGGACGCCCGAGGCGGCGACGACGTCGAGCACGGCGTCGAGGATCCGCTCCCTGCGCCCGGGGTCGTTGGGGACCTCGCGCCGTGTTCCGCCCATGTGACCAATCTGCCACAGCCGGGGACGCGGCCCGGCCGCCCCGCCCCCGCAAGTGTGTACGGTTGTACAGACTCGTCCTCGTCCCCGAGAAGGCTCCCCCGTGACCGCTTCCGTCCGCACCCGCAGGAACGCCCTGTCCGGCCTGTTCTTCCTGCCCGGCATCACCATCTCCTCGTGGGTCACCCGCACCCCCGACGTGCGCGACCTCGTCGGCGCCTCCACTGCGCAGATGGGCCTCATCCTCTTCGGCCTCTCCATCGGCTCCATGACCGGCATCCTCAGCTCCGGGTTCTTCGTGTCCCGCTGGGGCACGCGCCCGGTGATGATCGCCGGGACCCTCGCCATGGCCGCCGCGTCCGGGGTCATCGGCACCGGCGCCCACTTCGGCTCCGGCCTCGTCGTCGCGATCGGCCTGGGCCTCTTCGGATGCGGCATGGGCGGCGCCGAGGTCGCCTTCAACATCGAAGGCGCCGAGGTCGAACGCCTCCTCGGCCGCTCCGCGATGCCCCTCATGCACGGCTTCTTCAGCCTCGGCACGGTCGTCGGCGCCACCGCGGGCATGGTCCTCACCGCCGTCGCCTTCCCCGTGGTCGCGCACCTGTGGATCGCCGCCGCGCTCGTCGTCGCCGGGCTCGCCGTCGCGATCCGCCCCGTGCCCTCCGGCGTCGGCCGCGTCGTTCGCGCCGTCGCCGCCGAGCGCGCGCCGCGCCCCGCGGTGTGGAAGGACGTGCGGCTGCTGCTCATCGGCGGCGTCATCCTCGCCCTCGCCATGGCCGAGGGCACCGCCAACGACTGGCTCCCGCTCCTCATGGTCGACGGCCACGGCTTCGACGCCGCCCTCGGCTCCGCCGTCTTCGCGATCTTCGCCGCCGCCATGACGGTCGGCCGGTTCATCGGCGGCCGCTTCGTGGACCGCTACGGCCGCGTCGCGGTCCTCGCCGCCTCCGCCGTCGTCAGCGCCGCGGGCATGGCCCTCGTCGTGTTCGTGGACAACCAGGCCATTGCGGCCGCCGCCGCGATCCTGTGGGGCCTGGGCGCCTCCCTCGGCTTCCCCGTCGCGATCTCCGCGGCCGGGGACTCCGGCGAGCACACCGCCGCCCGCGTCGGCCTGGCCGCGACCATCGGGTACGTCGCGTTCCTCGTCGGACCGCCCGTCCTGGGCTTCCTCGGCGAGCACTACGGCCTGCGCTCGGCCCTCATCGCCGTCCTCGTCCTGGTCCTCGCGGCCGCGTTCATCACCCCGGCCGCCCGCCGGACCGAGGCCGGCGAGCCGGTCGCGACCCGCACCTGAGACGCAGGGCCGTCAGCCGACCGTGACGTCCACGGTGTGCAGGCCGGTGGCGCCGTCGGGGATGACCCCCTGCACGGCGCTGGTCTGGACCTCGCCGTCGCCGTCGGTGGCCCTGACGGTGAGCGTGTGGTCGCCCGCGGGCGCGTCCCACTCGTAGCGCCACTGGCGCCACGTGTCGCCGGTGGCGACGTCGGACAGCTCGCACGGCAGCCACTCGCCGCCGTCGATTCGCAGGTCCACGGCGCTGATGCCGCGGTGCTGGGCCCACGCGACCCCGGCGACGGCCACGGTGCCCGTCCCCGCCCTGCTCCTGGGGGTGTCGATGCGCGACTGGGTCTTGATCGGGCGCGGCTCGGACCAGCCGCGGGTGATCCAGTACGCGTCGTAGCTGTCGAACGTGGACAGTTCGAGTTCGGTGAGCCACTTGGTGGCAGAGACGTACCCGTACAGGCCGGGGATGACCAGCCTTGCGGGCCAGCCGTGGTCGAGGGGGAGGGGCTGCCCGTTCATGCCGACGGCGACCATCGCGTCGCGCCCGTCGAACACGAGCTGCGTCGGCGACCCGGCGGTCCACCCGTCGGTCGAGCGCGAGACGAGCTGGTCGGCGGCGGGGTCGGGCCCAGCCTCGGCGAGCAGGTCGGCGAGGGACACGCCGAGCCAGCGCGCGTTGCCGACGAGGTCCCCGCCGACGGGGTTGGAGACGCACGCCAGGGTGATGTCCCGTTCGATGAGCTCGCGGCCCAGCAGGTCGTCGAAGGTGAACGTCAGCTCCTTGTCGACCATGCCGTGGACGCGCAGGGTCCAGGTGTCCACGTCGACCTGCGGGACGGTGATCGCGGTGTCGATCCGGTAGAAGTCCCCGTTCGGCACCCGGTACGGCGAGAGGCCGTCCACTTTGAAGTCGGCGACCGGCCCCGGCTCGACGGCGGGCGCGTCCGCCTCCGGCAGCTTGAGCGCGTCCCGCTGCGCCTCGACCCCGGCGGGCCCGGACCGCCCGGCCCACCACGAGCCCGCGAACCCGGCCGCGGCGACCCCGCCGAGCACCATGAGGAACCCGCGCCTCCCGGACTCCTCGCCCTGGGACCTGCCGCCCCACAACTGGAGTCCGGTGATCGCGACGGCCCCGGCGAGCAGCGAGGGCACGACGGCCTCGGCGCCGAGTCCGGGCCTGGTGAACGCGGCGGCCGCGCCGACGAGCGCGAGCACGGCGACGGCGGCCCGCGCGGGCCACGGGCGCGTGCGCCACAGCAGCCCGACGCCCGCGCCGACGACGGACACGCCGATGAACAGGCCGAGGATGAGCAGCGGCTTGTCGAGGGTGCCGACGAGTTCGATGAACCAGTGCGACACTTCGAGCGGCACGACGCCGATCACCGCGTCCGACAGCGCCGACAGCGGCGCCGAGCGCGGCTCGTAGAACGCGGCGGCGAGATGCCCGAGCGCGAGTCCCGCGACGGTGGCGAGCAGACCGGCGGCGGCCCAGGAGCGCGGCGATGCGTGTTGCGTGGTGTTCACCCCTCCATCTTGAACCGCCCCGGGCCCGAATGCCTCGCGGTACTGCTTACGTTCCGCTAAACAAGCGCGGGGGACTGCGCGAGCGCCTGCGCGAAGTCCGCCACGAGGTCGTCGGCGCCCTCGATGCCCGCGGAGAAGCGCACGGCCTCGCCGGACATGTCGCCCGCCGCCGCACCGAGGTCCAGGCGGGTCACCAGCGACTCGACGCCGCCGAGGCTCGGCGCGGCGTACGGCAGCCGCAGGGCCTTCACGATCGCCTCGGCCGCGCTCGCGCCGCCGTGCGGGCGGAACGCGAGGACCGACCCGAACCCGTCGAGCAGCCCGGCCGCGCGCCGGTGGTCGGGGTGCCCGGGCAGGCCCGGGTAGCGGACGGCGGCGACCGCGTCGTGGCCGTCGAGGAGTTCGGCGACGGCCTGCGCGTTCTCGTTCTGGCGCCGCACGCGCAGCGCGAGGGTCTTGAGGCCGCGCGCGAGCAGGAACGCGGCGTGCGGGTCGAGGCTCGCGCCGTAGGAGCCGAGCACGGCGGCGACGCGCGCGATCCGCTCGCGCGAGCCGGTCACCGCGCCCGCGGTGAGGTCGGAGTGGCCGTTGAGCGCCTTGGTCGCCGAGTGGCACACCAGGTCGAAGCCGACCGAGTGCGGCCGGAACACCACCGGGGTCGCCAGCGTGTTGTCGATGAGGGACGTCAGGGCGTGCGCGCGGGCGAAGCGGGCGGCACCGGCGAGGTCGCCGACGGCGGTGAGCGGGTTGGTGATCGTCTCGGTGAGGAACGCCTTCGTGTTCGGGCGCAGGGCTTCGCGCCACGCCCCGGGGTCGCCGGGGTTGACCAGGTCCCAGGTCCAGCCGAGGCGGGCGGCGTGCTCGGTGAGGAACCGGTGCGTGCCGCCGTAGAACTCGCCCGCGGCGATGAGGTGGTCCCCGGCGGCGAGGACGCTGTGGAGCGCGGTCGTGATGGCGCCCATGCCCGAGGCGGTCGCGACGGCCGCCTCCGCGCCTTCGAGGGCGGCGAGCCTGCGGTGCAGGTGCCGCTGCGTCGGGTTCGTGCCGAGCCTGGAGTAGGGGGCCTCCCCCCGGTCGGTCTCGAAGACCGTGCCCTGGAAGAGCGGGAAGACCACCGAGCCGCCCGCGGCGGGCCGCGGTTCGCCGCCGTGGACGGCCAGGGTCTCGAACGTGTCGGTCATGCCGCTGAGGCTACGGCCGCGGCCGCGTCGAACGCCACGGATTGTCCTTACGTTTCGCTTACGTCCGCCAGCGCCGGGATCGCCGCGCCGATGAGCTCGCGGACCTTGTGGAGGTTCGCCTCGAACACGGCGAAGACCGCGTCCTGGCTGACCGGTTCGACGTCCGGGTCCTCGTCGAGTCCGGCGTCGTAGTCGGTGACCAGGGCGATGCCGACGAACGGGAGGCCCGCCTCCATCGCCAGCGGCGCCTCGGGGCACTGGGTCATGTTCACGACGTGCCAGCCGGACTCGCGGTGCCAGCGCGACTCGGCGCGGCTGGAGAAGCGCGGGCCGTTGACGACGACGACCGTGCCGCCGTCGTGCGCGGTCGCCCCGACCTCGGCGGCGGCGTCGAGGACGATGCGGCGCAGCCGCGGGTCGTACGGCTCGGCGAACGGGATGTGCACGGGCCCGTCGGCGAACTCGTCGTGGAAGGTGGACTCGCGGCCCCAGGTGCGGTCCACGACCTGGTCGCAGACGACGAAGTCGCCGGGGCGGATCTCGGGCCGCAGCGACCCGGCGGCGAAGGGGGACACGAGGGCCCGCACGCCGAGCTGCCGCATGGCGTCCACGTTGGCCCGGTAGTTGACCTTGTGGGGCGGGAGGCGGTGCCCGGTGCCGTGGCGGGGCAGGAACGCGACGCGCGCCCCCGACATCTCGGCGATCGCGACCGGGGCCGAGGGCGGCCCCCACTCGGTCGTGATGTCGAAGGACTCGGCTTGCGCCGCAAGGGTGTAGAACCCGGAACCGCCGAAGACGCCGATGTCGGCGCGGGGTCGGTCGCTCATGTGCCGCTCCTGTCCGCTCGCGCGGCGGCCCTGGCCCGTGCCAGTTGCGCCCGCATGTCCTTGACGGCGCGGAGGGTCCCGCCGACCGTGCCGGTGACCTTGCTGCGCCCGACCCTGGGCCGGTAGGGGACCGGCAGCTCCGCGATCCGCCAGCCGTCGGCCCCGGCCCGCAGGACCATCTCCAGGGGCCAGCCCGAGCGCCGGTCGGCGGTGCCGAGCGCCAGGAGCGCGTCGCGGCGGGCCGCGCGCATCGGCCCGATGTCGGTGACGCGGGCCCCGCAGGTCCGCCGGACCTGCCGCGCGAGGTACCGGTTGGCGAGGCGCCCGTGCAGGGGCATCGCGCCCGCGCCCGCTTTCCTTGCGCCCAAGGCGAGGTCGGCCTCCCCGGCGAGGACCGGCGCGCACACCGCGGGCAGGTCCGCGGGGTCCAGGGACGCGTCGCAGTCCATGAACGCCACGACCGGCGCGGTGGCCGCCTTCAGCCCGGCGAAGCACGCGGCGCCGAAGCCGCGGCGCGGCTCGGCCACCACGCGCGCGCCGAGCGCCGCCGCCACCGCCCAGGACCCGTCGGTGGAGCCGTTGTCGACCACGATCGGCCGGTACCCCTCCGGCATCCGCCCCAGCACCCACGGGATCGCGTCCCGCTCGTCCAGGACCGGCAGGACCACGTCGACCACGACTGCAGCCGTGGCCTTTCCCTCTGCCGCCGTGTCGGCCCCGGCTTCGGTGTCGCCCGCGCCAAACAGCTCCCGCACCCGCGCGGCGGTGCGGGTCCGCGGCGCGAGGGCCGCGAGGGCGCGGGCGTCCCCGGCGTCGTCGAGGTCCCGCAGCACCGGCAGATCGGCGACCTCCAGGCCCAGCGCCTCCAACTGCTTGCGCTGGAGCCGGCCCGTGTCGCCGGTGCTCATCGGCACGTCGGCGAACGCCTCGGGGTGCGGCCGGGCCAGGCCCAGCGCCCACCACCCGCCGTCCTCGGCGAGGCCCAGCGCCGCGTCCGCGCCCCCGGTGACGACGGCCAGCGCCGCGTCCAGCAGCTCAGGCGTCACCTGCGGCGTGTCCATGCCGATCTGGAGCCCCGGCCCGCCCGCGCGCGCCCACGCCGCCGCGAGCCGCTCATTGAACGTCCCCTCGACCTGCGCGAACACCTCGAACCCCGGCGGGAGCCACGGCCCGGGATCGCCGTCGAGCGCCAGCAGCAGCCGGTCGGCCCCGCACCGCGCGACCGCCGCCAGCGTGTCGGCGAGCGCGGCCTCCGCGACCGCCGCGGCCCCCTCGGGGCGCAACGGCGGCGTGAGCCGGGTCTTGGACCGGCCCGGGACCGGGGCTTTCGCCATGACGAGGAGATGGGTCCGCTGCATCTGGCCGATGCTAGCGGCGCACGGGCCCGCCCAGGCCCGCTCGATCCTTACGGTTCGCGAAAGTCTCGGCAGGTCGCATGACGGACGGGCGCGCGATCGGGCATCGTTGCACCCATGACCTCCCGAGCCGACCCGCGCGTCCTGGTCGTCGACGACGACCCCGCCCTCGCGGAGGTCGTCGCCCGCTACCTGCGCCGCGACGGCTTCGACGTCGACTACGCCGCCGACGGCGCCACCGGCCTCGACCGCGCCCTGGCGACCCTCCCCGACCTGGTCGTCCTCGACCTCATGATGCCGGGCCTCGACGGCTTCGAGGTGTGCCGGCGCCTGCGCGAGGCCACCGCGATCCCCGTGGTCATGCTGACCGCCCGCGGCGAGGAGACCGACCGGATCACCGGCCTCGACCTCGGCGCCGACGACTACGTGACCAAGCCGTTCTCCCCGGGCGAGCTCGCCGCCCGCGTCCGCGCCGTCCTGCGCCGCGCCGCACCCCAGGCCCCGGCCCCCGCGGTCCTCACCGGCGGCGGCGTCGCGGTCGACACCGTCGCCCACCGCGCCACCCGCGGCTCCGCCGTGCTCGACCTCACCGCGAAGGAGTACGACCTGCTCGTGTGCTTCCTGTCCAACCCCGGGCGGGCCTTCCGCCGTGAGGAACTCCTCGAAACGGTGTGGGGCTGGAGCATCGGCGACACCTCCACCGTCACCGTGCACGTGCGGCGACTGCGCGAGAAGATCGAGGACGACGCCTCCGCGCCCCGCCACCTGACCACGGTCCGCGGCGTCGGCTACCGGTGGGAGTCCTGATGCGCCGCCTCGCGAACCGCCGGGCGGGTTCGCTGCTCATCCTCGCGGTGGCCCTCGCCGCCGCCACCGCGCTCGCCGTCGCCTTCGACTTCCCGCCGCGCGACATCGCCGTCCTCGTCGCCACCGCCGCGGTCGCCTCGGCGCTCGCCGGCGTCGTCGGCGGCCTGGTCCTGCGCCGCCTGCGCGGCCGCGGCGCCCGCGTCCAGACCATGACCGTGGCCCTCTCCTCGGTCCTGGTCGCCGCCACCGGCGTCGTCACCGCCGCGCTCGCGATGTTCATCTCCTACCACGACCTGGTGCTGCTGTTCGTGGTCCTCATCGTCGCCTCCGGCGTCGCGTTCGGCGCCGCCTGGCAGCTCGGCGACGACATCGGCGCCGGTGCCGAGCAGGTCGGCGCGTACGCCCGCACCATGGTCGACCGCGACGGCCGCATCGGCGCCGAAGGCGTCCCCGCGGTCACCGGCCCCGGCGAACTCGCAACGCTCGCAGGGGAACTCGCCGACGTCTCGCGGCGCCTGGAGGAGTCCCAGCGGCGCGAGAGGGCCCTCGAATCCTCACGGCGCGAACTCATCGCCTGGGTCTCCCACGACCTGCGCGCCCCGCTCGCGACCATCCGCGCCATGGCCGAGGCCCTCGACGACGGCGTGGTGGACGACGACGCGGCCGTCAAGCGCTACCACGCCCAGATCCGCACCGACGCCGAACGGCTCTCCGCGCTCGTGGACGACCTGTTCGAGCTCTCCCGCATCAACTCCGGGTCGCTGCGGCTCGGACGCGAGCAGGTGGACCTGCGCGACGCCGTCGCCGACACCCTCGCCGGGGCCAGCGCCGCCGCCGACCTCAAGGGCGTCACCGTCGTCGAGCGCCTCACCGCCCTCCCCGACGCCGAGGTCTCGGCCCGCGAATGCTGCCGCGCCCTCCACAACCTCTTCGACAACGCCATCCGCCACACCCCCGCCGGGGGCACGATCCTCATCGAGGCGCAGGCCGCGCCCGGGGCCGCGATCCTGTCCATCCAGGACGAATGCGGCGGCATCCCCGACGCCGACCTGCCCCGCGTGTTCGACATCGCGTTCCGCGGCGACGAGGCCCGCCGCCGCGACGAGCGCGGCGGCGGCCTGGGCCTGGCGATCAGCCGCGGCCTCATCGAAGCCCACGCGGGCACCGTCACCGTCGCCAACACCGCGGGCGGCTGCCGCTTCACCGTGCGGCTCCCCGCCGAGGCCCGCCGGTGACGGCCAAGGCCCGCACCGCCGCCGTCCTCACCGGCTGGGCCCTGCTCCTGGCCCTCGCCTGGGTCCTCGGGCAGGTCAAACTCGCCGTCACCGAAGGCCGCCACCAGCTCGGCGCGATGCCCCTGTTCGGCTCCTGGGAACCCCACCTCGACGCGACCCTCCTCGCCCCGATCCTTGTGGGCGCCTTCCTCATCGCGTTCCTCCCGGCCGCCGCGGCCCGCTGGCGCTGGCGGTGGGCCGCCGCCGCGACCGCCCTCGCCGCCGTCGCCTTCAGCCTCGCCCTCACCGTCGCCCACTCCCACCCCCGCACCTGGACCGACCTCGACCACCACTACGCGGGCAACGTCCACCTCGTGGACGACGCGGGCGGACCCGCCGCGTTCCTCGCCCACTACACGCGGCTCCAGCTCGACGGCGTCTACCCGATCCACTTCCAGTCCCACCCGCCCGGGCTCGTCATGTTCTTCTGGGGCGCCGACCGGATCGGCCTCTCCGGCCTCGTCTTCCAGAACACGGTGATCCAGCTCGGCGTCGCCGCCGCGGTTCTCGCCGCGCTGGCGATCGGCCGCGACGTCGCGGGGGAGCGCCTCGCCCGCCGCGCCGCCCCGTTCCTCGTCATCGCCCCGGCCGCCTACTGGCACAACACCGCCGACCTGGTCTTCGCGGGCGTCACCCTGTCCGCCGTCGCCTGCCTGGTCCTCGCCACGAACCGCACCGGCGCCCGCGCCGCCGCCCTCACCGCGGCCGGAGGCCTGCTCGCCGGGGCCGCGCTCATGCTGTCGTTCTCGGCCGCGCTGCTGGCGGTCCCGGTGCTGATCGTTGCGCTGCGCCGCCGCCGCTGGGGCGTGCTCCTCGGCGGCGGCGCGCTCGCGGCCGCCGTGGTCCTGACCCCGCTGGCCTGGGGGTACTGGTGGCTCGACGGCCTCCAGGCGACGCGCGTGTGCTACTACGCGGGCGTGGCCGCGATCCGCGGGTACTGGTACTTCCTGCTCGCGAACCTCGCGGTGCTCGCGCTGGCGCTCGGCCCGGCGACCGCGGTGGCGCTCTCGCGGCTGCGGGACCGGCGCATGTGGATCGTCGTCGGCTCGTGCCTCGCGGCCGTCGCCCTCGCCGACCTGTCGGGGATGTCCTCGGCCGAGACCGAGCGGATCTGGCAGCCGTTCATGCCCCTCGTGCTCCTCGCCGGGTGCGCCCTCCCGCGCCCCCGGATCTGGCTGGCGGTCCAACTCGGGGTCGCCGTCGTCCTCGCCGCCGCACTGCGCGTGCAGTGGTGAACCGCAGAAAGGCGAACGAATGCGCGTACTGGTCACCGGCGGCGCCGGGTTCATCGGCGGAGCGGTCTGCCGCCTCCTCGCCGCCCGCGGCGACGACGTGGTCGTCCTCGACTCCCTTGCGGCCCACAAGGAGGCACCGGACTACCTGCCCGACTCGGCGGAGCTGATCGTCGGCGACCTCGCCGACGAGGACGCGGTGCGCCGCGCGGTCGAGGGCGCGGACGCGGTCTGCCACCAGGCCGCCCGCGTCGGCCTCGGCGTCGACTTCGACGACGTGACCGCCTACGTCGCCGACAACGACGGCGGCACCGCGAACCTCCTGCGGGCCCTGTGGCGGCGCTCCTTCATCGGGCGGCTCGTCGTCGCCTCCTCCATGGTCGTCTACGGCGAGGGCCGCTACCGCTGCCCCGCGCACGGCGACGTCCGCGCCGCCCCCCGCAACGCCGCCGACCTCGACGCGGGCCGCTTCGAGCCCCGCTGCCCCGCCTGCTCTGCGGCCCTCGCGTGGGCCCCGGTCACCGAGGACGCCCCGCTCGACCCCCGGAACGTCTACGCCGCCACCAAGGTCCACACCGAGCACCTGTCCGCCCTGTACGGCCGCGAGGCCGGCGCGCCCGTGTGCGCCCTGCGCTACCACAACGTCTACGGCCCCCACATGCCCCGCGACACCCCCTACGCGGGCGTCGCCAGCATCTTCCGCAGCGCCCTCGAATCCGGCCGGGCCCCGCGCGTCTTCGAGGACGGCGCCCAGACCCGCGACTTCGTCCACGTCGACGACGTCGCCCGCGCCAACCTCGCCGCCCTCGACTCCGACTGGACCGGCGCGGCGAACATCGCCTCCGGCGAGCCGCACACCATCGCCGACATGGCCGCGGCCCTCACCGCCGGCTTCCCCGGCGCCCCGGCCCCCGCCGTCACCGGCGAATTCCGCCTCGGCGACGTCCGCCACATCGTCGCCGCCCCCGACCTCGCCGCCACCCGCCTCGCCTTCCGCGCCGAAATCGGCTTCGAGGAGGGAATGGCAGCCTTCGCCCACGCTCCGCTCCGCTGACGCCTGGCGCGCGCACGGCCGTGACCCGTTGCTACCGTTCGGTGTCGCGATCGCGAACCGTGCGCGCCGGTCCGGCCGAGGTGGGACCGATGTGGGACGGAACGATGGCCGACGCCCCGTAGCGTGTCGCGTTCACGTGTCCCGAACCCGAACCCGATTGGACGGTCGCCCATGGAGCCACTGCGTGAAGGCGATCCGGCCCGGATCGGCCCGTACCGGCTGATCGCGCGGCTCGGCGCGGGCGCGATGGGGCAGGTGTACCTCGGCGAGGACCCGAACGGCCGCAAGGCCGCCGTCAAGCTCCTCAACCCCGAGCTCGCCGACAGCCCGGAGTACCGCGAGCGGTTCGCGCGCGAGTTCGAGGCCGCGCGCCGCGTCGCGGGGGACCGCACCGGGCAGGTTGTGGACGCCGACCCGGAGGCCGAGCGGCCCTGGCTCGCCACCGCGTACGTTCCCGGCCCCACGCTCCGCGAGTTCGTCGTCCGCGAAGGCCCCCTGGACGAGGCCCGCAGTGCCGCACTCGGAGCGGGCCTCGCCGAGGGCCTGACCGCGATCCACGGCTGCGGGCTCGTCCACCGCGACCTCAAGCCGAGCAACGTGGTCCTGGCCGGGGACGGGCCCCGCATCATCGACTTCGGCATCGCGCGCGCCGTCGACGCCAGCACCCTGACCGGCACCGGCACGGTCCTGGGCACGTACGGGTTCATGTCGCCCGAGCAGATCACCGCGGACACCGCGGGGCCCGCGAGCGACGTGTTCGCCCTCGGCTGCGTCCTCGCCTTCGCCGCGACCGGCCGCGGCCCGTTCGACGCCTCGACCGTCCCGGCGGTCATCCACCGCGTCATCAGCGAACCCCCGCGCCTCGACGGAGTCCCGCCCGGCCTGCGCGAGGTCATCGACGCGTGCCTGGCCAAGGCCCCCGAGTCCCGCCCGGGCACCGAGGAGGTCCGCTCCCGGCTCGCCGGCCTCGCCGCGGAGGCCCCGACCCGCGTCGACCCGAACGCGGGCCCCGGGTTCGCGCCGGGACGCGCCGGGCAGGGCCTGTCCACGGACGAGACCGTCCTCGCCGCACCGGGCCCGCAGCCGCGACCGCGACGGCGCGCGCTCCTCGTCGGCGGTGCCGCGGCGCTCGCGGCCGCCGCCGTCCCGCTCTGGCTGCTGCTCGACCGCGAGGACACGCCGTCGGGCGGCGGCTCCGGCCCGGGCGCGAAGCGGATCGGCGTCTCGCTGCCCCGGGGCGAGGAACCGCGCTGGAACTTCGACGGCGAGCAGCTCACCGCCCGGTTCGAGGACGCGGGGCACGACGTCGACCTCATGTTCGCGGACGGTGTCGCCGAATCCCAGGCCGCCCACCTCGACGGCATGATCGCCGACGGAGTCGACGCGCTGGTCGTCGGCCTGATCGACGCCGCCGCGGCGGCGGACGTCCTCGGCCGCGCCCGGGACGCGGGCATCCTCGTCGTCGCCTACGACCGGGCCGTCGGCGACGAGCCCGCCGCCGACTACTTCGTCGGGTCGGACCTGTCCAAGGTCGGCGTCTTGCAAGGCGAGTACCTCGTCGCGGCCCTCGGCCTGGACGACGGGGCCGGACCGTTCAACCTGGAGCTGTTCGCGGGCAACGCCCTCGACCCGACAGCGCGGCTCTTCTTCGACGGCGCCTGGGACGTCCTCCGCCCCCACGTCGAGGCCGGGCGCCTCGTCGTGCCCTCCGGAGCGACGTCCTTCGACGACGTCGCCACCGACTACTGGGACCCCGCGATCGCCGGGAACCGCATGGCCGAAGTCCTGGAGGCGCACTATCCGGCCGGGTCCCGGCTCGACGCCGTGCTCTCGCCCTTCGACGGCATCACCGCCGCCCTCATCGACGCGATCGAGACCCACGGCCTCGCCATGCCCCTGGTCGTCGGCTACGACCCGAACGCCGACTCGCTCCCGTACCTCGCCGACGGCCGCCAGGCCATGACGGTCTTCACCGACCCCCGCACCCTGGCCGAGGCCACCGCGGACCTGGTCGCGACCGTCCTCGACGACGGCACGCCCGAGACCGACGGCACCGGCGCCGTCCCGACCGTCCTCGTCGACCCGGTGACCGTCGACGCCGAGAACAGCCGGGAACTGCTCGTCGACTCCGGCTACCTCGACTGACGACCGGGCCGCGCGCTAGCGCGCGGCCTGCTGCGGCGCCGCCGCCTCGCGGAAGACCAGGACCAGTTCCGCGGGCGGCGTCCAGCGCCGCACCCCGGTGGTGAACATGAGCCCGAACGCGATGCACGCCAGCGCGAACCCCAGCCCGAACGACAGCGCCACCGCCATCCCGGCCTGCATCTCGACGCCGCCGACGCCGAACGTCCCGGTCGCCAGGAGGAGTCCCGGCACGATCGCGCCGCCGCTGCCGATGCCCACCAGGCTGAGCCACACCAGGGTGAACACGCGCGCCCAGAACCGGCCCCGGTTGAGCCCCACCGACGACGTCAGCGCCAGCGCCGCCAGTGCCGCGGTCGCGCCGACCGCCCACATGCCCGTGACGGCCCAGCCCAGCGGGACCAGCGCCACCGCCCAGAACACGACCTGCGCCCACGCGAGCGACCGCGGCCGCTCGACCGTCCGCTGAGGACTCCGGTACACGGCGCTGAGCGCCATGCCGGGCCCCGGCGCGCCCTCCATCCGGGCCCGGCCGCGCTGCGCGCGGTGCATGAGCATCCACTCGCGCACCGGCTTCGAGCACAGCAGCAGGATGAGCACCAGGTAGAGCGCGCCGACGACCGCCGCGAACGGCACGACGCCCGGGGCCATCCGGACCAGGGACATGCCCGCCATCGTCGTGCCGATCGCCAGCACCAGCCCGATGACGGCGCTGGTGAGCGCCCAGACCCAGGCCCAGCGCTTGCCGCGGCCGATCTGCATCGGCGTGACGAGCGACTGGACCGTCGCGTACAGGGCGTACGCGAGGCCCGCGAGGCTGAGCGGGTGGAAGTCGCGGGTCATCACGACCGCGGTCAGCAGGTCCACGACGGCGGTCACCGCCGCGAAGACCCACAGCAGCGTCTGCACCCACGCGACGTTGCGGGGCTTGCGCATCGTGAACGCCATCTGCGGGACCGCGCCCGGCACGGGCGCGACCGGTCCGTACGCGCCGCCCGGCCCGGCGGGGACGGGCACGGCGCCGTACCTGAGCTGCATCCAGTCGACCGGGGGCGGGAGGAGCTGCTGCTGCGGCAAGGCTTCCCTCTCAAGGGTGTCGGGGGTGATTCGACCGCCTTGAGGGTACTTCGCCCGCCCCGCCGCCCGCGCCCGCCCGCGGTCGTAACCCGTTGCGGCCGAGCGGTGTCGCCACGGTGATGAGCGAGCCCGAAGCGGCCGGGTCGAAGGCGGCCCCGGTGAACGACCCGAAGCGCTCCTCGACCGCGAGGCCCGCCGCCTTCAGAAGCCGGTCGAGGTGCTCGGGGGCGGGGAACCGCAGGCCGCAGCTGGCTTTCAGCGGTTCGTCCCAATAGGAGGCGCTGAAGTACGCGTCGAGCCGGACCACGCCCTCGCCGTCGGGCTCGCCCGCCTCTTGCACGACGCTCATCGGCTCCCCGAGCGGATCGGTGAACCGGTACGGCTCGGCGCTCGTCCAGGTCCGCCACGCCTTCACCGCCGGGTTGCGGGTGTCGAAGACGAACCTGCCGCCGTCGGTGAGGGCCCGGCGCACCGCGGTCAGCGACGCGACCGTCTCAGCGTCGTCCAGCAGGCACTGGAACGCGTTGCCGCTCATGATCGCCAGGTCGAACTCCGCATCCCATGCGGCCGCCGAAGCGGGCGCGCGCACCCATTCCGCGGCGTCGGACTCCTGCGCCTGCCCGAGCATCGCCGGGTCGGGGTCGAGCCCGACCCGCCGCCCGGCATGGCCCTCCGCGCGGGCGCGGCGCAGGATCGTCCCCGTGCCGCACCCGACGTCGAGTACGCTTTCGGCGGCCATGACCAGGTCGAGGTAGAACTGGTCGCTCGGGCCCCACTCGCTGAGGTGGTCGTAGAGCAGCGCGTCGAGGGTCTCCCCGTCGAGCGCGGGCGGGTCGTAGGCGATCGTCACCGGGCCAGTCTGCGCGAGCATCGGCCCGGCGGCAATCGCATTAGGGCGCTAAGGCGGCCAGGGGAAGCCGAGCGCCTCGGCGTATTCCCTTGAGCCGCCCGAGAGCCGGGCCGTCGACTTCGGATCGGTGGTGCGCAGGTCCGCGATGATCCGGTCCACGACCGCCATCACGGCGCCGTCGTCGACCTCGGGCACGTACGGCACGTCGCGGGCCGCCGAGAACTGCACATAGGCATCGTTCCCCGAGGGCCGTTTCGGGTAGTAGAACGAGTACTGCATCTCGGACCTATCCGGTGACCATGAACCGGTCCAAGCCAGTTCGCACTCCCAGCGCGACATCAGCTCCGACTCGGCCCCGATCCGCTCCCGCAGAAGCCGCGCAGCGCGTCGCGCGGGCCATTCCCAATCGAAATCGGCTGCGGCCCTGACGACCTCGGCGTCGTACTGGTCTGCGTCGAAGGTGAGCCGGGTCGTCGGTGGGTCTTTCAATACGGTGTCGCGGACTTCCCACTCCACCAGGCCGCCACGGCGACTGATCACCGCCCGGAATGCCCCACAGCACTCTTCGACGCAGCCCGTGTCGCCGATCTTCACGTCGCGCGGCTCCGCGAGCGCCTCCAGGCCGCGCCCGTCGTGCAGGACCGTTTCCGGCCTGCCCGAGTGGCCGCGCTGGAAGTGCGCCTCCACGAGCGGCACGCCGTCGAGCAGCAGGTGCGTCCGCGCCTGGGTGGCAATGCTGGGCCTCGGCACACTTACCCGCACCGCCAACCCCCGAGGCAGCGGCGGATCGCTGTGCGCCGCCCGGTTGAGCCGCATACGCAACCAGACCAGGTCAGGGTCCTCCGGCGTGGCGGCCAGTGCGGCATCGACCGAAGCCGACGCCTCCGGCGACGCCAGCAGCGCCTGGAATCCCGCTGTGGTCATCTCCCGCTCCCCGGGCGCGAACCCGAGCAGCGCACAACGGCCGTACCGCACCTCGTCCCACAGTTGGGCCGCGAGCGCAAGCGCCTCCGGCTCGGCCTCCAGCGCCCCCGGCCGGGCCGCGTCGCGCAGGATGCGGGCGAACCGCCGGTCGCCTTGGAGCCCTTCGGGTCTGCTGTCGAGCGCGCTGAACATCTGCACCAGGTCGGCGGACTGCTTCACCGGCAGAGCATAGAGCAGCTCGCTGAATTCGCGCTCCGGCAAATCCCAGATCGCCTGAACCGCGCCCAAGCGGCGGTACACCGGAGTCCGCTCTGCCGCCCAAGCCAGATGCGGCCCGGCCCGCCCGATGCGCCCAAGAGCCTTGATCGCGGTCCCTTCGATTCTCCGGCCCAGCGGAATGAAGATCCGGATGCGCTCGCTGTCCCCGTCGCGGGGAGCGAGCGAAAGCAGGTTCAGGCCGATGCAGATCTCAGCGAGACTCGTGCCGGTATCGAGCAGGTGCTCGGCAGCGGCCCGGATCGCACCGGGGGCCATCGCGAACTCCGCGGCCCCCATATTGGAGGCGAAGCCGGACGGCTCGACGTTCCTCCTGACATGCCTGCCGAATTCGAGCAGTCCCTCCGGTGTCGGATCGACAGCGTGGATCGACTCGATGAGTTCGGCTCGTGCTGCCGCGGACTCGGCTTCGTGCCGTTGCGCCCGCTCTTTCAGCGTGCCGGTCGATGGGGGCCGTGACCTGTGGTCAGGAGCGATCGAGGTGCGGATCTGGCGGAGTGCCGCATCAGGGAGCGGTCCGTCGGGGTGGTGATCGAGCAGCGCCCGCAGGCGGCTCTGGATGGGCTCGGGGTCGAGCGCATTGCGCTCGCCGGTCGCCGTCATCGGATGGTGGGGCTCGTTTCGTTGTATCCCATAGCCGCAGAGTATAACGACGCGTGCAACCGGGCGTCGTCTGCATTCTTCCGGACCTCCTCCGCGTAGGCGTCGTACATGGGGCCGGGGATGTCGTGGCCGACGCCAGGGGTCAGTACGAGGCGGGCGTGTGGGATCGCCGCGGCGAGGTCTCTCGCCGCGCTGGTGCGCAGGAGCTGGTCGCTGTCGCCGTGGAGGACCACGGTCGGCACGCGGAGCGCGCCGAGTGCGGGTCCGGACCAGTGGGCGCCGAGTTGGCGGCCCATCGAGTTCGGGTCGCGGACCGGGCTCCCGGTGTCCTTCTCGACGCGGGAGCGCGCCTCGGCCTCGTCGAACGGGAATCCCGGGGAGGCGAGGGCCCGGGAGACGGCCAGGCTCAGTGCGAGGTCGCCGTCCGGGGTGTCGGGGAACTTGAGCCGGGCCATCTTGGCGACGAACCCGAAGTGGATGTAGCGCAGGAGCTTCAGACTTCCCGCATCGGAGGACACGCTCGCCGACAATGCGAGGCTGCGGACCCGGCCGGGGTGGCGCAGCGCGATCCGCTGGGCCCGCAGGCCGCCGTTGGAGTGCCCGAACAGGTGCGCGCTGTCCCAGCCGAGGGCGTCGAGGACCGCGGCGGCGTCGTCGGCGACGTCCTCGCCCGTGTAGGCCGGGACCTCCTTGCGGAACAGCGCGGTGACCGGCCTCGCCTTCGCGGCCGGGAAGTGCGCGGACTGGCCCGAGTCGCGGTTGTCGAAGGCCGCCACGTGGAAGCCGCGGTCGATGAAGGCCCGCACCAGGCCCTCGGGCCACCAGAACCTGGTGACCGCCGAGCCCATCACGAGCAGGAGCGGCTCGCCGCCCGCCCCGCCGAGGTCCTCGTAGGCGATCCGGACCCCGCCGTTGTCGGCGTATCCGGTAGGGGCGGGGGACTGGGACTGGTTCATGGCTCCTCCTGGAATTCGGAGTTCGCGAACGGTGTTCCCGAAGTCTAGCGTTCGGGTACAGTGTTCGCAAACGACGAAGGAGTGATGTGGCCGACTACGACGAGCCGATCTGGCTCCGCCCCGAACGGGCCGCCACCGGCCGCCCCGCCGTGCGCAGCCGCCCGGAGATCACCGCCGCCGCGCTGGCGGTCGCCGACCGGGGCGGGCTCGACGCGGTCTCGATGCGCAACGTCGCCGAGGAGCTGGGCACCGGCGCGGCCTCGCTGTACCGCTACGTCTCCGGGCGCGACGACCTGCTCGACCTCATGGTCGACGCCACCGCCGCCGGGATCGAGCTGCCCCAGCCCACCGGGGACCTCGTCGAGGACCTGGTGGCCGTGGGGGAAGGCCTGCACGGGGTGATGGCCCGGCACGAGTGGCTGCCCGAGCTGGTGCTCACCCGCCCCTCGCTCGGCCCCAACGGGGTCGCCGTCCTCGACCACGTGCTGGGGCTGCTCGCCGACCGGCCCGGCGACGGCCGCGCCAAACTGGAGGTCTACGCGCTGATGAACGCCGTCGTCGCCACGTTCGCGATGAACGAGCGCGCCGCCGGGAACCGGGCGCGCCACGCCGCCGCGTACCTCGGGCACGTCGCGGCGTCGGGGGAGCACCCGCGGATCGCGGAGCTGCTCGGCGACCTGGCCGGGCCGCCCGAATCGGCCGAGGAGCGGCGGACCGCCGCGCTCGCCAAGCTCCTGTCAGGGCTGGTCGCCTAAGGAGGTCTGCTTCTTCGCCTGCGGCGCTTCGTACTCGGCGCCGCTCCAGCTCGCGAGCAGTTGCAGCCGCTCGAAGGACGGCGAGGCGGGCTCGGCGGTGTAGACCAGCAGGACCAGGCCCGGCTCGGCGGTGAACTCGAACTCCTCGTAGAACATGTCGAGGTCGCCCGCGACGGGGTGGCACACGTGCTTGCGGCCGCTGCCGTGGATGCGCACGTTCCTCGCCGCCCAGCGGGTCCGGAACTCCTCCGAGCGGGTGGACAGTTCCCCGATGAGGTCCTGGAGGCCCTTGTCGTACGGGTCGCGGCCCGCCTCGGCGCGGAGCATCGCGACGTTGATGTCCGCGGCGGTCGTCCAGTCGGGGTAGAACCGCTGGGAGCGTTCGGTGTCGAGGTAGCAGAACCGCGCGAGGTTCGGCGGGTGCTCGGCGCTCGCGTAGAGGTCGTCGTAGAAGGCCCGCCCGAGCCGGTTGGCCGCGACGATGTCGAGCCGCCCGTTGCGGACGATCGCCGGGGAGCCGATGGTGTCGAGCAGCTGGACCAGGCTCTGCCGCGGCGTCCAGTTCTTCGCGGCGCGCCGCCGCGGCCGCACCTGCGGGCTGCGCCCGGCGGCCTTCGCGAGGTCGAACAGGTACGTCCGCTCGGCCTCGTCGAGCCGCAGCGCCCGCGCGAGCGAGTCCAGGACCGTGTCGGAGGCGCCCGCGAGGCCGCCGCGTTCGAGGCGCGCGTAGTACTCGACGCTCACGTTCGCCAGCACGGCCACCTCGGCGCGCCGCAGACCGGGCACGCGCCGGTTCGACCCGGCCGGCAGGCCCGCCTGCTCGGGCGTGAGCTTCGCGCGCCGCGAGGTCAGGAACTCGCGCACTTCGTCCCGGTAGTCCACGGGCACGACGCTACGCCGCCCCGCGCCCCCGAGAGGTGCCCTCCCGGTACACCCCTCAAGAGTGCGTTCCACCGGGCGGGCGGGCGCGCTTTCATCGATGATGTGCGGGGCGGCCCCGGCCGCCCCGATCCGAAACCGAGGGAGATCGACCATGTACGGCACCGTCATCCACGCGCCCGGCGACGTCCGCTTCGAGGAGCGCCCCGACGCCGCGCTCACCGCGCCCACCGACGCCGTGATCCGCCTGGCCGCGACCTGCGTCTGCGGCTCCGACCTGTGGCCCTACCGCGGCATCGAGCCGGTCGGCGAGCCGCACCCGATGGGCCACGAGTACGTCGGCGTCGTCGAGCAGATCGGCGCGGACGTTCGGAACGTGAAAGTGGGCGACTTCGTCGTCGGCTCCTTCGCGACCTCCGACAACACTTGCGAGATCTGCCGGGCCGGGTACCAGTCCCACTGCGTGCACCGCGAGTTCATGGGCACCGCCCAGGCCGAGCTGACGCGCGTCCCCAACGCCGACGGCACGCTCGTCGCCACCCCCGGGACGCCCGACGCGGACCTCATCCCGCACCTGCTGGCCGCCTCCGACGTGCTCGGCACCGGCTGGTTCGCCGCCGACGCCGCCCAGGCCGGGCCCGGGAAGACCGTGGCCGTCGTGGGCGACGGCGCGGTCGGGCTCCTCGGCGTCCTCTCGGCGAAGCAGATGGGCGCCGAGCGGATCATCGCGATGTCCCGCCACGCCGACCGGCAGAAGCTCGCCATCGAGTTCGGCGCCACCGACATCGTCACCGAGCGCGGTGAGGAGGGCGTCGACCGCGTCAAGGAGCTCACCGGCGGCCTCGGCGCCCACTCGACCATCGAAGCCGTGGGCACGCAGGAGTCGATGATGCAGGCGATCCACTCGACCCGCGCGGGCGGGCACGTCGGCTACGTGGGCGTCGCCCACGGCGTCGCCCTCCCCGGCGGCGAGCTGTTCTTCTCCGGCGTCCACCTCCACGGCGGCCCCGCCCCCGTGCGCCGCTACCTGCCCGACCTCATCGACCTGATCTGGCGCCGCGAGATCGAGCCGGGCAAGGTCTTCGACCTGACCCTGCCCCTCGCCGACGTCGCCGAGGCGTACAAGGCCATGGACGAGCGGCGTGCGATCAAGGTCCTCCTCCAGCCGTGACCATCCGCTTGAAACCGAACGACCGCAACGGAAAGGAACGACGATGCAGGAGCGAGTACTCGGCGACGGGCTGACGGTCTCGGCGATCGGCCTGGGCTGCATGGGGATGAGCCAGAGCTACGGTCCCTCGGGGACCAGAGAGGACCACATTGCGCTCATCCGCAGTGCGGTCGACCAGGGCGTGACCTTCTTCGACACCGCCGAGGTCTACGGCCCCTACGTGAACGAGGAACTCGTGGGCGAGGCCCTGGCGCCGCTGCGCGACCGGGTCGTCATCGCCACCAAGTTCGGGTTCGACGTCAACCCCGAAGGCGGCTGGCACGGCACCGACTCGCGGCCCGAGCACGTCCGCGAAGCCGTCGAGGGCTCGCTGCGGCGCCTCGGCACCGACCGGATCGACCTCTACTACCAGCACCGCGTCGACCCCGACGTGCCCATCGAGGACGTCGCCGGCGCGGTGAAGGACCTCATCGCCGAAGGCAAGGTCCTCCACTTCGGGCTCTCGGAGGCGTCGGCGGCGACGATCCGCCGCGCCCACGCCGTGCATCCCGTCGCCGCACTCCAGAACGAGTACTCCCTGTGGTGGCGCCGCCCCGAGGACGCGATCCTGCCGGTCCTCGACGAGCTCGGCATCGGTCTCGTGCCGTACAGCCCGCTCGGCAAGGGCTTCCTCACCGGCGCCATCGACGCGGGCACCACGTTCACCGAAGGGGACGTCCGCAACACCATCCCGCGTTTTGAAGCCGAAGCGCGCGAAGCGAACCGGGCCCTCGTGGACCTCCTCGCCGGGATCGCCGCCGCCAAGGGCGCGACCACCGCGCAGATCGCCCTCGCCTGGCTCCTCGCGCAGCGCGAGTCCCTCGTCCCGATCCCTGGCACCCGCAGGCCCGAGCGCCTCGCCGAGAACCTCGGCGCCGCCGCGGTCGACCTGACGGCCGACGACCTGGGCGCGATCGAACAGGCCGCGTCCCAGGTCCGCATCCGCGGCGGGCGCTACTCCGAGGCGATGGAGAAGATGACCGACCTCTGATTCAGCGGTGCAGGGCGGGCCGGTAGACGAGCTCCTGGGTGCGGCCGTCGAAGGTGCGGGCCTCGGCGAGGTCGAGGTCGAAGTCCTCGGCGCCCGCGAAGACCGGGAAAGTGCCGGTCCGCGCGCTGACGACGGGGAAGACCGTCACCTGGACCCGGTCGACCAGGCCCGCTGCCATCAGGGCGCGGTTCATCGCGAGGCTGCCGTGCGAGCGCAGCGGCACCGCCGACTCCTCCTTGAGGAGGGCGACGACGTCGAGGGCGTCGCCGACCGCCAGGGTCGCGTCCGGCCAGTCCAGCGGTCCTTCCAGCGTGGACGACACCACGGTCGTCGGCAGGCTCCGCATCCGGGCGTTCACCGGGTCCAGGTCGGCCTCCGGAATCGGGCCCAGCAGTTTCGTGAACATGCGGAAGGTGTTCGCGCCGAGCACCATCCGCTGGTCCTCGGCGAGGACCGCGCGGCGCTGTTCGAGGAACTCGGGGCCGTGCTTGCCCCAGTAGCCGCCCCAGTCGGCGCCGGGGCCGAACGAGCCGAAGCCGTCGAGGGTGGTGAAGACGTCCCAGGTGTAGAGGGCGGCCATGGTGTGCTCCCGGTGCGGTTGATGTCGTGTCGCCTGTAGAGACGAGGCTCGGCGGCCGGACTCATCGGGAGGGCGGGCCGGCCGTTCGCTGGTGGACGTTCGACCGGCCCGCTTGCAAGAAGAACGCACCGGGATGTCTTCCATGACGGACAACGGGTGAAAAATCCTGATCGGCTGACAGGCGGTCCGCCGAGGGCCCGGGCGGTGTCAGGCTCGCGTCAGCGGTCCGTCAGGGCGGCCCCCGATAGTTGCTCCATCAACGGGAAACGCCCGGTGAGAGCAACAAGGAGCACGAACATGAGCGTCAACCTGACCGCCCAGGACAAGACCGTCATCCGCACCGCCGCCTACGGTGCCGTCACCCTCCTCTCGTACGCCGGGATCGCCGGATCGGCCCACCGGGTCGCCACCGACGGGGCCCTCGCGTTCGCCTCCGCCACCGGCGAGGTCGGGCATGTGCTCGCCTCCAAGAAGGGCGACTTCAAGCTCAAGGCCAAGTCGGCGGCGTCCCTCGCCGACCAGGTGCTGCCCGCGCTGGCCGAGTCGGTGGGCATCCTCAAGGCGCAGGACCCGGCGGAGGCGGAGAACTTCCGCACCGTCGTGGGCGTCGCGGTCGAGGCCGCCAACCGCGCCCACAAGGGCGCGCCGAGCCCCGTCATGGCCGAGATGACCCGCAAGATCCTCGCCGCCGTCAACGCCTAGCCGCACCCCCGAACCGAACCGCCGCGCCGCGGGAGCCTCTCGGGCTCCCGCGGCGGTCGCGCTGCTCAGAGCGGATCTGCTCAGGGCGGATCTCGTTGCGGGGGAGGAGCCCGAGTGGGAATGGTTGGGGCATGAGCGAAGACAACAGGCCGCAGCAGTTCTCCGAGCGGGTCAGGCGCGAGCTGTACCAGCAGCGCGTGCTCGTGCTCGACGGGGTGCTCGACGACGACAACGGGACGCTGCTGGCGACGCAGATGCTGTCGCTGGCCATCGACGACCCGAACAGCGATATATCGCTGTGGATACATTCGCCTGGAGGGTCGGTCCCGGCGATGCTCGCCATCCGCGACACGATGCGGCTCGTGCCGTGCGACGTCGCGACGCTGGCCCTCGGGATCGCGTGCAGCGCAGGGCAGTTCCTGCTCTCGGCCGGGACGCGGGGCAAGCGGAAGGTGCTGCCGCACGCGCGCATCCTCATGCACCAGGGGTCGGCTGGGATCGGCGGCGGGGCCGTCGACATCGAGTTGCAGGCCAACGACCTGCGCTACACCAGGGACACCGTCCTCAAGCTCATCGCCGAGGACACCGGGCAGACGGTCGAGCGGATCTTCGAGGACTCGCTGCGCGACCGCTGGTACACCGCCGACGAGGCCCGCGAGTACGGGTTCGTGGACGGGACCGTCACCTCGTTCGAGGAGATCACGCCGAAAGAGCGACCGGGCATCGGGCTGCGCGTCGCGGCCGAGAGGGGCACGAAGTGAGCAGCTACATGATTCCGAACGTGATCGTCGACCAGGGCCGCGGCGAGCGCGTCATGGACGTCTACTCGCACCTGCTGTCGGGCCGGATCATCTACCTGGGCACCGGGATCGACGCGGGCGTCGCGAACGCGCTGGTGGCGCAGCTCCTGCACCTGGAGGAGGCGAACCCCGACAAGGACGTCAACCTCTACATCAACTGCGAGGGCGGCGACCCGAGTGCGATGCTCGCCGTCTACGACACGCTCCGCTACATCCGCCCGAAGGTCGCCACGCTGTGCGTGGGCCAGGCCGTGGGCGTCGGCGCGGTCCTCCTCGCGGCCGGCACCGAGGGGATGCGCTCGGCGCTGCCGCACGCGCGCATCGTCCTCGACCAGCCCGGCGGCCAGGGCCGCGGCCCGATCCCGGACCTCATCATCCAGGCCGACGAGCTGGTGCGGGTGCGCGACAGCATGGAGCAGATCCTCGCGCGCCACACCGGGCAGACCGCCGAGCAGCTGCGCATCGACACCGACCGGGACCGCGTCTTCACGCCCGAGGCCGCCAAGGCCTACGGTCTGGTCGACAACATCCTGGAGGCGCAGTGACCGCATAGACTCGCCCGATGCTGATTGTCGAAGACCTGCTGCTGCTCCTGCTCGACGACGAGAAGGGCCACATCGCCGGGGAGGGGACGCTGTACTACCCGCTCGGCGGGGCGGTCCTCATGGACCTGGCGCTCGCGGGGAGCGTGCGCTTCGAGGAGGGGAGCGGCGCGTTCTCGGTCGCGAAGGTCCACGCGGTCGCGGGCGCGGCGCCCGAGGACGACCTGCTCGCCGACGCGTACGCGGTCGCGGCCCCCAAGCCGCGCACCGTGAACGAGCTGCTGATCCTCATCGGGACGAAGCTGCGCACGCGCGTTGCCGACCGGCTGGTGGACAAGGGCCTGGTGCGGCGCGACACGAAGAAGGTGCTCGGACTGTTCCGCTCGACCACGTGGCCCGCCGCCGACGCCGCCCACGAGGAGGAGCTGCGCGGTCGCGTCAAGGCCGTGCTCGTCGGCGGCGAGGAGCCCGACGCCCGGACCGGGGCCGTCATCGCGCTCCTGTCGGCGAGCGGGAGCCTGCACCAGGTGCTCCACTACGACGAGCTCAAGTGGACCGAGCTCGACAAGCGCGCCAGGGCCGTGGTCGAGGGCCGGTGGGCCGCGGAGGCGGTGCGGAACGCGATCACCGCCACGAACGCGGCGGTCGCGTCGGCCGCGACCGCCGCCGCGGTCACCATCGCGACCCAGTAGCGGGCCGCAGGAGCGGGGCCCGGACGGCTCCGGGCCGCCGAGTCTCCGACCCGAAACGGGCCCTATGCCGCCAGCGCGTAGGCCGCCCGGCAGACCGGGCCGGACGGGGCGCCCGCGCGGTCGACGGTGGACCTGTCGAGGAGGATGCGCTCGGCGACTTGGAGGACCAGGTCGCCGAGGGTGGTCTCCAGGGCCCCGGCGACGGCGGCGATCATCTCGCTCGACGGTTCTTTCACGCCGCGTTCGATCTCGGAGAGGTACTGCGGGGAGATGCCCGCGCGGTCGGCGGTCTCGCTCAGGGTCTCGCCGCGGTCGCGGCGGGCGGATCGGAGCTGTTCGCCGAGGGCGTCGCGCCACAGGGGCTCGCTGGGAGCCGGGCTCGGCGGCGTCGGTCGGTGGTGTTCCGGCGCGGTGACCGGGTTCGGGGAAGTCTCAGCCATGGTTAACCGTATTCCGGCGCGGGCGGGGTTTTCCACCGGTTCCGCTGAAGGCGCAATCTGAGGATTCCTTGAGAAATCTGGGACCCCGCTGTTGACTTGATACCCCCAGGGGGTATAAATTGAGATCAAGGAGATACCCTCCAGGGGTATGATCGAGCGAGAGGAAGCCGCCATGAGCGTCATCGAGTACCAGGTCACCGGAATGACCTGCGGCCACTGCGAGATGTCGGTGCGCGAAGAGGTCGGCAAGATCGGCCCCGTCGGCACGATCGACGTCAGCGCCGCCACCGGCAAGCTCGTCCTCACCACCGACGCCGCCGTGGACGACGCCGCGGTCATCGCCGCCGTCGACGAGGCCGGGTACAAGGCGGTGCGGATCTGATGAAGACCCCCGTCCGACTCGGCGCCTTCGGGCTCGGACTCGCCGCGCTGTTCGGGGGCGCGTACGCGGTCGCCGCGAACGTCGTCCCCGACAGCGCCGTCGACCAGCGCCTCGAAGACACCGACACCGAGCACGACATGGACATGGAGACGGAGACCGGCATGGAAGACCACGGCGGCCACGAGGCCGACCCGGTCCGGGGCCTCTCGATCGAGCAGGACGGCTACGTCCTCAGCGAGGTCGCCGCACCCGCGGCCACCGGCGACGAAGGCGTGCTCGCCTTCGGCATCACCGCCCCCGGCGGCGAGCCGCTCAAGCAGTACACCGAGTCCCACGAGAAGGAGCTCCACCTCATCGTCGTCCGCGCCGACGGCGCCGAGTTCCGGCACGTCCACCCCGAGTTCGACGGCGAGACCTGGTCCCTGCCCTGGTCCTGGGAGCAGCCCGGCACCTACCGCGTCTTCGCCGACTTCGTCCCCGGCGACGCCGCCGAGGACATCGACGTGACGCTCTCGCGGACCGTGGAGGTCGCGGGCGACTACGAGCCCCGCGCCGAGAACCCGGTCACCCGCACTGCCAGCGTCGACGGCTTCGACGTCACTCTCACCGGCGACCTCGCCGCGGGCACGACCACCGAACTCACCGTCGAGGTCACCCGGGACGGCGCGCCCGTCACCGCCCTGGAGCCCTACCTCGGCGCCTGGGGCCACCTCGTCGCCCTCCGCGAAGGCGACCTCGGCTACCTGCACGTCCACCCCGAAGGCGACGAGCCCGAACCCGGCACCACCTCAGGGCCCGAGATCGTGTTCGCCACCGCCGCCCCCACCGAGGGCCGGTACCTCCTCTACCTGGACTTCCAGGTCGACGGCCAGGTCCACACCGCGCCCTTCGTCCTCGACACCGACGGCACCGAGCCTGCTGGGGACGCCACCGGCGAGGAACCGCACGGCCACGACGCCGACGAGCCCTCGCACGACGACAATTAGACGCACGAGCAGAGGAAGGACGAGACCATGGCATCGGCCCCCGCCGCCGCGAACCGCATCGAACTCGAAATCGGCGGCATGACCTGCGCCTCCTGCGCCATGCGGATCGAGAAGAAGCTCAACAAGCTCGACGGCGTCACCGCCAGCGTCAACTACGCGACCGAGAAGGCCCAGATCGAGGCCCCCGCGGGCACCGACCCGGCCGAGCTCATCGCCGTGGTCGAGAAGACCGGCTACACCGCGGCCGTCCCCAAGGCCCCCGAGCCCGAGGCCGACGACGCGGACCGGCCCGACCCCGAGCTCACCTCGCTGCGAGGCCGCCTCATCGCCTCGATCGTCCTGTCGGTCCCGGTCATCGCCATGTCGATGGCCCCGGTCCTCCAGTTCGAGTACTGGCAGTGGCTCTCGCTCGCGCTGGCGTGGCCGGTGATCCTGTGGGGCGCGTGGCCCTTCCACAAGGCCGCATGGACGAACCTTCGCCATGGCGCGGCCACCATGGACACGCTCGTGTCGGTGGGCACCCTCGCGGCGTTCGCGTGGTCGGTCTACGCGCTGTTCTGGGGGACGGCCGGGACGCCGGGCATGAAGCACCCGTTCGAGTTCACCGTGGAGCCCAGCGACGGCGCCTCGAACCTGTACCTCGAAGTGGCCGCGGGCGTCACGATGTTCATCCTCGCCGGCCGCTACTTCGAGAAGCGCTCCAAGCGCAAGGCCGGGGCGGCGCTGCGGGCGCTGCTGGAGATGGGCGCCAAGGACGTCGCGGTGCTCCGCGGCGGGACCGAGGCCCGCATCCCGATCGCGCAGCTCGCCGTCGGGGACGAGTTCGTGGTGCGGCCGGGGGAGAAGATCGCCGCCGACGGCGTGATCGTCTCCGGCACCTCCGCGATCGACGCGTCGATGCTCACCGGCGAGTCGGTGCCCGTGGAGGTCGCCGAGGGCGACCCGGTCACCGGCGCGACCGTCAACGCCGGGGGCCGCCTGGTCGTCAAGGCCACGCGGGTCGGCTCGGACACGCAGCTCGCGCAGATGGCGCGCCTCGTCGAAGAGGCCCAGTCCGGGAAGGCCGAGGTCCAGCGCCTCGCCGACCAGGTCTCGGGGATCTTCGTGCCCGTGGTCATCGCGATCGCGATCGGCACGCTCGGGTTCTGGCTCGGCGCCGGGTTCCCCGCGGCCTCGGCGTTCACCGCCGCCGTCGCGGTCCTCATCATCGCCTGCCCGTGCGCCCTCGGCCTCGCCACGCCGACCGCGCTGCTGGTCGGCACCGGCCGCGGCGCCCAGATGGGCGTGCTCATCAAGGGCCCGGAGATCCTGGAGTCCACGCGCAAGGTGGACACGATCGTCCTCGACAAGACCGGCACCGTCACCACCGGGAAGATGACCCTGGTCGACGCACTCGCCGCGGAGGGGACCGACCGGACCGAGCTGCTGCGGCTCGCCGGCGCGATCGAGCACGCCTCGGAGCACCCGGTGGCGCAGGCGATCGCGAAGGGCGCGGCCGCGGAGGTCGAGCTCCCGGCGGTCGAGGACTTCCAGAACGTCGAGGGCAAGGGCGTGCAGGGCGTCGTGGACGGGCACTACGTCGTGGTCGGCCGCGAGAGCCTCCTGGCGGACTGGAAGCTCGAACTGGACCCGGCGCTGGCCGAGGCGAAGGCCGAGGCCGAGCGCGGCGGCAAGACCGCTGTGGCCGTGGCCTGGGACGGCGAGGCCCGCGGGGTCCTGGTCGTGGCCGACACGGTCAAGCCGACCAGCGTCGAGGCCGTCGCCCAGTTCAAGGCCCTCGGGCTGACGCCGGTCCTGCTGACCGGCGACAACCGGGCCGTGGCCGAGCGCATCGGCGCGGAGGTGGGGATCGAGGAGGTCATCGCCGAGGTCCTGCCCGCGGACAAGGTCGCTGCCGTCGCGAGGCTCCAGGCCGAGGGCAAAGTGGTGGCGATGGTCGGCGACGGCGTCAACGACGCCGCGGCGCTCGCCAAGGCCGACCTGGGCCTGGCGATGGGCACCGGCACCGACGTCGCGATCGAGGCCGCCGACTTGACGCTGGTCCGCGGCGACCTGCGCGGCGCGGCGGACGCCATCCGCCTGTCGCGGCGCACGCTCGGCACCATCAAGGGCAACCTGTTCTGGGCGTTCGCCTACAACGTCGCGGCGATCCCGCTCGCGGCCCTGGGCCTGCTCAACCCGATGCTCGCCGGTGCGGCCATGGCCTTCTCCAGCGTGTTCGTGGTCGGCAACAGCCTGCGGCTGCGCTCGTTCAAGAGCCGCGCGCTCTGACAAGACGACGAACCGCCCCGGCGCTCTGCGCCGGGGCGGTTCGCGTGTCGCGTTCAGGCGGGCTGCGCGGCGGCGCGCTCGGCGGCGAGGAACTCCTCGCGTTTGCGGTGGTGGAACCAGAACGGCGCCAGCGGGACCACGGAGCAGACGAGCGCGAGGAGCGTGGTGCCGAAGCCCCAGCCGAGACGGCGGCGGATGACGAGGGTCGAGCCGGCGAGGAGCACGAAGAGCGCGCCGTGGAGCGAGCCCAGCGGCATGACCAGGTCGATCTCTGAGACCCGGCTCAGGCCCGAGCCGAAGACGAGGAGGAGCACGAAGGACCAGCCTTCGGCGAGGGTGAGCATCCGGTAGAGGAAGACGGGGTTCTTGGCCATGGCCGGGACTCCTTCGGTCGGTTTCCGCGCCGAACCTAACACCGGCCGCCCGGAGGGCGGCGGGGCGGAGCTGCGGGTGTAGGCCGCGCCTCGGCGCGGGTCCGGGGCGGGTCCGGCGCGGGGCCTGCGGCGAGGTCCGGAGGCGGCGTTGGGAGTGGAGTCCGGGCGGCGGGGCCCGGCGGCGAGGGCCGCCGCGGCGCCTGCGGCGCCCGCCGCGCGGCGGGCGTAGGGCACGCCCCGTCCCACCCACATCCACCACCACCAACCGAAAAAGACAAACGTCTCACCGGGGTCCGACATCGGGGCCCTCTTGGAGGGCCGATCGGGGGTGGGAGCGGTGCCGGTGTGACTGGTGTTGCGTTCTCGGGAGACTCTGATATCGTTCCTGGAAACGTTCTTAAGAACGTTCCCAAACCCCTCCTGCCAGCAAGGATCGAGGATGGCTGAGACGAAGAAGTCCAACCTCCAGCTCGTGGCCGCCAAGGCCGGCGTGTCCGTGTCCTCCGTGTCGCGGGTCCTCAACGGCGGCTCCGCCTCGGAGGAGCTCGCCAGGAAGGTCCGCGAGGCCGCCGACGAACTCGGCTACGTCCCCCACGCCAGCGCCCGCACCATGCGGACCGGCCGCACCGACCAGATCACCCTCGCCGTCGCCGACGTCGGCAACCCCGTCTACGTGCAGATGATGCGCACCGTCACCGGGATCGTCGCCAAGGCCGGGTACCGGCTCGTGGTCTCCTCCACCGGCGCCGACCCGCAGTCGCAGATCGACCTGGTCACCAGCCTCAACCGCGGGTATGCCGACGGGCTGCTCATGAGCCCGCTGCGCATCACCGAGGACCTCGTGGAGGCCATGCGGTCCAGCCGCCTCCCGATCGTCGTCATCGGCACCCTCCCCGCCGACGTCGCGCTCGACAACGTGCGCGCCGACTCCGCCACGGGCATCGGCCTCGCCGTGGAGCACCTGGTCGCCCAGGGCCGCCGCCGGATCGCGCTCGTCAACGGCCCCGTGGACACGGTGCCCGGCTCGGCGCGCCTCGCCGGGTACCTCTCGGCGATCGAGCGGTTCGGGCTCGCGACCTCCGCGGAGCTCCAGGTCACCGCCTCGGCGTTCACGTACAAGGCCGGGCGCAAAGCCACCGCCGCGCTCCTGGGGCAGGCCAGCCCCGACGCGATCATCGGCGCCAACGACCTGCTCGGCGTCGCCGCGCTCAAGGAGCTCGCCGCGGCCGGGCGGCGCGTCCCCGGGGACGTCGCGGTCGTCGGCATGGACGACACCGACGCCGCCGAACTCGCCACCCCGTCGCTGACCTCGGTGGACCTGGGCTCGGCGAAGCGCGCCAAGGCCGCCGCGAAGCTCCTCATCCGCCGCATCGCCGACCCCGGCGCCCCCGTCAGCCGCATCGTCATCCCGCCGGCCCTGTCCGTCCGCGAATCCACCGGAGGCCAGGCATGACCGTCCTCGCCGCACCCGCACCGCCCCTGAAGCGGCGCCGCTCGACCGAGGGCCGCGACGCGTGGCTGCTGGTCCTGCCCGCGCTGCTGCCGGTGATGCTGTTCAGCGTCTATCCGCTCGTGTACGGCGTGCTCCTGGGCTTCACCGACGCGAAGGCCGGGCTGAACGCCGAGACGCACTTCAACGGCCTCGACAACTACGCCGCGCTCATGGGCAACGAGCTGTTCTGGAACTCGTTCAAGATCGGCCTCGTCTGGGCGTTCTCGGTGACGATCCTCCAGTTCCTCGCCTCCCTGGGCCTGGCGCTGCTGCTCAACCTGAACCTGCGGCTGCGCTGGCTGGCGCGGACGCTCGCGCTCATCCCGTGGGCGATGCCGCCGGTGATCATCGCGATCATGTGGCAGCTCATGCTCAACCCGAACTACGGGCCTGTCAACCGGACCCTCGACGCGGTGGGCCTGCCGGCCTCGATCAACTGGCTCGGCGAGTCGGCGATCGCGCTCCCGGTGGTCATCGTCGTGGGCGTGTGGGCGGGGATGCCGCAGACGACGATCACGCTCCTGGCCGGGCTCCAGTCGGTGCCCGCGGAGCTGAACGAGGCCGCCGCGATCGACGGCGCCTCCACATGGCGCCGGTTCTGGCACGTGACGCTCCCGGCGCTGCGCCCGATCGTCACGGCGATCACCACGCTCGACCTGATCTGGAACTTCAACTCGTTCGCGCTGGTGTTCGTGCTGACCGCGGGCGGCCCCGGCGGGACCACGATGCTGCCGAGCCTGTTCGCGTACAACGAGGCGTTCCGGTACGGCAACTTCGGCTACGCCGCCGCGATGGGCAACGTCATGGTCATCCTGATCGGCGCCTTCCTGATCCTGTACCTGCGCGCCCAGATGCGGAGCCGGAACTCATGACGAAGTCGATGCGCAACCCCCTCGCCCGCCCGCTCCAGTACGTCGCGCTCCTGGCGTACATGTGCTTCCTGGCGTTCCCGCTGGTCTTCCTGCTGACGACCGCGTTCAAGACCGACCGCGAGATCCGCTCGCCCGACCCGAGCTTCCTGCCGCAGTCGCTGAGCTTCGACAACTTCACGACCGCGATCGAGCGCGCGGACCTGTTCCGCGCGGCCGGGAACAGCCTCCTGACCGCGGTCACCACCACCGTGATCGTCACGGCAGTGGCGCTCCCGGCGGCCTACGCGCTGGTGCGGTTCCGCACGAGGCTGCGGGCCGTCGCCACCGGGTGGATCCTGCTGTCGCAGGTGTTCCCGTTCATCCTCATCATCATCCCGCTGTTCCTGCTGCTCAAGGACATCGGATTGGTGAACACGCTGCTGGGCCTGGTCCTGGTGTACGCGGTGTGGGCGCTGCCGTTCGCACTGTGGATGCTCCAGGGCTACGTCTCGGCGATCCCCGTCGAACTCGAAGAGGCCAGCGCCGTCGACGGCGCGGGGCGGTTCAAGACCCTCGTCAAGATCGTGCTGCCGCTCCTGGCCCCGGGCCTGGTCGCGACCAGCCTGTTCACGTTCATCAACTCCTGGAACGAGTTCTTCTTCGCGCTCGTGCTCATCCAGGACCCTGACATGCAGACCCTGCCGCTCGCCCTCGCCCGCTTCGTGGGCGCCGAGGGGCAGGTCCAACTCGGGCCGCTGGCCGCGGCCGCGCTCATCGCGTGCCTGCCCAGCCTCGTGTTCTTCATGCTCATTCAGAAACGGCTCACCGCCGGACTCCTCAGCGGCGCGGTCAAAGGCTGACCGGGCCGACCACTATGGAAAGAGAGAACGAAATGCGAACTCGCACCAGCGCCAGCGTCGCCGCGGTTGCCGGGCTGCTCGCCCTGCCCCTCGCGCTGACCGGATGCTCGGCCTTCGGCGTCGGGGACGACGGCGACGACGGCGGGAAGGTCACCCTGACCTTCCAGTCCCTCGCCTACCAGGACACCACGATCGCTGCCACGCAGGGAATCGTCGACGCCTGGAACGAGGCCAACCCCGACGTCCAGGTCGAACTCGTCCAGGGCTCGTGGGATAACGTCCACGACCAGCTCGTGACCCAGTTCCAGGGCGGCACCGCCCCGGACATCATCCACGACGAGTCCGCCGACATCATGGGCTTCGCCGAGCAGGGCTACCTCGCCGACCTGAGCCCCTACCTCTCGGACGACACCAAGTCCGCGGTCTCGGACGACATCTGGGGCACCGTCACCGCCTCCGACGGCGCCGTCGTCGCGGCCCCGACCCTGCTCCAGTCGTACGTGGTCTTCGCGAACACCGACGCGTTCGCCGACGCGGGCCTGGAACTCCCGACCGGCACGGAGCTGACCTGGGACGACTTCCAGGCCCTCGCCGGCCAGGTCGCCGGGGACGGCTTCGGCCTCGGGTGGGGCCTCCAGCAGCCCACCGCCGCGGTCATGAACCTCTCCCTCGGATTCGACGGGACCTTCTTCGACGGCGACGCCATCGACGTCGGCGCCGAAGAGCTCGCCGTGCCCGAGCGCATCCACGCCATGGCCTACGACGACGGCTCGCTCGACCCGGTCTCGCTGACCCAGTCCGGCTCCGACGTGCTGCCGGGCTTCTTCGACGGCAAGTACCCGATGTACGTCGCGGGCAACTACATCGCCCAGCAGATCACCGAGTCCGCGCCCGAGGGCTTCAACTGGGCGGTCCTGCCCCCGCTCGCCGGCACCGCCGGGGCCGCCCAGGCCGCGAACCCGCAGACCATGTCCGTGGCCGCCGAGTCCGAGCACGTCGAGGAGTCGGCCGCGTTCATCGACTTCTTCATGCAGGCCGACCACCAGGCCGCGCTCGCGCAGGGCGACTGGCTCATCCCCTCCTCCACGGACGCCCGCGACCTCGTCGCCGAGCAGACCGCGGGCGAGAACGGCTGGGACGCGATCCTCGCCTCCGGCGAGGGCCTGTCGGCCGCGCCGTTCCAGTCGGCTGTGAACTACCCGCAGTGGAAGGACCAGTACGCGACCCCGGCCCTCCAGCAGTACCTGGCCGACGAGATCACCGCCGAGCAGCTCCAGACGCAGCTGACCGACGGCTGGAACAGCCTCGGATAGCCACCGCCCGAACCACCCCGCGCCGCCGGGGCCGCGAGGCCCCGGCGGGCACCCGAACCGAACTGAGGAGACACGATGACCCTGCCGCCGAACACCGACGTACTCGTGGACAAGGCGACCGGCGCGCTCGCGGGCGCCGCGGTGGGCGACGCGCTCGGCGGCGCCGCCGAAGGGAACACGCCCGAGGCGATCCAGCAGCGGTACGGCGGCTTCATCGAGGGGATCGTGCCGCCCTTCAACGCGGACTGGCGCAACGCCCGCCCCATCGCCCCCTACCACAAGGGCGACGGGCACATCACCGACGACACGCTCATGACCTGCGCACTCGTCGACGTGTACGGCACCGTCCGGGACCACCTCACCGCCCACGACGTCGCGGCGCACCTCGTGCCGCTGCTCATGGGGGAGAAGCGGTGGATCCCCGAGTTCGAGTCCGAGGCGCTGCTGCTGCACCGGATCTTCCTCGCCGAGAAGTGGCTCGTGGCCCGCCTCCACTACGGGCACATCGACCCGCGCGAAGCCGGGGTCGGCAACATCGTCAACTGCGGCGCGACCATGTACGCCGCCCCGATCGGCATCGTCAACGCGGGCAGCCCCGAGGCCGCCTACGCTGAGGCCATCGACGTCGCCGGAGCCCACCAGTCCTCCTACGGCCGCGAGGCCGCAGGGGTCTACGCCGCCGCCGTCGCCGAGGCCATGCGCCCCGGCGCGAGCGTCGAGTCCGTCGTCGCCACCGCCCTGCGCCTCGCCAAGGACGGCACCCGCGCCGCCATCGCCGCCGTCACCGACGCCGCCCGCACCGTCGCCGACTGGCGGACCGGCCTCGCCGACCTGCGCCGCGCCGTCGAGCCGTTCGACACCGTCGGCCCGAACTACCGCGCCCCCGCCATGGACGCGCGCATCCCCAGCCGCACCAAGGCCATCGAAGAACTCCCGATCGCCCTCGGCATGCTCGTGGCCGCCCGCGGCGACTACCGCGACGCCGTCCTCGGGTCCGTCAACTACGGCCGCGACTCCGACTCCATCGCCGTCATGGCCGGATCGATCGCCGGGGCCCTCGGCGGCCTCGCCGCCGTCCCCGCCGCCTGGGTCGAGGACGTCTCCGCGGCCAGCCGCATCGACGTCACCGCCACCGGCCCCGCCATGGCCGCCGTCGCCCGCGACGTGTGGGCCCGCGACGCCGAGCGCGCCGCAAAGGTCGCCGACGCGCGCACCGCCTACGCCGGAGCCGCCGCATGATCCGACTCTCCTGGACCCAGCCCGAGGACCTCGTCCCGCACGCGCTCGAAGCGGCCCGCCTCGACGGCCGCGACGCCGCCGCGATCCGCGACCGCTGGACCGCCGCGGGCGGCTCCACGACCGCGCCCGTCTCCGGCGCGACCCCCGAGCCCGCCCCCGAACCCCTGCGCGCCCTCGCCCGCGAGCTCCTCGACGACCTCGACCGGCTCCCCGACCCCGCTGCGCTGCAAGCGAACGAACCCGACGACCTCGGCCCCGTCCTCGCCCTCGCCGCGCCCCCCGAACTCCCCGAACCCGGGAACCTCCAGGACCGCGTCCTCGGCGCGTGGCTCGGCCGCGCCGCCGGATGCCTCCTGGGCAAACCCGTCGAGAAGATCCCCCTCGACGGCATCCGCGCCATCGCCAAGTCCACCGGCAACTGGCCCCTCCACGGCTACTTCACCGAACAGGGCCTCGACCCCGACATCGCCGCGCGCCACCCGTGGAACCGGCGCTCGCGCCCCACCAGCCTCGCCGAGAACATCGACGGGATGCCCGAGGACGACGACCTCAACTTCCCGCTCATCGCCCTCCACCTCCTGGAGCGCCACGGGCCCGGCTTCACCACCGACCACGTCGCCCAGGCCTGGCTCGACCTCCTCCCCGGCGGCCGCGTCTTCACCGCCGAGCGCATCGCCTACCGCAACCTCCTCGACGGCGTCGAACCCGACCGGGCCGCCGCCGTCCGCAACCCCTTCCGCGACTGGATCGGCGCGCAGATCCGCACCGACCTGTACGGCTGGACCCGACCCGGCCTGCCCGTCGAGGCCGCGACGCTCGCCTGGACCGACGCGCGCCTCTCCCACGGCCGCAACGGCCTCTACGGCGCCATGTTCGCCGCCGCAGCCTCCTCGGCCGCCGTCACCGGCGCCTCCGTGGACACCGTCCTCGCCGCAGGGCTCTCGGTCGTCCCGGCCCGCAGCCGCTACGCCGCCGCCGTCGCCCGCGGCATCGCACTCGCCGCGGGCGACCTGCCCGACGAGGCCGCGATCGACGCCCTCCACGCCGAGTACGGCCACCTCCACTGGGTCCACGTCCTCAACAACGCCGCGCTGCTCGCGTTCGCGCTGGCCCGCGGCGCGGGGGACTTCCACCGCACGATCACCCTCGCCGTCTCCGGCGGCTGGGACACCGACTCCGTCGGCGCCACCGCCGGGGCGATCACCGGCGCCATCACGGGCGCGAAGGCCCTGCCCGCCGAGTGGACCGCGCCCCTCGACGACCGGTACACGACCTCGGTGCCCGGCTTCGCCGGCGCCACGTTCACGGCCCTCGCGGCCCGCACCCTGGAGGCCTCCGCATGACCGTCCTCGTCCTCGGCTCCGCGAACCTCGACCTCGTCTACGAGGTCGAGCGCATCCCCGCGCCCGGTGAGACCGTCCTGTCGCTCGGCTTCGGGTCGTTCGCGGGCGGCAAGGGCAACAACCAGGCCGTCGCCGCCGCCCGCGCGGGCGCCGACACCCGGTTCATCGCCGCGCTCGGCGCCGACGCCTCGGGCGACCGGCTCGCCGCCGAGGCCCGCGACGCCGGGATCACCCTCCTCGACCGCCGCGTGGACGCCCCCACCGGGACCGCCGCGATCTTCGTGGACCGGCGCGGCGAGAACTCCATCGTCGTCGAGTCCGGCGCGAACGCGCTGCTCACCGACCTCACCGCCGCCGAACACGCGGCCATCGCCGACGCCGACGTGCTCGTCCTGCAACTGGAGACGCCCGTCCCGACCGTGGCCGCCGCGGTCGCCGCCGCGAAGGCCGCCGGGACCCGCGTGGTCCTCAACGCCGCGCCCTCGGGCGACGTGCCCCCCGACGTGCTCTCCGCCGTGGACGTGCTCGTCGTCAACGAGCACGAGGCCGCTGACCTGGCCGGGCCCGGCGACGCCGTCGCGGCCCTGACCGCCCGCGGCTGCGCCGTCATCGTCACCCTCGGCGCCGAAGGCGCCCTCGTCGGCGTCCCCGGCCAGGACCCCGTCCGGGTCCCCAGCTACAAGGTCAACGCCGTCGACACCACCGGCGCCGGAGACACGTTCGTCGGCGCGTTCGCCGCCGCCCTGGACGACGCCGCCGGCGGCGCCGCCACCGGCCTCGAAGCGCTCGTGGCCGCCACCGGCTTCGCCACCGCCGCCGCCGCGCTCGCTGTGCAGCGCAAGGGCGCCGTCCCGTCCATTCCGACCCTGGAGGAGGTGCGGGAGTTCCGTGACGCACGCTGATCCCGACGAGGCCGCCACCAACACCTTCGACCCGCTGGTGCCCCGCCCCATCGACCGGCCCACCGTCCTGCCCGAAGGCGGGAAGATCGACCCCGGGACCGGGGACGTCGCGAAGATCTTCGCCGCCCCCGAGGACCCCGCCGACTGGCCCGCCTGGCGCGCCGACCTCGCCGCCTGGCGCGACGAGGCCCGCGCCCGGCTCGCCTACGACGGCAACGCCTACGAGGACCCCCGCACGGCGTGGGCGTCCCGCGCGTTCGCCGTCGCCCAGGTGTGGCTGTGGGACGAGCGCCTCTTCGACCACGCCGAGCAGCGGTTCACCGTCGACCGGTTCCTGGAGTCCATCGCAGGCCAAGGCGGCCTCGACGGCCTCGTCCTGTGGCACGCCTACCCCGTCATCGGCATCGACGACCGCAACCAGTTCGACTTCTACCGCGACGTGCCCGGCCTCGCCGGGCTCGTGCGCGAGTTCCACGACCGCGGCCTGCGCGTGTTCGTCGACTACAACCCCTGGGACACCGGCACCCGCCGCACCGGCCGCGACGACGCCGACGAACTCGCCGCCCTCTGCGCCGAGATCGGCGCCGACGGCGTCTTCCTCGACACCCTCAAGGAAGGCGACGCGAACCTCACCCGCGCCCTCACCGCCACCGACCCGCCGCAGGTCCTCGAAGGCGAGTCCCGCGTCCCCAACCAGCGCATCGAGGACCACCTCCTGTCCTGGGCCCAGTGGTTCGCCGACTCCGAGGCCCCCGGAGTGCAGCGCGCCCACTGGTACGAGCGCCGCCACATGATGCACTCCATCCGCCGCTGGAACCGCGACCACTCCGGCGAACTCCAGTCTGCGTGGATGAACGGCACCGGCGTCCTCGTGTGGGACGCGGTCTTCGGCGTCTGGGTCGGGTGGAACCGCCGCGACGAGGCCACCCTGCGGCGCATGCTCCGCGTGCAGCGCGCCCTCGCCGACGTGCTCGCCGACGGCGAATGGGCGCCCCTCGACGGCGCGACCCCCGAAGCGGTCGCCGCCGGGGTCTACGCCTCCCGCTGGACGCTCGGCGACCTCACCCTGTGGACCCTGGTGAACCGCCGCGACATCGACTGGATCGGCGCCCCGCTCGCCGCCCCCGCCGCGGGCCGCCGCCTCGACCTCACCGCCGGGACCGAGGTCACCGGCGCCGTCAAGGTCCCCGGCCGCGGCATCACCGGCATCCTCGACCTCGCCCCCGGCGCCGCCGCTCCCGAATGGCTCGACGCGCTCCTCGCCGAGGCCGCCGCCGACCCCGGCTCCTCCGACGCCCGCTTCCCCGCCCGCGACGCCGTCCGCGTGCGCCCGAAGCGGTCCGCACTCCAGATCCCGCCCAACACCGCCGTGCGGCCCGCCCCCGGCACCAGACGGCTCCCGGTGACCTTCCGCCGCCGCGAGACCGGCTTCTACCAGGGCGCGCCCTACGTCGAGGAGTGGAAGCCCCTGCCCCCGCGCCTCCACGACGACCGCGAAGAGACCGTGACCGCCGAGACCGGCCCGGTCGCCGTGGCCGCCAACGAGGTCACCGTCCGCCAGTACCGCCAGTTCCTCGAACGCTCCGGATACGAGCCGCAGATCCGCGACCGGTTCCTGTGCGGCACCGAAGACGCCGCGGACGCCGCGCCCGTCACCGGCGTGTCCCTCGACGACGCCCGCGCCTACGCCGCCTGGGCCGGGGCCCGCCTCCCCGACGAGTTCGAATGGCAGCTCGCCGCCGCCGAACCCGGCTTCGCGCGCCGCGAACCGGCCGTGTGGAACTGGACCGAGAGCGAGCACGCCGACGGCGTCACCCGCTTCGCGATGCTCAAAGGCGGCAGCGATCACCGCTCCGAAGGCTCCGACTGGTACACCGACGGCGGCGTCCAGGACCCCTCGTTCAGCCTCAAATTCCTCCTCCCCGGCCTCGGCCTCGAACGCTCCAGCAGCATCGGCTTCCGCATCGCCTGGGACCTGACCCGAGAGGAGCGCGCATGACCGCGCCGCTGGAGGGCCTGCGCGTCCTCGACGTCTCGACCCTGTTCGCCGGGCCCATCGCCGCGACCTTCCTCGGCGACTTCGGCGCCGACGTGATCAAAGTGGAGCACCCGACGAAACCGGACGCCTCCCGCGGCCACGGGCCCTCCAAGGACGGCGTCAACCTGTGGTGGAAGACCCTGGGCCGCAACAAGCGCACCGTCACCGTCAACCTCGGCGACCCCGAGGGCGCCGACCTGCTGCTGCGCCTCGCCGCCGACGCCGACGTCCTCATCGAGAACTTCCGGCCCGGCACCCTCGAACGCTGGGGCCTCTCGCCCGAGCGCCTCCACGAGGCCAACCCGCGGCTCGTCGTCGCCCGCGTCACCGCGTTCGGCCAGACCGGCCCCTACTCGCACCGCCCCGGCTTCGGGAGCCTCGCCGAGGCCATGAGCGGCTTCGCGGCCCTCACCGGCCAGCCCGACGGGCCCCCGACGCTCCCGCCGTTCGGCCTCGCCGACGGCATCGCCGCGCTCGCGACCGCCTACGCCGTCATGGTCGCGCTCCGCTCCGCCGACCGCGACGGCCGCGGCCAGGTCGTCGACCTCGCCATCATCGAGCCGATCCTCATGCTCCTCGGCGGCCAGATCACCGCCTACGACCAGCTCGGCACCCTCCAGGCCCGCAGCGGGAACCGCTCGGTCAACAACGCGCCCCGCAACGTCTACAAGACCGGCGACGGCGAATGGGTCGCCGTCTCCACCTCCTCCCAGTCCATCGCCGAACGCGTCCTGCGCCTGGTCGGGCGCGGCGATCTCGTCGCCGAACCCTGGTTCGCCTCCGGCCACACCCGCGCCGAGCACGCCGACGAACTCGACGACGCCGTCGGGGCCTGGATCAAGGCGCGCCCCACCGCCGAGGTGGTCGCCGCGTTCGAGGACGCCCAGGCCGCCGTCGCCCCCGTCTACGACGTGCGCGGCGTCCTCGCCGACCCCCAGTACCGGGCGATCGGCACCGTCCAGACCGTCCAGGACGAGGAGCTCGGCCCCCTCAAGATGCAGAACGTGCTGTTCCGCCTCTCCGAGACCCCCGGCGCGATCCGCTTCCCCGGCCGCCGCCACGGCCAGGACACCGACGAGGTCCTCGCCGAGGTCGGCGTGACCCGCGAGCAACTCGAACGACTGCGGGAGAAGGGGATCGTATGAACCCGGTCAGCGCGCTCTACGTCCCGGGCGACCGCCCGGACCGCTTCGACAAGGCCGCCGCCTCCGGCGCCGACACCGTCATCCTCGACCTGGAGGACGCCGTCGCCGACACCGCGAAGGCCGCCGCCCTCGACCACGTCACCGCCTGGCTCGCCGCCTACGACGGCACGGTCGACGTGCAAGTCCGCGTCAACGTCGGCGCCGACCACGAGATCCGCGCCGTCCGCGCCACCGGAGCGCCCGCGGGCCTGCGCATCCCCAAAGTCGAGACGCCCGAAGACCTCGGCGTCATCGCCCACCTCGCGCAGGGCCTGCCGCTGACCGCGCTCATCGAGTCCGCGCGCGGCCTCCAGAACGCCGCCGCCATCGCCGCCCACCCCGCCGTCGCCGCCCTCGCCCTCGGCGAGGCCGACCTGCGCTCCGACCTCGGCGCCACCGCCGAAGCCGTCCTCGACCACGCCCGCATCCTCGTCCTCGTCGCCGCCCGCGCCGCCGGACTGCCCGCCCCGATGCTCTCGGTCTACCCGCGCATCCAGGACCTCGACGGCCTCCGCGCCGACACCGAGCGCGGCAGGGCCCTCGGCCTGCGCGGCCGCACCGCCGTCCACCCCAAGCAGCTCCCGGTCATCCGCGAGGTCTTCGCGCCCACCGCAGCAGAGACCGCCTGGGCCGAAGCCGTCGTCGCCGCCCTCGCGGACGGGGGCGTGGCGACCCTCCCCGGCGGCGAGATGGTCGACCCCGCGATGCTGGGCCGGGCCCGGAGCATCCTCGGCCGGTAGCGGGCATACTCGTGCGGTGACACTCATCCGACGCGAAGCCGACGGCGACCAGATCGCCGTCCACGCCCTCCAGGACGCCGCCTTCAAGACCGCCGCCCACGCCTCCGGCCACGAGGCCGACCTCGTCGACGCCCTCCGCGGCACCGACGCGTGGGACCCGCGCTTCTCCCTCGTCGCCGAGACCGACGGCGAGGTGACCGGCCACGTCGTCTCCACCTACGGCACCCTCGCCGGGACCCGCGTCCTCGGCCTCGGCCCCATCGGCGTCGACCCCGCCCGCCACGGGAAGGGCATCGGCTCGGCCCTCATGCACGCCGCCATCGGCGCCGCCGACGCCGCCGGCGAACCCGCGATCATCCTCCTGGGCGACCCGAAGTTCTACGGCCGCTTCGGCTTCGTTCCCGCCTCCGCCCACGGCGTCGACCCCGGACCCCACGAATGGGGCGACTACTTCCAGATCCGCACCCTCGCCGCCTGGAACGACGACCTGCACGGCTCCTTCGCCTACGCCCCGCCCTTCGACCAGTTCGGCTGACACCGATGAATCCCCGCCCCCGGCCGCGTCAGAGAGGAAGGAGAGAGGAGACCAGGTGACCGACCTGCCCAAGACCGCGCTCTGGAACGCGATCTTCGCCGAACGCGACGCCCTCGCGGCCGACCTCGCCGGATTCGAGGACTGGACCGCGCCCTCGCTGTGCGAGGGCCTCACCGTGCGCGAGGTGCTCGCCCACCTCACCGCCGGCGCCAGCCTCACCTTCAGCACATGGATGGCCGGGGTCTTCAAATGCCGCTTCGACTTCGACAAGCAGGTCGACATGCAGCTGCGCCGCCACATGGGCGCCTCGGGCGCCGAGACCCTCGACCGGTTCGCGCGGACCGCCACCAGCACGAAGCACCCGGTCCCCGTCCCCGCCGTGCTCGGCGAGATCGTCGTCCATGGCGAGGACATCCGCCGCCCCCTCGGCATCCGCCGCGACCACCCGGTCCCGGTGCTGACCGCGCTGGCCGTGTACTTCCAGCGCTCGAACATGACCGTGCCCTCGGGCAAGCGCGCCGCGGGGCTGCGGCTCGACGCCGCGGACGGTCCGTTCGCGGCCGGGGACGGCCCGCTCGTCACCGGCCCGACCCTCGCCCTCGTCATGGCGATGGCCGGGCGCACCGCCTACCTCGACGAGCTGAGCGGCGAGGGCGCCCCGGAGCTTCGCGAACGGTGCGCCGACCTCAAGTGAGGCGACGCGAAAGCCGCCGGACCCTCGGGGTCCGGCGGCTTTACGCGTTGCGTCTTACCGCAGGTCGAACCGGTCGAGGTTCATGACCTTGACCCACGCGTTCGCGAAGTCCTGCGCGAACTTCTCGGCGGCGTCGTCGCTGCCGTACACCTCGGCGAGGGCCCGCAGCTCGGAGTTGGAGCCGAACAGCAGGTCCACGCGGGTGCCCGTCCACTTCACGGCGCCGGTGGCGTCGTCGTGGGCCTCGTAGACGCCGTCGTCGGCGGTCTTCCAGGTCACGCCCGGAGCCAGGAGGTTCCGGAAGAAGTCGTTGGTGAGCTGCCCGGGGCGGTCGGTGAGCACGCCGTGCTTCGCGTCCTCGAAGTTCGCGCCCAGGACGCGCAGGCCGCCGACGAGGACGGTCATCTCCGGGGCGGTCAGCGTCAGCAGGTTCGCCTTGTCCACGAGGAGGAACTCCGCGGGGATGCGGTGGCCCTTCCCGAGGTAGTTGCGGAAGCCGTCGGCCGTGGGCTCCAGCGGCGCGAACGAGTCGGCGTCGGTCTGCTCCTCGCTCGCGTCCACGCGGCCGGGCGCGAACGGCGCCTCGACGTCGAACCCGGCGTCCTTGGCGGCCTTCTTGACCGCGGCGGTGCCGCCGAGGACGATGAGGTCGGCCAGCGAGACCGGCTTGCCGAACGCGGCCTTGACCGCTTCGAGCTTCGCGAGGACGATTCCGAGCTTGTCGGGCTCGTTCACGGTCCAGCCGCGCTGCGGCTGGAGGCGGATGCGGGCGCCGTTGGCGCCGCCGCGCTTGTCGCTGCCGCGGAACGAGGAGGCCGCGGCCCACGCGGTGGTCACGAGCTGCTGCACCGACAGGCCCGAGTCGAGGATCTTCGCTTCGAGGTCGGCGACGTCGGCCGCCGACAGCGGCTCGCCCTCGGCCTGCGGCAGCGGGTCCTGCCAGATGAGGTCCTCGGAGGGCACCTCGGCGCCCAGGTAGCGGACCTTCGGGCCCATGTCGCGGTGCGTCAGCTTGAACCAGGCGCGGGCGAACGCGTCGGCGAACGCCTCCTGGTCCTCGGCGAAGCGGCGCGAGATCGGCTCGTAGACCGGGTCGAAGCGCAGCGACAGGTCGGTGGTGAGCATGGTCGGCTGGTGCGACTTGGACGGGTCGTGCGCGTCGGGGACGGTCCCGGCGCCCGCGCCGTCCTTCGGGCGCCACTGGTGCGCGCCCGCGGGGGACTTGAACAGCTCCCACTCGTAGCCGAACAGGATCTTGAAGAAGCTGTTGTCCCACAGGGTCGGCGTGTCGGTCCAGATGCCCTCCAGGCCGGAGGTGATCGCGTCGCCGCCCTTGCCGGTGCCGTAGGCGTTCTTCCAGCCCAGGCCCAGCTCCTCGACCGGGGCGCCCTCGGGCTCGGGGCCGACGTTCTCGGCCGGGCCCGCGCCGTGGGTCTTGCCGAAGGTGTGGCCGCCCGCGATGAGCGCGACGGTCTCCTCGTCGTTCATCGCCATGCGCGCGAAGGTCTCGCGGGGTTGACGTAGATCAGGCCCATCTGGACGGCGGCGAGCGGGTTCTCCAGCTCGCGGTCGCCGCTGTAGCGGGCGTCGCCCAGCCAGGTGGTCTCGGGGCCCCAGTAGACGTCCTCGTCCGGCTCCCAGACGTCCTCGCGGCCGCCCGCGAAGCCGAAGGTGCGGAAGCCCATGTTCTCCAGCGCCACGTTCCCGGTGAGGATCATCAGGTCGGCCCAGGACAGCTTCTGGCCGTACTTCTGCTTGACCGGCCACAGGAGGCGGCGGGCCTTGTCGAGGTTGCCGTTGTCGGGCCAGGAGTTGAGCGGCGCGAACCGCTGCTGCCCGGCGCCCGCGCCGCCGCGGCCGTCGCTGATGCGGTACGTGCCCGCGGAGTGCCAGGCCATGCGGATCATGAGCGGGCCGTAGTTCCCGAAGTCGGCCGGCCACCAGTCCTGGGAGGTCGTCAGGACCTGCTCGATGTCGGCCTTGACCGCGTCGAGGTCGAGCGAGAGGAACGCCTTGCCGTAGTCGAAGTCCGCGCCCAGCGGGTTGGCCTCGGCCGGGTTCTTGGCGAGCAGCTTCAGGTTGAGCCGGTCGGGCCACCAGCCGCGGTTGCCGCCGCCCTGCGCGGGGATCGGCGCGCGGCCGTGCGCGACCGGGCACTTCGACTCGGCGCCGGCCTCCGGGTCGTGGATGATGGCTTCGTGGTCGTCGGACATGGCTTTCCCTCCAGTGTCGCCGGGGAGCCCCGCACCCCTGCCGGAGCGGCCCCTACAAGGTCTAAACAACAAACTACTCGTAGTTTAGACAGAGTCTAAATGAGGGTCGTCCGGCGGCCTCCCCGCCGGAACGGACCCGTGCACCGGGCCCATTCTAGGGACGACTCGGACGATCAGGAGCGAATCGGTCGCCCGGGTCACTCGGACCAGTCGTACCCGGGGTTGCGGCACAGGCAGAACGGGTGGCCGACCGGGTCGGTGTACACCTGCCACCCGTAGCCCTCGTCGTTGACGAAGTCCTTCAGGTGGACCGCGCCGAGCGCCTCGATCCGCTCGCGCTCGGGCGCGAACTCGTCCACCTCGAAGTCCAGGTGGAACTGCTTGGGGTGCTCGTCGCCGGGCCAGCTCGGCGGCGTGTAGTCGTCCACCTTGTAGCACGCCAGCTCGATGTCGCCGAACACGACGCTCGCCCACTCCTCGCGGCTGGTCGCGGCGACCTCGCGCCCGGTCACGGCGGCGTAGAACGCGGCGAGGGCCATCGGGTCGGGGCAGTCGATGATGAAGTCGGTGAGTCGCAGCATCAGGTGATCCTAGGCGTCTTCGGCGAGGTGCTTGGGCTTGCGGGCGGCGGGGGAGCAGACGGCGGCGACCGCGACGAGGACGAGGACCACCAGGAAGGCGTTGCGCAGGCCGACCTCCTCGCCGAGGAGGCCGATGAGCGGCGGGCCGACGAGGAAGGCCATGTACCCGATGGTGGCGACGGCGGCGACGTTGGCGGTGGCCCTGCGGGGGTCGTCGGCGGCGGCCGACATGCCCACGGGGAAGCCGAGGGACGCGCCCACGCCCCACAGGACCGCGCCCGCGATGGCGATCGGGGCGGTGGGGCCGATGATGACGAGCAGGAGCCCGGCGAGCGCCAGGAGCGCCGAACCGGCCAGGACCGGGACGCGCCCGAACCGGTCGAGGGCCGCGCCGCCGAAGAGCCGCCCGGCGGTCATCGCGGTGACGAACACGGCGAAGACCGCCGCGCCGCCGGGGTTGGTCAGGCCGTAGCCGTCGACCATCGCCAGGCCGAGCCAGTCGTTCGCGGTGCCCTCGGTGAACGCCATGCCGAGGATGATGAAGCCGATGAGGATGATCCGCGGGTCCGTCCACGCCGACAGGCGGGTCCGCCAGCCCGCGGGCTCGCCCTCGGTCTCGTGCGGCTCCTCGGCGGGCTGGAGGTAGCGGACCACCCAGAGGTCCACGGCGATGACGGCCGCGCCGACGACCCCGAGGTGGGCGGCGACGGGCACGCCGAGCTGCTCGGTGAGCGCGCCGACCCCGGCGCCGAGCATGGTGCCGACGCTGAACCCCGCGTGGAACATCGGCATCAGCGTCTTGCCGATGCGCCGCTCGTTGGCGGCCCCGGCGACGTTCATCGCCACGTCGAGCACCGAGTTGCCCGCGCCCGCGACCATCAATGCCACGAACAGCAGCCAGAAGCCGGGGACGTACCCGGCGATGAGACCGGCGGCGATGAGGCCGACCGCGGCGGCCGCGAGGAACCAGCGGATCGCCTTGTTCACGCCGATGTGGGTGATGACGTGGCTGGAGGCGACGAGCCCGAGGATCGCGCCGCCGGACATGCCGAGGATGAGGAAGCCCATCTCCTGCGTGGACGCGCCGAGGATGTCGCGGATGTTCGGCACCCGAGCCGCCCAGTTCGCGAACACGAAGCCCGAGAGGGCGAAGATCGTGAACACGGCGTTGCGCCAGTGGGCCAGCACCGGGTCGGTGCGTCCTCGGCGCTCGCGCAGGGTGGAGTCGGTCACGGCGGTCCAATCCGGTCGTGGGCACAGGGGGGTGCCCGCGGCGGAGCACCGCACCAGCTTGCATCCGATCGGCCCGATCGACAAACCATTTCGACAGGTGAGGGCCGGTGGATCGCTCAACCCCGGCGGAACCCGAGGTCACGCTAGGCTTGCCCGCATGGACGAAGGGCTCTCGATCGGGGAGGTCGCCGAGGCGACCGGCCTGAGCGTGCACGCGCTCCGCTACTTCGAGCGCGAGGGCCTGTTCCTGCGCGACATCCCGCGCTCGGGCGGCGGCCGCCGGGTCTTCTCAGCGGCCGACGTGGAGTGGCTGGTGCTCCTCAACCGGCTGCGCGACTCCGGGATGCCGATCGCGGGCATCCGCGAGTTCGCGGCGCTCGTCGGGGCCGGGCCCGGCAACGAGGCGGAGCGGCTCAAGCTCCTCAAGCAGCACGAGGCCGACGTGCGGGCGAAGATCGCCGAGCTGGAAGCCTGCCTCGACGTGGTGCACCACAAGGTCGTCGCCTACGAGCGGCACGTCGAGGAGGGCACCGCGCGGGGCCTGTGGTCCCCGGGTCAGGGTGCGGCCCGGTAGGGCATCGCGCCGTCGAGGCGCCAGTGGTCCCGGTCGGCGCCCTCGCCCGCCGAGAGCAGGCGCACCCCGTCCTCCTTCCACCACAGCCACCCGGCGATCCCGGTGACCGGCAGGCCGGCCAGGAACGCGATGAGCACGGCCTTCCCCAGCGGCTCGGCCAGCGGCAGGTAGACCAGGGACCCGAACACCACCGCTGCGGCCGTGAGCGCGAGACCGGCCAGCGCGATCGTCAAGCGCCGCTTGCGGACCCGCGTCGTCTCCGCGGCGCTGCGGACGCGCAGGAGCAGCTCCCGGCCGCAGGTGCCGCAGCGGATCTCGGCGATCTCTTCCCCTGACGCGGGCCGCCGGTAGGGGACCAGGGTGGTCGCGAAGCGCTTGGTCTCGCGCGAGTAGACGATCACGGTGAAGAAACTGGTGTCGACCAGGTGCCCGACGGTGATCCCCGACTGTTCCCGCAGCTCGCGCATGGCGTGCTCCTCCCGTTGGCCGCCACTGTAGTCCGGGCCCGCCCGGACCGGTCCCGTGCGCCCCGCATCCGCCTCCGGGACGGGAGCGGCCTCGCCATGTGCTAGCGGTCGGCGGGCCCTTTGACGCCCCACGCCTGGAACAGGACCGCGGTCGTCGCCACCGGCACCATCCGCACGGTCTCGCGTCGCCGCGCGAGCCACCGGGCCGCGTCCCCCAGGTGCGGCGCGATCCCGCGCAGCGTCAGCTCGACCCCGTGCCTGGCGCACTCGCGCACCAGTTCCCGGCGGTCCACCAGCAGCGCCGGGTCGTGGACGCCGCGCACCGCGATCCGCGGAATCCGCTCCGCCACACCGATCGCCAGGAACCGGCACAGCGCCGTCGCCGCGAGCGTGTCGATCACGAGCAGCCCGCCGGGCTTGAGCAGTCGGCACGCCTCCGCGACCACCGCCGCCAGGTCCGGGACGTGCTCCAGGATCTCCCCGGCCACCACCACGTCGGCGCACCCGTCCGGCAGCGGCACCGCCGCCGCGTCCCCGCGCACCGCCAGCACTCCGCGTTCCCGTGCGAGCGCGAGCGACTCACGCGAGAGGTCCACGCCCACATGGGCATACCCGTCCACGTGCGGCGCCAGCAGCCCCGCCCCGCAGCCCAGGTCCACCAGGACCGCGCCCGGCCGCCCCGCCGGGACCAGCGCCCCGCGGGCCGCCGCCAGCCAGTGCAGCACCGCGAACACGCCCCGCGGCCGCCACCACTCCCCGGCCAGGTCGTCGTAGAGCGCCGGGTCGTTCGCGGTTCGGGTCTGGCGTGCCATACCGCCAGGGTGGCACACTGACCCGATGACAACGGCCGCGGCGATGCTCCGAGCGCTCGTCCTTGCGTCCCATCCGCTTCCGGCCCTCGCGGTCACCCTCGTCACCGCCGGCCTCGCCGCCTCCGCGGGCCGGTCCGCGCCCGGCGTCGTCGCGATCGCGTTCGCGATCCTGCTGGGCCAGCTGTCCGTCGGCTGGCTCAACGACCTCGTGGACGCCCCCCGCGACGCGCAGGCCGAACGCGCCGGGAAGCCCCTCGCCTCCGGGGAGCTCCACCCGGCGATCGCCTCCGCGGCCATCGCGCTCGCCGCGCCCGCCGCGGTCCTGCTCACTCTCGTCTCCGGCGTCCCCGCGGCCCTCGCCCACCTCGCGGCGCTCGCCTCCGCGTGGGCCTACGACCTCGGCGTCAAGTCCACCGCGTTCTCGGTGGCGCCCTTCGCGTTCTCCTTCGGGATGCTCCCGGCGATCGTCTCCCTCGGCCAGCCCGGCGCCCCCTGGCCGCCCCTGTGGCTCATGGCCGCCGCCGCGGCCCTCGGCTGCGCCGCGCACTTCGTGAACGTCCTGCCCGACCTCGCCGACGACGCCGCCACCGGCGTCCGCGGCCTCCCGCACCGACTGGGCCCCTTGGCCACACAACTCCTGGCCGCGGCCCTGGTCCTCGCCGCCTCGGTCCTGCTCGCGTTCGGGCCGCCCGGCCCGCCCTCGGCCCTGGTCCTCGCCGCCGTCCCCTTCGCCGCGCTCGTCCTCGCCGCCGGACTCGCCCTCGGGCGCAGGCCCGGTTCGCGGGCCGCGTTCCGCGCCGTGCTCCTCGTTGCCCTTGTCGACGTCGTCCTGCTCCTCCATACTGGGGTCCCTTCGGCCTGAGGAGTGAGCGCATTGCCAGCACCGACCGAGTCCAGGGGCGGCGAGGCGCTCGCGCTGGCGCGCGAGCTCGCCCCGCGGTTCGCCGACCGGGCCGCGGCCCACGACGAGCGGGGCCGCTTCCCCGAGGCCGACTTCGCGGAGCTGCGGGAGGCGGGCCTGACCGGGCTCATGGTCCCCGCGCGGCTCGGCGGCTTCGGCGCCACGTTCGCCGAGTACGCCGCGGTCGCCGCGGCGCTGGCGCGGGGCGCGGGCTCGACGGCGCTCATCTTCAACATGCACGCCTCGGTGACCGGCGCGCTCGCGCAGACCCCCGAGCACCTGGTGCGCGCCCTCGGCGCCCCCGAGTCGTTCTTCGCCGCCAGGGACAAGGCCCTCGCCGCCGCCGCGGACGGCGCCCTCTACGGGGTCGCGATGAGCGAGCGCGGCGGCGGCTCGCGGCTCTCGAAGACCACGACCGCGTACCGCCGCAGCGACAACGGCTACCGGATCACCGGCGCGAAGGCGTTCGTGTCCGGCGCCGGGCACGCCGACGCCTACCTGGTGACCGCCCGCGACGCCGACGCCGAGGAGCCGCTCGTGTCGCACTTCCTCGTGCCCGCGGGCGAGGGCGTCCGCGTCGAGGAGACCTGGGACTCGCTCGGCATGCGGGCCACGGGAAGCCACGACGTCCACTTCGACGTCGAGGTCGGCGCGGACGCGCTGCTCGGCGGCGTCGAGGGCCTCGCGCTGCTCCTGGCCGAGGCGATGCCGCAGTGGCTCGTCGCCTCCTACGCCGCGGTCTACACCGGGGTCGCCCACGCCGCCGTGGACGCCGCCGCCGCGCACGTCAGGGGCCGCGGTCTGGACGCGCTCGCGCCGGTGCGCTCGCGCATCGGCCGCGCCGACGCCGCCGTGGCCGCCGCCGAACTCGTGGTCGCCGAGGCCGCCCGGCGCATCGACGCCGCACCGGGCGAGGAGGACACCAACCGGTGGGTGTGGCGCGCGAAGCTCACCGCCGGGGACACCGCGTTCCAGGTCGCGTCCTCGCTCCTGGAGGCCGCCGGGACCTCCGCGTCCCGCCGCGGGCACCCGCTCGAACGGCTCTACCGGGACGCCCGCTGCGGGGCCCTCCAGCCGGCCACCTCGGACGTGTGCGCCGACTGGCTCGGCGCCGCGGCCCTCGGCGCCGACCCCGACCACGACACCGCGGTCCCGCGGTGGTGACCGCCGGCATCGCCGGGATCGGCACCGCCCTGCCGCCGCAGTTCGCGCAGGAATGGCTGTGGGACAACGTCTTCCGCGGCCACTTCGGCGGCAGCCGCGTCGCCGCGCGCATGTTCGACACCGCGGGCGTCTCCCGCCGCCACTCCGCCACGCCGCCCTACGAACTCGCCGACGCCGCGGACTGGTCCACCGAGGAGCGCATGCGCCGCTACGCCGAACGCGCGCCCGCGCTCGGCCTGCGCGCCGTCCGCCGGGCCCTCGCCGCCTCCGGCACCGACCCCGACGAGATCGGGCTCCTCGCCGTCGCCACCTGCACCGGTTACGGCACGCCCGGCACCGACATCGACCTCGCCGGGGCCCTGCCGCTGCGCGCCGACGCCCGGCGGCTCCTGGTGGGCCACATGGGATGCCACGCCGCGATCCCCGCGCTCGGGGCCGTCGCCGACTACACCGCCGCCCACGACCGGCCCGCCGTGCTCCTGTGCGTCGAGCTCACCTCGCTGCACGTGCAGCCCGCGACCCGCGACATCGACCAGGCCGTGGTCCACGCCCTGTTCAGCGACGCCGCCGCCGCGGTCGTGGTGCGCCCCGGCGACGGGCCGGGCCTGCGCGTGGTCGACGTCGCCGCCCGCACCGACACCGTCCGGCGCGGCCACATGACCTGGCGCGTCACCGACCTCGGCTTCCGCATGGGCCTCTCACCGGAGGTCCCCGAGGCCCTGAGCGAGCACGTCGGCCCGCTCGTGAAGGACCTCCTCGCCCGCCACGGCCTCGACCGCTCCGAGGTCGCCGCGTGGGCCGTCCACCCCGGCGGGCCGCGCGTCCTCGACGCCGTCGCCGCCGGACTCGACCTCGCCCCCACCGCCCTCGACCCGTCCCGGAAGGTCCTCGCCGAGCACGGCAACTGCTCCTCGGCCACGGTCCTCCTGGTCCTGGACGAGATCCTCAAGGACGGGCCCCCGGACGGCCCGGTCGTCATGCTCGCCTTCGGCCCCGGCCTCACCCTCTACGCCGCGCTCCTCGCCTGAAAACGCGTTGCGGGACCTGCCGGGTCCCGTGATACGTTTCGCGCCATGTCCTCGCCCGAAGCGTCCAGACCCGGGCCGCCGCACCGCCGGCGGCCCTGACGCCCGTGCGAGTCCCCAGCCCCGCTCCGAGAGCGGGGCCGCCTCTCCGCGCGTCCAGTGGCCGCGGCGGTCCACCGCCGACCGTCCGCCGCTTCCGGAGAGACACACACTCATGCCGTTCGTCCTGTACGCCCTTGCCGTCGCCGTGTTCGCGCAAGGCTCCTCCGAGTTCATGCTCGCCGGGCTCCTGCCCGACATCGCCGCCGAACTCCACCTCACCATCGCCCGCGCCGGGCTCCTGACCTCCGCGTTCGCCGCGGGCATGGTCCTCGGCGCGCCGCTCATGGCCGCCGCCGGACGCCGCTGGCCCCCGCGGGCCTCGCTCGCGGCGTTCCTCGCCCTGTTCATCGCCGCCCACGCCGCCGGAGCCCTCACCGACTCCTTCGCCCTCCTCCTCGCCACCCGCGCCGTCGCGGCCCTGGCCAACGCGGGCTTCCTCGCCGTCGCCCTCGCCACCGTCGCGCTCCTCGTCCCCGCCGACACCAGAGCCCGCGCCCTCTCGATCCTCTTGGGCGGCACCACGCTCGCCCTGGTCGCCGGGGTCCCCGCGGGCGCCCTCCTCGGCGAGGCCCTCGGCTGGCGGGCGACCCTGTGGGCCGTCGCGGCCCTCGCCGCGCCCGCGCTCGTCGCGGTCGCGCTGGCCGTCCCCGACCGGCCCGCGGCCGCCGGACCGGTCGGCCTGCGCACCGAGCTGCGGGTCCTCAAACGCCCCGACGTACTCCACGTGCTCGCGCTCGGCGTCCTCGTCAACGGCGCGACCTTCGGCGCCTACACCTACCTCGGGACGCGGCCCGCCGTGAACGTCCCGCTCGTGCTGGCGCTGTTCGGGACCGGCGCGCTCCTCGGCGTCCTCGCCGCCGGACGCCTCGCCGACCGCCGCTGGAAGGCCCTCCTCGCCTGGGGCGGGCCGCTGCTCCTGGCCGGATGGCTCGCCCTCGCGCTCCTCCCGGCCGCGCTTGGGCCCCTCGCGTTCGTCCTCGGCGCGCTGGCGTTCGCGGTGGGCAGCACGCTCATCGGACGGATCATGGCCGCCGCGCAGGACGCGCCCACCATGGGCGGGTCCTACGCGACGGCCGCGCTCAACGTCGGCGCGATGCTCGGCCCGGTCCTCGCCGGGATCGGCTACGACGCCGCCGGACCGGCGGGCCCGGCGCTCGTGGCCGCCGGACTCGTCGCCGCCGCGGTCACCGTGCGAGCACTCCGGCGCTGACCGGCCGCGGCGCGCGGACCGGCACCGCGCGCCGCGCCGCCAGCCACCCGGCGACCGACCCCGGGCGTGGGCTACCGGCTGGAGTGACGGCGGGCGCGCAGGGTGAGCTTGCGGGTCATGAGCGACGCCGACGCGGCGATCACCGTGACGTTGAACGCCATCTGCACCGTGACCAGGCCGCGCGCGATCTGGCCCTGGGCGTGGACGTCGCCGAACCCGACGGTGAGGAGCGTGCTCAGCGCGAAGTAGAGCGCGTCGATCCGCGTCGCGATCCCCGCGAACTGGCCGGGCCGGTGGACCGCGACGCCGTAGTCGGCGAGCGCGAACACGAGGACCCCGCCGAGGACGGCGACGAGGAGCCCGCCCAGCGGCGCGGCCGGGTCGCGGAGCTGCCGGACCACCTCCCAGCGGGCGACCAGCGCGATCGTCGCGAGCATGGCCGCGGTGGCGGTCCACCGCAGCACCAGCACGAGCGTGTCGGCGTCGGCCCGCATCGGCACCACCGCGTACGCGACGCCGAGCGCGGCGCACACGATCGCGTACCGCCACCCGGCCGGGAGCCGCCTCACGACGGCGCCCCCTCGGCCCGCGCCCCCTCCGGCACCTCCGCATCGCGGGGCCGGTCGAGGACCCGGCCGGTCACGAACGCGACCACCACGGCGATGAGCACGACCGGGGCCATCGCCGCCGCGTCGGCGCCGAGCAGCAGGGTCACCAGGATCGCCGCCGACACCGGCAGCGGCAGGACCGCCACGGTCGCCGCGCCCATCCCGGCCGCCAGCGCCGGGACCGCCCCGAACCCGGGGAGGGCGCTGAGCAGGACGCCCGCGGCCGCGCCGAGGAACAGGCCCGGGAAGATCGGGCCGCCGCGCAGCGCCGCCAGCGACACCGCGTACGCGACGCCCTTGAAGACGAGGATCGCGACGAGCACGCCGATCCCGAGCCCCTCGGGGTCGGCGCTCAGCTCCCCGAGCGAGTCCTGCCCCGACAGGAGCACGTCGACGGGGGAGCGGCCGGTGAGCAGCGAGTACGCGCCCGCGCAGGCGGCCGTGACCGCGACCGCGGTGAGCGCCATGGACATCGGCCGCCGCTGCGCGACCGGCGCGAGGCGCCTGCCCAGCGTGTGGACCTCGCGGACGCCGACCGCGATGAGCACCGCGGCCGGGACCGTCCACAGCAGGTCCGTGACGTGCAGGCCCGCGGACGGCAGGCCCGGCAGCTCCAGGGAGGACACCGGCAGGCCCGTCCACGACCCGAGCCCGGTGAAGATCAGCGCGCCCACGCCCGCCGACAGCAGGCACGGCAGCAGCAGCCGGGTCAGCTTCGGGCCCGCGAACCCGGCGGCCTCCAGGATGAACACGGCCGCGACCAGGGGGCTCCCGAAGATCACGGCGACCGCGGCGGCCGAACCGGAGGTGCCGACGATCATCGCCGCGGGCGTGCCCTGCGTGCGGCGCGCGAGTATGAGCGCGGTCGCCGCGCCCACGGCCATGAGCGGCGCCTCGGGGCCGAGGACCACGCCCAGCGGGAGGCCGCCGACGGCGGCGAGGAGCACGCCGGGCAGGTACGAGGGCCGCACGGGCTCGGCGGAGAGCCCGTTGATCGGCAGGTGCCCGGCCGCGCCGGGCGTCCACTTGATCGCCGCGCCGGTGAGCAGGCCGCCCAGCAGCAGCCACGGGACCGGCCACCACCACGGCACCGGGTCGAGCCCGAAGTCCGCGGGCAGGTCCTCCCACACCAGGGCCGTCAGGCGGTACAGCAGTGCGAGGAACGCGAACGCGACCGCCGAGACGGGGACGCCGACGAGCCCCGCGAGCAGCAGCAGCCTCAGGTACGCCCGGGTGCGCGCGAGCTGCTCCAGCCGCCCGGTCTCCGGTTCCGCCCGCTCGTCCACTGCGCCCCCTTGTCACAGTGGATCTTCCACCGCGCGGGGGCCCGGCACCGGGCGTTCGGCGCAAACGCCTCGGTCAGCGCGCCCCGACCGGCCGCAGCGCGGCCATGGTCCGGTCCAGGCACGGCGCGAACTGGTCGGGGTCGCAGCTGGGGAACGCCGCCGCGTGCAGGCACGCGAACGCCCCGCCGACCATCGCCCGCAGCACCACCGGGTCCGCGTCGTCCCCGACCCGCTTCGTCAATGCATCCGTGAGCATCCGCTGGAGCAGCTCCAGGCGGCACAGGTACGAGGCGAGGAGCCGCGGGCTCCCGTCGATAATTCGCTGGATCGCGGCGTCGTGGTCGCGCGATACTGGGTCGCCGAAGCGCTCGACGACCGGGTCGAACGCGCGCCGCAGCGAGTCCCACTCGGGCTCGCCCGCGGGCCGCGCCGCCAGCCGGGCCGCGAGGTCCTCTCCCAGCCGCTCCAGGCTGTCGAGGACGACCTCGTCCTTCGAGGAGAAGTACCGGAAGAACGACCGCTGCGACATGCCGACGGCCGCGGCGATCTCGTCGACCGTCGTCTCCTCGAAGCCCTTGTCGACGAACAGTTCCTCGGCGGCCCGTGCGATCCGCGACTGCACGGCCCGGCGTGACACTTCTCGCAGACTTCCACCGGCGCTCATGATCGGATGGTAGCAACTGCAATGATTGACAGTCACTGACACATCCGGTGCGTCAGCGTCGTCACCACAGCGCGGACCCGGCGGCACCGGCCCACAACACCCGAAGGATCCCCCGAAATGAGCGTTGACCAGCGACCGGCCGACACGCCGCCGGCCGAACCGGCGCAGGCCGCCGAACCCGCCCCCTCCGAAGGGGTCCCGGCCCAGATCAAACTCGTCCTCGGCGTGCTCCTGGTGGCCGCGTTCGTGATGATCCTCAACGAGACCATCATGGGCGTCGCGCTCCCCGAGCTCATGGAGCAGTTCAGCCTCACCGCCGCCACCGTCCAGTGGCTGACCACCGGGTTCATGCTCACCATGGCCGTGGTGATCCCCATGACCGGGCTCATCCTCCAGCGGTTCACCACGCGCACCGTGTTCATCGCGGCGATGACCCTGTTCACCGTCGGCACGGTCCTCGCCGCCTCCGCACCGGTCTTCGGCGTCCTCGTGGCCGCCCGCGTCATCCAGGCCAGCGGCACCGCTGTCATGCTGCCGCTGCTCATGACCACCGTCATGACGTTCGTCCCCGCCGACCGGCGCGGGCGCACCATCGGCTTCATCACGATCGTCATCGCCGTCGCCCCCGCGATCGGCCCGACGTTCTCCGGGTTCATCCTCTCCCAGCTCACCTGGCACTGGATGTTCCTGTCGGTCCTGCCGATCGCCGTCCTCGGCCTCGTCCTGGGCGCCCTGAAGATCCAGAACCTCGGCGAGACCCGCCCGGTGAAGTTCGACGTCCTGTCCGCGCTGCTGTCCGCGGTCGCCTTCGGCGGCCTCATCTACGGCCTCAGCTCGATCGGCGAGGCCGCGGCCGGCGCCCACACGCCCGTCCCGCCGTACGCGGCGATCACCGCGGGGGCGGTCGCCCTGGCGCTGTTCGTGCTCCGGCAGCTGCGCCTCCAGCGCACCGACTCGGCCCTGCTGGACCTGCGCGTCTTCCGCAGCCGCTCGTTCACCGTCGGCGTCGTCATGCTGCTGGTCTCCATGGCCGCGCTGTTCGGCTCGCTCATCCTGCTGCCCATGTACCTCCAGAACGTCCTGGAGCTCACCACGTTCCAGACCGGCCTGGTGGTCCTGCCCGGCGGCCTCGCCATGGGCCTGACCGGCCCGACGGTCGGCCGCCTCTACGACAAGCTGGGCCCGCGCCCGCTCGTCATCCCCGGCTCGTTCGGCGTGTTCGGGGCCCTCGCCCTGCTGACGCTGCTCGACCAGGCGAGCCCGGTGTGGTTCGTGGTCCTCATCCACGTCCTCATGAGCCTGAGCCTGAGCCTGCTCATGACGCCGCTCATGACGTCCTCGCTGGGGTCGCTGAAGATGGAGCTGTACTCGCACGGCAGCGCCGTCCTCACCACGCTCCAGCAGGTCGCGGGCGCCGCGGGCACCGCCGTGTTCATCACGCTGATGACCACCGGCACGAAGGCGAGCCTGGAGTCCGGGGCCGGGGCGATCACCGCCACGGCCGACGGCATCCACACCGCGTTCCTGTGGGGCGCGGGGATGGCCGTGATCGCCGTGGCCGCGGCGTTCCTGGTCCGCAAGCCCGTCGTCGACGGCCAGGAGCCCGCGCTCGCCGCGCACTAGCTCCTGCACGACGCCACCGGGCCCGGCCGCACTGCGCGGCCGGGCCCGGTTCCTCTTGTCCTACATGCCGTCGAGGTACGGCCGGTGGCTGTCCATGAACTCCCAGCCGTAGTACCGGTCCCAATTGATCGACCAGGTCATGAGCCCGCGCAGGTCGGGCGAGGGCCCGCCGCGGAGCGTGTACCCGCCGCAGTTCGCGCCCGACGTGAGGCAGTCGAGCGCCTGGTGGACCTGGGCGGGCGGCGTGTACCCGTTCCCGGCGCTCACGGCCGCGGGGAGGCCGAACGCGATCTGGTCCTCCCGCAGGCCCGGGAAGAACTGGCCGGTGTTCGCGACCTGGAACCCGGCCTTGAGCATGTCGGTCATGGCGATGTGGAAGTCCGCGCCGCCCATGTTGTGGTACTGCCCGTCGAGGCCCATGACGGGCCCGGAGTTGTAGTCCTGCACGTGGAGCACGTCGAGCTCTGAACGGAGGGCGTGGATGACCGGCAGGTAGGAGCCGGTGCGGTTGTCGCCGGCACTGGTGCCGCCGTAGAACTGGTGGCCGACCTGCACGAAGAACGTCTCGGGCGCCATGGAGAGCGTGAAGTCCTCGCCGTACTTCGCGGTGAGCGACTTCAGGGCCGAGATGAGGTTGACGATGACCGGCGTGGTCGGGTTCCGGAAGTCGCTGTCCCCGGCGTTGAAGTACAGGGAGTGGCCCTCGAGGTCGACGTCGAGGCCGTCGAGCCCGTACTCGTCGATGACGGCGCTGACGGAGTTCACGAACGCGTCGCGGGCGGCGGCCGTGGTCAACTGGACCTGCCCGTTCTGCCCGCCGATGGAGAGCAGGACCTGCTTGCCCTCGGCCTGCTTGCGGTCGACCGCGGCGATGAACTCGGCCTTGCTCTCGACGTTCGGGCACTCGGCGGCCGGGCACAGCGAGAACCGGATGTCGCCGGAGGTCGGGGTGGTCGGCTCGCCGAACGCCAGGTTGATCACGTCCCACTCGGCCGGGACGTCGTCGAGGCGGATGTAGCCCGAGCCGTTCGCGAAGCTGGTGTGCAGGTACCCGATGAGGGCATTGTCGGCGAGCCGCGGATCAGGCGTGCCCGGGTCCTCGCCGCCGTCACCGTCCCCATCGCCGTCACCGTCGCCCTCGCCGGGCGGGCCGTCGAGGACCGCGTCGTCGATCCAGAAGTCGCCCTGCCCGTACCAGCCGTGGACGTACACCTCGGCGCTCGTCTGGGAGGCGCCGGTGGTGAACGCGGTCGTCAGCTGCGTGTACTGGCCGGGGGAGGAGGTCCAGGTGGACCCGGCGCCGGTCGCCCCGAGGTACACGTAGGACCCGCGCACCCATGCGCTGAAGGTGTAGGAGGTGCCCGGCTGCACGGGAACGCTGACGGTGCACTTCCCGATCGAGGAGGCGCCGGCGGTGGACTGGAGGGCCTTCGTCCCGGACCTGACGGAGGAGCCGACGACCTGCGCGGCGTCGCAGGCCCATGTGGTCGAGCCGGACTCGAACCCGGGGTCGGCGAGCAGGTTGGCGGCCTGGGCCGGGGAGGCCGTGAGCGCCCCGGCCAGCACGACGGCCGCGGCGGCGAGCAGGGAGGCGAACAGGCGTGGTCGTGTGGCGGTGGGTCGTCTCATGTTATTGACAGTAAACCTTACTATTAATATCTGTCAATATCTCACTGCCTCAGGCGGGCGGCGCGGGCCGGTAGAGCCCCACGAGGACGCCGTGGCGCTCGCCCTCCCCGTCGTCGGCGAGCCCGTCGACCAGCTCCTCCAGCGTCGCGCGCAGCCGCCTCGCCCGCTCCTCGGTGAGGCGCACGTTCCGCAGGACCATCAGCGGGTCGCCCGGGTCGGTGAGCAGCTCGTCGGCCACGGCGCCGAGTGCGGCCCGGGTGCCCTCGCCGCTGGTGTCGTACTTGTACTTGCGGGCCGCCCGCGCGTAGTACTGCTCGGTGCCGCCGCGGACCCGGCTCGTATGCGCGAGCCGCACCAGTCCGGCCTCCACCAGGATCTTCAGGTGGTGCCCGGCGCTGCCCTTGCTGATGCCCAGCTCCGCCGCGAGCCCGCTCAGCGTCGCGGGCTCCTGCCCGAGGGCGAACAGCAGCCGGTGGCGCAGCGGGTGCGCCAGCGCCCGGTACTGGCCCGGCGTCGACAGGGTCATCGATTCCTCTGGTGCGTCCATGAATCAAGTGTCCAGAATGCTGGACACTTTGTCAAATCGGTGGTTCACTACTAGACGAGAACCCATTGGAGGACCCCATGACCCTGATCCCGCGCCTCACCGACCTGCTCCTGGAGCACTACGTCTTCCCCGACACCGCCGCCGAGCTCGCCAAGACCCTCGCCGCCGCCGACGCCGCGGGCCGCTACGACGGCGCCGACCAGGCCCGCCTCGCCGAGCTCGTCACCGCCGACCTCCAGTCCGCCAACGGCGACCTCCACCTGCGCCTGAAACACAGCGAGGCCCCCCTTGAGGAGACCCACGACGACGAGGAGACCCAGATGCGGCAGATGGGGGAGTGGGCCGACCTCACCTGCGGCGGCGTCGCGAACGCCGCCCGCCTCCCCGGCAACGTCGGCCTCCTCAAGATCGCGCCCCTGTTCTTCCCGCCAGCCGTCGCCGGCGACCGCGTCACCGCCGCCATGCACCTCCTCGCCGCCGCCGACGCCCTCATCATCGACCTGCGCGAATGCCTCGGCGGCGACCCGGACATGGTCGCCCTCGCCCACAGCTTCCTCGTCGGCCACGAACCCGTGCAGCTCTCCGGCATGGCCCACCGCGACCCCGCCGACTTCAAGCAGGCGTGGACGTTCCCCGTCCCCGGCCCCAGGTTCGGCCCCGACAAGCCCCTGTGGGTCCTCACCAGCGCCACCACGTTCTCCGGCGGCGAGGCCCTGAGCTTCGACCTCCAGGAGCAGGGCCGCGCCGTCCTCGTCGGCGAGACCACCCGCGGCGGCGCCCACCCCCGCCAAGGCTTCAAAGTGGACACCCACCTCGAAGTCACCATCCCCACCGCCCGCTCCGTCAGCCCCCTCACCGGCCGCAACTGGGAGGGCACCGGCGTCGTCCCCGACATCCCCGCCCCCGCCGCCGACGCGCTTGCCGCCGCCCACCGCCTCGCCCTCGAAGCGGTCCTCGGCCTCGGCGCCGACGGCTTCCGCGCCCAGGTCGCCGCCGAGGCCCGCCAGGCCCTGCACGACCTCGGCGACGCCTGAGCCACGACGTGATGCATTGCGGTGCAGCCGGTCCCCGGCGAACCTGAAAGCCGGGGCCCGGGACGGCGGCGTATCGTGTGGCGCACCGAGGGGCGGCAGAAACCACCACCGCCCCGCCCATAACGGTCGCACCCCGCGCCCTGGGCGTCCCCGACCCCCGTAAGGAGACCTCACTTGCAGCGCACCACACCGATGCTCGGCGTCATCAACGTCCTCATGGAAGGCCAGCGCCGCGCCGAATCACGCAGCAACGCCAAAGTGGACGCCCTCTTCGACAAGATGACCGCCAAGGCCCGCAAGGACTCCGGCACCACCGACCTCGTCCTCACCGACGAGGACGCCGAGATCCTGGAGAGCCTGCGGTTCCTCCTCCACTGCTGGGCCGCCACCCCCGCCCTCTCCGGCGTCGGCTGGCGCTCCGCGAAGGACATGGTCGAGGCCCGCATCTCCAACCTGCTCACCGTCCGCCGCCTTCAGGCCCAGCACCCGCAGGTCCGCGACGAGGTCGTCGAGCGCCCCATCTTCGTCCTCGGCCTGCCCCGCACCGCCACCACCCTCACCCAGCACATCATCGCCGGATCGGACCACGCCCGCGCGCCCGAACTGTGGGAGATGTACTACCTCGGCCTCGAACCCGACGCCGAAGAGCGCCAGCGGCGCATCCGCAAGACCCAGAAGCGCCTCGACATGACCCTCCTCATGTCCAAGACCTGGCAGCACATCCACCCCACCAACGCCGAATGGCCCGAAGAGGACTACTGGCTCAAGTTCCACGCCACGTTCCACACCACCGTCGCCCCCCTCCCCGGCTACCTCGACTGGTACCGCACCAAGTACGACCGCGACACCGACTTCCGGTTCGTGCGCGACGCCCTCCAGGTCCTCCAGGCCGGACGCCCCAAGCAGCGCTGGGTCCTCAAGCACCCCGGGAACATCTTCAACCTCGACTCGATCCTCCGCGTCTTCCCCGACGCCCAGATCGTCCTCACCCACCGCGACCCCAACACCGTCATGTCCTCGCTGTGCTCCATGGTGGAGAGCCTCTACAGCATCCACCTCAAGCGCGGCGCCGTCGACCCCAAGGCCATCGGCCGCCAGTGGCTCCACGAACTCGCCACCGGCATGGACCAGTGCCGCCGCGTCCGCGCCGAGAACGCCCGCCCCGGCCGCTTCATCGACGTCAAGTACCACCGCCTCACCGGCTCCCCCCACAACGCCGTCCCCGAGCTGTTCCGCCAGCTCGACCTCCCCTGGGGCCCCGACGACGAGGCCCGCCTCGACGAGCACCTCACCCGCACCGGCCAAGGCGGCGGCCGCGACGGCGTCCGCCGCCACGAGCACTCCCTCCTCGGCTACGGCCTCGACCCCACCGAGGTCGACGACGCCTTCGGCAGCGACTACATGCGCATCGCCGCGGGCTGACCGGCAGCCCCGCGTCCGGTCCGGTTCGTCATGACCGGACCGGACGGTGCCGAGATCGACTGCCACCCCCTCCGCTTCGCCCCCGACGGCTCCGCCCTCCAAGCCGCCCGCGACCTCCACGACATGGCCCGCCTCCGCGAGAAGTTCGGCGTCGCCACCCACTTCTGACCCCTCACCTGAAATCCCGCGACGGCGCCGCCGGACTGTTCAGATCCAGCTCGACCAGCTTGTACGCCACCACCATCGGCATCGCGCTCGCATGCGCGTCCACGGCCTTCTCCACCGTCCCCCTGATCCGCAGCGCCTTCGCCACCGTCGCCACCGACTGCCACCGCTTCCACAACCCCTGCGAGCACACCACGTTCGCGATCCCCGTCTCGTCCTCCAGGCTCAGGAACGTCACCCCCTTCGCCGTCGACGGGCGCTGGCGGTGCGTCACGATCCCGGCGATCTCCACCCGCTTCCCGTCCTTCATGTGCGGCAGCCGCCTCGCGGTGAGCACGCCCTCGGCGTCCAGCCCCGCCCGCACCAGCTCCATCGGGTGCGTCTCCACCGACAGCCCCAGCCCCGTGTAGTCCGCGCGCGCCAGCTCGGCCGCGCTCATCCCCGGCAGCGTCGGCGGCGGCGCCGCGGGCCCGGTCCCCGGGATCGTCCCCGGCCGCTCGTCCACCGTCCCCGCCGCCCACAGCGCCTTCCGCCGGTCCCCCTCCAGGCTCCCCAGCGCCCCGGCCACCGCCAGCTTCTCCATCCGCGCCCGGTCGATCCCCGCCCGCCGCGCCAGATCCGCCAGCGACCCGAACGGCCCCGCCTCCCGCGCCGCCGCGATCCGCCGCCCCGCCTCGCCCCCGAGCCCCTTGACGTTGTCCAGCCCCAACCGCACGTCCGCCACCCCGTGCAGCGGCGCCTCGCGCTCCCTCGCCGTCGCCACGAGCGAGGCCACCTCCCCGCTCGCGTTCACATCCGGCGCCAGCACCTCGATCCCGTGCCGCTGCGCATCGGCGATCAGCGACGCGGGCGAGTAGAACCCCATCGGCTGACTCGCCAGCAGCCCCGCGTAGAACGCCGCCGGATAGTGGCACTTCAGCCACGCCGACGAATACACCAGGTGCGCGAACGACGCCGCGTGCGACTCGGGGAACCCGAAGTCCGCGAACGACTTGAGCTGGTCGTAGATCTGGTCCGCCTGCGCCCCGACGATGCCGCGCTCCTCCATCCCCGCGTACAGCCGCTCCTTCAACTCCTCCATCCGCGCCGCGGACCGCTTCGCGCCCATGGCCCGCCGCAGCTGGTCGGCCTCCCCGCCGTTGAACCCCGCCGCGTCGATCGCGACCTGCATGAGCTGCTCCTGGAACAGCGGCACCCCGTACGTCTTCTTCAACGCGGGCATGAGACGCGGGTGGACCAGGTGCTCCCACGGCTCGCCGTGCCGCCGCCGCAGGTACGGGTGCACCGCCCCGCCCTGGATCGGCCCCGGCCGGATGAGCGCCACCTCCGCGACGAGGTCCTTGAACCTCCTGGGGCGCAGGCGCGGCAGCGTCGCCATCTGCGCCCGCGACTCCACCTGGAACACGCCCACCGTGTCGGCCCGGCACAGCATCTCGTAGACCTCGGGCTCGTCCGGCGGCAGCTGCCACAGGCGCACCACCCGCCCGTGGAAGTCCCGCACCAGGTCGGACATGCGGTGCAGCGCCTCCAGCATCCCCAGGCCCAGCAGGTCGAACTTCACCAGATGCGCGTCGGCGCAGTCCTCCTTGTCCCACTGGAGGACCGTCCGGTCCTTCATGCGCGCCGGCTCCACCGGCACGACCTGGCTCACCGGCTCCTCGGTGAGCACCATCCCGCCAGGGTGGATCCCCAGGTGCTGCGGCAGGTCCCGCAGCTCGCCCGCGAGCGCCTGCACGTCCGCCGGAATCCCCTGGGCCTCGCCGGGGTCGATCCCGCTCCACCGGTGCAGCCGCTTCGACCACGCCACCGCCTGGTCGTGCCCGTACCCCAGGGCCTTCGCCGCGTCCCGCACCGCCGACCGCGGCCGGTACGTCACCACGTTCGCCACCAGCGCCGCCCGGTCCCGCCCGTACTTCCCGTAGACGTACTGGATGACCTCCTCCCGGCGGCCCGACTCGATGTCGATGTCGATGTCCGGCGGCCCGGTCCGCTCGTCCGACAGGAACCGCTCGAACAGCAGCCCGAACTCCACCGGGTCCACACTGGTCACCCCGAGCGCGTAGCAGACCGCGCTGTTCGCCGCCGACCCCCTGCCCTGGCACAGGATGTCGCTGCGCTCGCAGAAGTCGACGATGTCCGCCACGATCAGGAAGTACCCGCTGAACTTCAACCGCCGGATCACCCGCAGCTCCTTGTCGAGCTGATCCCACTGGTCCACCGCCCCGGCCCGCGGCCCGTACCGCTTCAGCGCCCCCCGCAACGTCAACTCGGCCAGGTGCGAGAAGTCGTCGTACCCCTCGGGGACCGGGAAGTGCGGCAGCTGCGGCTTCAGCAGCTCCAGGTCGAACGCGCACTCCCCGGCGATCCGCACCGACTCCTCCACCGCCTCCGGGAAGTCCGCGAACCGCAGCGCCATCTCCTCGCCCGAGCGCAGATGCGCCCCCGCGTTCGCGGGCAGGAACGGGTCGACCTGCTCCAGCGTCGTCCGCGCCCGGATCGCCGCCAGCGCCGCCGCGGCCTTCGCCCGCGCCGGAGCCGCGAAATGCGCGTTGTTCGTCGCCACCACCGGGACCCGGCACCGCCGCGCCACCGCCGCCAGGGCCTCCATCCGCTCGACGTCCCCCGGCAGGTCGTGGCAGGTCAGCTCCACCGCCACGTTCCCGGCCCCGAACAGGTCCACCAGCCGCCGCAGCTCCCGCTCCGCCGCGGCGGGCCCGTCCGCGTCCAGCGCCGCGTTCAACGGGCCCTTCCGGCACCCGGTCAGGACCTGCCACCGCCCGCCCGCACTCTCGGCCAGCGACTCAAGGCCGTATTTCGGGAGGTCCTTCTCGCCGCCGTCGAGCTTCGCGACCGTGATCGCCCGCGAGAGCCGCCGGTACCCCTCGGGGTCCCGCGCCAGGACCACCAGATGCCGCCCCGCCGGGTCCGCCTGGCCCCGCCGCGCCCGCGGCATGTCCAGCCCCAGCTCCGCCCCGAACACCGTCGGCAGCTCCGGCCCCCTCGCGGCCGTCGCGAACTGCGACACCGCGTACAGGCCGTCGTGGTCGGTGATCGCGAGCCCCCGCAGCCCCAGCCGCTCCGCCTCCGCGACCAGCGCCGCAGGGGAGTCCGCGCCGTCCGCGAACGAGTAGTGCGAATGGCAGTGCAGCTCCGCGTAGTCAGTCATACCAGCCCGCCACCCGCCACCGGCCGTCCTCGCGCACCAGCAGCGCCGCGCTCCCGTCGGCCAGCTCCACCTGGAGCCGCGCGTACCTGCGGGCCTCCGCACTCCACCACCGCTCCGCCACCGGCCACGGACCCGCCCACGCCGCGACCCGAATCCGCCTGCCCCCCAACGCGACCAGCGCCGGAGTCGCCGAGAGGTCCCCACGGGACGAGACCGCCACGGGCGCCCCCGCCGCATCGAGCACCTCCACGTCCTCCCCGGCCCCCGTCAACTGCGGCAGCGGATCGGGCAGGCCGCCCGGCCACGGCCCCGACGGCGGCGCCGGGACCGGCTCGACCTCCCATGCGGCGCTGGCGTACCGCTCGTCTAGGTCGCGGCCCTCGGACAGGCCCGCGATCCGCACGGCCTCGGGGCCGAACAGGCTCTGCGCGTGCCGCAGCGCCGCCTCGGCCTTGACGGCGGCGGCGCTCTTGGCGCCCCACAGGCCCTGCCCGGCCGCGACGAGGCCGACCAGGCCGCCGGGGGCGAGTTCGAGCGAGGTGACGGCGTTCGCGGCAGCGTCCCCGCCGTGGACGAGGGGCCCGGCGGCGAGCCAGCCTTCGAGCTGCCAGCGGACGCGGCGGGAGAGGTCGGCGGCGGTGATCGCGGGGTCGACCTGCCAGGTGCGGCGCCGCTCCAGGCCGCTGCCGGTGCGGGCGGTGACGGTGACGCGGGTGCAGGTGAGGTTGCGCTCGTCGAGGACGCGCAGGAGCCGCTCGGCGAGGGGCCGGGCGGCGACCACGGCGTGCTCGACGGTCTCGTAGGGGTCCTCGGGGGTCTCGGCGACCGCGAGCTCGGGCAGGGCCGGGCGGGGGACCAGCGGGCGGGAGAAGCGCCCGGCGGCGAGCAGCTGGGCCCGCCGCACGGGCGCGCCGAACCGCTCGGCCACGGCCTGCGGCGGCAGCGCCCGGAACTTCCCGAGCGTGTCGATCCCCAAGTGCCGCAGCGTCTCGCAGTCCTCCGGCTCCACGAGGCCGGTGAAGCGCAGATCGGTGACGTCCCGTCCGGCGAGGAACGCGGCGTCGCCGCCGCGCGGCACGATCCGGCCGTCCTGCGCGGCCAGGACCGCCGCGAACAGGCCGTCGGCCACGCCGGTGAGGCAGTCGTGCCCGACCAGGCCCGCGACGGTGTCGATGAGCCGCTCGCAGAACGCCGACTCGTCGCCCGCCCCGGCGCGCAGCGGCACGGCCGCGAGGCCGGGCTCCAGGACCTCCACGTACGGGGTGAGCAGGTCGAGGGCCTCCAGGACCGGCTCGAACGCGGCGCCGTCCTCGCCGTCCCAGTCGACCAGCCGCATCACCAGGACCCGGCCCGGGGCCCGCCGGACGCGGGCGGTCATCGCGGCCCGCCCCCGGCGACGGGGTCCCCGCCGGTACGGGACCCCGCGGTGCTCACCGGGTACCGCGGGGCGATGCGCCTCCCGGTGCCGTCGCGCGCCTCCTCCGCGGCGAACCGGTTCCCGGTGCGCGTCTCCACGGCGTTCTCGCGCAGGTCGAGGACCCGCTCGGGCGGCCTGCCGCCGTACGGCCAGATCGAGGCCCGCCGCAGCCCGCCCGAGCGCCAGCGGGAGGCCACTTCGAGCTCGCACGCGTTGATGCGCCCGGCGCCCCAGCGGCGCCCGGCGTTCTCGCGCAGGCCGTTCCAGCTGGCCCGGGACACGTGCAGCCGCGCGTCGGCCCCGGCCACGGGCCGGGTCTCCCACCACACGATGGAGGCGCCGCTGCCGCGGGCGCGCGCGGTGAGCCGCCGCGCCTGCGCGGGGCTCAGGCCCTCGCTGGGGACGACGATCGCGGCGACCCCCTCGGCGAGCGCCCCGGCCGCCTCGGCGACGCGCGCCCCCGGATCGACCAGCGCGACCCGCCCGAGGTCCACCCCGGCGGCGGTCGCGGCGAGCGGATACACCCGCGGCATCCCCACCAGCGCGCACCACGCTCCCGCGCCGGTGGGGCCGGCCAGGAGGCGCCATAGGAGGGAGGTCGCGCCGCGGCGGTTGGCGGTGATGGCGGTCACTGTTGCGAGGCCGCCGTGGGGGAGGAGGGCGGAAATGTCGGGGGTGACGGGCAGGATGGTCTTCGGGGGCCCAGTGGGCGCCGCGGAGCGGCTCTCGCCGTGCCCGGGCGCCGTCGGCGCTCCGGCGGCGGGACGGACCGCGCCCGGTGCATCCGTGGGCGCGGCTGCGGTCCCGGTGCGGGCCCCGGCGCCGCCCGCGGCGGCGCGGCGCAGGTCCGCGCCGGTGCGCAGGCCGAGCTCAGCGGCCAGTGCGGCCGCGACTGTGGTCGCCACCAGAACCCCCGTGCTGTGTCGAACATGTGTACCAAGATCAACTTACCGAACGCGGCGGCCTGCGCAACTTAAAACGGGTGTTCGATAAATCTCGCGGGGCGGGTGTGCCCGACGCCATGCCACCCGGACGGGTGACAATGCGGCCGCGACCCCCGCGCGGCCCGGCGTTCTGTCGGACCCCCGGGCAAAGATCGCCGCCATGGTCCCCTGGGTGGGTGGGGGCTAGGGATGGATATACGGCCCGCGGCACTCAGCGCTACCAATCGAGACATAGCTATATAGGAAAGTCTGTGCTAAGGTCTGACTACTTCTTGCAAGATCTGCAAGAAATCATCTGGGAACGGCAAGAACCGACGAGACCGACAACCACGTCCCACAGGAGCCCGACATGACTCGCGGACCCCGCCGCCGTTCCCGGCTGCTCGCCGCCGTCCTCGCACTGGCCGCCGCGCTCATGGCGCTGGCGGCCGTCCCCGCCGCGACGGCCGCCGCCACCACCGCCACCGTCTACTACCGCGCCGCCTCCGGCTGGAGCGGCGCCAACATCCACTACGCCCCCGACGGCGGCGCCTGGACCGCCGTCCCCGGCGTCCCCATGGCCGCCGCCTGCACCGGCTGGCACACCCGCACGATCGACCTCGGCACCGCCGCCGGAGCGCAGGTCGTCTTCAACGACGGCGCAGGCGCCTGGGACAACAACGGCGGCGCGAACTACCGCGTCGGCCCCGGCGACACCACCGTCGCCGGCGGCCGGGTCAGCGCCGGGAACCCCTGCGGGGGAGCCGAAGCCGTCGTCTACTACGACCTCACCTCCATGGGCTGGACCCAGGCCTACCTCCACTACGCGCTCGCGGGGACCTGGACCACCGCCCCCGGCACCGCCATGGCCGAGCCCGCCTGCGCCGGGTGGGCCCGCCTCACCGTCCCCCTCGGCTCCGCGACCGGCCTGACCGCCGCGTTCAACAACGGCGGCGGCATCTGGGACAACAACGGCGGCAGCGACTACCGGATCGGCGAGGGCCGCACGCTCGTCTCCGGCACCGAGGTCACCGCCGTCGCGGCCGACCCGTGCGAGGCCGCCGAGCCCGACACCGTCGCCCCCGCCGCCCCGACCGGCGTCACCGCCACCGTCAACGCCACCACCGTGATCCTGTCGTGGACCGCCGCCACCGACGACGTCGGCGTCACCGGCTACCGCCTCACCCGCACCTCCGCCGACGGCACCGTCACCCGCACCACCGCCGCCACCAGGTTCACCGACGCGAACCTCGACCCGAACACCGAGTACGCCTACACCGTCGCCGCCTACGACGCCGCCGGGAACCTCTCCGGCGCCACCGGCGCCACCGCGACCACCGGCGACGCCCCGCCCGCCGCCGCGGGCGGCGAGATGCTCGGCGGCGACCCCCGCCAGGACCCGATCTACTTCGTCATGACCGCCCGCTTCTACGACGGCGACGAGTCCAACAACCGCGGCGGCGCCAAGCACGAGACCTCCGGGAACGCCGAGTACGACGACCCGATGTTCCGCGGCGACTTCTCCGGCCTCATCGAGCGCCTCGACTACATCAAGGCCCTCGGCTTCTCCGCCGTGTGGATCACCCCGGTCGTCCTCAACCGCTCCGACTACGACTACCACGGCTACCACGGGTACGACTTCTACGAAGTGGACGCCCGCCTCGAATCCGAAGGGGCCTCCTACCAGGACCTCATCGACACCGCCCACGGCAAGGACATGAAGATCTACCAGGACGTGGTCTTCAACCACTCCTCCCGCTGGGGCGCGGTCGGCCTGGAGACCCCCACCGTCTACGGCGTCCAGGACGACCAGTGGGGCGACTTCTACGACGACCCCAACCCCGACTTCACCTACGACGGCCTCGCCGTCGAACCGAACTCCGGCCGCTCTTACTACAACGGCGACCTCTGGTCCACCGCCGAGCCCGCCGGCAACACCTGCCGCAACTGGGGCGTCTTCACCGGCAACTACAGCGCCGAGGGCTGGCGGGTCTACAACTGCCAGTGGCCCAGCCCCACCTCCGGCATGTTCTCCTCCCAGCACTACCACCAGTGCTGGATCGGGAACTGGGAGGGCGAGGACGCCCGCTCCTGCTGGATCCACGAGGACCTCGCCGACTTCAACACAGAGAACGAAGCGGTCCAGGACTACCTGATCGGCGCCTACGAGCAGTACATCGACATGGGCGTCGACGGCTTCCGCGTCGACACCGCCGTCCACATCCCCCGCGTCACCTGGAACCGGGTCTTCCTCCCCGCGCTCCAAGACCACCTGGTGGAGAAGTACGGAGAGGAGAAGGCCCAGGACTTCTACATCTTCGGCGAGGTCGCCGCGTTCGTCCACGACCGCTGGAACCGCGGCTCGGTCAACCACTCCGCGCAGTTCTACACCTGGCAGGAGCGCCGTGAATACGCAGCGGACGACGTCGCCGCCGCGATCGAGCAGTACGACTGGGAGAACGCCCAGGGCACCGAGAACCAGCCCACCAGCGACAACGCGTTCCTCGACGGGAACGCCTACCACGCGCCCGACCACTCCCAGTTCTCCGGCATGAACATCATCGACATGCGCATGCACATGAACTTCGGGGAGGCCTCGAACGCGTTCTTCAACGGCAAGGACTCCGACGCCTGGGTCAACGACGCCACGTACAACGCCGTCTACGTCGACTCGCACGACTACGGCCCCAACAAGTCCAGCACCCGCTACGCCGGAGGCACCGACGCCTGGGCCGAGAACATGAACCTCATGTGGACGTTCCGCGGCGTCCCCACCCTGTTCTACGGCTCCGAGATCGAGTTCCAGGCGGGCGTGCGGATCGACTGCGGGCCCACCTGCCCGCTCGCCGAGACCGGACGCGCCTACTACGGCGACCACCTCGAAGGCACGCTCGCCGTGAGTGACTTCGGCGAGGTCGAATCCGCCACCGGCGCGATCGCGGCCACCCTCGACCAGCCGCTCGTGCAGCACCTCCAGCGCCTCAACGAGATCCGCCGGGCCGTCCCGGCGCTCTCCATGGGCCAGTACTCCACCGAGGACGTCAGCGGCGGCATCGCGTTCAAACGCCGCTACACCGACGCGGCCACCGACAGCTTCGTCCTCGTCGCCATCACCTCCTCCGCGACGTTCACCGACATCCCCAACGGGACCTACACCGACGCCGTCACCGGCGACGTCGAGACGGTCGCGAACGGGACCCTGACCGCCACCGTATCCGGGCAGGGCGACATGGCCGTCTACGTGCTCGACACCGCGCTCACCGACGCCCCCGGCCAGGTCGGCGACGACGGACCTTATCTGAACTGAGTTCGCACCGGAGACCTTGCCGCCCAGAACGACCGGGCCGGCCGCGGGGCGACCCCCCGCGGCCGGCCCGGTCGCATGGACGAGAGAAGCGGCCGGACCGGTCAGTCGATCGTGTGCCCGCCGTTGACCGTCAGGCGCTGGCCCGTCACGAACGCCGCCGCGTCGGAGGCCAGGTAGGACACCGCGGCCGCGACGTCCTCGGGGACGCCCATGCGCCCCATCGGGACGTCCGCGAGGTACCCCGCGACGTCCGCGTCCGTCAGCTCGCCGTGCCGCTCCACCGGCGTCCACCCCGGCGCCACCAGGTTCACCGTGATCCCGTCCGGCCCCAGCTCCCGCGCCCACGAGCGCGTCAGCCCCCACTGGGCGCCCTTCGCCGCCACGTACGCCGACCAGCCCGCCAGCGCCCGCTCGAACATGTCCGAGCCGATCTGCACGACCCGGCCGCCGCCCGCCGCGCGCATGTCCGGGAGGAACGCGCGCAGCAGGAGCGTCGGGCTCTTCACGAAGAACTCCAGCTGCGCGAGGTGGTCGGCCCATTCGAGGCGGTCCACGGGGGTCTCGGGCTGCGGGCCGGTCGCGTTCGCCACCAGCACCGTGACCGGCCCGAGCTCGGCGCGGACCCGGTCCGCGAGGCCCGCGACCGCGGCCTCGTCGGTGACGTCGGCGCCGAACGCGGCCGCGGTGCCGCCCGCGGCGCGGATGTCGGCCGCGACCCGCTCGGCGCCGTCCCGGCTGGTCCCGTAGTTGACGGCGACGGCGAGCCCGTCGGCGGCGAGGCGGCGGGCGATGACGGCGCCGAGGCCGCGGGACGCGCCGGAGACGAATGCGACGGGCATGAGAGGGACCTCCAAGTCGGCGGACCGCGCTTCGGCCCGGTCGAACCTAGCCGCCGCTGAACCGGTTCGGCAACCGCGGTCCTGCCTTCAGGGACGCCGAGAGGCGGCGCCCGGTCCCGGGCGCCGCCTCGTCTTCAGCGCGCTAGCAGCCGATGCTGCCGAACCGGTCGGTGGTCACGTTCACGACCGAGGGGCGCGGGATCGAGCCGGGGCCGTCGGGCCACTGCGAGAGCGGGTTGTCGTAGGACGCGCCGGAGAGCTCGCCCGGGTGCTGGGCCGCCACCAGGATGTGCTTCTCCTGGACGACCGGGCCGCAGGTCTCGGCGCCGATCGGGACGGTGAGGAACTGCTTGGTCAGGCCGCGGTGGCGGCCCTCCAGGGCGACGGCGAACAGGCCGTCGTTCGAGCCGAGCGCGTTGCCGTCGGTGGAGATCCACAGGTTCCCGTACGGGTCGAACGCCACGTTGTCGGGGCAGGAGATCGGGGAGACCTGGTCCTTGGGGAAGCCGCCGAAGTAGGTGTCGGCCGCGGCCGGGTCGCCGCAGACCAGCAGCAGGTTCCAGCCGAACGTCAGGGACGTCGGGTCGTCGCGGCGCTCGGTCAGCTCCAGGATCTGGCCGTGCTTGTTCGCGTTGCGCGGGTTCGCCTCGTCGGCCTTCGCGTTCGAGCCGGTGCCGCGGTTGGTGTTGTTCGTGAGCGCCACGTACACCTTGCCGGTCTTGGGGCTCGGCTCGACGTCCTCGGGGCGGTCCATCTTGGTCGCCCCGACCTTGTCGGCGGCCTGGCGGGTCCACACGTAGACCTCCTCGGCCGAGAAGCCGTCCACGTACGACGTGGTGCCGGACGCGAGCTTGATCCACTCGCCCGAGCCGTCGAACCGGCCGTCGGAGGGGAGCGCGCCGGTGCCGTCGATCTCGGCGGCGGGGCTGTCGCCGGTGAACCGCGCGACGTACAGGGTGCCCTCGTCGAGGAGCTTCCGGTTGTGCTCGCGGGCGCGACGCGAGCTCCCCGACTTCATCTTCTCCTTGGACACGAACTTGTACATGTAGTCGAAGCGCTCGTCGTCGCCCATGTAGACCACGACGCGGCCGTCGCGCGCCAGGCGCGGGCCCGCGCCCTCGTGCTTGAAGCGGCCCAGCGCGGTCCGCTTGCGCGGCGCCCACTCCGGGTCGTACGGGTCCAGCTCCACGATCCACCCGAACCGGTTGGGCTCGTTGGGCTCCTGCTCCAGGTCGAAGCGCGGGTCGTACTGCTCCCACTTGCGCGCCGAGGCCCCGCCGGAGAAGCCGTAGCGGGCGAGCTTCGCCTTCTGGTCGGCGTCGGTCATGGTCGCGAAGTTCGCGAAGTACTGGTTGAAGTTCTCCTCGCCCGAGAGGATCGTGCCCCACGGGGTGGTCCCGCCCGCGCAGTTGTTCAGCGTGCCCAGCGCGGTCGCGCCCTCGGCGTCGGCGGTGGTCTTGAGCAGGTCCGAGCCCGCGGCGGGGCCGGAGATCACGAACGGCGTCTCGGCGGTGATGCGGCGGTTGAGCCCGTCGCCGACGACCGGGGTCAGGGCGCCGGTGCGGCGGTCCTCCTCGACCGTGACGACCGACAGGCCGTGCGCGGCCAGGCCGATGCGGATCTGGTCCTCGGTGGGGGCGGCCTCGTCGTAGTCCGGGAGCATGGAGCTCTCGGTGGTGTACTCGTGGTTGCACACGAGGACCTTCTTGCGGCGGTCGTCGGGGTGGTCGAGCAGCGCCGTGTAGTCGTTGTTGTAGCCGAACTGGCCGGCCTGCGACTCGGGCGTCTGGTTCTCGGGGTCGAACTCCGGCGCCCCCTCCAGGACCGGGTCGCCCCAGCGGATCACGACCTGCGGCTCGTACCCGTCGGGCACGGACACGGCGTCGGCCCGGTTCGGCGCGACCGCGTCGAAGTCCAGGCCCTTCGGGCCGCGGCCCCAGCGCGTCGCCGAGGAGGCCCCGTCGGTCTCGGCGGCCGCGGCGGAGCCCGCGAGCGCACCGGTCGCACCGACGACCAGGCCCGCCGCCACGCCGCCCTTGAACAGGCCGCGGCGCGAGAGGGCCTTGGCGATCACGTCGCCCAGGTACTCGTTGTCGGAGGTGTTCGGCACGTCGTGGCTGCACGCGTCGCCGCAGCGGTACTTGCACGTCAGCGCCGAGCGCCCGCCGTGCACCGACGGGAAGACCTGAAGGCGGCGTCGTTCCGGGATCTGGGGTTGCATTCGCTTCTCCATGGCAGTCCGATGGGGAACGCGGGCGGGGGTCGTCGCGTTCGGTTGTCTCTCGCCCCGGACGCTATGCGGCACGGGTATGCGGTTCCACCAACGTCGAATGAACACCAGGGGAACGCCCTCGCCACGGTATAGAGGAATCGACCGAGGCGAGGGCGAAACGGGTCAGTCGGCGGCGCCCGCGGCGGCCCGCACCGGCGCCCCCTTCACGCCCAGCTCCTCGGTCGGGACCTTGAACGTCTCGCGCGCGGTGAACACCGCGACCGCGTTGACCAGGCACATAACCGCCGTGAACACGGCCACCCGCACCCACGCGCCCTTGTCGGCGCCCTCCAGGGCGACCGCGACCGTCGGCAGGAACCCGCTGATCGCGAACCCGATCTGCGTGCCGATCGCCATGCCCGACAGGCGCACCCGCGCGGTGAACATCTCCCCGTAGAACGACGGCCAGGTCGCGTTCGCCGCCTGGTACACGAGCCCGAACAGGACGATCCCGAGCCCGAAGATGAGCGCCCAGTTCCCGACCGAGATCGCCCACAGGTACGGGAAGATGAGCACCCCGCACCCCAGCGACCCGAACAGGAACACTGGCTTGCGCCCGAACCGGTCCGCGGCCCCGCCCCACATGGGGATGAGCGCCACCGCGAGGAGGTTCGCCGCGACGCCGACCCACAGCATCGGGGTCCGCTCCAGGCCCACCGTGTTCACCGCGTACGTCAGGGCGTAGACGGTGAAGATCGTGGACACCGAGGCGATGAGCGCCGCGCACACCACGCGCAGCACGTCGGCCCAGTGGTCGCGCATGAGGACCGCGAGCGGCAGCTTCACGGTGTTCCCGGCCCTCGCCTCGTCCTCGAAGACCGGGGTCTCCTCGATGCGGCGGCGGATGACGTACCCGACGACGACCATGACCACGCTGGCCCAGAACGGGACGCGCCAGCCCCACGACAGGAGGTCCTCCTCGGGGAGGGCCGCGACGGGCAGGAACGCGGCGGTCGCGATGAGCTGCCCGGCCTGCGTCCCGCTGAGCGTCCAGGACGTGAAGAACGCCCGGCGGTGCGCGGGCGCGTGCTCCAGGCTCATCGAGTTGGCGCTGGCCTGCTCGCCCGCGGCCGACAGGCCCTGGAGGAGCCGCAGGGTGACCAGCAGGACCGGCGCGGCGACGCCGATCGACTCGTAGGACGGGAGGCAGCCGACGAGGAACGTGGTGGCGCCCATGAGCAGGAGCGTGAACACCAGGACCCGCTTGCGGCCGAAGCGGTCGCCGACGTGGCCGAGGACGACCGCGCCGAGGGGGCGGGCGGCGTAGCCGACGCCGAAGGTGGCGATGGCGAGGAGGGTGCCGGTCGCGGCGTGCTCGGTGGGGAAGAAGACCTTGCCGAACACGAGGGCGGCGGCGGTCCCGTAGATGAAGAAGTCGTAGTACTCCAGGGCGGAGCCGATCCAGGCGGCGACGGCGGTGCGCCTGGGGGTGCCGCGGCGGGCGGCGTCCGGCGGTCGGGGGGCGGGGTGGTCGGACACGGTGATCTCCTTGCGCCATTGCAGGGGCGGCGGGGGGTGCCAGATGGTCATCGCGGTGATGAACGTACTGGATAGTTATGTACTGCTTGGTTAATCTCCGATCATTCGCCGGTGCGGCGGCGCTGTCAAGGGGGCGCGGCAGGGGAAATGCGCAGGTCGGCGGGCAGCATGCATTGCGGCCCTTCGATGTTGCGGGAGTGGCGCGTGTGGTCAGCGCTTGGCGAGGTAGTCGACGACCATGTCGCCGAGCATGGTCCGGTAGTGCGCGCGGCGGCCCGGGTCGAGCATGTCGCGCCCGAAGATGGTACTCCAGGTGTGCCGGTTGGCGATCCGGAAGACGCAGTAGGAGGAGATGAGCATGTGGACGTCGAGCGCGTCCACGTCCTCGCGGAGCACCCCGGCGGCCCAGCCGCGTTCGAGGATGCGCCCGATGAGCTCGGGCACGGGCGCGGACAGGCTCGGGAGCATCTCGGACTGCGCGAGGTGCTTGGCGCCGTGGATGTTCTCGATGGAGACCAGGCGGATGAAGTCGGGGTGCGACTCGTGGTGGTCGAAGGTGAGCTCGGCGAGCTCGCGCAGGGCGGCGAGCGGGTCGAGGTGCTCGACGTCGACCTGCCGCTCCAGGGACCGGATCACCGAGTAGGCCTGTTCGAGGACGGCGAGGTACAGGCCCTGCTTGGACTCGAAGTAGTAGTAGATCATCCGCTTGGTGGTGCGGGTCTTCGCGGCGATCTCGTCGACGCGGGCGCCCGCGTAGCCGTTGGCGGCGAACTCGCTCGTGGCGACGTCGAGGATCTCGGCCCGGGTGCGCTGGGGGTCGCGGACGCGGTCGGCGGCCGGGGCGGTCTCTCGGGTGCTCAAGCGGGACCTCGTGTCGGGGGAGTGGCGGAACCGCAACTCTAGCTCGCGAGGCCGCGGGCCGGCCGGACGGGCGGCGGCGGGCGGGCCTCTCACCGGGTCTTTTCAAACGGGCGCAAGGTTGCTAGGTTGAAGTAACTAGTTCGTACAAAGAAGCCGAACGGCGAGGAGGCCACGTGCCCACAGACTTCGGCGCTCCCGGCGCGCACCTCATCGGCCTCGTCGGCGCCGGGATCGGGCCCTCCCTCAGCCCCGCGCTCCACGAGCGCGAGGCCCACGAACTGGGCCTGCGCTACCAGTACCGGCGCCTGGACCTCCTCGAACTCGGCGTCGGGCCCGACCGGGTCGGCGACCTGCTCGCGGCCGCGCGGCTCACCGGATACACCGGGCTGAACGTCACCCACCCCGTCAAGCAGGCCGTCATCGCCCACCTCGACGCGCTCTCGGAGGAGGCCGCCGTCCTCGGCGCCGTCAACACCGTCCTGTTCAAGGGCGGCAAGGCCGTCGGCTACAACACCGACGCCTCCGGGTTCGCCCGCAGCGCCATGGGCGGCCTCGCCGGGGCCCGCCTCGACCGGGTCGTGCTCCTCGGCGCGGGCGGCGCGGGCGCGGCCGTCGCCCACGCGCTCCTGGGCATCGGTGCCGGGCGCCTCACCGTCCTCGACCTCGACGCGGACCGCAGCGCCCGCCTCGTGGACGCCCTCGGCGCCCACTTCGGACGCGATCGCATCGCCGCCGGGCCCGCGGGCGGTCTCGCGGCCGCCCTCGACGGCGCGGACGGCCTGGTCCACGCCACGCCCACCGGCATGGCCGCGCACCCCGGCACCGCCGTCCCGCCCGCGCTCCTGCACCCGGGCCTGTGGGTCGCCGAAGTGGTCTACTTCCCGCTGGAGACGGCGCTGCTCGCCGCCGCGCGCGCCGCCGGATGCCGCGTCCTGGACGGCGGCCGCATGGCCGTCTACCAGGCCGTGGACTCCTTCCGGCTGTTCACCGGCGCCGAACCCGACGCGGACCGGATGCTCCGCCACTTCGACGCGCTCGCCGCCGCCCGCTGAGGAGGAACCCTTGCACCCCATGGGCATCGCCACCGTGTGCCTCTCGGGCACCCTCGACGACAAGCTCACTGCCGCCGCGGCCGCGGGCTTCGACGGCGTCGAGGTCTTCGAGCCCGACCTCGTCGCGTCCGCCGACACCCCCGAGGAGGTGCGCGCCCGCTGCGCCGACCTCGGCCTCGCGATCGACCTGTACCAGCCGCTGCGCGACTTCGAGGCCGTGCCGCCGCCGCTCCTGGCCGCGAACCTGCGCCGGGCCGAGCACAAGTTCGCCGTCATGGAGCGCCTGGGGGCCGATCTGCTCCTCGTGTGCTCCACCGTCCATCCGGACTCAGTGGACGACGACGACCTGGCCGCCGAGCACCTGCACCTCCTCTCCGAACGCGCCGCCGCCCACGGCGTGCGCATCGCCTACGAGGCCCTCGCCTGGGGCCGCCACGTCTCGACCTTCGACCGGGCCTGGCGGATCGTGCGCCGCGCCGACCACCCCTCGCTCGGCCTGTGCCTCGACAGCTTCCACATCCTCTCCCGGGGGTCCGACACTTCGGCGATCCGCGTGATCCCGCCCGAGAAGCTGTTCTTCCTCCAGCTCGCCGACGCCCCGCGCATGGACATGGACGTCCTCCAGTGGAGCCGCCACCACCGGCTGTTCCCCGGCCAGGGCGCGTTCGACCTCGCCGCGTTCCTGCGCACCGTCCTGGACACCGGCTACACCGGGCCGCTGTCGCTGGAGGTCTTCAACGACGTGTTCCGCCAGTCGGACCCGCGCACCGCCGCCGTCGACGCCCTGCGGTCGCTCCTGGGCCTCCAGGAGGCCGCGTCCGTGGACACCGCCCTGCCCGCGCCGCCGCGCCTCGACGGCGTCGCGTTCGTGGAGATCGGCGCGGGGCCCGGCGCCGACGCCGAGGTCGCCGCGGCCCTGGGCGCGCTCGGCTTCACCCGCGGCGGCGCGCACCGGTCCAAACCGGTCGACCTGTGGGAGCAGGGGACCGCGCGCATCCTCGTGAACCGGGCCGCCGCGGCGGAGGGCGCGACCGCGGTCGCCGCCATCGCCGTCGAGAGCACCGACCCGCCCGCCTCGGCCCGCCGGGCCGAACGGCTCCTGGCCCCGATCCTGCCGCGCGAGCACCGCGCCGGCGAAGCGGACCTCGCCGCCGTCGCCGCCCCCGGCGGCACCTCGGTGTTCTTCTGCCGCACCGACGCGCGGGAGGGCTGGCGGGCCGACTTCGCTCCGACCGGCGAGCCGGCCGACGCCGGCGCGGGCCTCCTCGGCATCGACCACGTGGCCCTGACGCAGCAGACCGACGACTTCGACGGCGCGGCCCTGTTCTACCGCACCGTCTTCGGCCTCGACCCCGAGACGCCCGCCGAGGTCGCGGCCCCCTTCGGGCTCATGCGCAGCCTGTCCATGGCCGACGCGCATCACCGGGTCCGGATCGCCCTGAGCGTCGCGGCGGTGCGCCGCGGCGGCTGGGCCCCCGCCGTCCCGCACCCCCAGCACGTCGCCTTCGCGACCGGCGACATCACCGCGGCCGCAACGCGGCTGCGCGAGGCCGGGCTGCTCCTGGAGATCCCCGCCAACTACTACGAGGACCTCGACGCGCGCCTGGCCCCGCCGCCCGAGCGCCTCGGCCGGCTGCGCGACCGCTCGCTGCTCTACGACCGCGACGCGCACGGCGAACTCCTGCACTGCTACACGCCCGTGCTCGGCTCCCGCGTCTTCTTCGAGGTCGTGCAGCGCATCGGCGGCCACCTCGGCTACGGCGCCCCGAACGCCCCCGTCCGCATGGCCGCCCACCGCCGCGACCGCCTGCGCCGCAGCGCATGAGGGGCCGGGCCGCAAGGCCCGGGCCCTCATGTCGCCCTACGCGGGCCGTCCTATTCGAGCTTCTCGAACCAGAACTCGTGCTTGAGGAACGACGTGTCGTACTCGTGCCCCGGGTACGGCGGGATCAGCTGCGACGCCTGGAACAGCCGCCAGCCGTCCCGCAGCGCCTCCACGCCCGAGTCGTACGGCGGCAGGTCGCTGTCGCCGGTGGTCGGGTCGGACTTGCCGGTGCCGTCGTAGAAGGACCACGCGAGGACCTCCGAGTCGAGTCCGGACGTGTTCAGGTACATGACCAGGACTTGCTGCTTCATGCGGCCCTCCCAGGGCGGTTGGCGACGCGCGTCGCCCACAGGTCGATGTCGAACGAGGCGTCGCCGGTCATGGCCCGCCACAGCTTGATGCGGTTGTAGATCTCCAGCCGCCCGGTCGCGTGCTCGGTCCACGGGTGGAACACCGACAGCTCGCGGACCACGCCCGGGTCGTCCAGGTCCGCGGTGTCCCACAGCCGCATCTGCGGCACCGTCGGGTTGAACCGGATCTTGTACATGTAGCGGCGGACGTCGGAGTCGTTGCGCCGCCCCCCGTGCCAGATCCCGTGGTGCAGCAGCACCACCGTCCCGGCCGGGCACGTCAGCCGCGTCTGCCCGCGCAGGTTCTGGTAGCGGCCGGTGTCGGACTCGTTGGTGCGGCGCAGGTGCGAGCCGGGCACCGACAGGGTCCCGCCCATGGTCCCGGTGACCTCGTGCGGGTAGTACATGAGCTGGACGTCGAACGCGTCCGCGCGGGTGTCGATGATCGCGTCGCCGTGGAGCGGCTGCGCCGACCCCTCGTGCGGCTCGCGGACGTGGAGTGCCTGGTGGTCCACGAGCGGGTCGGGGCCGACGAGGCTGCGCAGCGCCCCGGCGACGGCGGGCACGTCGAGGAGGCGCCGCGTGAACGAGCCCTCCGCGAACACCTTCGGGACCGGCTCGCCGAGGTACTCCACGGGGACCCCGGCGTCGAAGACGCCGACGGCCTCGTCGTTGAGCTCTGGGGGGACGACGGCGTCCATGCGGTGGAAGCCGTTCGCGACGAAGCGCGCGACCTCGACCGAGGACAGCAGATGATCAGTGGTTGCCATGCACCTAACGTAGGGGCTAATCTCGGCCCTGTCGTTGGCCGTAATCACCGACTGGTGGTCGATTCTCCCCATGCAGCACGTCCGGCTCCACCTCGCCTCCCCGCCCGCCGTCGTCCAGGCCGGCGTCGGCCTCCACGGGCGCAACATCGACGAGGAGCACTTCCGCCTGCCCGACCTGTGGCAGCTCCACCTCTACGACTACGAGGCCGACCTCGCCGTGGACGGCACGCCCCACGAGATCCGGCCCGGCCGCGTCAGCCTCATCCCGCCCGGCGCCGAGGCCCGCTTCCGCTACCGCGGCGCCTCCGAGCACCTGTACGTCCACTTCAGACTCATCGAGGCCGGTGCGGCGCACGAGGTCCCCGTCATGCGCGACGCCGGACCCGCCCGCGCCCCCGTCGCCGAGGCCCTCCGCCGCGCCGTCGCCGCCCAGCCACAGACCCCCGCCCGCGCCGCCGCCGAGGTCTGGACCGTCCTGTGGCGGCTCACCGAGCTGCCCTCCGAACCCGCCGGGCACCCCGCCGTCGCCGCCGCCCTCGCCCACATCGAGGCGAACCTCCCGCGGCCCCTCACCGTCCCCGGCATCGCCGCCGCGGTCGGCCTGTCCCACAACCACCTCACGCGCCTCTTCGGCGCCGCCACCGGCACCACCGTCGTCGCCCACATCAGGCGCCGCCGCCTCGAACGCGCCGCGCACCTCCTGCGCGAGTCCACGCTCTCCATCGCGGCCGTCGCCGCCTCCGTCGGCCTCCCCGACCTCCAGGCGTTCAACAAGGCCTGCCGCCGCGAACTCGGCGCCTCCCCGCGCGCGATCCGCGCCGCCGGGCGCCCCCAAGCGGGGTTACCGGCCGGTTCACGACCTGGTATCTTCACGAACGTAACTCACGTCACGTTCGGAGGTGCCCGTGGCCGCCATACCGCGCCTGCCCGAGGGATTCGTCTGGGGGACCGCCACCTCGGCGTTCCAGATCGAAGGGGCCGTGGACGAGGACGGGCGCGGCCCCTCCGTGTGGGACGCGTTCACCGCGACGCCCGGCAAGGTCCGCGACGGCCACACCGCCGCCACCGCCTGCGACCACTACCACCGGTACGAAGAGGACGTCGCCCTCCTGCGCCGCCTCGGCGCCGACGCCTACCGCTTCTCCGTCGCCTGGCCCCGCGTCCAGCCCGACGGGACCGGACCGGTCAACGAACCCGGCCTCGCGTTCTACGACCGCCTCGTGGACGCCCTCCTCGACGCCGGCGTCACCCCCATGCCCACCCTCTTCCACTGGGACCTCCCGCAGGCCCTCGAAGACCGCGGCGGCTGGCTCGACCGCGACACCGCCCACCGCTTCGCCGCCTACGCCGCGGCCGTCGCCGACCGCCTCGGCGACCGCGTGCGCCACTGGATCACCCTCAACGAGCCCTTCGAGCACATGGCCCTCGGCTACGCCCTCGGCCAGCACGCCCCCGGCCACACCTACCTCCTCGACGCCCTCCCCGCCGCCCACCACCAGCTCCTCGGCCACGGCCTCGCCACCGCTGCCCTCCGCGCCGCCGGAGCCCCCCACGTCATGCTCACCAACTCCTACACCCCCGCGATCCCCTACAGCGGCAGCAAGGCCGACACCGAGGCCGCCCGCGCCTACGACACCCTCCACCGCCGCCTCTTCACCGACCCCGTCCTCCTCGGCGCCTACCCCGACCTCGACGGCTTCGGCCTCGCCGGGCCCCTCCCGTTCGTCAAGGACGGCGACCTCGACCGGATCAAGGCCCCCATCGACGGCCTCGGCGTCAACTACTACAACCCCACCCGCGTCACCGCCCCCGAACCCGGCACCACCCCGCTCCCCTTCGAACTCGCCGAGTTCGAGCACGTCAACACCACCGACTTCGGCTGGCCCGTCATCCCCTCCGGCCTCACCCAGACCCTCCTGGAGCTCACCGCCGACTACGGCCCCGCCCTCCCGCCCCTGTGGGTCACCGAGAACGGCTGCTCCTACGACACCGCCCCCGACGCCGACGGCCGCATCCGCGACCAGGCCCGCATCGACTACCTCGAAGCGCACGTCAAGGCCGTCGCCGCCGCCGTCGAGCAGGGCGCCGACGTCCGCGGCTACCTCGTGTGGAGCCTCCTCGACAACTTCGAGTGGGCCGAGGGCTACCACCAGCGCTTCGGCCTCGTCCACGTCGACTTCGCGACCCTGGAGCGCACCCCCAAGGACTCCTTCGACCGCTACGCGGCCCTCATCGCCGAGCAGCGGCGATGACCACCGCCCCGCCCGCCCCCGACGCCGAGACCGCCCCCGAAGCCGCGCTGGCCGAACCCGTCCGCAACGTCGGCCGCGTCTGGATCGGCGGCATCACCACCGCCATGCTCGGCCTGTACATGGCGTTCTTCACCCCGATCCAGGTGCTCCTGCCGCTCCAGCTCGAAGCGATCGACGAGGACGGGAAGGTCGCCGCGTTCGGCCTCGTCACCGGGATCGGCGCGCTCGTCGCCGTCGTCGCCAACCCCCTCGCCGGGGCCCTCTCCGACCGCACCGCCGGCCGCTTCGGCCGCCGCCACCCCTGGACCCTCGGCGGCGTCGCCGCCGGAGCGGCCGCCCTGTGCCTCCTGGGGTTCCAGACCTCCGTCCTCGGCGTCCTGGTGTGCTGGTGCCTCGCCCAGGCCGCCCTGAACGCCGGGTACGCCAGCCTCAACGCGGGCATCCCCGACCACGTGCCGGTGCGCCAGCGGGCCGTCGTCTCCGGCTGGATCGGGTTCCCCCAGGCCCTCGGGCTCGTCGTCGGCGCCGTCATCGTCACCATGCTCGTCACCGACCTCTCGGCCGGCTACATCGTCATCGGCCTCGCCGCCGCCGCGATGGCCCTGCCCTTCGTCATCGCCACCCCCGACCCGCCCCTCCCGCGCCGCGCCCGCCCGCCGTTCTCCTGGCGGGCCGTCCTCGACACGTTCTGGGTCTCCCCGAAGGCCCACCCCGACTTCGCGTGGGCCTGGTTCACCCGGTTCCTCGTCATGCTCGGCAACGCCACCGGCACGCTCTACCTGCTGTACTTCCTCGACGACGCCGTCGGATACCCCGACCCCGAGCAGGGCGTGCTCATCCTGACGCTCCTGTACACCGGCGGCGTCATCGCCACGGCCGTCGCCGGAGGCGTCGTCTCCGACCGGATCGGGCGCCGCAAGGCCCTCGTCACCGCGTCCTCGGTGGTCATCACCGCGGCCGCGCTCATCCTCGTCTTCTGGCACACCTGGCCCGCGGCGATCGTCGCCGCCGCCGTCATGGGCGCGGGGTTCGGCGTCTACCTCTCGGTCGACCAGGCCCTCATCACGCAGGTGCTCCCCGCCGCCACCGACCGCGCCAAGGACCTCGGCATCATCAACATCGCCTCCACGGTCCCGCAGGTCCTCGGCCCGGCCCTGGCCGCGCCGATCATCGCCGGGTTCGGCGGCTACGCCGGGCTGTACGCCGTCGCCGCGGGCGTCACGCTCCTCGGCGGCATCCTGGTGTGGCCCATCAAGTCCGTGCCCTAACCGGCATTCGCTGCGACGGTCCGGTACTGCGAGGGCGCGATCCCGTACTCCTTCGCGAACGCCTGCCGCAGCGCCTCCGCCGAGGCGAACCCGCAGCGCGCCGCGACCCGCGCCACCGGCAGGTCCGTGGAGGACAGGAGCTGCGCCGCGGAGGTGACGCGGGCCTTCCTGACGTACCGGCCCGGCGTCTGGCGCAGGTGGGCGCGAAACAGCCGCGTCAGGTGCCGCGGGCTCACCCGCGCGAGCCGCGCCAGCGCCTCGGTCGACAGGTCCCCGTCGAGCGAGGCGGCGATGTGGTCGGCGACCTTGCGGACCGTGTCGTGGTCGGCGGGCGGCGCGGCGGTGAACATGCTCATCTGCGCCTGGTTCCCGGGCCGGTGCAGGTAGGTGACCATGGCGCGGGAGACCCAGCGGGCCATGTCGGCCCCGAAGTCGGCCTCGATGAACGACAGCGCGAGGTCGAGCGCGCTGGTGACCCCCGCGGCGGTGTAGACGTTCCCGTCCTGGACCCAGATCGGGCGCGGGTCCACCTCGACCTGCGGGTACCGCGCGGCGAGCTCGTCGGCGAAGCGCCAGTGGGTGGTGGCGCGCCTCCCGTCGAGGAGGCCGGCGGCGGCGAGGACGCTCGCGCCGGTGCACAGGGACGCGACGCGCTCGCTCTCGCGGGCGAGGCGGCGCACGTGGCCGGTGAGCCGCTCGTCGTCGGCGGCGCCGGTGTGGCCGAGCCCGCCGGAGACGACGAGGGTGCCGACGGGGCCGCGGACGCGTTCGAGGACGGCCTGCCCGTTGAGGACGAGGCCGCTGGAGCAGGTGACGGGCCCGCCGCCGGGGGTGGCGAGGACGAGGTCGTAGCGGCAGGCGGGGTCGATGTGCCTGACGGCGTCGAGTGTGGTGGTGACGCAGGCGATGTCGAGGAGTTCGGCGTCGTCGTAGCCGACGACGACCACGCGGTGCGGGTCCATCCCCTCACTGTAGGCGCGATCAGGGGTTGTCCGGAAGACGAGGTTCCCAAGATTTCGGACACCGGCAGGTCGCGGGCTTGACCGGTGCGCGGGAGAGGCGGATCGTTGGGGGAGTCCGATACCCCCACCTGGTATACGAGGAGCCTCCAATGTCGACCGCCACCCCTGAGCTCGCCGGGAACCGCCTCCTGCGGCTGTGGCCCGCCGCCGCGGGCATCGCCTTCGGCGCGTTCATCGCGTACGACCTCGCCTCCGGCGCCGACCTGGCGCCCGTGCTGACCGCCTCCGGGCTGGTCTACCTCGGCGCGGCCGCGCTCAAGCGGCCCCGCGCCGCCTGGCCGGTGTTCTGGGTGGCCTTCGTGGTCATCGGCGCGGCCGGGTTCACGCCCTGGGAGGACGCCACCACCTGGGTCCTCCTCGGCTTCGCGGCCGCCTTCGCGCTGTACGGCCTGGTCCGCGGCGCGACCCGCCCGTTCGAGGAGTTCCCGCTCCAGTCCCTCGCCATGGTCGGGTTCGGCGCGGCCTCCGTCGCGGTGCTCCTGATCGGCGGCGCGGCGGCCGCCTACATCGTGGCCGCGGGCCTCCTGGCCCACGCCGCATGGGACCTCTGGCATCGGCGGAGCGGCCGCGTCGTGGTCCGCTCGATGACCGAGTTCTGCCTGTTCCTCGACGTGATCGCCGCGGTGGCGATGGTCGTGGTGGCCGTGAACGGCTGAATCCCGTCCGCCCGGGCTCTGCGGGCCCGGGCGGAGCCCGGCGGGGGCGCGGCGCGGTAGCGCCCTGAGACCGTTTGCCCTACAATCTGGATCGACAACTGTAAATGCCTGGATTGCTGAGGAGATTCTCCTCCCGGCATGCTCAGCGACCGGGCGCGTCCCAATGGAGTCGACATGCAATCGATTGCCCCAGCGCGCCTAGGAAGCGTGCGCCCGCGGCGCGTGCTCACCGCGGCGCTCGCGCTCCTCCTCGGCGCCGTCCTGGCCGCCACGACCGCCCTGTTCACCGCCTCCAGCGCGCAGGCCTTCGAGACCGGCGTCTGGTACAACGTCCAGTCCCGCCACTCCGGCCTCGTCCTCGGCATCCGCGCGGCCTCCACCGCCGCGGGCGCCGAACTCGTCCAGTGGTCCGGCAACGGATCGCAGGACCAGCAGTTCCGCTTCACCGACGTGGGCGGCGGCTACTACAAGATCCAGGTCCGCCACTCCGGGCAGGTCCTCGACGTCGAGTCGGGCTCCACCGCCGACGGCGCGAAGGTCCAGCAGTGGGGCGACGCGGGCTCGGCCAACCAGCAGTGGCGGATCACCGAGAGCGGCGGCTACGCCACCTTCGTCAACCGGGCCTCGGGCAAGGCCCTCGACGTGTGGGAGTGGTCGACCGCAAACGGCGGCAGGATCTCCCAGTACACGGCCACCGGCGGCGCCAACCAGCAGTGGCGGCTGATCCCCGCCGAAGGCGACATCGACGCCGACATCGTCGTGGCCGCCGACGGCTCGGGCGACTACACCGGCGTCCAGGCCGCCGTCAACGCCGCCGCCTCCGGCGCGACGATCCTCATCAAGGCCGGGAACTACAAGGGCGCGGTCACCGTGCCCTCCTCCAAGACCGGCCTGACCCTCATCGGCGCCACCGGGAACGCCGCCGACGTCGTCATCCACGAGAACCGCTGCGCCAGTTGCGACAACGGCTCGGGCGGCACGTGGGGGACCAGCGGCAGCGCCTCGGTCCTCCTCCAGGGCGCGAACTTCACCGCCGAGGACCTCACGTTCGCCAACACCTACGACGAGGCCGCGAACGGCAGCAGCCAGGCCGTGGCCGTCAAGGTCCAGGGCGACCGCATGGTCTTCGACAACGTGCGCTTCCTCGGCAACCAGGACACGCTCCTGACCGACTCGGCCAGCGCGACCACCGTGTCGCGCCAGTACTACCACGACTGCTACGTCGAAGGGGACGTGGACTTCATCTTCGGGCGCGGCACCGCCGTGTTCGACGGGTGCACCGTCAAGTCGCTCACCCGCGGCTCCACCACCAACAACGGGTACATTGTCGCGCCCAGCACCGAGATCGCCAACCCGTACGGGATGCTCTTCTACCGGTGCACCCTGACCGCCAACGCCCCCGACAACTCCGTGTACCTGGGCCGCCCGTGGCCCGCCGGGGGCTCCACCACCGCGCGCGGCCAGGTCCTCTACCGCGAGACCTACATCGGCGCGCACATCCGCACCAACGAGCCGTGGTCGGACATGTCCGGCCTGGCCTGGGAGGACGCGCGCCTGCGCGAGTACCAGAACACCGGGCCCGGCGCGACGGTGAACGCCAACCGGCCGCAGATGTCCGCCAGCGAGGCCGCGAACTACGAGATGGTCGACTACCTGCGCGGCTCCGACGGCTGGAACCCCATCCGCTGACCGCCGGTGCGCATCACCGGGCCACTACGATCCGGTGATGCGCACCGACCCCCGCCTCCTCCCGTGACCGCGCTCCTCGCCGGGCTCGCCCTCGGCCTCGCGCTCATCGTCCCGATCGGGGCCCAGAACGTCTTCGTGTTCGGCCAGGGCGTGTCCCTGGGGATGCCGCGGGCGCTGTGGGCCGTGGCCGGGGCGGGCCTGTGCGACACGCTCCTCATCGTCCTCGGCGCGACCGGGGCCTCCGCGCTCCTGGACTCCGTCCCGGGCCTGCGCCCGGCGATGCTCGCGGCCGGGGCCCTGTTCCTGACCTACCTCGGCGTGAAGTCCCTGCGCGCCAAGCCCGCCGAGATCGCCGACGAGACCGGGTCGTGGTCCCCGGCCCGCACGCTGCGCCGCACGGCCGCGGTGTCGCTGCTCAACCCGCACGCCGTCCTCGACACCGTCGGCGTCCTCGGCGCGGCCATCGCCGCGCAGGCCGCCGCCTCCCGCGCGGTCTTCGCGACCGGGGCCGTGGCCGCCTCCTGGGTCTGGTTCCTGCTCCTGGCCGGGGCCGCGACCGGCCTGCGGGGGTTCATGACCAAGGAGCGGCGCGTCTGGTTCGACCGGGCCTCGGGCGCGATCCTGCTCGTCTTCGCGGCCTGGCTCGCGTACGAGTTCGTCGTCGTCCTCAAGTGAGGCTTGGGAGCGATTGACAAAGTTTAGTCTCACAACTTAGTCTTGCATCGAGGACTCTCTATGGGTTCCCGCGGCCCCGCGCGTCCTCCCCGGCACACGACGCGGACAGAAGGAGCGCCATGCAAGGCTTGAAGCGACGAACCCGGACATGGATGGCCCTGGCAGTAGCCGCACTCGCCGTCTTCGCGGCGGGCCTGGGCATCCTCGCCCCCACCGCCGCCTACGCGGCCGAGGGCTGCAAGGTCGACTACAAGGTCAGCGCCCAGTGGGGCGGCGGCTTCACCGGCGACGTGAAGATCACCAACCTCGGCACCGCGGTCAGCTCGTGGAGCCTGGTGTGGACCTTCCCCAACGGGCAGCGCGTCACCAACGCCTGGAACGCCACCACCACCAACTCCGGCGACACCGTCACCGCCAAGAACATGAGCTACAACGGGTCCATCCCCACCAACGGCTCGGTCTCCTTCGGCTTCAACGGCTCCTGGTCCGGCGCCAACGGCGTCCCCGCCTCGTTCAGCCTCAACGGCGCCGTCTGCACCGGCGTCCCGACCAACCCCACCACCTCGCCCACCGACGGCCCCACCACCACCCCGCCGCCCACCGGCGGCGTCAGCGCCATGGAGACCGTCGCCGCCATGCAGCCGGGCTGGAACCTCGGCAACTCCCTCGACGCCGTCGGCGCCGACGAGACCGCCTGGGGCAACCCCCGCATCACCCAGTCGCTCATCCAGAACGTCGCCGCCCAGGGCTACAACAGCATCCGCATCCCCGTCACCTGGGACAACCACCAGTCCAAGTCCGCGCCCTACACCGTGGACACCGCCTACCTCGACCGCGTCGAAGAGGTCGTGGACTGGGCACTCGACGCCGACCTGTACGTCCTCATCAACATCCACCACGACTCGTGGATCTGGATGGCGGACATGAACACCAACCGCACCGTGGTCGAGGCCCGCTACGAGTCCATCTGGACCGCGCTGGCCGCCCGCTTCCGCGACGCCCCGCCCGAGCTGCTGTTCGAGAGCGTCAACGAGCCCCAGTTCAACAACGTGGACGACGCCACCGCCTACGCGCTCCTGGACGACCTGAACACCTCGTTCCACGAGATCGTCCGCGCCTCCGGCGGCGGCAACGCCGACCGCGTCCTGGTCCTGCCGACCCTCCACACCAACGCCGACCAGGGCCGCCTCGACGCGCTCAGCGACACCATCGCCGCCCTCGACGACCCGAACATCGCCGCGACCATCCACTACTACGGGTTCTGGCCCTTCAGCGTCAACATCGCCGGGTACACCAAGTTCAACGACGAGGTGAAGGCCGACCTCGAAGGCTACTTCGACCGCGCCTACAACGAGTTCGTCGCCAACGGCATCCCCGTCCTCATCGGCGAGTACGGCCTCCTCGGCTTCGACGCCCACACCGGCACCGTCGAGCAGGGCGAGAAGCTCAAGTTCTTCGAGTACGCCGGCTACTACGCGCGCCAAAAGAACATCACCCTCCAGCTCTGGGACAACGGCCAGCACTTCGACCGCACCGCCTTCCAGTGGAAGGACCCCGAGCTCTACACGATGATGAAGGCCGCCTGGACCACCCGCTCCGGCACCGCCTCCTCCGACCAGGTCTACGTGGCCCGCACCGCCACCGTCGCCGACGTCTCCCTCACCCTCAACCTCAACGGCACCACCTTCCAGGGCCTGCGCGTCGGCACCACCAACCTCGTCCAGGGCACCGACTACACGATCTCCGGCTCCACCCTGACCATCAAGGCCAGCCGCCTCACCACGCTCCTGGGCGACCGCTCCTACGGCGTCAGAGGCTCGGTCCAAGCCGTGTTCTCCCAGGGCGCGCCATGGCGCATCAGCGTCATCTCCTACGACCAGCCCACCATGTCCGCCGCCACCGGCGCCTCCGCGACCTTCGCCATCCCCACCCAGTTCAAGGGCGACCAGCTCGCCACCATGGAGGCCAAGTACGCCGACGGCACCCCCGCCGGCCCCCAGAACTGGACCTCCTACAAGGAATTCGCCCGCGCCTTCAGCCCCGACTACACCGCGGGCACCGTCGCGCTCCCCACCGCCTTCTGGTCCGAAGTCAACGACAACCAGAAGGTCACCCTCACCTTCCACTTCTGGAGCGGCAAGACCGTCACCTACTACGTCACCGAATCCGGCGGCAACGTCACCGGCTCCCTGACTTAACCCTCCGAAACACGGGACCGGCCCGGCGCAATCGCGCCGGGCCAGTCCCGCCTCGTCAGCGGGTCGACTCGCGGGTCTTCAGCTCGAAGGGGGCCGTGTGCTCTTCGGGGGGGCGGGACGGGTCCTCCATGCGGGCGGCGATCAGGTCCACGGCCTTCTCGGCCATCCAGCGGTGGTCGGGGGCGACCGAGGAGAGCGTGGGGGTGGTGTAGGCCGATTCGGGGATGTCGTCGAAGCCGATGACGCGGACGTCCTCGGGGACGCGCAGGCCCACGTCGGCGAGGCCGCGGACGACGCCCATCGCCACGGTGTCGGTGACCGCGACGACCCCGTCGAAGGGGACCCCGGAGTCGTGGAGGCGGCGCACGGCGCGGCGGCCGTCCTCCATCGACATGCCCGAGAGGGCGACCAGAGAGGTGTCGAGGCCGATGCCGTGCGCCGCAAGGCCGTCGAGGTACCCCTGGTAGCGGCGCGAGACCACGTGGACGCCTTCGAGCGTCCACCCCGTGATGTTCGCGATCCGCTTGCAGCCCTGCGCGATCAGGTGCTCGGTGGCCGCGCGCGTGCCCGCCTCGTTCGCCATGCCCACGTGGTCGATGCTCGCGCCGAAGTCCCGCTCGCCGAGCATGACGATCGGGAAGTCCCCCCACGGGTGCGCCTGCTCGCGCGGATCGAGCACCACCGCGCTGAGGATCAGGCCGTCGAACTGGAGCTTGTGCGACTGGACGACGGCCTCGGCCTCGCCCGAGTCGCTGCCGCCGGTCTGCTCGATCGCCACGTGGAAGCCGCGCGAGCGCGCCGCCTCGATCACCAGCGCCCCGAGCATCCCGAAATACGACTGGTCGACCCCCGGCACCGCGAGGCCGATCACCCCCGTGCGCCCCGCCTTCAGCGTGCGCGCGTTGACGTTCAGGCGGTACCCGGACTGCTGGATCGCATCGAGGACGCGCAGCCGGACTGTCTCGGAGACCCCGGCCCGGTTGTTGACCACGTTGGACACGGTCATCTTGGACACGCCCGCCAGGCGCGCCACGTCGCTCATCGTCACCATCTCGGGTACCGCCTTCCAGGCTCGACGACCCTCCTATGTTCTCACCCTAATGGGAGGGCTCGACTACGCCGTGTCCGCGCCTACGCGACGTCGCCCGCGACGGTCACGAACGAGTGCGCCGGAAGGTGCACCAGGAGCTTCCCGCCCTCGATCCGCACCCCGTCGTGCGCGCGCGGCGCGACGGCCTCGGGAGCCTCGGGGCTGTTGTGCGCGTTGGCCGCAGCGGCCGTGAGGATCTCCGACGCGAGGCCCGCGACCGAGCCGCCGCGCAGGTCCACCGCCACGTCAACGGCCTCGTCAGCGTCCAGGTTGGACAGCGAGATGAGCAGGCGGCCGTCCTTGCGGGAGGCCGAGACCGACACGGTCGACAGCTCCGCGCCGTCCACGTCCTTCACCGGCCGGTCCCCGACGACGTGCACCTGGAGGCTCGCGGCGTCCTGGTGCCCCTTGTTCATGCGGAACACGTGGTACGTCGGCGTGAGCACCAGAGCGCCCGAGTCGGGGTCGGTGAGGATCATCGCCTGGAGCACGTTCACCGTCTGCGCGATGTTCGCCATGACGAGGCGGTCGGCGTGCTTGTGGAAGACGTCGAAGCTGACGCTCGCCACGAGCGCGTCCCGCATCGTGTTCTGCTGGTACAGGAACCCGGGGTTCGTGCCCGGCTCCACGTCCCACCACGTGCCCCACTCGTCGAGCACGATCCCGATCTCCTTCTTCGGGTCGTACAGGTCCATCACGTTCGCGTGACCGGTGAGCAGCTCGTCGGTCCGCGCCGCCTTGTACAGCGTCGTGTAGTACTCCTCGGGCGTGAAGTCCGTCGCCGACCCCTTGTGGTCCCAGGTGCCCGCGATCGTGTAGTAGTGCACCGAGACCGCCTGGTACAGCGGGCGCTCCACGCGCTGGCAGCCCAGGTGGGAGAGCTGCTTCATGAGCGTCTCGGTCCACCCGTACGAGAAGTCCGAGGCGCCCGCGGCGATGCGGTACAGCTTGTTGTCGCCGTAGTCGCGGCAGTAGGTCGCGTAGCGGCGCGCTTCGAGCGCGTACTGCTCGGCGCTCATGTTGCCGCCGCAGCCCCAGGTCTCGTTGCCCAGGCCCCAGTACTTGACCTTCCAGGGCTCCTCGCGGCCGTTGGCCTTGCGCTCGCGCACCGCGGGGGAGTCGCCGTCGCGGGTGAGGTACTCGACCCACTCGCTCATCTCCTGGACGGTGCCGGAGCCGACGTTCCCGGAGATGTACGGCTCGGTCCCGAGCAGCTCGCACAGCGCCATGAACTCGTGGGTGCCGAAGTGGTTGTTCTCCTCGACCCCGCCCCAGTGGGTGTTCACCATGGCCGGGCGGTCGGCCTTGGGGCCGATGCCGTCCCGCCAGTGGTACTCGTCGGCGAAGCAGCCGCCGGGCCAGCGCAGGTTCGGGATGTCGAGGGCCCGCAGGGCCTCCACGACGTCGAGGCGGATGCCGCCCTCGTTGGGGATGTCGGAGTCCTCGCCCACGTAGAACCCGCCGTAGATGCACCGGCCCAGGTGCTCGGCGAAGTGGCCGTACACGTGGCGATTGATGACGGGGCCTTCGAGGTCGAGGTTGACGACGGCGTTGACGGTGCTGCTCATCGGTGCCTTCCAGAGAGGCGCGCCTCCCTGGGGAACGCGCTGCGGACGGGATGATTTATCGGTAAAGCGACCCCACTCTACCGGGTCTCTCGGCCCGCTTGTCAAGACTTCCCCGAAAGGGAATTTCCGGGGCCCGCGCGCCCTTGAACCCGGCAGGACCGACCCGAGGAGCACCACGTGACTGACGACTTCACCCGCGCCTGGAACGCCTGGCACGAGCGCCGCGAGGCCGCGCTGGCCGAGCCCCACGGCTGGCTCAGCCTGACCGCGTTCCACTGGCTCGACGAGGAGCCCGCGCCCCTCGACGGCCTGCCCGGCCTGTGGTCCTCCGACGGCGCCACGGTCACCGTCACCGCCGCCGCGAAGGACGGCCTCAGCTCATCCGGCCGCGCCGTGGACGGCACCGCCGAGTTCAAGGTCCCCGAGGGCGCCGGTCCGGCCTGGGTCGACTACGGCGACAAGCGCCTCGAAATCGCCCCGCGCGGCGGCCGCCACGCCGTGCGCGTGCGCGACCCCCTCGCCCCGACCCGCACCGGCTTCACCGGCGTCCCCGCCTTCGCTCCCGACCCCGCGTGGGTCGTGTCCGCGTCCTTCACGCCCGCGCCCGAACTCGTGGACGTCGGCTCGGTCCGCGAAGGCGTCGACCAGTCGCTCCACGCCGTCGGCACCGTCCGCTTCGACCTCGACGGCGCGGCCCAGGAGCTCGTCGCCACCGACGCGGGGGAGGGCCGCCTGTGGCTGCTGTTCCGCGACCCCACCAACGGCGACACCACGGCCTCGTTCCGCCAGCTCACGGCCCCCGCGCCCGGCCCGGACGGCCGCGTGGAACTCGATTTCAACCGCTCGCTCAACATGCCGTGCGCGTTCACCGACTACGGCACCTGTCCGCTCCCTCCGGGCCCGAACCGGCTGACTGCGGCCGTCACTGCGGGCGAGCGCAAACCGTCATAAAGAAGATATATCGCCACCGAGGCTGAGGGCCTCTCGTGGCGGGCCGGGACGCTCCCGGCCCGCACTGGCGCCGACGTAGAGTCGTGACCCGAAGCGCCCCTGAGAGGACCTCTCGTGTTCGATGCCGTGCCCAACCCCGTCCTGTTCGACGCGTTCGGCGTCCCGACCACCCTCATCGAGGTGCTCGGGTTCGTCTCCGGCGCCCTGTGCGTGTGGCTGGTCGCCCGCCAGCACATCGCGAACTGGGGCATCGGGATCTTCAACTGCCTCATGTTCATCGTGCTGTTCACGCAGTGGGGCCTGTACGCCGACGCGGGCCTCCAGCTCGTCTTCATCGCCCTCGGCGCGTACGGCTGGTGGAACTGGGTCCGCGGCGGCGGCCCCGCCGAAGACCGGCTCCCCGTCAGCCGCACCGGCCGCCGGGAGTGGGCCCTCCTCGTCAACGCCGGGTTCGCCGCCTTCTGCGCCGTCACCCTCCTGCTCCACCTCGCCACCGACTCGACGGTCGCGCTGTGGGACGCCCTCACCACGGTCCTGTCGCTCATGGCCACCTACGGCCAGACCCGCAAGCGCCTCGAATCGTGGTGGCTGTGGATCGCCGCCGACCTCGTCTACATCCCGCTGTACGCCTACAAGGGCCTGTACCTGACGTCCCTGCTCTACGTCGGGTTCCTCGCCCTGTGCGTCCTCGGCCTGCGCAGCTGGCAGAAGGACCTCCGCGCCTCCGAGCCCGCGGCGGCGACCGCATGAGCCTCCCCGAGCACGGCCTGGTCCTCGGCAAGTTCTACCCGCCGCACTCGGGACACTTCCACCTCGTCCGCCGGGCCCTCGCCGGGTGCGAGCGTCTGACCGTGCTGGTCAGCCACGCCGACGTCGAGTCGATCCCGCTCGCCGACCGCGTCGCCTGGATACAGGAGGCGTTCCCCGCGGCCCGCGTCGTCGGGACCGTCGACAACGTCCACATGGACCTCAACGACGAGGCGGTCTGGCAGGCCCACGTCGACATCTTCAAGGCCGCCGTCCCCGAGCGGATCGACGCGCTCTTCACCTCCGAGCCCTACGGCCCTGAACTGGCCCGGCGCCTCGGCGCCGCGCACGTCCTGGTCGACCTCGACCGCAGCGCATTCCCGGTGTCCGGCACGAAGATCCGCGCCGACCCCGCCGGGAACTGGGACTACCTCGAAGGGCCCGTCCGCGCCGGGCTCGCCCTGCGCGTGGTCGCCGTCGGGGCCGAGTCCACCGGGACGACCACGATCGCCGAGGACCTCGCCGCCGCCTACGCGGCCCGCGGCGGGGTCTGGGCCGCGACCCGGTGCGTGCCCGAGTACGGGCGGGTCTTCAGCGAGGAGAAGCTCGCCGCGCTGCGGGCAGTGCGGCCCGGTGCGACCTGGGCCGACGTCAGGTTCGACACCGCGGACTTCCCGCGCATCGCCGCCCGCCAGAACGAGCTCGAAGAGGCCGCCGCGCGCCTGGGCGGCCCGGTCCTGTTCTGCGACACCGACGCGTTCGCGACCGCGGTCTGGCACGAGCGCTACATCGGCGGCCGCAACCCCGCCGTCGACCCGCACGCCGACGCCCTGCGCCACCACCTGTACCTCCTCACCGACCACGAGGGCGTCCCCTTCGAGGACGACGGCCTGCGCGACGGCGAGCACCTGCGGCCCTGGATGACCGGGCGCTTCCGGGCCGAGCTGGAGCGCACCGGCCGCCGCCACGTGCGGCTCCGCGGCTCCCGCGAGGACCGCCTCGCCCAGGCCGTGCGCGAGGTGGACGCGCTCGTCGCCGAAGGCTGGGGGATCGCCGACCCGCTCCCGGAGTACCGGTGACGCGCCCCTGACGGGCCCGAACCCGACGCGGCGCGGGCTTGCGGCGATCCCGCTTGCCTGCGGGGCCGCGCGGGCGCACACTGGCCTCATGCGCATCCGGGCCGTGACCGCCGCCGACCTGCCCCTCCTCCAGGACATCGAGCGCGCCGCGGGCGAGTGCTTCCGCACCGTCGGCATGGCCGCCGTCGCCGACGACGAGCCCCTCACCCTCAAAGAGCTCGACGACTACCGCCGCACCGGCCTCGCCTGGGCCGCCGCCGAGCACGGCGCGCCCGTCGCGTACCTCATCGCCGAGCCCGTCGACGGCGCGCTGCACATCGAGCAGGTCTCGGTCCACCCCGACTGGGCCCGCCGCCGCATCGGCCGCGACCTCATCGACCACGCGGCGGCCCGCGCCGCCGCCGACGGCCTCGACGCGCTCACGCTCACCACCTTCGCCGACGTCCCCTGGAACGCCCCCTACTACGCCCGCCTCGGCTTCACGCCGCTCGCCGACGACGCCCTCACCCCGGGCCTGCGCGCGATCCGCGACCGCGAGTCGGCCCACGGCATCGACCGCTGGCCCCGCGTGTGCATGCGCCGCCCGCTGGCCCTGTGACGAGAGCCTCCCTCGCCTCACCGGAATACCCCGGGCCCCAGTGCGGTTAAGGTAGATGCAAACGCATGAACTTCGATCCCGCGGAGGCGGGGAGAGCAGGCAGTCCGATGCAGTTCGGGATCTTCTCAGTCAGTGACATCACGCGCGACCCCGTCTCGGGCGAGACCCCGAGCGAGGCCGAGCGGATCGAGGCGATCGTGAAGATCGCGGTCAAGGCCGAAGAGGTCGGCCTCGACGCCTTCGCGATCGGCGAGCACCACAACCCGCCGTTCTTCTCCTCCTCGCCGACGACGCTGCTCGCGCACATCGCCGCGCTCACCGAGCGGCTCGTCCTCACGACCGCGACCACCCTCATCACCACGAACGACCCGGTGCGCATCGCCGAGGAGTACGCGATGCTCCAGCACCTGTCCAAGGGCCGCATGGACCTCATGCTCGGCCGCGGCAACACCGCGCCCGTCTACCCCTGGTTCGGGCAGGACATCCGCCAGGGCCTGCCGCTCGCGCTGGAGAACTACAACCTCCTGCACAAGCTGTGGCGCGAGGACGTCGTGGACTGGGAGGGCCAGTTCCGCACGCCGCTCCAGGGCTTCACCTCGACGCCGCGCCCGCTCGACGACGTCCCGCCGTTCGTGTGGCACGGCTCGATCCGCACGCCCGAGATCGCCGAGCAGGCCGCGTTCTACGGCAACGGCTACTTCGCGAACCACATCTTCTGGCCCACCTCGCACTCCAAGCGCCTCATCGACTTCTACCGGCAGCGCTTCGAGCACTACGGGCACGGCACGCGCAAGCAGGCCATCGTCGGCGTCGGCGGCCAGGCCTACATCGCGAAGAAGAGCCAGGACGCCGTCAAGGAGTTCCGGCCCTACTTCGACGAGGCCCCCGTCTACGGCCACGGCCCGACCCTGGAGGAGTTCACCCAGGGCACGCCGCTCACCGTCGGCAGCCCGCAGGAGGTCATCGACAAGACCCTGACCTTCCACGACGCCTTCGGCGACTACCAGCGCCAGATGTTCCTCATCGACCACGCCGGCATGCCGCTGGGCATGGTCCTCGACCAGCTGGAGCTGCTCGGCGGCGAGGTCGTCCCGGTGCTGCGCAAGGAGCTCGCGTCCCGCAAGGACCCCGAGTCCGCCGAGGCGCCGACCCACGCCTCGCGCGTCGCGGCCAAGTACGGCGACGGCCCGGTCCGCCAGCCGCGCCCGAACGCCAACCGCGGCGACAACGTCACCGGCGACTCGCCCTACCAGGACAGCGCCGACCAGGACACGGAAGCGTAAGGAGCGCACCGATGACCCGCTCACGCAGCAGGCTCGCGAACGAGTCGTGGGAGTCGCTGCTGACCGCCCACGCGGCGCTGATGAAGCGGTTCGCGGCCGAGCCGATCTGGGACGAGGTGTCGATGCGCGAGTACGACGTGCTCTACACCCTGTCCAAGCACGAGGGGCCGATCCGCCTGTACGAGCTGGGCCGCGGCGTCCTACTCAGCCAGCCCGCGCTGTCGCGGCTGGTCGAGCGGCTCGCCGAGCGCGGCCTGGTCGAGCGGACGCCCGACCCCGAGGACGGGCGCGGCCTGCGCCTGGGGCTGACGCCCGCCGGGCGCGAGGCCCAGCGGCTCGTCGGCGGGCGCCACGCCGTGGACGTCGCGCGCGCCGTCGCCGCGGTCCTCACCGATGAGGAGATGCGCCAGCTCGAATCGATCGGCCGCAAACTCGCCGGGGCGCGGGCCCCGGCCCAGAAGACCGTCTCTACCAGTGAGGAGGCAGTGCTGTGAGCACGCCGAAGGAGCCCTACCGGCTCGCCGTCGTCAGCGCCGGCACCAGCGACCCGTCCTCGACGCGGATGCTCGCCGACCGGATCGCGTCCCGCGTGGGCGCGCTCGCGTCCGAGCGCGGCGCGTCGGTGACCGCGGACGTGATCGACCTGCGCGAGCTCGCCAGCGAGATCACCACCGCGATCGTCTCGCAGCTCATGGGCCCCAAGATGACCCGTGCGATCGAGGTCCTCGGCCGCGCGGACGGGATCGTCGCCAGCGCGCCGGTGTACAAGGCCGCGCCCAGCGGCCTGTTCTCGTCGTTCTTCCACGTCCTCGACAACGACCTGCTCATCGCGAAGCCGGTGGTGCTGGCGGCGACGGCGGGGACGGCGCGGCACGCGCTGGTCGTGGACGAGCAGATGCGGTCGCTGTTCGCGTACCTGCGGACGATGACGGTGCCGACGTCGGTGTTCGCGGCGACGGAGGACTGGAACTCCTCGGAGCTGGGGGAGCGGATCGGGCGGGCGGCGATCGAGCTGGTGCTGCTCATGGAGTCCGGGTTCGCCGAGCAGGTGCGGTCGGAGTCGTGGCGGTCGTACCAGCACGAGTTCGGTTCGGCGGGCGGCACGGAGCTGGACATCGATCTGGGTTCGGATCTGATGCGCCTGGCGACGGGCGGTGCGGCGAAGCCGCCGCGGCAGAAGTAGACACTGGCGAGGGCCCCGGTGCGGAAGCGCCGGGGCCCTCGCGTGCTCCGGATACATTGGAGGAGGACCCCCGCTACCGGAAGGCGCCGCCATGAGCGATCGAGACCTCCTCAACACTCCCGACTACCCGATCTTCCCGCCCGAGGAGCACGTCGAGGTCATCGAGACCGTGCAGGTGGTCGCGGAGGACCCGACGGGCGGGTCGTTCGCGCTGGGCGAGGACGGTCCGGAGTCCGAAGGGGCGTAGGGGCGCCGGGCCCTGCCGCTACGATCGGGCGATGGCGTACTCCCCGGACTTCGCGGTCCTGCTGGCTCCCGGCGCGGTGTTCGACGCGGGCTGGAACGACGGCACCACGGGCCGGATCGGCCCGCTGGACCTCGGTGCGGCGGTGCTGCCGACGGGCCGGGTCGTGGGGTGCGATCCGCTGGTGTTCCCCGAGAACGCGCCGTATCTGGTCGCGGTGGAGCCGGGTTCGTATCCGCTCGTGGCGTGGGTCGCGGTGTTCTCGCGCGAGGGCAAGGAGACCGACCGCCGCAATGCGGCGTTGGAGCTGCGGGTGAGCGAGGCGCCCACGGTCGCTTGGGAGATGGCGCTGACGTCGGCCGATGCGGACGTGGCGGGCCTGAGCGAGGACGGGTTCTTCGGGTACGGCGTGGACGCCGGCTGCGGGACGCTCGCGGACGAGGCGGCGGTGCGGGTGCTGAAGGGCTGGGACTACGAGCGGACCGAGGACGTGTTCATCGGCGAGATGGACTGGGAGGGCCCGGTGACGGGCCTGGCGTCGGCGGTGACCGATCCGGCGACGGGTGCGAACGTGGTCCTGGTGGGTTCGGGTTTCGGCGACGGGGCGTATCCGACGTTCATCGGCCGCGATGCGGACGGGGGCGTGACGCGGTTCGTGACGGACTTTTTGGTCCTGCCCGACTGACCTGCCTGACCTTCCCGAGCGATGGGCCGCGCGGCGGCCCGGTCGGGCCGCCGCGCCGGCGGTGTCAGGCGCCGAGGCGGTGGAGTGCGAGGGCTTCGGCGGTCTCCTCTTCGATGAGGTCGTAGTTGATGAGGGCCCCGGCCTGGGCGCCCGCGGCGGCGGCGGGGCCGACCTGGGCCATGAGGTCGGTGACGTTTCCGGCGGCCCATACGCCGTCGATGCTCGTGCGGCCCATGGGGTCGGCGGGGACGTGCTGTCCGGCGCCGGAGGGGTGCTCGGCGGGTTCGAGGCCGAGTCCGGCGAGGAATCCGGCGCGGGCCTCCATGCGGGTCGCGATTGCGTACGCCTCGCGTTCGATGAGCCTGCCGTCTTTCATGCGGGCGCCGTCGGGTTCGATCGCGGCGATCTCGCCTTCGACGACGCGCACGCCGCGGGCGGCGAAGCGCTCGCGTTCGTCGGCGGTGAGTTCGGGCGCGGTGTGGGCGAAGAACACGAGGTCGTCGGTCCACTGGCGGAACAGGGTCGCCTGGTGGACGGCGTTCGGTCCGGTGGCGATGACGCCGATGGCCTGGTTGCGGTGCTCCCAGCCGTGGCAGTAGGGGCAGTGCATGACGGTGGTGCCCCAGCGTTCGGCCAGGCCAGGAAGGTCGGGCAGGCGGTCGGTGAGGCCGGTGGTGACGAGGACGCGCCGGGCGGCGACCTCGCGGCCGTCTTCGAGGGCGACGGTGAACCCGTCGTTGTGCTTGCGGGCCTTGGCGACGCGGCCGTCCACGACGTGGCCGCCGTAGCCGCGGACCTCCTCGCGTCCCTTGGCGAGCAGTTCGCGCGGGGGCGTGCCCTCGCGGCCGAGCAGGCCGTGGACGCCGTCGGCGGGGGCGTTGCGGGGTTCGCCGGCGTCGATCACGGCCACGGTGCGGCGGGCGCGCGCGAGGACGAGCGCCCCGTTCAGCCCGGCGGCGCCGCCGCCGATCACCACGACGTCGTACCGGTCCCTCAGTTCATCGGTCATCTCGACCACCTCCTGCGAGAACGGTAGAACGGCCTTCGCGAAACCGGCAAACATTCTTGCCGTTATGGCAAACTCGGAGGCATGGATGCGAACGACTCCCTCGACAAGGCCCTCGACGCGGTCGGCCCGCGCCTGCGGGCCCTCCGCAAGCAGCGGGAGGCGACGCTCGCCGACCTCGCGGCGCAGACGGGCATCTCGGTGAGCACCCTCTCGCGCCTGGAATCGGGGGCGCGGCGCCCGACCCTGGAGCTGCTGCTGCCCTTGGCGAAAGCGCACGGGGTGACGCTCGACGAGCTGGTGGACGCCCCGCCGACGGGCGACCCGCGCATCCACCTGCGCCCGGTCGTGCGCCACGGCATGGTCCACCTGCCGCTGACGCGGCGGCCCGGCGGCATCCAGGCGTACAAGCTCATCATCCCGGCCGGGACGCAGACCGAGCCGGACCCGCAGGTCCACGAGGGGTATGAGTGGATGTACGTCCTCAACGGGCGGCTGCGGGTGGTGCTCGGGGAGCACGACTTCGTGATGAAGCCCGGCGAGGCCGCGGAGTTCGACACGCGGACGCCGCACTGGTTCGGGCGGGCGGGGGAGGAGTCGGTGGAGTTCCTGAGCCTGTTCGGGTCCCAGGGCGAGCGCGCGCACCTGCGGGCCAAGCCCAAGGGCCGGAACTGAACCGGGCGTCTAGTCCAGGAAGCCGAGGACGTGCGCCAGGCCCCGCTCGCCGGTGCGGGCCTCGCCCGGCAGGATGTACGCCCGCAGCCCGGACGCGGCGGCCCCGCCGTCCTTCGCCGGGTTGTCGCCGACCATGAGCGCCGCCCGCGGGTCCACTCCGAGCCGCTCGCACGCGGCCCGGAACAGCACCGGGTCGGGCTTCTCGGTCCCGAACTGGTACGATACGACCCGCACGTCGACGAGGTCTTCGAGCCCGAAGTGCTCCATGTGGACGCCCACGTCCCACGGGAAGTCCGACACGATCCCGGTCTTGATCCCGCGGCGGCGCAGCTCCCGCAGCAGCGGCTCGGTGTCGGGGTAGGGCACCCACGCGTCGGGGGCGGCGATGAGCTCGTACGCCGTCGCCTCGATCCCCTGGAGGTAGTCCACGCGCTCGAACCACGCGAACAGCGCCGCCCGGTGCTGCGCGGCCGACTCGTCCCGCCCGACCTGCGCGGTGGCGACCTCGGGTATCCGGTACGTCTCGTACAGCTGCCCGGCGGTCTTCTCGATCCCCGCGCCGTCGATGGGCCTCCCGGCCGCCTCGGCGGTCCTGCGCAGCCACGTCGGGATGTCGATGAGCTTGAAGATCGTGTTGCTGAAGTCGAACAGCACCGCCTCGATCGGCGGCACCGCCCCGGCCTGCTCGGCCTCGGTCGGCCGGTAGGCGGCGGCGGAGTCGAAGAGGTTGTAGATCACGGGCGGCCCTTCCCTGCACACGGACATCGCCGCAACCGTAACCGCCCCCAACCCCCCGAACCCACCCCCGAGGCCCCACCTCACACAACCGTCCCGGCGTCTTCGACCCCCGTTCACCTCGCGGGCCGGTCCCGGGTTCCCGCGAGCTGATCGGGGACCCGGGACCGGAGTCTGGGGGAAAAGGGTTCCCCCGCATCGGAAGCAGGTGCGGGCGCCGGTGCGGGGGAGGCTGGGGTGGGGTTACTCCTGGTCGAGGCCCCAGGACTTGCGGATGCGGTTGTCGGCGGCTTTGAAGAGGGTGTCGACGATGATGCCGATGACCAGGACGGTGATGATCCAGGTGAGGACGCGGGGGGCGTCGTTGAACTCGCGCGCGCCCTGCATGAGGGCGCCGATGGAGCCCTGCCCGGCCACGATGACGAGGAGCTCGCCGGCCATGAGGGAGCGCCACGCGAACGCCCAGCCCTGCTTCAGGCCCGACACGAACGAGGGGAGCGTCGCGGGCATGATGACGTGCCGGTACAGCTGGAAGCCCTTCATGCCCAGGACCGCCCCGACCCGCTTCCAGGCGGGCGGCACGTAGTCGATGCCGGAGATGATGCCGTTGGCGATCGACGGGACCGCGCCCAGGAGCACCACGAACATGATCGTGGACTCCGAGATCTGGAACAGCAGGATCGCCAGGGGGAACCAGATGATCGAGGGCATCGTCTGGAGCCCGGTGATCGCCGACCCGATCGCCGCGCGCAGCGGCTTGAACCGCGCCACCGCGATCCCCAGGAGCGACCCGACCAGCACCGACAGCGCGAACCCGGTCAGGGCCCGCTGCATGGTGATGCCGATGGCCGTCCAGTAGTCCGGGGTCGGCACGTACGCCGCCAGCTCCTCCCACACCATCAGCGGCGAGGGGAGCGCCCACGGGTCCTTCCACCCCGACAGGAACAGGATCTGCCACAGCCCGATGACGATGACCAGCGCGAGCGCCTTCGGCCACGTCCCGGCCCACAGGCGCGAGGCGAACCGGCCCCAGCGGGTCTCGGTGATCGGGGTCTTCTCCAGCTCGTCCAGGCCCGACACCCAGTCGCGGGAGGTGTCCTCCACCTTGGACTTCACGGTCTCAGTTGGCATGGCGGCCCACCTCCTCGCGGAGCGCGTCGGTGATCTCGGCGGCCAGCGCCGCGACCGGCGCGGAGTCGATGCGGCGGGGCCGGTCCATGGCCACGTCGTACACGTTGAGGACGCGGCCGGGCCGGGAGCTGAGGAGCACGACCTGGTCGCCCAGGCGCACCGCCTCGCGGACGTTGTGGGTGACGAACAGGACGGTGAGGTGCTGCTCGCGCCAGATCCGCTCCAGCTCGTCGTGGAGAATGTCGCGGGTCATGGCGTCGAGCGCGCCGAACGGCTCGTCCATGAGCAGGACCGAGGCGTCCTGCGCGAGGGCCCGCGCGAGCGCGACCCTTTGGCGCATGCCGCCGGACAGCTCGTGGGGCCGCTTGTGGGCGAACCCGGTGAGGCGGACGGTCTCCAGGAGTTCGAGGGCGCGGTTGCGTCGTTCAGCCCGACCGACGCCGCGCACCCGGAGCGCGATCTCGACGTTGCCCAGGACCGTCAGCCACGGGAACAGCGCCGATTCCTGGAACATCATGGCGACCGGCTGGTCGACGTGTTCGATGGCGCCGCCGGAGACGTCGTCGAGTCCGGCGACGAGCGAGAGCAGGGTGCTCTTGCCGCAGCCGGAGGCGCCGAGCAGGCAGGTGAAGCTGCCGGGCGCGACGGTGAGGGAGACGCCGTCGAGGGCGGTGACGGCGCCCGGGCCGCGGCCGTAGCGCTTGACCACGTCGGTCAGCACCACGGCGCCTGCGGCCCGGGCGGTGTCGTCATCGGCCCGCGTCTGGATGCGGGTCTGGGTCATGCCAGGTCACCGGCCGAGACTTCGGCGTCGCCGCGGTCGGCGAGGACCTGGTTGAGGGCGTCGAGGGCGTAGATGCCGGTGAGGTCGACCTCTTCGAGGAGGCCGATCTCCACGGCGTGGTCCTTGCTGCCCTGGAGGGAGTCCGCGATCGGGTCGGCGGTGAAGGAGAGGTTCTCGAAGGCGGCGGCGATGACGGCGTCGTCGAGGCGCTTGTCGGTGAGGGCCTCGATGCGGTCGTTGGACTTGACCTGGGCGTCGTCGGGGTTGTCGGCGATGTAGTCGAGGGCGGCGAGGTGGCCTTCGAGGAACGCCTTGACCAGGGCGGGCTGGGCGTCGAGGAACTTCTTGGAGACGATGATGTGGGTGGTGACGAACTCGCCGCCGTCCCACAGCTCGCGCTCGTTGAGGAACTCGACCGCGCCGTGCTTGAGCAGCAGGTCGGAGTAGCGCGGTTCGACGGCCCAGGCGGCCTGGACGGTGCCGTCGTCGAACGCGGCGGCGACCTCGGCGTTGTCGATGGGGGTGACGGAGACGTCGCCGCCGCCGTTCTCGTCGGTGGCGAAGCCCTGCTCCTTGAGCCAGTAGCGGGCCGCCACGTCCTGGGTGTTGCCCAGCTGCGGGGTGGCGAGGGCCTTGCCGCGCAGGTCCTCGACGGTGGTGATCTCGGGCTTGACGACGAGTCCGGCGCCGCCGGAGGTGGACCCGGCGATGATGTGGAGGGCCTGGCCCGAGGACTGGGCCCAGCCGTTGATGGCGGGGTTCGGGCCGATGTAGGAGATGTCGATGGCGTCGGCGAAGAGGGCCTCGATCGCGGAGGGCCCGGCGTTGAAGACGGTCTCCTCGATGGTGACGGCCTCGGGGAGGGTGTCGGCGAAGACGCCGGCTTCGAGGCCGACGAGGGCGGGGGCGTGGGTGACGTTCCCGAAGTAGCCCAGGCGGATCGTGCCCGAGGCGGTGGAGGCGTCGGCGTCGGCCGCGGCCTCCGAGGAGTCGTCGTCGTCGCCGCAGGCCGCGAGCGCTGTGACGGCGGGCAGGGCGGCCGCGGCCGCGATGACGCTGCGGCGCTTGAGGGGGCGCGGGCTGGCAGAGCTCATGGGGATTGCCTTCTGTATCGTGAGGAAAGTATTCCTAGTAGTCCGATTATTCAGACTAATCTAGTGGGAATTGTAGAGTCGCCCCGCATCGCGGGGCAACCCCGGTCCCGTCATGTGGTCGCGGCGTCTCAGCGCGAGTGCGCCAGGACGCCCCGGACCGCCGACTCGACCGCGGCGATGCGCCGCGGGTTCGCCGGGCGTTCGAGCCCGTAGTGGCCCCGCAGGGTGGTCGCCTCGTACTCGGTGCGGAAGCGGCCCTTGGCCTGGAGGATCGGCACGACGTGGTCGACGAACGCCTCCAGGCCCGAGGGCAGCACCGCGGGCATGATGTTGAACCCGTCGGCGGCGCCGTTGTCGGCCCAGTCGAGGATCGCGTCGGCGACCTGCTCGGGCGTGCCGGTGAAGGTCCGGTGCCCGCGCCCGCCGCCGAGGCGCCCGATGAGCTGGCGCACCGTCAGGCGCTCGCGCCGGGCCAGGTCCACGATGAGCGTGAAGCGGCTCTTGGCGCCCTCGATCTCGTCCTCGGTCGGCAGCACCGCGGGCAGCTCCCTGTCGAGGTCCAGTTCGGACGGGTCGAGCTTGAGCTGCTTGGCGAGGTTCCCCAGCGCGTACTCGGGGACGATGAGCCGGTCCAGCTCCTCCTCCAGCAGCCTGGCCTCGGCCTCCGTCGAGCCCAGGACCGGGACGATCCCGGGCAGGACCAGCACCTTGTCGGGGTCCCTCCCGGCGTCCTTGGCGCGGCGCTTGATGTCGGCGTAGAACGCCTGCGCCTCCTCGATGGTCTGCCACGCGGTGAAGATCGCCTCGGCGTGGCCCGCCGCGAACGACCGCCCGTCCTCGGAGGACCCGGCCTGCACCAGCAGCGGGTGCCCCTGCGGGGACCTGGGGACGTTGAGCGCCCCGGCGACCTGGAAGTGCTCGCCCTCGTGCGCCGCGGGGTACAGCAGCCGGTCGTCGCCCCACAGTCCCGCCTCCTTGTCGGCGAGGACCGCCGCGTCGTCCCAGGAGTCCCACAGCTTCTTCGCGACCTGGAGGAACTCCTCCGCGCGGGCGTAGCGCGCCGCGTGGGACGGCAGCTCGTCGAGGTTGAAGTTCCGGGCCGCGTCCAGCGTGGCGGTGGTGACGATGTTCCACCCCACGCGCCCGCCGGAGATGTGGTCGATCGAGGCGAAGCGCCGCGCCAGGTTGTACGGCTCGTTGTACGTCGTGGAGGCGGTCGCGATCAGCCCGATGTGCGTCGTCAGGGCCGCGATGGCCGCGAGGACCACCGTCGGCTCCAGCGAACCCGAAGGGCGCCTGCCGATCGTGCCCCACAGGGACGGCGAGTCGGCGAAGAAGATCGAGTCGAGCCGACCGCGCTCGGCGGTCTGCGCGAGCGCCGCGTAGTGGCCGATCGAGGTGGTCGAGTACGGGTCGGACTCCGGGAGCCGCCAGGACGCCTCGTGGTGCCCGGTGCTCATCAGGAACGCGTTGAGGTGCAGCTGCCTGCTCATGATTCCTCCTGCTTGATCTCGGCGCCGCCGGCCAGGCCGAGCGCGGCGAGCAGTTCGGTGCGGACGGCCGCGAAGCGCGGGTCCGAGGGGTCGCGGGTGCCGTCGAGATCGATGCGCCGCTCGGTCTTGACCACGCCGTGGTCGAGCACGAGCACCCGGTCGGCGAGGACGATCGCCTCGTCCACGTCGTGCGTCACCAGCAGCACCGCGGGCCGGTGCCGCTCGTACAGGGCCCGGAGCAGCCCGTGCATCTTGATGCGCGTCAACGCGTCCAGCGCCCCGAAGGGCTCGTCGGCGAGCAGCAGTTCGGGTTCGCGCACCAGGGACCTCGCCAGGGCCACGCGCTGCTGCTCGCCGCCCGAGAGCTCCCGGGGCCAGGCCCGCTCGCGCCCGGCCAGCCCGACCTCCGCGAGCGCCTCCCGGCCGCGTTCGAGCGCGCCGGGGCCCTTGAGACCGAGGACGACGTTGCGCAGGACCCGCTGCCACGGCAGGAGCCGCGAGTCCTGGAACACCACCGAGACCTGCTCGGGCACCTCGATGTCGCCGGTGCCCGTCGCGTCCTGGTCGAGCCCGGCGAGGGCCCGCAGGAGCGTCGACTTCCCCGACCCCGAGCGGCCCAGCAGCGCGACGAACTCGCCGGCGCCGATCTGGAGCTCCAGGCCCGACAGGACCGGCCGGTCGTCGGTGAAGGAACGGTGGAGGCCGCTGATGCGCACGGCCGCACCGGTGGTCAGTCCTCCAGTGTGCGGCGCCATGACAGGGCCCTCCTCTGGATCAGTCGGACGACGGTGTCGGAGACGAGCCCCAGGAGCGCGTACAGGACCAGGCCGACGATGATCACGTCAGTCTGCCCGTACGTCCCGGCCAGCAGCATCATGTACCCGATGCCGCTGGTGGCGTTCACCTGCTCGACCACCACCAGGGACAGCCAGGACGAGGTCACGGCGAACCGCATGCCCAGCAGGAAGCCCGGGAGCGCCCCGGGCAGGACCACCCGGCCCACGAACGACGCCGGCCCCAGCCGCAGCGTCTCGGCCAGCTCGGCGTAGCGCCCGTCGATCGAGCGCAGCCCGTTGTGGGTGTGGATGTAGATCGGGATGAGCACCCCGAGCGCGATCGTGATGATCTTCATCCGCTCGTCGATGCCGAACCACAGGAGCAGGAGCGGCAGCAGCGCGAGGTTGGGGATCGACCGCTTGATCTGCACGGGGCCGTCCACGACGGCCTCGCCCCACCGGCTCAGCCCCGACACCAGCGCCAGCACCAGACCGGCGAGGACCCCGAACACGAGCCCGAGCGCGAAGCGCCGGGCCGAGACCAGCAGGTCCGGGCCCAGGCGCCCGGACTCCCACAGGTCCCACGCGGTGGTCACCACCGTCCACGGGGCCGTGAGCACCCGCGGGTCGATCCACCCCTGCGCCGAGCCCCAGATCCACACGCCCAGCAGCAGGAGCGGGCCGATGAGGTAGCCGAGCCTGATGGGCTTGCCGGGCCCGAGGCGGCGCTTGCCCCTCGGGCGCGAGGCGCGGCCCGCGGCCAGCTCCTCGTCGTCGACCGGCGGTACGGCGGCCTTGCGGGCCGTCTCGGCCCTGACGGCGGTCATCACGCGCCGCCGTCGCCGTACTCGGCGATGCCCTCGGCCACGAGCGGCTCGAAGCGCCGGTCGTACAGGTCCTCGGCGTCGAGCACCTCGTTGCCGGTGCCCTCGGCCACGATCTCGATGGTCTCCTGGTGCCGCGCGATCGTCTCGTCCCACGTCTCGGGGAAGTCCGGCTCGCCCTCGCGGTCGTGCAGGTACTCCCCGTCCTCGACCGACAGGCCCTCGTGCTCGACGTACCAGGCGTTGATCCACTCGTCGCGGTTGGCGCGGGTCCACAGCTTCGCCGCGCCCCACAGCCGCACGTACTCGGCGATGGCGGCCGCCTTGTCGGCGTCCTCCAGGACCTCCACGGGCGCGTACAGCACCCACGGGTCGTCGCGCAGCCCGTGCGGGATCGTCGTCGCCCCGTCCGCACCGTACTTGTTCACATAGGACTTGACCTGGGTGCCGCCGATCGGCGCGACGTCGACCTCCCCGCCGGCGAGGGCGTTCGAGTACGTGTCGGCCGTGGACGGCAGCTCCACCAGCTCCACGTCGTCCTGGCCCAGCCCCGCCGCGTCCAGCACCCGCAGGATCAAGGCGCCCTGCGCCTGCCCGGGGGAGTACGCGATCCGCTTGCCCGCCAGGTCCTGGATGGACGCGACGTCGGCCCCGGGGGCCACCCCGAGGTCGTAGATCGGGTGGTCGAGCGGGTCGATGCGCCCGGCCGCGGCCACGATCCGCGTCGGCAGGCCCGTCCAGTTGGTGTGGATCGGCGGGATGTCGGCCACCGAGGAGATGTCGAGGGACTTGGCGCGGAACGCCTCCGCGGACTTGGGCCCGCCGGAGATGTTCGCCCACTCCACGTCGAAGGTGAGCAGCGAGGCCAGCCCCGACAGCTCGAACGCGAGCTGCTGGGACGGGTCGCCGATGACGAGCTTGGTGCCCTCGGGCACGGCCGTCGGCAGGTCCGCGTCGGCCGCCAGCAGCGGCCCCGCGTCCTCGTCGGAGCAGGCCGCCAATGCCAGCGCGGCCACGGCGGGCACGCCCGCCAGGAGGGTTCGTCGGGTGGTCTCGGATCGCACGGAAGCGCCTTTCAAGGAGAGGTGGGGTCAGTCGAGGGGAGCGGCGGCGCAGTAGCCGCCCGCGTGGTAGACGAGGGGGTCGTGGTCGCCGCCCGCGGCGGCGTCGACGACCAGGGCCAGCACGATGTGGTGGTCCCCGGCCTCGATCCGGTCGGTGACGACCGCCCGCAGGTGCGCGGGCGCGTCGGCCAGGACCGGCTCGCCGGTCTCCAGGCGCGACCAGGAGGTGCCCTGGAACCGGTCGATGCCGCTGGTGGCGAAGCGGGTCGCCACCGCGTGCTGGTCGGCGGCCAGGAAGTTCACGGTCAGGCTCGCGCTCTCGCGGACCGCCGGCCACGCCGAGGAGGTGTTCGCGATCGCGAACGACACCAGCGGCGGGTCGAGCGAGACCGACGTCAGGGACGTCGCGGTGAACCCGGCCGGGCCGGTGCCCGGGTCGGCGCAGACCACGGTCACCCCGGCGGGGTGGGCGCGGAACAGGGACCGGAACACGCCCGGCTCGACCCCCGCCTGGACCTGGGTGCTCATGCCGGCACCCCCGCGGATTGGCGGCCTACGGCGGCGGCGAGCGCGGGCAGGTTGGCCCCGGCCCACGATGCGAGGATCGCGTCGAGGTCCCCGAGCTCCTGCTCCCGCAGCGTCAGCGAGGGCACCGGCAGGCTCGCGCCGAGCTCGGCCAGGATCGGGCGCAGCTGGAGGTCGGCGAGGAGCCGGTGCTCCGCGGAGGCCGCGACCGTGACCGGGACGGCCACGGTCCCCCCCAGGGCCCCCGGCGGGAGCTGGTCGAGGAAGAGCTTCAGCAGGCCCGTGTAGGAGGCCTTGTAGACGGGCGTGCCCACGACCAGGACCGGGGCGGTCCTGATCCGGTCGAGGGCGTGCTCGAAGCCGTCGTGCGGCGGCTCGATCCCGTCGCGGTACAGTTCGGCGAGGTCGGTGGAGGAGGTGCGCGGCTCGGACCCGATCCCCGCCGCGATGGCGGCGGCGAGAGCCTCGGCGGTGGTCAGGGTGCGCGAGAGGCGCTTGGGGTTGCCGACGACGGCGGTCACGGCGAAGCTGTCGGTCACAGTGGACTCCTTACGGTGGGGAGCGTGCGAGGGCGCCGCCCGGAGGAGGGCGTGCGGGAGGAACCGGGATGGGAACCGGGAGCGGGGGATGCGATGAATCGCAGAGGTTGTGGAGTGCGGAGTCGGGCGGCGCGGGGCGCGCGGGCCCGACTAGCGCATTCGGGGTCGACAGAGGGCGCTGGCGGCGCGCATCTGGTCGATCTCGCGCCGCCGCGTCAGAAGGCTGGCGGACGTCATGCCGACAACACTAGCAGTATTCCTATAGAATTACTAGGAGTTCTTAGATGATGGGAACCCGGTCCCCGTCGTACCCCTCGGCGCTGGTCCGGTACTCCACGTCGCGGCTGCGGGTGAACCGGTAGCCGACCCCCCGCACGGTCGAGACGAGCGCGTCGAACTCGGCGAGCTTGGCGCGCAGGCGCCGCACGTGGACGTCCACCGTGCGTCCGGGCAGGCCCGTGTCCGGTGTCTCCCAGACGTACTGGAGCAGCTCGGATCTGGTGTGGACCATCCCGGGGTGGCGGGCGAGGAACGCCAGGAGCTCGAACTCCAGGCGGGTGAGCGCGACCTCCTGCCCGTGGATGGTCACCTCGCGGCCCGGGACGTCGATCACCAGCGCCGGGCGCGGCGCGGGCTCGGCCGGCGCCGGATCGGCCGGGAGCGCTTGGGCCCCTTCGACGGCGACGCGGCCGCCGCCCTGCGCGAGGACCCCGAGCGCGGCGGTCAGGCGCCGCGCGAGCCTCGGGTCGTCGGCGGGGATCTCGACGGTGACGGTGATGGTGGCGGTGCCCGAGCGGCGGTGGGCCGGGGGTCGGGTGCGGGTCTGGACGGGAGTCATGGCGGCGCCTTCGTTCGTGCTCGACGGGAGTCCGGGAAGGGCGGCGGGCGCGCGGGTCGTTCGCGGTGTCAGCGAACCGGTCCGGCGGCGCCGCCCCGGCGACACAGGGCGGAATCCGAACGCGCGAAGTCGATGTGGCGGCGCTTGGTCGGCCACTGCTCCGCGGGTCCACTGGGGCGGTTCACTCCGACAGCATATCCTATCTATCAAGTAGGATTCAAGTACACGTTCCGGTTTGCCCCAGATCACGAAGGGAGCCCGCGCCATGCAGGTCTCCGCACGAGGCGAGTACGCCGTCCGCATCGCCGTCACGCTCGCCACCGGCCATCCGCGCACCATCTCCGCCAGCTCCCTCGCCGCCGCGCAGGCGCTGCCGCGCAAGTTCGCCGAGGTCATCCTCGGCGACCTGCGCCGGGCCCACCTCGTGGACTCCGTCCGCGGCGTCGAGGGCGGCTACCGGCTCGCCCGCGACCCCGGCGACGTCTCGGTGGGGGAGGTGCTGCGCGCCGTGGACGGGCCGCTCTCGGAGGTCCGCGGGAGACGCCCCGAGGAGACCAGTTACGAAGGGGCCGCGGTGAACCTGCCGCGGCTGTGGGTCGCCGCGCGGGCGGCGGTGCGCTCGGTCTTCGACGAGGTCTCGCTCGCGCAGGCGGCGACGGGGGAGTTCCCGGTGCGCATCGCCGAGCTGACCGCGGCCGACGACGCGTGGATGCCGCGCTGACCCTGCTTCCGGTTGCGCGGCAGGGCGGCGGGCCGTACCATGCTTATATCCTATTGTTCCGATAGGAATACTCGACGCGGGCCCGGCGGCCCGCGGCCTCCTCCGAGAACGGGAGACAGCATGTCCGAAGCCACGCTCCAAGGCCGCACCGCCGCGCCCCTCACCGAGGACGCCGCCTTCGAGCACATCGCGGCCGCGGGATTCCGGCCCGGCGGCCCCGGCCTGGTCGGAGCGGAGGTGGAGTGGCACCTCACCAGCGCCGCCGACCGGCGCCGCCGCATCGACGACGAGACCGTCAAAGCGGTCCTGGGCGTGCGGGACGCCCTGCCGCGATGTACCCGGCTCAGCTTCGAGCCCGGCGGCGCCCTCGAACTGAGCACCCGGCCCGCCTCCGTGCGCGAGTGCTTCGACGACCTCGAAGCCGACCGCGCCCGCCTCGCCGCCGCCCTCGCCGACGAGGGCCTCGAACTGCTCGGCCTGGGCCTGGACCCGGTCCGCCTGCCCCGCAGGGTGGTCCGCTCCGCGCGCTACCAGGCCATGGAGGAGCTGTTCGACCAGGACGGCCGCGCGGGCCGGTGGATGATGGCGAACACCGCGTCGGTCCAGGTCTGCCTCGACACCGGCGCCGAAGCCGACCTCGCCGCCCGCTGGGACCTGGCCCACCGCCTCGGCCCGGTCCTGGTCGCCGCGTTCGCGAACTCCCCGCTGCGCCGCGGCGAGCCGAGCCTATGGCGCTCCACCCGCCAGCACGTGTGGACCGCGATCGACCCGTCCCGCTCGCGCCCCGTCCCCCAGGGGGACCCGCGCGAGTCCTGGGCCCGCTACGCCCTCGACGCCCGCGTCATGGCCGTGCGCGGCCCCGGCCGCTGGACCGTCCCGCGCGGCCTCACCTTCCGCGACTGGCTGCGCGACCCCGGCCTGCGCCCGCCCACCGGCGACGACCTCGACTTCCACCTGACGACCCTGTTCCCGCCGGTGCGCCCCCGCGGCCGCTACCTCGAACTGCGCATGATCGACGCCCAGCCCGGCCCCGACTGGATCGTGCCCGTCGCCGTCGCCGCGGCCCTCCTCGACGACCCCGCCGCGCACCAGGCCGCGGCCGAGGCCCTCGAACCCCTCTGGCACGGCGCCACCGCGGCCGACCTCTACCTCCGCGCCGCCACCGCCGCCCTCCACGACCCCGCCCTCGCCGCGGCCGCCCGCGCCTGCTTCACCGCCGCCCTCGCGGCCCAGCCCGACCCCGTCGTCGCCGCCGCCGTCCAGACCTTCACCGACGCCTACGTCGCCCAAGGCAGAACCCGCGCCGACGACCTCGTGCCCGGAACGCGGTGATTCGTACACTGTGGCGCGTGCCTCACCGAAGGGGCGCAGGTCAACCGGGGGACCGGGCCGCCGCGGCGCGGCCGCTACTATGGGGGCGACCTCCTCCCCGCCGCCTCGACTTGGACGCCGCATGCCTGCATCGCCCTCCCCGCTCAACCGCCGGACGCTGCTGCTGGGAGGGGCCCTGGGCCTCGCGGGCGTCGGCGCCGGCGTCGGGATCGCCGCCTACGTCTCCGGCCGCGGCGACGACGCGCGCATCACCGCCGAGGAGGGCCCCCTGAACCCACTCGACTTCGACCGGCTCCGCCTGCGCGCCGCCGAACTGTTCGTCGGCGGCGAGATCCACCCCGACGACCCCGAGTACGCCCCGGCGATCAGCCGCATCAGCTCCGAGTCCGCGGTCCTGTGGGAGACCATGGACCGCAGCGAGGGCCGCACCGCCGCCTGGCCCGACCTCGCGCCGGTCTCCTCGGCCTCGAACTTCAACAACTCCTACCGCCAGCTCTACCGCCTCGCCACCGCCTGGGCCACCCCCGGCACCGAGCAGTACGGCAGCGACGAGATCGCCGACGCGATCGTGGACGCGCTCGCCCTGCTCCACGACGGCGGCTACAACAAGGACGCCGAGGAGGTCGACAACTGGTACTGGTGGGAGATCGGCACCCCCTCGGCGCTGCTGAAGACCTACGTCCTCCTCTACGACCGCATCCCCGCCGAACGGCTCGCGGACTACCTCGCCGCCGTCGGGCGCTGGTGCCCCGACGCCGACATGCGCGTGGTCAACCCGAACATCCACGAGACCGGCGCCAACCGCGCCGACAAGGCCGTCATCGTCGCCCTCCACGGCATCCTCGCCCGCGACGAGGACAAGCTCCGCCGCGCCCGCGACGACCTCTCGGGTACCGTGGACGAGGGCCGCCACTCCCTGTTCCAGTACGTCACCGAAGGCGACGGGTTCTACCGCGACGGCTCCCTCATCCAGCACGACGACGTCCCCTACGCCGCCGCCTACGGCACCACGCTCCTGTCCTCCACCAGCATGGCCGTGTCGCTCCTGGCCGGGTCCGCCGGCGAGGTCGTCGACGAGGACGTGCCGGTCCTCTACGACGCCGTCGAGGCGAGCTTCGCGCCGTTCATGGAGGACGGCCTGTTCATGGACTGCGTGTACGGGCGCGGCGTCTCCCGCCCCCTGCAGCGCGACTTCCACAACGGCACCGGGTTCGTCACCGCCGCGACCCTCCTCGCCGTCGGCGCGCCCGCCGCCTACCGCGACCGCTGGAACGCCCTCGTCAAAGGCTGGGTCCAGCGCTCGCACGAGACCCTCCCGTTCGCCGCCGAGGCCGGCATCCCCGGGATCAGCCGCGTCAAGGCGATCCTCGCCGACGACGCCGTCGAGCCCGCCCCCCGCGCCGTGTCCACGCACGTGTTCGCCGACATGGACCGCGCCGTCGCCCGCCGCGAAGGCTGGTCCTGGGCCCTGTCCATGTCCTCGAACCGCGTGGCCGCCTACGAGATGGGCAACTGGGAGAACCTCCGCGGCTGGTACCTCGGCGACGGCATGACCTACCTGTACCTGCCCGGCGACCCCGTCCACTACAGTGACGAGTTCTGGCCCACCGCCGACCCCTACCGACTCCCCGGCACCACCGTGGACACCCGCGAGCGGGAGGTCACCGCCGACGAGGAGGGCATGGTCAAGCTCCTGCCCGAGAACGCCGTCGCCGGAGGCGCCGTCCTCGACGACATGCACGCGGCCGCCGCCATGGACCTCGTCGCCGACGGCTCCACCCTGCGCGCCAAGAAGTCCTGGTTCACCCTCCACGACGCGGTCGTCGCCCTCGGCGCGGGCGTCACCGCCGCCGACGGCCGCACCGTCGAGACCACCGTGGAGCACCGCAACCTCGGCGAGGACGGCGACGCGATCCTGTCCGTCAACGGCGACGAGCAGCCCGCCGAACCCGGCTGGTCCGCCGACCTCGACGACGCCCGCTGGATCCACCTCGACGGCGTCGGCGGCTACGTCTTCCCCCAGGGCGCCACCGGACTGCGCGGCCTGCGCGAGACCCGCGAGGGCGCCTGGAACGACATCGAGCAGGGCCCCACCACCGGCGGCGGCGACACCACCGTCCACACCCGCCGCTACGCCACCCTCTGGTTCGACCACGGCGCCTCGCCGACCGGCGCGACCTACGCCTACATCCTCGTCCCCGGCGCCGACGCGGCCGCCACCGCGACCCTCGCCGGAGGCGACCGCATCAAGATCCTCGCCAACACCCCGACCGTCCAGGCCGTCGAGGACACCGACGCGGGGATCACCGCCGCCCACTTCTGGGAGGCCGGCGACGCGGGCGGCCTCACCTGCGACGCGCCCGCCACCGTCCTGGTCCGCCAAGGCGAGGACACCGCAGTGGTCGCCGTCGCCGACCCCGGCCGCAGCACCGGGACCGCCGTCATCGAACTGCCCTTCGCCGCGAGCGAGGTCCTCGAAGGCGACGGCTTCGAACTCGAACCCGGCGACCGGCCCCGCCTCACCGTCGACCTCGCCGACACCGGCGGCCAGACCCTGACCGCGACGCTCGGCTACTGAGCGGACGCCCTGCGGCGCAGCAGGACCGTTGCCGCGATCGCGCAGAGCGCCGCGATGACGAGGGCGGTGGCCTCGGCGGGGCCATACCAGGTGGGGGCGTGGTCGCGGACGTATTCGGCGACCCACTTGTCGCCCTCGGTGGAGGTGGCGACGGCGAAGCGCCAGCCCAGGTCCAGGATGCCCGGGAGGACGGCGAGGACGATCGCGGTGATCGTGGTGACCAGCGTGAAGGCGGCGGCGGCCGGGCGGGCGCGGGCGGTCAGGACCGCGGCGGCCGCGAAGAGGGCCGCGAAGACCGCGTAGGCGACGATCGACAGCAGGTACGGGGCGAACCACGAGGCCGGCGCGAGCTGCTCGCACGCGGTGACGAACTGCGGGTTCTGCTCCGTGAAGCACCCGTCCGAGGAGTCGGACCGGAAGTCGGCGAACAGCCCGATCTTCACGACGACCAGGGCCGCGAACAGCAGCGCCGCCGCGCACAGCGCGATGACCGCGCCCGGCTTCGACGTGCCCCCAGTGGTGTCCGACGCGCTCATGTCCCGCTCCCCGCTCCTCGTTGACTGCACGACCACTGTAGGAGCACGGAGCGTGCCCGGGGGAGCGCGGCGCGCGACCTGGCACGAACCCGGGGCGTCAGGGGCGGAACCGGTACCCCATGCCGGGCTCTGTCAGCAGGTGCACCGGGCGGGCCGGGTCGGCCTCCAGTTTGCGGCGCAGCTGCGCCATGTACTGGCGCAGGTAGTTCGTCTCGCGGTCGTAGTTGGGGCCCCAGACGCGGTGGAGGAGCTCGCGCTGGCTCACCAGCTTCCCCGGGTTGCGCAGGAGCACTTCCAGAAGCTGCCACTCGGTCGGCGTCAGGCGCACCTCGTCGCCGTCCCTGCGGACCTCGCGGGCCGCCAGGTCCACCGTGACCGGCCCGATCGCCGTCACCGGCGACTCGGCGCCCGGCCCCGACCGGCGCGTCGCCGCGCGCACCCGCGCCAAGAGCTCCCCGATGTCGAACGGCTTCGTCACGTAGTCGTCGGCGCCCGCGTCCAGCGCGGCGATCTTCTCCGCGCTCGCCGCCCGCCCCGACAGGACCAGGATCGGGGCCTTCGACCAGCCGCGCAGGCCCTCGATGACCTCCGCGCCGTCCATGTCCGGCAGGCCCAGGTCGAGCACCACCAGATCCGGGACGACCGCCGCGGCCGCGCGCAGCGCCTGCGCGCCGTCGGCCGCGGTCGTCACCTCGTACCCGTGCGCCGACAGGTTGATCCGCAGCGCGCGTGCGATCTGCGGCTCGTCGTCGACTACCAGGACCTTGATCACCCTGCACCCTCTCCATCGGTCGCCGCGATCCGCAGCGCCAGCACCATCGTCAGTCCGCCGCCGGGGGTCGCCTCCGGGCCCAGCGTCCCGCCCATCGCCTCGGCCAGGCCCCGCGAGAGCGCCAGGCCCAGGCCGACGCCGGTCGTGTTGTCGCGGTCGCCGAGCCGCTGGAACGGCCGGAACATCGTCTCCCGGTCCTCGTCCGGCACGCCCGGGCCGCGGTCGACCACCCGCAGCTCCACCGTCCCGCCGTGGATGCCCGCCGTCAGCCGCGGCGGCACCCCCGCGGGGCTGTAGCGCAGCGCGTTCGCGATGACGTTCACCAGGATGCGCTGGAGCAGCCCCGGGTCGGCCATCACCTCCGGCAGATCCGCGGGCACGTCGAGCCGCACGTCCGCGGCGGCTTCCCCGATCTCGTCGAGCGCCCACGGCACCGCCTCGTCCAAGGCGATCGGCACCGGGTCGGCCCCGAGCACCCCCGCCTGCAACCGGCTCATGTCCAGCAGGTTGTCCACCAGGCCCGTCAACCGGCTCAGGGAGAGCTCCGCGGAGTCGAGCAGCTCCTCGCGCTCCCCGGGCGTGAACAGCTCCCCAGTGGACTTCAGACTCGACACGGCGACCCGCGCCGAAGCCAGCGGCGTGCGCAGGTCGTGCGAGACGGCCGCCAGCAGCGCCGTCCGCAACTTGTCCGCGTCCGTCAGCCGCTCCACCGCCTCCGCTTGGCGCTCAAGGCGCTCGCGCTCCAGCGCGGCGGCGGCGTGCATCGCGAACGCCTGCGCGATCCGCCGGTCCGCCGCCTCCAGGGTGTGCCCGCGCAGTGCCAGCGCCAGGTCGTCGCGGATCGGCAGGTCGTTCTCGGCCGCGCCGGGGCTGCCGCACGCGGCGCCCGCGTGCGCCACGACCCGCCACGCCTTCGCGTCGTGCCGCTCGGCCGGGCCCGCGCCGGGCGCGGTGCGCTCCAGCAGGGTCACCGACGTGAGCGTGAACGTCTCGCGCAACTGCTCCAGCAGGTCGTCCAGTCCGGACCCGCCGCGCAGCACGTTCCCGGCGAGGGTGGCGAGGGTCTGCGCCTCGGCGCTGGCGCGCGCCGCGAGGCGCGCCCGCGCGGCCGAGAGGTTGACGACCGCCGCGCCGCCGAGCGCGAGGGCCACGAACACGACGAGGGCCACCACCTGCTCCTGGTCGTGGATCTTGAACTGGTAGTAGGGGGTCGCGAAGAAGTAGTTGAGGAGGAGGAACCCGATGAGCGCGCCCAGGAGCGCGGGCCACATGCCGCCGGTGAGGGTCAGGGCCATGACGGCGGTGAGGACGATGAGGATCATCGTCGTCAGCGACAGGTCCTCGTGCAGGGGGATGAGGATGGTGACCAGGGCCGGGATGCCGAGGAACGCGAGGGCGATCCCGAAGCGGCGGCGGGCGGCGTCCACGATGCCGGGTCCGGAGCGGGCCCGCTTGACGGACCTGACGCGCTCGTGGCTGACCAGGTGCACGTCGATCTTCCCCGACCGGGCGGTGGTGGTGACGCCGACGCCGCGCGAGAGGGCCTGCGCGAACCGGCCGCGCCGCGAGGCCCCCAGCACCAGTTGCGTGGCGTTGGCACCGCGCGCGAACTCCAGGAGCGCGTCGGGGATCGAGTCGCCCACGACCTGGTGGTAGGTGCCGCCGAGGTCTTCGACGAGGGTCCGCTGCCGGGCGAGGTTGCGGGCCGAGCGCGCGGAGGTGAGGCCGTCGCCGGAGGCCACGTACACGGCCTTGAGGTCGGCGTTGCCGGACCTGGCGGCGATGCGCGCGGCCCGGCGGATGAGCGTGTCGCCCTCGTCGCCGCCCGACAGGGCCACGACGACGCGCTCCCTGGACTCCCACACGGCGGTGATGTGCTGGTCCTCGCGGTACTTCTCCAGCTGGTCCTCGACCTTGTCCGCCAGCCACAGCAGCGCGATCTCGCGCAGCGCGGTGAGGTTCCCGACCCGGAAGTAGTTGGAGAGGGCCGCGTCCACTTTCTCCGGCGGGTAGACGTTGCCGTGGACCATGCGCCGCCGCAGGGCCTCGGGGGTGATGTCGGCGAGTTCGACCTGGTCGGCGCGGCGCACGACCTCGTCGGGGACGGTCTCGCGCTGGGGCACGCCGGTGATCTGGGCGACCACGTCGTTGAGCGATTCGAGGTGCTGCACGTTCACCGTCGAGATGACGTCGATCCCGGCGTCCAGCAGCTCGTCGATGTCCTGCCAGCGCTTCTCGTTGCGGGAGCCGGGGACGTTGGTGTGCGCGAGCTCGTCCACGAGGGCGACGGCGGGGGAGCGGCGCAGGACGGCGTCGGTGTCGAACTCCTCGAACGCGGAGCCGCGGTACTCGACGGCGCGGCGGGGCACGACCTCCAGGCCCTCGACGAGGTCGGCGGTCGCGGTGCGGCCGTGGGTCTCGACGTAGCCGATGACGACGTCGGTCCCGCGGTCGGCGCGGCGGCGGGCCTCTTCGAGCGCGGCGTAGGTCTTGCCGACGCCGGGGGCCGCGCCCAGGTAGATCCGGAGCTGTCCTCGTGGCACCAGCTAATCATTCCCGCGTTTTGCCACAGCGGCCGTCAAGAACGCGTCAAAGGTGTCAGGACGCGTGTTCAGGCGCCGCCGAGGAACTGCGCGATGACGGGGGTGGCGGCGCCTTTGGCGACGGCGTCGGGGCCGAGGAGCCCGGGGGCGATGCGGGCGGTCGCGAAGGGCTGCTTGAGGGCGTATTCGCCGGTGGCGGCGGTGATGTCGGCGAGGCGGCGGGCGGCGAGGAGGTGCCCGGCCCAGCCGCCGATGACGACGAGTTCGGGGTTGAAGAGGTTGAGGAGGTCGGCGAGCCCGGCCCCGAGGTAGCGGACGGTCTCGTCGATCACGTCGGCCGCGGCGGGGTCGTCGAGGAGCCGCTCCAGTGCGGCCTCCTCGCCGCCGCCGAGGTCCACGGCCCCGGTGGCGGCGAGGAACCGGTCGAGGACGCCCTCGGCGCCGACGTACGCCTCCAGGCAGCCGCGGGAGCCGCACCGGCAGCGGCGCCCGTCCACGCGCATCGTGGTGTGGCCCCACTCCCCGGCGCTGGACCCGGCGCCGCGGTAGAGGGCGCCGTCGGCGACGACGCAGGAGCCGACGCCGGAGCCGATGAGCGCGATGATCGCGTTCGAGGCGCCCTTCCCGGCCCCGAACCACAACTCGGCCTGGCCCATGGTCATCGCGCCGTTCTCGACGTGCACCGGGAGGGGGCCGAGGCGCTCGGCCAGCAGCCGCCCCAAGGGGACCGCGTCCCACCCGAACGCCTGGGCGTGGACGATCCCGTCGGGCCCGTACTCGACGATGCCGGGCATGCCGACGCCGACGCCGAGCACCGGGACGCCCCCGGCGGCGGCGAGGACCTCCTCCACGCCGGCGGCGATCCGGTCGATGACGGTGGCCGGGTCGTGGCGGCCCGCTTCGAGCTCGTACTTGGCGGCGGCCCGGGGGTCGAGCTTGAGGTCGAGGAGCTCGACCTGCACGTGGGTCTCGCCGACGTCGACGCCGACGACGAGCGCGTGCCCGGGGTCCACTTCGAGCAGGATGTGGGGCCTGCCGCCGTCGGAGTCGACCTTCCCGGCCTCGCGCACGATCCCCTCGCTGATGAGCTCGGTGGTGACGTTGGAGACGGTGGCGGTGCTCAGGTCGGTGGCGGGGGCGAGGTCCCGGCGGGTGAGCGGCCCCTCGAAGTACAGCGTCCGCAGCAGGCGCATCCGGTTGCCGAGCTTGAGGTCGCGGGTCGTCATCCGCTTGGGGCGTTCCATCTGTCCACCAGTCCGTGTCGTTACCCGTCCGGGACCATGCCGTTATTGCGGGGAGATTGACGGCACGGGTCGTTCTACTTAATCTAAGTCTTAACAGTAAGTCGTAGACCTACTGGTCCAGCCTACATCCGGGCCCCAGCCCAGCGTTGCAAGGACCGTTTCATCATCCCCTCCCGGCCGCCGGCGTCCCCCGCGGCCGCAGCAAGGAGCACCCATGAGGACCACACCTCCCCACCGCCGACGCGGCGCGGCGGTCGCCAAGGCCGCCGCCCTGGGCGGCACCGCACTCCTCCTCGCCTCCGCATGCCTCGACGGCGGCGGCTCCAGCGCCTCCGACAAAGTCGAGATCCGCTGGTTCGTCGGCATGGGTGCGGGCTCGGACGCCCCGACCATCCCCGCCCAGGAGGCGATCGTCGAGGAGTTCAACGCCTCCCAGGACGACATCGAACTCGTCCTGGAGATCGTCGACGCCGACCAGGCCCCCAACATCCTCTCCACCCAGATCGCCACCGGCGACGCCCCCGACATCGTCGGCCCCATGGGCATCCGCGGCCGCTCCACCTTCCCCGGCGCCTGGCTCGACCTCACCCCGTACATCGAGGAGGCCGACTACGACCTCACCGACTTCGACCCCGCCCTGGTCGACTTCTACCGCATCGAGGAGGAGGGCCAGATCGGCCTGCCCTTCGCGGTCTTCCCCTCGTTCCTCTACATCAACCTCGACCTGTTCGACGAGGCCGGACTGCCCTACCCGCCCCAGGAGTACGGCGCCCCCTACATCGACGCCGACGGCGCCGAGCACGTCTGGGACATCGCCACGATGACCGAGCTCGCCAAGCAGCTCACCGTCGACGCCGAGGGCAACGACGCCACCAGCCCCGACTTCGACCCCGCCAACATCGTCCAGTTCGGCTTCGGCAACATCTTCGCCGACATCCGCGCCCAGTCCACCCTCTTCGGCGCCGGGTCCCTCGTGGACGCCGACGGCAACGCCCAGATCCCGCCGAACTGGGCCGAGGCCCAGCAGTGGTACTACGACGGCATGTGGACCGACCACTTCATCCCCAACGGCCCCTACGGCGACTCCGACATGCTCAACGCCGGGTCCTGGTTCGAGTCCGGCAACCTCGCCATGGGCAACACCCACCTGTGGTACGCCACCTGCTGCATGGCCGGGTTCGAGGGCACCTGGGACACCGCCGCCGTCCCCTCCTACGACGGCGCCACCACCGCGAAGCTCCACGCCGACACGTTCTCCATCACCAAGAACACCGACCACCCCGACGAGGCGTTCGACGTCCTCACCTACCTCATCGGCGACGCCGCCGAGGACCTCACCCAGACCTACGGCGGCATGCCCGCCCGCATCAGCCTCCAGGACGGCTACTTCGAGCGCGTCGGCGCCGCCAACTTCGAAGGCCAGGACATCAACTGGGACACCGCCGTCGAAGGCATGACCTACGTCGACAACCCCTCCCACGAGGGCGGCATGCCGAACTTCCTCGAATCCGAGGCGGTCCTCGCCGAGTACGCCACCAGGTTCAACCAGGAGGACGGCCTCGACATCCCCACCGAGCTCGCCGCCCTCCAAGCCGACCTGCAAGCGGTCTTCGACGCCGCCGAGTAGCCCTATCCCGGGCCCGGTCCAGACCCCCGGGCCCCCTCCCCGCCGGGCGGGCGGCACCCGCCCGCCCGGCACCCCCCGACCGCACTCTTCAACCCCGCCTTCCGAAAGGCCCACCCATGTCCGGTCTCACCGACGCGGCCCCCGCCGCGCGGCGGCGCGGCGCCCGCCCCAAACGGCCCGCCGGGCCCATGCAGCGCCGCGAAGCACGCTGGGGCTACTTCTTCATCAGCCCCTGGATCATCGGCTTCCTGCTGTTCTCGGCCGTCCCCATCGGCGCCTCGCTCGTCTTCTCCACCCTCGACTTCCAGCTCACCGACCCCGGCGCCACCAGCTTCGCGGGCACCTCCAACTGGGAACGCGCCCTCGCCGACCCCGACACCTGGACCTCCCTGGCCGCCACGTTCCGCTTCACGGTCCTGTTCCTGCCCCTGAGCATGGTCGTGGCCCTCGGCCTGGCGCTCCTGCTCAACTCCAAGCACCTGCGCGCCACCGCGTTCTTCCGCCTGCTGTTCTACGCGCCCTCGATGATCCCGCTCGTCGCCGGCGTCCTCATCTGGCAGCAGGTCCTCAACCCCCAGACCGGCTGGGTCAACCGGATCATCGGCCTCACCGGCGTCCACGCCACCGGCACCGACGGCATCCGCTGGTTCGACAACCCGGTCCTGGTCCTCTTCGCGTTCAGCTTCATCGGCCTGTGGGGCATCGGCAAGTCCATGGTCGTCAACCTCGCCGGACTCCAGGGCATCCCCACCGAGCTGTACGAGGCCGCCGAGATCGACGGGGCCGGATGGTGGCGGCGCCTGCGCAGCGTCACCCTCCCGCTGCTGTCGCCGATCATCTTCTTCAACCTCGTCATCGACTCGGTCGCGATCCTCCAGTACTTCGTCGTCCCCTGGGTCCTCTTCGGCGCCACCGGCCGCCCCGACGGCGCCAGCCGCTTCCTGCTCGTGAACTTCTACCAGCAGGCGTTCGTCTTCGGCGACATGGGCTACGGCGCCGCCCTGGCCTGGATCATCTTCATCGTCGTCGCCGTCCTCACGGGCGTGCTCTTCGGCACCTCCCGCTACTGGGTCCACTACGGAACGGAGCGCTCGTGACCACCGAGGCCAAGCAGCCCACCGAGAACGCCCTGCTCCGCAGGCGCCGCGGCACCCTCCTCACCCTCTGCACCACCCTCGGCGCGCTCCTGCTCGCCGCGGTGTTCCTCATGCCCCTGGGATACGGCGTCGCCACCTCCCTCAAGGACAAGGACGGCGTCTCCGACCCCAACACCGGGGTCCTCCCCGTCTCCGCGCTCACCTTCGAGTACGAAGGCGAGGAGCACGACGTCTACGCCGTCCCCATGCCCGACGGCACCACCCGCGACCTCGCCCTCATCGAGCCCGGCCGCGAGTCCAGCGTCTTCGTCGACCCCGACGACCCCGGCGCCGGCCCCATCGAATGGGAGGGCCGCTGGCGCACCCTCGACGCCGTCTCCGGCCTCGACCCCCAGTGGGGCAACTACACCGAGGCCTGGAACACCATCTCGTTCCTGCGCCTGACCGGCTGGACCCTCATGTACGCGCTGGTGAGCATGGCCTTCACCGTGGCCTCCTCCGCATGGGTCGCCTACGGCTTCGCCCGGTTCCGCTTCCCCGGCCGCGGCGTCCTCTTCGGCCTCCTCATGGCCACGATCCTCCTGCCCCCGGCGGTCACCCTCGTCCCCAAGTACGCGGTGTTCCTCCAGATGGGCTGGGTCGGCACCTACCTGCCGCTCATCGTCCCGCAGCTGTTCGCCAACGCCTTCAACGTGTTCCTGCTGCGCCAGTACTTCCTGACGATCCCCAGAGAGCTCGAAGAGGCCGCCCGCATCGACGGCGCCGGACCGATCCGCACGTTCCTGCGCGTCATCGTCCCGCAGTCGATCCCCGCCCTGACGGCCGTGAGCCTCTTCCACTTCTTCTACGCCTGGAACGACTTCTTCGAGCCGCTGCTCTACCTCGCCGGGAACCGCGACATCGTCCCCATCGGCGTGGGCCTGAGCTACTTCAGCGGCGTCTACAACTCCGAGCCCCACCTCATCCTCGCCGCCTCGCTCCTGGCGCTGGCCCTGCCCGTCGCGATCTTCCTCGCGGCGCAGAAGGTCTTCGTGCAGGGGATCGTCGTCACCGGAGTCGACAAGTGAGCGGTCGACAAGTGAGGCACCGCGCGGCAACGCACCGACACCCAAGGAGCAGCACATGACCAGTCCCTTCCCCGACGGCTTCCTGTGGGGCGCCTCGACCGCGGCCTACCAGATCGAGGGCGCCGCCGCCGAGGGCGGCCGCGGGCCGTCCATCTGGGACACCTTCGCCGCGACCCCCGGCAAGGTGAAGAACGGCGACACCGGCGAGACCGCCTGCGACCACTACCACCGCTGGCGCGAGGACTTCGCGATCGCCGCCGACCTCGGCCTCAAGGCGTACCGCCTCTCGGTCTCGTGGTCCCGCCTCCAGCCGACCGGGCGCGGCGACCTCAACCCCGAGGCCGTCGCGTTCTACCGGGAGCTCCTGGCCGACCTGCGCGCCAAGGGCATCCGCTCGGCGGTCACCCTCTACCACTGGGACCTCCCGCAGGTCCTCGAAGACGAGGGCGGGTGGCCCGAGCGCTCCACCGCCGAGTGCTTCGGCGACTACGCGGCCCGCACCGCGCGGGCCCTGGGCGACCTCGTGGACGAGTGGATCCCGATCAACGAGGCGTGGTGCGCGGCCTTCCTGGGCTACCACGCGGGCGTCCACGCCCCCGGCCGCCAGGACCGGACCGCGGCCCTGCGCGCGGCCCACCACCTCAACGTCGCCCACGGCCTCGCCGTGGCGGCCCTGCGCGAGCACGCCCCCGCGGGCAAGGTCGGCTCGGCGGTCATCCTCACCGACATCGAGGCCGCCTCCGACCGGCCCGAGGACGTGGAGGCCGCGCGGCTGTCCGACGGCGGCGGCAACCGGCTCTTCCTCGACCCGCTGTTCCGCGGCGCCTACCCCGAGGACATGCTCGCCCACTTCGCGCCCACCGGCGCGTTCGACGCGGTCCTGCCCGGCGACATGGAGTCGATCAGCGCGCCCCTGGACTTCGTGGGCGTCAACCACTACCACCGGTTCGTCGTGGAGGCCGACCCCTCGGACACGCACCTGGGCAACCGGTCCCTGCCCCCGGCGAACCCGGTCACCGGGTTCGGCTGGGAGATCCACCCCGAGAGCCTGCGCCGGGTCCTCACCCGCCTGTCCGACGAGTACACGGGCCTGCCGGTGTACATCACCGAGTCGGGCGCGTCCTTCGAGGACGCGGTGGCCGCGGACGGCACGGTGGACGACGCCGACCGCGTCGCCTACCTCGACGGTTACATGAGCGCCGCGGGGCGGGCGATCGAGCAGGGCGTCAACCTCCGGGGGTACTTCGTGTGGTCCCTGCTCGACAACTTCGAGTGGGGCGAGGGCTACTCCAAGCGCTTCGGCCTCGTGCGCGTGGACTACGACACGCAGCAGCGCACCCCCAAGCGCAGCGCCGAGTGGTACCGGGGCGTCATCGCCTCCAACGGCGCGTCCCTGGGCGGCTGACCCGCCGAGTCTCCCGGCCCGCGGCCCTTGCCGGGCGCCGCGGGCCGGGCACGTCAGGGCGGGGGACCGGCGGTGCCCCGCTCGATCAGGGCCACGTCCAATGAGACGGCCTGCGCGGGCCGCGGGCCGCCCGCGAGGCGGTCCATCATGAGCCGGACCGCCTCGGCGGCCTTCCCCGGGAGGTCCTGCGCCACGGTCGTCAGCTTCGGGGTCACGAGCGCGGCGAGGTCGGCGTTGTCGTAGCCGACGACCGAGACGTCCCCGGGCACCGAGCGGCCCTCGGCCGCGAGCCCCTCGATGAGCCCGATCGCGAGGATGTCGGCGGTGGTGAACACCGCGGTCACCTCCGGGTGGTCGGCGGCCAGGCGCCGCCCGTACGCGAACCCGCCCGCATGCGTGGTCTCCACTTCGGACACCAGCGCCGGGTCGAGCGCGATCCCGTGCTCCTCCAGGACCTGCCGGTACCCCTCGAAGCGCTGGTGGACCACGCCGGTGTCGGCGAAGGCGGGCCCGGCGAAGGCGATGCGCCGGTGCCCCAGGCCCGCCAGGTGGCGGGTGGCCAGGACCGCGCCGCCGAAGTCGTCGGAGCGGACCTCCATGGCCAGGGGGTTGGCCGAGTAGGAGTCCATGGCGACCAGGGCCACGTCCCCGACGTCGGCGGCGTCGAGCCGGTCGATCTCGATGTCGTTGAAGCCCAGCAGGACCGCGCCGTCCAGGTGCCAGGACCGCAGGGCCTCGGTGATCTCGCCGCGGCGGGAGATCCCGCGCAGCATCAGGTGGTAGTCGAGGCGGCGCAGCTCGCGCTCCAGCATGCCGACGACCTCGACGGTGTGCGGGTCGATCGTCAGGCTCGACTCGCCCACGGCGGGCACGAGCAGCCCCACCAGGCGCGAGGAGCGGGCCGCGAGGCTGCGCGCCGAGGCGCTGGGGACGTACCCGCGGTCCTTGACGATCCGCATGATCCGCTCGCGCGTGGCCGCCGAGACCCTCGCCTGCTTCCCGTTGACCACGTTGGACACGGTCATGAGGCTGACGCCTGCCTCCGCCGCGATGTCCTTCAGCGTGACGCCCAAGGGGGCTCCTCTCCATCAGGCGAGCGGTTACCGGACACCCGCCGTTGACAAGTCTGACACCCGTCGTCTACGCTACCGACCAAGGTATAGCGCTAAACCTAGCATGTGCTGGGCTTCCACCGCGTACTGACCCCTGCCTTCGGCGCGCCCGCGCGCGCCCCGACCGCGCCCCCGACCCACGGAACGGACCCACCTTGCACGAGCGACAGCAGCCCGCCCCCGCCCCCGAGTGGTGGCGCAACGCGGTGATCTACCAGGTCTACCCGCGCAGCTTCGCGGACGCCGACGGCGACGGCACCGGCGACCTCGCCGGGGTCCGCGACCGCCTGCCCTACCTCGCCGCCCTCGGCGTCGACGCGCTGTGGTTCACCCCCTGGTACCGCTCGCCGCAGGCCGACGGCGGCTACGACGTGGCCGACTACCGCCAGATCGACCCCGCGTTCGGGACCCTCGCCGACGCCGAGGTCCTCATCCAGGACGCCCTCGCGCTCGGCATCCGCACCATCGTGGACGTCGTCCCCAACCACATCTCCTCAGAGCACCCCTGGTTCCAGGAGGCCCTCGCCGCGGCCCCCGGCGACCCGGCCCGCGACCGCTTCTGGTTCCGCGACGGCAAGGGCGAGCACGGCGAGGAACTGCCCACGAACTGGGTCTCCAGCTTCGCGGGCGAGACCTGGACCCGCACCACCGGCCCCGACGGGGAGCCCGGCCAGTGGTACCTGCACCTGTTCACCCCCGAGCAGCCCGACCTCAACTGGAACCACCCCGACGTCGCCGCCGAGCACGAGGCGGTCCTGCGGTTCTGGTACGACCGCGGCGTCGCGGGCGTGCGCATCGACTCGGCCGCCATGCTCGCCAAGGACCCCGAGCTGCCCGACCTCCCCGAGCGCCACGGCCCCGGCGGGCACCCGCACAACGACCGCGACGAGGTCCACGACGTCTACCGCCGCTGGCGCAAGATCGCCGACTCCTACGACGAGCCCCGGCTCCTCGTCGGCGAGGTCTGGCTGGAGGACACCGAGCGGTTCGTCCGCTACCTGCGCGACGACGAGATGCACACCGCCTTCAACTTCGACTTCATGTCCCGCCCCTGGGACGAGTCGGCCATCCGCGACTCGATCGAGGCCACTTTCGCCGCTCACGCCGCGGTCACCGCGCCCGCCACCTGGGTCCTGTCCAACCACGACGTCACCCGGCCCGTCACCCGCTACGGCCGCGAGGACTCCTCGTTCTCCTTCGCCGCCAAGCGGTTCGGCATCCCCGTGGACCTGGAGCTGGGCGCCCGCCGCGCCCGCGCCGCCGCCCTCCTCACCGCCGCCCTCCCCGGCGTCCTCTACATCTACCAGGGCGACGAACTGGGCCTGCCCGAAGTCGAGGACCTCCCCGAGGGCGCCCGCGAGGACCCCATGCACTTCCGCTCCGGCGGCACCGACCCCGGCCGCGACGGCTGCCGCGTCCCCCTCCCGTGGACCCCCGAGGCCCCCGCCTTCGGCTTCAACACCACCGGGACCACCGCGTGGATGCCCCAGCCCCCGTGGTGGGGCGCGCACGCCGCCGCCCTCCAGGAGACCGACCCGGACTCCTTCCTCGCCCTCTACCGCGCCGCGATCCGCCTGCGCCGCACCGAGCCCGCCCTCCAGGGCCCCGACTTCGCCTGGGACGACACCCCGCCCGGCACCCTCGCCTTCACCAGAGGCGCCGACGTCCGCTGCGTCGTCAACTTCGGCGCCGACCCCGTCGACCTGCCCGCCGACACCGGGGTGCTGCTCGCCAGCGCCCCGCTCGAAGACGGCCGCCTCCCCGGCGACGCCGCCGCTTGGCTGCGGGCCTGACAACCCCTCCGCAACAACAGGAACCAACTAGGAGCAATGATGCAGACCTCTCGCACCGCAGCCGCCGTGGCGGCCGCCGCCCTCACCGTCGCGGGCCTCGCCGCCTGCTCGGACGACGGCCCCGACGACGGCAAGACCCACATCACCGTCACCATCGACGCCGGGCTGGAGCAGCCCGCCATCGACGCGTTCAACGCCCGCGTCGAGCAGTTCGAGGACGCCAACCCCGACATCGACGTGGAGACCCAGGAGTACACCTGGACCGCCGGGACCTTCACCGCCCAGCTCGCGGGCGGCACCCTCCCCGACGTGTTCGTCATCCCCTTCACCGACGGGCGCGGCCTCATCGAGCGCGGCCAGATCGCCGACATCTCCGCCTACACCGCCGAACTGCCCTACCGCGACGCGTTCAACCCGAACATCGCCGCCGCCGGGGAGGACGCCGACGGGAACCTGTGGGCCGTCCCGATCGCCGCCTACGGCCAAGGGCTCCACTACAACCGCACCCTCTTCGCCGCGGCCGGGCTCGACCCCGACGCCCCGCCGACCACATGGGCCGAGATCCAGACCGCCGCGAAGGCCATCAGCGAGGCCACCGGCGAGGCCGGGTACTCGGTGATGACCAACGGCAACACCGGCGGGTGGATCCTCACCACCGTCGTCGACGCCCTCGGCGGGCGCACCGAGGACGCCGGGACCGCCACCATCGACACCCCGCAGATGCGCGAGGCCCTCGCCCAGCTCCAGGCCATGCGCTGGGACGACGACTCCATGGGCGACACCCTCCAGTACGACTGGGCGGGCATCAACCAGGACTTCGCCGCGGGCCGCATCGGCATGTACGTCTCCGGCGGCGGCAACTACGGGAACCTGTTCACCCAGAACGGCCTCAACCCCGACGACTACGGCCTCACCGTCCTCCCGCTCGCCGACTCGCCCGACGCCGGGGTCCTCGGCGGCGGCACCCTCGCCGCCGTCAGCCCGAACGCCGAGGCCGCCGAGCAGGAGGCCGCGGTCGCCTGGATCGACTTCTACTACATGGAGAAGCTCACCGACCAGGACGCGGCCGTCGCCGACGCCGAGGTGAAAGCCGAGACCGGCCAGCCCGTCGGCGCCCCCGAACTGCCCGTGTTCGACCAGGCCACCTACGACGAGCAGCAGTCCTGGATCGCCGAGTACGTCAACGTCCCCGTCGAGCAGATGGCCCCCTACACCTCCCAGGTGTTCGCCCAGCCGCTCGTCAACGAGCCCGTCACCGCCACCCAGGAGGTCTACGCCGTCCTCGACACCGTCGTCCAGTCCATCCTCACCGACGAGAACGCCGACGTCGACGCGCTCCTGGAGACGGCCCAGGCCGACGCCCAGGCCGCCATGGACGCCGCCGCGTAACCCGGAAGCACCCGACACATGACCACCACCGACACCCGCGCCGCCGGTGTCGCGGACACCCAGGCCGGGCCGCCTCGCGCGGCCCGGCCGGGCCGACCGCGCGCCCGCCTCGCCCGCGCCCGCTCCGGACTCCACACGCTCGTGTTCCTGGCGCCCATGCTCGTCGTCTTCGGCGCGTTCTCCTGGCTCCCCATCGGACGCGCCGTCGTCATGAGCTTCCAGCGCACCAACCTCGTCACCGACCCCGTGTTCGTCGGCTTCGCGAACTTCCAGCAGGTCTTCGCCGACCCGCAGCTGTGGACCGCCGTCCAGAACACCGGGTACTTCGCGCTCCTGGCCCTGGTCTTCGGCTACCCCGTGCCCCTGGTCGCCGCGATCCTCATGAGCGAGGTCCGCAAGGCCCGCGGCCTGTTCTCCGCGCTCGCCTACCTGCCCGTGGTCGTCCCGCCCGTCGTGGCCGTCCTGCTGTGGAAGCTGTTCTACGACGCCGGCGAGGACGGCGTGTTCAACACCGTCCTGTCCTGGTTCGGCATCGGCCCGGTCGCCTGGCTCCAGGACGCCCAGATCGTCATGCCCTCCCTGGTCCTCGAAGCCACGTGGGCCGCCGCGGGCGGCACCGTCATCATCTACCTCGCCGCCCTCGTCGGCGTCGACCCCAGCCTCTACGAGGCCGCCGAGATCGACGGCGCGGGCGTGTGGCGCAAGCTCTGGCACATCACCCTCCCGCAGCTGCGCGGCGTCCTGCTCATCACCTTCATCCTCCAGATCATCGGCACCGCCCAGGTGTTCCTGGAGCCGTTCCTGTTCACCGACGGCGGCCCCGCCAACCGGACCCTGACGCTGCTGCTGCTCATCTACCGGTACGCGTTCACCAACTCCCTCGGCGGCGACTACGGCGCCGCGGCCGCCCTGAGCCTCATGCTCGCCGTGCTCCTCGCCGGGTTCTCCATGCTGTACTTCCGCCTCACCAGGAAATGGAGCAGCTGATGGCAGGCACCACCGACCGGGGCCTCCTCGCCCCCACCGACTGGAAGCGCCCCGGCGTCCGCTGGTCCGCGCGCCTCCTCCACGGCGCCCTCCTCGCCGGCCTCGCCGTCGCCGGGCTCGGCCCGATGCTGTGGCTCGCCAAGGCCGCCGTCACCCCCACGCAGGACACCCTGCGCCACCCGATGTCCCTGTGGCCCAACGGCATCGACCTCGCCAATTTGACCGAGGCGTGGACCCGCGTCGAGATCGACAAGTACTTCTTCAACACGATCGCGCTCGCCGCCGGGTCCTGGGCCGTGCAGCTCCTGGTCGCCGCCACCGGCGGCTACGCCCTCGCCGTCCTGCGCCCCCGCCTGGGCCGCTACATATCCGGCGCGGTCCTGGCGACCCTGTTCGTCCCCAGCGTCGTCCTCCTCGTCCCACTGTACCTGACGATCCTCGACCCGCCCGTGGTCGGCGCCTCCATGCTGAACACGTTCTGGGCCGTGTGGCTCCCCGCCGGGGCCAACGCCTTCAACGTCCTGCTCATGCAAAGGTTCTTCGCGAACCTCCCCAGGGAGATCTTCGAGGCCGCCCGCGTGGACGGGGCCGGGCCCTACCGCCTGTTCTGGTCGATCGTGCTGCCCATGTCCCGCCCGGTCATCGGCGTCGTCTCGGTCTTCGCGGTCATCGCGTCCTGGAAGGACTTCCTGTGGCCGATGCTGGTCCTGCCGGACCCGGCCCTCCAGCCCCTGTCGGTGCGCCTGCCCGCGCTCCAGCAGTTCGTGGAGCTCGACGTGTTCCTCGCGGCGCTGGCGATCTCCTCGCTGATCCCGATCGCGCTGTTCCTGGTGTTCCAGCGCCTGTTCCTCTCCAGCGCCGGGCTCGGCGGCGCCGTCAAGGGCTGAGTCGAGGGCGGGGGAGCACCTCCCCGCCCTCACTCTGCGTGTCCCGCTTGCCCTATTGACAATGGTCTATCCCGATGTTAAAAAGATAGGACTATTTAGAGAGAGCGCTCTCTCAGTGTAGTCCCGCTGTGACGCGCGCTCCTCCACGGAACGAGAGGACGCCTCCGTGAGACCACCCCGAGTCCGCAGACCCATCCGCAGGGCCCTCGCGATCGCCACCGCCGTCGTCGCGGCGGCCACCGCGACGACGATCGGCGTCGTCGCCGCGGGCGCCTCCGAGCCCTACGAGCCGCAGATCCAAGAGCAGGTCTCCGCCCAGGCGCTGACCTGGAGCGACGAGTTCAACGCCGCCGCCGGGACCGCGCCGAACTCCGCGAAGTGGAACTTCGACACCGGCGGCGGGGGCTGGGGCAACAACGAGCACCAGTACTACACCAACTCCACGTCGAACGCCGCCCACGACGGCAACGGCAACATGGTCATCACCGCCCGCAAGGAGAACCCGGCCAACTACCAGTGCTGGTACGGGACCTGCCAGTACACTTCGGCGCGGCTGCTCACCCAGGGCAAGTTCACGCAGGCGTACGGCACGTTCGAGGCGCGCATCCAGATCCCGCGGGGCCAGGGCATCTGGCCCGCGTTCTGGATGCTCGGCGACGACATCGGCTCGGTCGGGTGGCCGCAGTCCGGCGAGATCGACATCATGGAGAACGTCGGCTTCGAGCCGAACTCGGTGCACGGCACCCTCCACGGCCCCGGCTACTCCGGCGGCGCCGGCCCCAGCGGCACCTACACGATCGGCGAGCCGTTCGCGAACGGCTTCCACACCTTCGCCGTGAACTGGTCCCCGAACTCCATCTCGTGGTCGGTCGACGGCGTCACCTACCAGACCAAGACCACCGCGGACATCGGCGGCAACGAGTGGGTGTTCGACCACCCGTTCTTCATGATCCTGAACGTCGCGGTGGGCGGCAACTGGCCGGGCTACCCCGACGGTTCGACGCAGTTCCCGCAGACGATGAAGATCGACTACGTGCGCGTCTACTCCGGGTCGGCCTCCTCGGGCGGGGCGATCACCGGCCTGGCCGGGAAGTGCCTCGACGTGGAGGCCTCGGGGACCGCCGACGGCACCCCGGTGCAGCTCTACACCTGCAACGGCACCAACGCCCAGAAGTGGACCACGCCCGGCGACGGGACGCTCCGCGCGCTCGGCAAGTGCCTGGACGTCAAGGGCGGCGGCACCGCGGACGGGACGGTGGTGCAACTGTGGACCTGCAACGGCACGGCCGCCCAGCAGTGGGCGTTCTCATCGGCGAACGACATCGTCAATCCACAGGCGAACAAGTGCCTGGACGTGCCGTGGGCGAACTCCGCGGACGGCACGAACCTCCAGATCGTGACGTGCAGCGGCAACGCGGCCCAGAAGTGGTTCCGCTGACCTGACGCACGATGAAGGGCCGGAGGGGATCCGCGTTCCCTCCGGCCCTTCCCCTGTCCCGCTAGGAGACCGGGTACCGCTCGTCGAGCGCGAGGTTGAGCTCGACGACGTTCACCGCCGGGTCGCCCATGAACCCGAGGAACCGCCCGGTCGTGTGCTCCTCGACCAGGGCCGCCACGTCCGCCTCGCTCGCGCCGCGCTCGGCCGCGACGCGCGCGGTCTGGAGCTCGGCGTAGGCGGGGGAGATGTGCGGGTCGAGCCCGGAGCCCGAGGCGGTGACCGCGTCGGCGGGGACGGCCGGGTCGGCCGGGGCGCCGCCCTCGACGGGCGTGACGACCGCCGAGGCGTAGTCCGCGCCGTACTCGGCGCACTCGACCTGCACGCCTTCGTACTCGGCCAGGAACGGGGCCGCGACGGCGCCGCACTCCTCGTTCAGGCTCACGACCCGGACCACCTCGCCCGCGGTGCCCCCGGAGTAGAACACCCCCAGGACCGCGCCGACCGCCGAGTCCCCGGAGTCGGCGCAGTAGGGCCGCGAGCCGTCCACGCCCTCACGGGCGCCGACCTCGAAGGACCGCTCGCACACCTGCGTCAGGAGGCTCTTGGACGCGTTCGCGTCGCCGTCCCACCCGAGTGCGGGGTCCGGCAGCGAGTCCACGACGTCCTCGGGCCCCAGGTTCGAGGCGCCGGAGACCAGCGGGTCGTAGTCGCCGGCCTCCCCGGCGGCCATCGACGGGCGCGACTGGAAGTACTCCAGGAGCGCGGCCCCGTCCTCGCCGGTGAAGGACTGCCCGATGAGGGAGGAGCCGACGACGTTCCCGGCCTCGTCGTAGATGAGCGACCCCTCGGCCTTGTCGTCCAGGCCGGGGAGCTGCGCCACCGCGAGGACGGTGAGCGGGTAGAGGACGCCGGTGATCGCCGTGAGCACCAGCAGCGCGCGGAGCGCGGCGAGGTGGTGTGCGAGCCAGCGGGGAAGGCGTGCCATTTATGCCACTCCGGGAATCAGTGCGACCGCGAGGTCGATGAGTTTGATGCCGATGAACGGCGAGACGATGCCCCCGAGCCCGTAGACCCACAGGTTCCGGCGCAGCAGCGCCGAAGCGGACCCGGGCTTGTAGCCGACGCCCTTGAGCGCCAGGGGGACCAGCGCGATGATGACCAGCGCGTTGAACACCACCGCCGAGATGATCGCCGACTCCGGGCTGGCCAGGCGCATGATGTTGAGCGCGTCCAGGCCCGGGTAGATCACGGCGAAGATCGCCGGGATGATCGCGAAGTACTTCGCGATGTCGTTGGCGATCGAGAACGTCGTCAACGCCCCGCGCGTCATCAAGAGCTGCTTGCCGATCGCGACGATCTCGATGAGCTTGGTCGGGTCCGAGTCGAGGTCGACCATGTTCCCGGCCTCTTTGGCCGCCGAGGTGCCGGTGTTCATCGCCACGCCCACGTCGGCCGCGGCGAGCGCGGGCGCGTCGTTGGTGCCGTCGCCGGTCATGGCGACCATGCGCCCGGCCTCCTGCTCGCCCTTGATGAGCGCCATCTTGTCCTCGGGCTTGGCCTCGGCGAGGAAGTCGTCCACGCCCGCCTCGGCCGCGATGGCCCGCGCGGTGCGCGGGTTGTCTCCGGTGACCATGACGGTGCGGATGCCCATGGCGCGCAGCCGTGCGAAGCGCTCGGCCATGCCCTCCTTGACGACGTCCTTGAGGTAGACCACCCCGAGGACCCGCGCGGCCTCGCCGTCGCGGTGCTCGGCGACCACGAGCGGCGTGCCGCCCTCGCCGGACACCCGGTCCACCAGCTCCCCGACCCGCGGGTCGGGGTCCCCGCCGGAGGCGCGGACCCAGTCCACGACCTGCGCGGCCGCGCCCTTGCGGATGCGGTGCACTCCGGCCTCCTCGGCCAGGTCCACACCCGACATGCGGGTCTGCGCGGTGAACTCGATCCACTCGGCGTGCGACAGCTCCCCGGTGGTGCGCTCGCGCAGCCCGTGGGCCTCCTTGGCGTACACCACGATCGAGCGCCCCTCAGGGGTCTCGTCGGCGAGACTCGACAACTGCGCGGCGTCGGTGAGCCGCTTGTCCGCCACACCGGGCACCGCAAGGAACTCGGAGGCGCGCCGGTTGCCGTACGTGATCGTGCCGGTCTTGTCCAGCAGCAGCGTGTCCACGTCGCCCGCGGCCTCCACGGCCCGCCCGGACATCGCGAGCACGTTGCGCTGCACCAGCCGGTCCATCCCTGCGATCCCGATGGCGCTCAGCAGCGCCCCGATCGTGGTCGGGATGAGGCACACCAGGAGCGACACCAGGACGATCCCGGTGACGCCGTTCCCGTCGAGCACCGCGCTGTCGGGCGCGGCGGCCATGTAGTCCTTGGAGAAGACCGCGACCGGCTGCATCGTCACCACCGCCAGCACGAAGATGATCGTCATCGCCGACAGCAGGATGTTCAGGGCGATCTCGTTCGGCGTCTTGCGCCGCTCCGAGCCCTCCACGAGCGCGATCATGCGGTCCAGGAACGACCGGCCCGGCTCAGCGGTGATCTTCACGACGACCCAGTCCGACAGGACCTTCGTGCCGCCCATGACCGCGCACCGGTCCCCGCCGGACTCGCGGATCACCGGCGCGGACTCGCCGGTGATCGCCGACTCGTCCACGCTCGCGATACCGGTGACGACGTCCCCGTCACCGGGGATCGTCTGGCCCGCCTCCACGAGCACGTAGTCGCCGCGCACCAACTCCGGCGCCGGGACCTCGTACGTCTCCACCCCGGGGGAGGAGATCGCCGGGTCCTGCTTCGCGAGCTTCCTCGCAACCGTGTCGGTCTTCGCCTTGCGCAGGCTGTCGGCCTGCGCCTTGCCGCGGCCCTCGGCGATCGCCTCGGCCGCGTTCGCGAACAGCACCGTCAGCCACAGCCACACGGTGATCAGCCACGCGAACACGCTCGGATCGACGATCGCGAGCACCGTCGTGAACACGGCCCCGATCTCGACGATGAACATGACCGGGTTGCGCCACATCCGGCGCGGGTCCAGTTTGCGCAGCGCCGACGGGGCGGACTTCACCCACTGCCCGGGGTCGAGCAGACCGCCCCGGACCTTCGGCGCCACAGTGGTCATTGCAGACATTGCGGGCATCTCCTATTGCAGCCCTTCGGCCAGCGGGCCGAGGGCGAGGACGGGGAGGAAGGTCAGCGCGACGAGGACGAGCGTCACGCCCACGACCATGCCGACGAACAGGGGCCGGTGCGTCGGGAGCGTGCCGGCCGAGGCCGGCACCGGCTTCTGCCTCGCCAGCGACCCGGCCAGCGCCAGGACCAGGACGATCGGCACGAACCGGCCCAGCAGCATGCACAAGCCCAGCGCGGTGTTGAACCACGGCGTGTTCGCGCCGAACCCGCCGAACGCCGACCCGTTGTTGTTCGACGCCGACGTGAACGCGTACAGCAGCTCCGAGAGCCCGTGCGGCCCCGCCTCCTGCATCGAGTCGAGATTGGACGGCAGGAGGAACGCCGTCGCCACGCCGACCAGCAGCAGCGCCGGGGTCACCAGGAAGTACATGCTCGCGAGCTTGATCTCCCGCGCCCCGATCTTCTTCCCCAGGTACTCCGGGGTCCGCCCGACCATGAGCCCGGCCACGAACACCGTGATCACCGCGAGCACGAGGATGCCGTACAGCCCGCCGCCGACGCCGCCGGGCGCGACCTCCCCGAACATCATGTTCAGGATCAGGACGCCGCCGCCCAGCGAGGTGAACGAGTCGTGGAACGAGTTGACCGCGCCGGTCGAGGTGAGCGTCGTCGCCGCGGCGAACAGGCTCGAATCCCCGACGCCGAAACGGACCTCCTTGCCCTCCATGGCCGCCGCGACCGCCTGCGGCACCGTCCCGTTCGCGAGGGACTCGAAGCCGAACACGGCCGTGACCGAGGCGAGCGCCAGCACCGACATGACCGCGACGATCGCGTACCCCTGCCGGTCGTCCCCGACGATGCGCCCGAACACGCGCGGCATCGACACCGGGATCGCCAGCAGCAGGTAGATCTCGATGAAGTTCGTCCACGAGGTCGGGTTCTCGAACGGGTGCGCCGAGTTCGCGTTGTAGAACCCGCCGCCGTTCGTCCCCAGCTCCTTGATCGCCTCCTGGCTCGCGACCAGGCCGCCGGTGATCGACTGCGTGTCGCCGGCCGCGGTCGCCGCCTGCGTCACGTCGGTCAGGTTCTGCACCACGCCGCCCAGGACCAGGACGATCGCGCCGAGCGTCGCGATCGGCAGCAGCACCCACAGGGTGATCCGGGTCAGGTCGACCCAGAAGTTCCCCAGCTTGTCGGTGGCCCTGCGCGCGAACCCGCGCACCAGCACCACCGCCACCGAGATGCCCACGGCCGCGGACACGAAGTTCTGCACCGCCAACCCCGCGGCCTGCACCAAGTGGCCCATCGTGGACTCGCCCGAGTACGCCTGCCAGTTCGTGTTCGTCACGAAGCTGACGGCGGTGTTCCACGAGACGTACGGGTCCACGCCCGGGAAGCCCAGGCTCAGCGGCAGGAACTCCTGGAGCCGCAGGAACCCGTACAGGAAGAGGACGCTCACAGCCGAGAACGCGAGCACGCTCTTGGCGTACCCCGCCCAGCTCTGCTCGGTGCCCGGCCGGGCACCGACGACGCGGTAGATCCCGCGCTCGACCCGGTAGTGGCGCTCCCGCGCCACGACCCGGAAGATGTAGTCGCCGAGCGGCTTGTAGGTCGCGGCGAGCGCGACGGTCATCGCGGCGATGAAGACGACGCCCGCGGTGGTGGGGCCCATCAGAAGCGCTCCGGTTTCAGCAGGGCGATCACCAGGTAGACCCCGATGAGGACGGCGAGGACGAGGCCGATGGCGTTGACGGCGCTCACAGCTTCTCCACCGCCTTCACGAGCAGGCCCAGGGCGATGAAGCACACCGCCGTCAGAGCCAGGTAGGCGAGATCGGGCATCGGTTCCTTCTTCTCAGGAGGGGGCGCGGCCGGCGCCGCGCCGCCGGGACGGGGAAGCGCCCGGCGGAACCGAGTCAACGCCCGCCCGCACCGATTGCACAGAGGACCTGACGGCTTCGCTACGTCCCGGCGCCCCTTCTTGACGAGCCGCTGACAGCGCCGCGCAGACCACCCATTCGGAGCCCATCACGCCAAACGGCCCAAATCCGGAAACCGGGGCCGTAGAGTCCTTCCCATCGGCGCCTGCCGCGGCCGTCCGACCCGGTTTCCTGCCATGCGACCAGGCCGGACGGCCGCGGCGAACCCAGCGCCCCGCATCCCCGAGGGAGTCCACATGAGGCGCACCGCCGTGCCCGCCGCCCTTGCCGTCCTCGCTTGCGCCGCGCTGGCGGCCTGCGGCGCGGACTACGCGGGGAACGGCTCCTCGAAGGCCCGGGCGGGCGTCGCCGACGTCCAGGAGCGCGTCACCAGCGTGGACTGGGAGGCGTGCGACCTCCAGGCGATGTTCCGGGGCCGCGAGCTCGACGCGGCGCAGGCCGCGTGGGCCGAGGCCCTCGAATGCGGCGCGATCAAGGTCCCGGTCGACTACGAGGACCCCGGCGGCCTCCAGGTGCACCTGGCGATGGTCCGCCACCCGGCCACCGCCGCCGACAAGACCGGGTCGCTCCTGGTCAACCCGGGCGGCCCCGGCGGCTCGGGGGTGGAGCTGGCCTCGCAGCCGTTCCTGCCCGACGCGGTGACCGCGGCCTTCGACGTGGTCGGCTTCGACCCGCGCGGGGTGGGCGCGAGCGCGAACCTCACGTGCGGTTCGGAGGACGCCTTCGACGCGGCCGTCACCGACGTGTACACCGCCGACCCGTCCGCGCTCACCGACGCCCAGACCGAGGCGCTGGAGACCGGCGCGAAGGACTTCTCCGGCGAGTGCGCCCAGGAGGAGGACCCGGTGTTCCTCGACAACATCGGGACCATGAACGTCGCCCGCGACATGGAGGTCATGCGCGCCGCCCTCGGCGACGACCAGCTCACCTACCTCGGGTACTCCTACGGCACCTACATCGGCCAGATGTACCTGTACCTCTACCCGCACAAAGTGCGCGCCATGGTCCTCGACGGGGTCATGCGCACCTCCGGGTCCGTGCTCGACGTCGCCGAGGGCCAGGCCGCCGGCTTCGAGACCGCCTGGCAGGACTTCGCCGCGTACTGCCTCACCGTCGAGGACTGCCCGCTGTCCTCGAAGGAGACCGCCGACGCCGAGCTGACCGCGATCCTCACGCGGGCGCAGGAGCGCGTCGGCGGGGAGCTCACCGTCGCCGCCATGCTCGACATGGTCGCCCAGAGCCTCTACTCCGAGGCCAAGTGGCCCGCGCTGGAGAAGGTCCTCGCCGGGGCCGCCGCCGGGACCCTGGAGCAGTTCGTGCAGGACCTCCAGGACCTCGCCGGGGACGAGGGCTCCTCGCGCCCGCTGCGCCTGCCGCCGATCCCGCTGCCGCGCCGCGACTCCGACGCCGACTTCTACGGCGTCCAGTGCGCCGACCGCGACAACCCCGGCCACTTCAGGGCCTACCGCGACTCCGCGGAGGCCGCGTACGGGAGCTCGGCGCTGTTCGGCGCGGGGATCTCCTGGAGCTACCTGCCGTGCGCGACCTGGCCCGCCGACGAGCCCAACCCCTCGAAGGTCGACGGCCGCGGGGCCGCGACCGCGGTCCTGGTCGGCAACACCGGGGACCCGGCGACCCCGTACGCGTGGGCCGAGTCGGCGGCCGCGGACCTCGACGACGCGGTCCTGGTCACCTACGAGGGCTCCGGGCACACCGCGTACGCCCTCGGCCACGAGTGCGTCGACGCCCCCGTCACGGCCTACCTGATCGGCCTCACCGTCCCCGAGCAGGGCCTGCGCTGCCCGCAGGAACTCGGCTGAGGCACCGCGCGATTACACTGTGGAGCGGCCGTCCGGCGCGTCTCACTCCCGGTCGTACACCGGTCGGTCACCCTGGTGCGTCTGGCAAGATGTCCCAGTCGCTCCGAGCGCCGCACGGCGTCGGGTGCGACGCCAGACCGTCGATGTGACGAAAGAAGCGCGAATGCACACTCTCCCCAGCACTGCTCGGACGGAGGCACCCGCATGGTCGACATGACCTGGTTCGAGGCGATCGTGCTCGGTGTCGTCCAGGGCCTGACCGAGATGCTGCCGGTGTCCTCCTCGGCCCACCTGCGGCTCACGTCGGCCCTGTTCTTCGAGGAGGACGCGGGGGCGTCGTTCACGGCGGTCACGCAGCTCGGCACCGAGACGGCGGTCCTGATCTACTTCTGGAAGGACATCGTCCGCATCCTGGTGGCCTGGTGGAAGGGCCTGTTCGACAAGGAGCTGCGCGGCGAGACCGACTACCGGCTCGGCTGGTACGTCATCATCGGGACGCTCCCGATCGTGTTCTTCGGCCTCATCTTCAAGGACGCGATCCGCGACGGCGCCCGCAACCTGTGGCTCGTGGCCTTCAGCCTCATCTTCTTCGGCCTGCTCCTGGCCCTCGCCGAGCTCGTGGGCCGCAAGACCCGCACCTGGGACGACTTCCGCATGAAGGACGGCCTCATCCTCGGCTTCGCCCAGGCCGGCGCCCTCATCCCCGGCGTCTCCCGCTCCGGCGGCACGATCACCGCGGGCCTGTTCATCGGCCTCGACCGCGCCGTCGCCGCGAGATACTCGTTCCTCCTGGCGATCCCGGCCGTGTTCGGCGCGGGCATCCTCAGCCTCGGCGACGTGTTCGAGCCCGCCACCGAGGGCTCGGTGCCCTCCGGCGCGCAGATGCTCGTGGCCACGGTCATCGCGTTCATCGTCGGCCTCGGCGCGGTCCACTGGATGCTCAAGTGGGTCGCCAAGCACTCGGTCTTCATCTTCGTGTGGTACCGCTGCCTCCTGGGCGTCGCCGTGGTCATCATGCTGGAGACGGGCTTCCTCTCGGCCACCTGAGCCTTGAGCGGAAGGGCCGGTCCGATCGGACCGGCCCTTCCCTGTGCCCTGCTCGCTAACCGCGCCGCGACTCGGCCGCCGCCAGGGCCGTGATGGAGCCCAAGAGGATCACCGAGCCCGCGACCGTCGCCGCCGTCAGCGGCTCGCCGAGCACCGTCACCGCCAGGACCGCGGCCGTGCACGGCTCGATGAGCATCATCACCGAGGCCGTCGCCGCCCGCACCCGGGCCGCGCCCGCGAAGTACAGCGGGTACGCCACGGCCGTGGTGAACACCGCCAGGTACGCCATGAGCGCCGCGCCCCGCCAGACGTCGCCGCCCTGGGGGAGGAGCCCCTCGAACCACGCGGGCGCCAGCAGCACGAGCGCGCCGACCCCGAAGGACCACAACGTGATCGTGAACGCGCCCTCGCCGCGCTGACCGGCGGACCGGCCCAGCAGCGTCACGCCCGCGTACCCCGCGGCCGACAGGACCGCCAGCCCCGCCCCGGCCGGGTCGACGCTCGCGTCGCCCCCGACGAGGACCGCGAGGCCCGCGACGGCCCCGGCCACGGCGAGGAGCCCGCCGCGCCCGAGCCGCTCGCCCAGCCAGATGCGCGCGCCGAACGCGGTGAGGACCGGCCCCGACCCGAGCGTCAGGAGCGTCGCGACGGCCACGCCGGTGGCCTCCACCGACGCGAAGTAGGCGGTCTGGAACACCGCCATGCCGACCCCGGCGCCCACGAGGCGCCCCAGGCGGCCCCGCAGCGGGCGCGCCTCGCGCCGCTTCGCAGGCCGCCGGAGCGCGCAGAACGCGCCGAGCAGGACCAGGCCGCCGAGGTGGCGCCAGAACGAGACGGCCATGGGCCCGATGTCGGTGGCCGCGTAGATCAGGTCGGCGGCCGCGCCGGTGGTACCCCAGGCGAGGCCGGTGAGCGTGAGGAACGCGAGCCCGCGCCGGGCCGACCCGGTAGCCGGGCGCGCTTGAGCGACAGTGACAGTGGACATGTGTCCTCCAGAGGAGAGTCGTGGGAAGGTCTCTCGTCTGCGGGCACGTCACCGGAACGCGACCGGCCTGCGGCCGGTCGCGGCGTCGGGGGAGGCCCGCCTCAGACGGCGGGCGGGGAGATGCCGAAGCGCATGGCCGCTACCCTACCCCGGCAGGTGCCGCCGGTAGGACCGCAGGATCGCCGCCGCGCACACCGCGCCCACGCCCACGACCCCCAGCAGCAGCCCCGCCGCCGGGGCGCCCGTCGCCGCCGCGACCGCCGACAGCAGCGCCGGGGACGCGAACCCCAGGTACGACACCGCGTAGAACACGCCCGTCAGCCCCGCCAGGTCCGCCGGCCCCGCGATCCGCTGCACCTCAAGCAGACCCGAGACCATCCCGGTCCCCATGCCCGCCCCCACCGCGACCGCCGCGGCGACGCCCAGGGGCCAGGACTGCCAGTGCGCGGCCGCGGCGACCACCGCCACCCCGGCGACGATCATCGCGAGCCCGGCGAGCACGCCGCGCGCCGAGTCCCGCCGGTCGATGTGCTTCGCCAAGGGCTGCACCGCCGCCGAGGCGGCCAGCGCCGTCACCGTCAGCAGCGTCGCGTACGCGATGCCCCACCCGCGCGTCGCGTCCGCCAGGAGCACCGGCAGGTACCCGTACCCGATCGCCGAGGCCGCGAACACCCACGGCCCGGCCACGACCACGACCCGCGTGAACCGCTTGTGCCCGGCCGCGGGGACCCGCAGCTGCGCGCGCAGCGGCCCCGGCACGCCGCCGGTCCGCGCCGTCTCCGGGGCCTTGAGCACCAGCCACGCGAACGGGAGCGTCAGCGCCACGTGGACGGCGAACGGCAGCTGCTCGGGCCAGGGCCCCCACTGCGCGATGAGCCCGGCGACCCCGGCGCCCGCGAGCGACCCGAGCGAGAACGACAGGGTCGCCCGCCGCGCCCCGGCCCCGGTGTCCGCCGCCGGGTCGTGCGGCCACTGCGACAGCTCCTTCATCCACGCCGAGCCCACGCACGTCGCCGTCCCCACCGTGACCCCGGCGAGGAACCGGCCGAGGCAGATCATGACCGCCCCGGACTCGCCGAACGCCAGCGCCGTCGAGGCCGCGACCGCCGCGAGGACCCCGGCGAACATGACCGGGCGCCGACCGTACCGGTCGCTGAGCGCCCCCGAGAGCAGGAACGCGGGGACCAGCCCGAGGACGTACACGCCGAGGAACCCGTTGACCGCGGCCGTCGAGTAGTGCTGGCGCTCCTGGTAGAGCAGCAGCAGCGGGCTGAACTGGTTCCCGGCCCAGCTGGTGGTGAACATGACGGCGAACAGGGTCCGCCACGGCCGCGTCCTCGGCGGTGCGAGCGGTTCGGGCAGCGCCGCGAGGGCGCTCACGCCAGGCCCTGGTGCCGCGAGAGGTGCAGGTCCAGGACCGCCCCGTATCCGGCGGCGTCGCCGCGGCCCAGGCACGCGGCCATCTCGCGGTGCTCGGCGAACGAGGCGTCCAGGACGACCTGGCTGCTGGAGAGCACCAGGTGCGCGAGCCGGACCTGCCGGTCGCGCAGGAGGTCGAAGAAGTGCGCGGCGATCGGGTTGCCCGCCAGGGCGATCACGGCCGCGTGGAAGTCGCAGTCGGCCTCGACGTACGCGCCGAGGTTCCCGGCGGCGAGAGCCGCCTCCTGGCGCCGCAGCGGGACCCCCAGGGCCGCTTCCACCTCGGCCGCGCCGATCCACTGCGCGGCGACGCGCGCGACGGCGCTGCGCTCCAGGACCGCGCGCATCTCGACCACGTCGGCGGCCTCGCCGGGCGGCACGGGGTTGACGACGGCGCCCTGCCGCGAGGACAGCGTGATGAGCCGCTCGGCCGACAGTCGCAGGAACGCCTCGTGGACGGGGGTGCGGCTGAGTTCGAGCTCGTCGCCGATCTGCCCCTCGGACAGCCTCGCGCCCCCGGCGAGCTCGCCGGTGATGATCCGCTGCTTGGTGTACGCGTACGCGCGCTCGGCCGCCGCCTGTCCCGTCATGGGTCAGGACGCTACCACTTGCATGCATCGTTGCATGCAACGATTCCCGGCGGCTGGGACTCAGTCGCCGTCCCGCTGGCGCACGGCGTATCCGGCGCGCTGGTTGAGGTCGCCGATCTGGCGGTCGAGCCAGTCGATCTCGGTGAGGTTGGTGGACCGGTGGATCTGCATGAGGCCCTTGCGGAACGGCGAGTCGAGCCGCTCGGGCGGGACGGGGGTCCCGTCGGCGTCGAAGAACAGCTGCGCAGGCTGGTCGAGGAACTCGCGGCGGCGGGCGAGCACGAGCGCCTGCTCCCGCGGGTTCTCCAGGTGGTGCAGGAACGCCAGCAGCACGTACCACTTGTTGTCGTCGGTGATGAACCCCGGCTCGGGGTCGCGCAGCCACCGCCGCAACTGGTCGGTGCCGATCTGCGTGATCTCCAGCATGTGCCGCGGCGCGGCCACCGACCCGGGCGCGGTGCGCCTGGTCAGGCACTGCGCGTCTTCGAGCTTCTTGATCGTCGGGTACAGCGTCCCGTCCGCGACGGGCCGCACGTGCCCGGCCAGGCTCGCGACGCGGTTCTTCAGGTCGTACCCGTGCAGGGGAAAGTCCCGCAGGAATCCCAGAATCGCCATCTTCAGCATGCGTCCATTATGACACATCTATAGATATACATCGACGTCGAGGTTAAAAAACCTCTTGTCGGTCAACGAAAGTGCCCGTCCAAAGAACGAGCACGGGCTCCGCCCGCGCACTCACCAAAAAGGAAAGCCGCCCTCGAATCCCGTGCGTGAGCTGGGATTCGAGGGCGGCGGGGCCGCTGGGTCGAGGGGCCTTAGATGACGTGGAAGTACCAGAGGGCCAGGTAGGCGGTGGCGGCGAGGAAGGCGATGAGGGTGAGGAGGACGAGCCAGCCGGCGGCGGCCTCGAAGACGCCGGGGCGGGCGGACTCGCCGGTGGCCGCGGCGACGGGCTCCCAGACGGTCTGGTCGATGATCCGCATGGGGGCGAGGGCCTTGGCGGGCGGGTACCAGGCGCGGGGCTGGGCCTGGAGGGCGGTGCGGTTGGCGGCCTGGAGGCGCCCGCGCCGGTTGTACGCGAAGACGGCCACATCGGACTCGTCGGCGAGGGCCGCGAGGTCGTCGTCCAGGGGCATCGTGGTGTACAGGCGCCGCTTGCGGTCGGGGGAGCCGGTGCCGACGATCATGGGCACGTCCTCGGCGGTGACCGGCAGGCCCGGGGCCTTCACGGCGGCGACGGTCCGCGCGGACTCCACGGCGGCCTCCCACTGGGGCACCGGCAGGTACTCGCCGTCGGTCTTGTCGAGGTGCCGCAGGTGCGCCTGGACCAGGCTGAGGAGTGCGTACGTCTGCGGCGGCACGTCGGACGGCATGTTCATGAAGTGAAGTGTCACATACGCCCGCGGCCGTCGCACCTGTCCGCGGCCGGGAGTGACGGGTTCAGAACGCCTCGATCTCGGCGCCGAGGAGCTGGAGCCGCTCGGCGAGGTGCTCGTAGCCGCGGTGGATGACGTTGACGTGCCGCAGCTCGGAGGTCCCGCGGGCGCGCAGCATCCCCAGCAGGAGCACGACGGCGGGCCGCAGGGCGGGCGGGCACACGACCTCGGCGCCGGTCCACCCGGCGGGCCCGGCGACCTGGATGCGGTGCGGGTCGAGCAGGCGCACACGGGCGCCGAGCCGGTTGAGCTCGGTCAGGTAGATCGCGCGGTTCTCGTACACCCAGTCGTGGATCATCGTCGAGCCCACCGCGCACGAGGCGATGAGCGCGAAGAACGGCAGGTTGTCGATGTTCAGGCCCGGGAACGGCATCGGGTGGATCTTGTCCATGGGCGCCCGCAGCCGCGAGGGGTGCACGGTCAGGTCCGTCAGGCGCGTGCGCCCGTTCTCGGCGAGGTACTCGGGCCCGCTCGCGTACTCCAGGCCCATCTCCTCGGCGAGCGCGAGCTCGATCTCGGTGAACTCGATGGGGACGCGGCGGACGGTGATCTCGGACTCGGTGACGATGGCGGCGGCGACGAGGCTCCACGCCTCGATGGGGTCCTCGGAGGGGGCGTAGTCGACGTCGGCGTCGATGTCCTCGCGGCCGTGGACGGTGACGGTGGTGGTGCCGACGCCGTCGATGCGGATGCCGAGGCGCTCCAGGTAGAAGCAGAGGTCCTGGACCATGTAGTTGCAGGAGGCGTTGCGGATGACGGTGACGGCGGGGAAGCGGGCGGCGGCCATGATGGCGTTCTCGGTGACGGTGTCGCCGCGCTCGGTCAGGACGATGGTGCCGGGCGGGTCGACGCGGTCCTTGACGGTGGCGCGGTAGGCGCCGCCGGAGGTCTCGACGGCGAGGCCGAAGCGGCGGAGGGCGACCATGTGGGGTTCGACGGTGCGGTCGCCGAGTTCGCAGCCGCCGGCGAAGGGGAGCTCGAACTCGGGGTAGTCGTGCAGGAGCGGGCCGAGGAACATGATGATGGAGCGGGTGCGGCGGGCGGCGTCGGCGTCGATGCCGGTGAGGTCGAGGCGCTCGGGCGGGGTCAGGCGCAGGTCCTGGCCGATCCACTCGTGGTGGACGCCCATGGAGTCGAGGACGCGGAGGATGCGGTTGACCTCCTCGATGCGGGCGACTTTGCGGAGGGTGGTGGTGCCGCGGTTGAGCAGGCTCGCGCACAGGAGCGCGACGCAGGCGTTCTTGGAGGTCTTGACGTCGATGGCCCCCGACAGGAGGGTGCCGCCGTGGACGCGGAGGTGCCTGGGCGCGTCGTCGGCGCCGTTGCAGCGGCTGGTACGCGTGTGTGCTCCTGCGGCGGCGTAGTCGAACATGCGGCCAGCGTAACGGACGTGAGTGTCCGAATAGGGCCGTTCGTGCGTGAAGGGTCCTCGGTTCAGGGGACGGGGTTGATGCCCTCGGCGGCGCGGATGCGCTCGTCGAGGAGGTCCATGACGGCGGCGACGGCGGGGCGGCGGGCGCCGCCGCGCAGGGTGACGGCGCGGAAGTGCCGGTAAGGCGTGTAGGGGCCGCCGATGGGGACGCGGACGAGGTCGAGGTGGTGGGGGAGGTCGACCAGGCGGGGGATGAGGGCGACGCCCATGCGGTGGTCGACCATGACGGCGATGACGGGCCATTCGCGGGCCTCGCCGGTGACGGTGGGGCGGAAGCCGGCGTTGGAGCAGGCGGTGAGGACGTGGCGGCGGTGGATGGACCCGGGGACGCCGATGATCCACGGTTCGCGTTCGAGGTCGCGCAGGTCGGCCTTATCGGCGGCCGCGGCCCAGTGGCCGGAGGGCACGACGAGGTCGAACGGGTCGTTGAAGACGGTCTGGGAGTCGAAGCGGATGTCCTCGGGCGGCGGGTTGTCGGGGGTGGCCTCGACGAGCGCGAGGTCGGCGTCCCCGGCGAACAGCAGGTCGAAGCTCTCGGAGGCCTCGGCTTCGCGCAGGCGCAGTTCGAGGTTGGGGTAGCGGTCGCGGGCGGCGTCCACGAGCGGGGCGAGGAGCGTGGCGATGGCGGTGGGGAACCCGCACAGGCGCAGCAGCCCGGACGGCTCGCCCTCGGTGGCCTGGAGCTCGGCCTCGGCCAGGCGCCACATGGCCTCGATGGCGTCGATGTGGGCGATGAGGATCTGGGCGGCCGAGGACAGGCGCACGCCGCGCCCGACGGGTTCGAGCAGGGGCACGCCGAGGTCCTTGGACAGGAGCCTGATCTGCTGCGACGCCGCCGAGGTCGACATGTGCAGGGACTTGGCGGCGCCGGAGACCGTCCCGTGGTGGGCGATGGCCCGCAGGACGTGCAGTCGGCGGAGGTCGATCACCGTGTGTCTCCGATCGCTTAAGGTTCCGCTTCACGATGAGTTTCGCAAACCATCGTCGCCGAAGTGTTGTAGCCCGGACGAATGGGACTCTAACCTCGATGGTGAGCGTGATGCCGGCGTCCTGTGCCGGCGGGTGGACGCTCGACCCAATCTGCTTTCCGATGCCTTGTGAGGAGGACACGGTCATGCCCTGCTGCCCGTACTGCGGTTGGCCCGACGACGATCCGGTGACGACCGTGTCCCGGCACCGCAGCGCCGCCGGCGCGACGGTGTGGACGCGGTGCATCTGCGGGTCCCTCCAGACGCGGGTGCAGCGCGGCGCCGCGTCGGTGGTCTGCGCCCGGAGCAGACCGGTCGGCCGTCCGGCCGCGACCCTGTAGCACCCCCGCACTCCCTTTCCCAGCACTTCCGCACGCGCCCGGTCCGGGCGTGCGCTCCTTCCTGCCTGCCTTCGTTCCGAAAAGGGTTTCCCATGCACGACTTCGACATCCGCATCATGTTCCAGATCATCGGCGCGCTCCTGTACATCACGAACTTCCTGCTGCTTCAGACCCACCGCATCCACGCGACCAAGCCCGCGTCGCTGCTGCTGGTCATCTCGGCCTGCTCGATCCTGCTGACGGCGGCGATCATCGGCCGCGACTGGGGCCTGATCCTCCTCGAAGGGACCTGGCTGATCCTCGTCAGCTCCACGTTCGCCATCCGCCAGCGCGAGACGCGGCGGCGTCTGGTGCTGGAGCGGGAGGCGGTGGCGTCGGCGGTCGCGGTGGTCCGGGAGGTCCCGGTGGCGGTCGTGGAGCCGGTGGCGGCGCCTGTGGCGGCGCCTGTGGTGCGCGAGCGTGAACTGGCGGGCGCGGCCGCGTAGCGTGCGGGGCCGGTTAGGCTCTGGGCGTGGCTATCCGAGTGCTCATCGCAGACGATCAGGAGATGGTCCGGGCGGGTTTCCGGGCCATCATCGACGCGCAGCCCGATATGGAGGTGGTCGCGGACGCGCCTGACGGTGTGGTGGCGGTGGCGCAGGCGCGGCGGTTGCAGCCGGACGTGTGCCTGTTCGACATCCGGATGCCGCGGCTGGACGGGCTTGAGGCGACGCGGACGCTGCTGGCGGGCCGGAATGGTGCGGGTCCGCGGGTGGTCGTGGTGACGACGTTCGACACGGACGAGTACGTGTACGGGGCGTTGCGGTCGGGTGCGACGGGGTTCTTGTTGAAGGATTCGGGTCCGACGCTGCTGGTGGAGGCGGTTCGTGCGGCGGCGTCGGGTGAGTCGCTGGTGTCGCCGTCGGTGACGGTGCGGCTGCTGGAGCGGCTGTCCGAGCCGGTGAAGGACGGTCCGGCTGCGGTGCGGGTGCTGACTGAGCGTGAGCTCGATGTGGTGGAGCTGGTGGCGCGGGGGAAGACGAACGCGGAGATCGCGGGGACGCTGTTCGTGTCGGTGTCGACGGTGAAGACGCATCTGGAGGCGGTGCGGGCGAAGCTGCCGGCGCGCAACCGGGTGGAGATCGCGGCGTGGGCGTGGGAGCACGGCGTCGTCGGCTGAGGCGCGGGGGGTGTCGATGCGTGGTCTTGCGGTGGAGTCGTCGGTGACCGAGACGGTGGTGAACCGGTCGAGGTTCGTGTGCTCGCTGTACCGGGTGGCTTCGGACGCCCAGGCGCGGGAGCGGATCGCGTCGCACCGGCGGGAATTCTGGGACGCGACGCACAACTGCACGGCGTATGTGCTCGATGAGGGTCGGATCGCGCGGTCGAGTGATGACGGGGAGCCGGCCGGGACGGCGGGGCTGCCGATGCTCGAAGTGCTGCGCGGGCGGGGCCTGACGGAGGTGCTCGCGGTGGTGACGCGGTATTTCGGCGGGGTGAAGCTGGGTGCGGGCGGTCTGGTGCGCGCGTACGGCGGTGCGGTGTCGGCGGCGGTGGACGCGGCGGGGGTCGTGGAGCTGGCGGTGTGGCCGCGGCTGCTGGTGCGCGTCGACTACGGGGTGGCGGGGAGCCTGGAGGGGCTGCTGCGGCTGCGCGAGGACGTGCGGCTGGCGGGCGTGTCGTTCACGGATGTGGTGACGTTCGATCTGGCGTGCGCGGATGCGGAACTTCTGGCGGCGTGGGTGGCGGGGCAGTCGGCGGGTGCGGCGGAGGTGGAGCCGGCGGGGTCGGTGCGCGTGGAGCTGTAGGATCCGTGTTGTGACCGATAACAGTGTGCGTCCGTACCCGAACCCGTTCATCCGCGAGCGCGCGGACCCGCAGATCCTGCGCCACGGCGGGCGCTACTTCTTCACGGCCACGGTCCCGGCGTACGACCGGATCGTGCTGCGCGGCGCCGACACCCTCGACGGGCTGAGGACCGCCGAGGAGACCACGGTCTGGGTGAAGTACCCCGAAGGAGCGATGGGCTCGCACATCTGGGCGCCGGAGCTGCACCGGATCGGCGCGGGCTGGTACCTGTACTTCGCGGCGGGCGAGGCCGCCACGGCCACCGGCGACGTGTGGAAGATCCGCATGTACGTCCTGGAGAACCGCAACGACGACCCCCTGACCGGGGAGTGGACCGAGAAGGGGCGGATCGCGACCCCCGTCGACTCGTTCTCCCTGGACGCGACGACGTTCGCGCACGGCGGGACGCAGTACCTGTGCTGGGCGCAGCACGACCCGGGCCTGGAGGGCTCGAACACGAGCCTGTACCTCGCGGCGCTGGCGAACCCGTGGACCCTCGCGGGCGACCCGGTGGAGATCTCCCGGCCCGAGCTGGACTGGGAGACCGTCCGGTTCGCGGTCAACGAGGGCCCCTACGCGCTGGTGCGCAACGGGAAGGTGTTCGTGACCTACTCGGCGTCGGGGACGGGCGCGGAGTACTGCGTGGGCCTGCTGTCGGCCGACGCCGACGCGGACCTGCTGGACCCCGCGTCGTGGACCAAGAGCCCGGTCCCGGTGTTCGCCACGAACGCCGCGGCCGGGATCTACGGGCCCGGGCACAACGCGTTCACCACCGACGAGGACGGGCGCGACCTCCTCGTGTTCCACGCGCGCGCGTACGAGGAGATCACCGGCGACCCGCTCGACAACCCCGACCGGCACTGCCGCATCCAGCCGTTCGGCTGGCACGCGGACGGGACGCCCGACTTCGGTGCGCCGCTGCCGGAGTCGGAGTAGGCCGGTCGGCCGAGGCGCCGGGGCTCCCTTGGGGACTACGGTGAGGGCACCAACCCCTGGAGGTGCCATGAAAGCCGTCGTCCAGGACCGGTTCGGCCCGCCCGAGCAGGTCCTCCGCGTCACCGACGTCGACCGCCCCGAGCCCGGCCCCGGCGAGGTCCTCGTCCGGATGCGGGCCACCAGCGTCAACACGCCCGACTGGATCGCCGTCGCGGGCGTCCCCTACGTGCTGCGCCTGTCGGCCCGCGCGAAGGGGGCCGTGCGCGGCACCGACGTCGCCGGGACCGTCGCGGCCCTCGGCGAGGGCGTCACGGCGTTCGGTGTCGGGGACGCGGTCTTCGGCACCAAGTGGGGCTCGGGGTTCACGACGGCGGGCACGTTCGCCGAGTACACCGTCACCGCCGCCGACCGGCTCCTCCCCAAACCCGAGGCGCTGTCCTTCACCGACGCCGCCGCCTCCGTCATGTCCGGGCTCACCGCCCACGCGGCGATGACCGACTCGTTCACCGCCGCACCCGGGACGCGGGTCCTGGTCAACGGGGCCTCGGGCGGGGTCGGCACGTTCGCGGTCCAGATCGCCAAGCACGCCGGAGCGCACGTCACCGCCGTGTGCGGGCCGGGGAACCTCGACCTCGTGCGCGGCCTGGGCGCCGACGCCGCCGTCGACTACACGGCCGCCGACTTCACGGCCGGGACCGACCGGTACGACGCGATCCTCGACAACGTCCTCAACCACCCGCCCCGGCGGGCTATGCGCGCCCTCGCCCCCGGCGGCGTCTACCTGCCCAACAGCATCGGCAACACCGGCGGGCTCACCGCCGGACTGCTCAAGATGGCCGCCGCCACGCTCATGGGCGCGACGGGCCGGGCCACGGTCCGCTCCGTCGACGGGAACTTCACCCCCGAACGCCTCAAGGCCGTCGCCGACCTGGTCGAAACCGGGGCCCTCACACCGGTCATCGACCGCGTCTACCCCCTGGAGGAGGCCCCGGCCGCGGTCGCGCGCATGTACGCCCACCACGCCCGCGGCAACCTCGTCATCACCATGGGCGAGTGAGGGCTTCAGTCACCGGTGTCGCGGCGCAGCCGCTTGGTCTGGCCGCGGCGCCGCTTGTCCTCCAGGCGCCGCCGCTGCTGCCCCTTCGACGGCTTCGTGGCCCGCCGCGCGGGCGGCGGCGCCGCGATCGCCCGCCGCAGCAGGTCCCCGAGCCGCTCGGCCGCGGCCTCCCGGTTGCGCAGCTGCGACCGGAACTCCGAGGCGGCGATCACCACCGCCCCCTCCACCAGCCGCGACTCCAGGCGCGCCAGCGCGCGCTCGTGGAGCGATTCGGGGAACACCTTCGTGGCGGCGAGGTCGAAGACCAGTTCGACCCGGGAGTCGGTGGTGTTGACGCCCTGGCCCCCCGGGCCCGAGGAGCGCGAGAACCGCCAGCGCAGCTCGGCGTCGGGGATCTCGTACTGGGCGGTGACGGTGACGGGCATGGCAGGCTTCCAGATCGTGCGTTCAGGCGGTGAGGGCGGTGCGGGCCCAGCGGACGAGCATCGCGAAGATCGGACGGCGCCGCTCCATGACGGCGCCGTTGGCGGCGCCGTCGTAGTCGGCGCTGGCGACGCTGCCTCCGGCGGCGAGGCGCCCGAGCATGGCGGGGGCGAGCCAACAGTACTTGGCGGCGCCCGCGGCCGCGACGGCTTTGCGCACCGCGGCTTCGCCGCGGTACCCGGCCCCGCGGAGCCCTTCCAGGTAGGCGGTCGTGAGGGCGGTCTCGGCGTCGGCGAGGCGGTCCACGGGCTGGAGGCCGTCGAAGAACGTGTCGGCGATGAGGTTCGCGAGGTCCTCGCCGAGCGCGCCGGCCCCGGTGAACGACCAGTCCAGGAGCGCGAACTCCCCGTCCGGTCTGCGGCGCAGGTTCATCGGCCACACGTCCAGGTGGCACACCGTCTGCGGCGCGGCCTCGGCGAGGCCGAACAGGTCGGTGCGCCGCTCCCACATGAGCCGCAGCCCCTCCCGCAGGTCTGCGGGCCAGTGCGCCGCCGCGGCCGGGTGGTCCCAGTCGAGGGGCCCGAACTCCCGGCGGCCCGCATACTGGCGCAGGAAATTGCGCGAATGCCACGGCTCCACGGTCCTTTTGCGGCCCTGGACGGTCCCGAGGCGGCGCGCGAACTCGGCGAGCTCCTCGACCGTGCAGTCGCGGCCCGCGGTGCCCTCGACGTGTTCGAGCCACAGCTCGACGCTCCCGTCCGGGCGCTCCCCGCACGCCAACAGGCCCGGTGCGCCGATACCGGCGCCGATCCCGTACCCGGCCGCGAACCCGCTCTCGTAAGCGAGCTGCTCGCGGCGCCAGTAGTTCCAGTGCCCCGGGTCTTCGGACGCCGCCCAGTGCGCCGCACCGTCCCCGGCAGGCGTCAGGTGCTTGAGGACGGCGTCGCCGCCGGGCCCGGTCACCTGCCAGATCCCGCCGGTCGCCTGGTTCCCGGTGTTGTGCGCGAACGCCCGCACCGGTCGGACGGGGGCGCCGACGGGGGAGTGGCGGGGGTCTGCGAGCACCCGGAGGATTCTGCCACCTCCGTATCCTGAACGCATGTGGTGGTGGCTGGTCCTGTCGGCGGCCTGCGCGGCGCTCATCGCGGTCGTGCAGTCCCTGGCCGCGGCCCGCGTCGGGGCGCTGACCCTGGTCCGGGCCGCGATCGTCCTCGCGCCGACCGGACGGTGGGCCGACGCCGTGTTCGGGCCGATCGTCGACCGCCCCGGCCTGGCGCGCGGCCTCGTCGGCCACGCGTCCGTCCCGGTGTCCCTGGGGTGGTTCACGGCGCTGGCGGCCGCGCCGGTCGTCGGCAACACCACCGCCCTCACCCTCGCCCACGGCACCGGGCACACGGCATCGTGGGCCCAGATCTACCCCACGCCCGGGCCGTGGCTCGCCGGGGCCGCACTGTTCGCGCTCCTCGCCGCCCACGCCTCCACCCGCATCGCCCTCGGCATGCACCTGCGCGCCTGGGGGATCGTCAGCCGGACCCGGTGGTGGTGGCGCGCGGCGGCCCTGGCCGGCGCGGTCGCGTTCGCGTGGGTGTGGCGGTCGGTCACCGGCGCCGACGGGCCCGCCGCGGCCCTCGCCCTCGCCGCGGGGTCCCTCGCCCTGGCGTGGACGGGGAACCGGGCCGCATGGGGCGCCTACCGGGACATGGGCCTGGCCGAACCCCTCGCCGAGGCCGGCGCCGAGCGGACCGGCGCCCACGCGATCGCCCGGGCCGCGACGTGGCTGCTCGTCCTCGCCGGGGCGGCCCTGACCGCGCTGGTGCGCGGCCTCGACATGGGCGCGTACGGGAACGGCCCGGCCCTGGCGCTCCTCACCCCCGTACTGGTCCTGGCGGCGACGGTCGTCAAGGACCTCGCCGGGGACGCGGGGGAGGCGCTGGCGCGCCGACACGGCCTGCCGTTCCGCCGCGAGGACTAGCGCCGGTCGGAGAAGTCCGCCACGGCCATGACCACGGTCCCGGTCTCGTCGGAGGCGTCGAGGTCGACGGTGAACAGCAGCGACCAGTCGCGGTCGGCGGCCGGGTCGTCGATCGTCTGCCGCACCGTCCAGGTCCGGCCCTCCTTGGCGATCTCCAACAGGTCGGCGCCGCGGGCGGGCCCGGCGGTCCCGATGTCGTCGTGGGCCGCGAAGTACGCCTCCAGGGCCGCGTCCCACTTCGAGGACGGCCACCCGGTCTCCAGGGCCGCGAGCGCCTCGGGGCGGTCGGCGGCGGCGAGCTCGACGTGCCGGAACGCGGCGTTGCGGACCGCGATGGTGAACGCCCGCTCGTTGTCGGTGAACGCCCGCGCGGGCCGCCCGGTGTCGATCTGGTCGTCGTCGGCGGGGTTGGTCAGCTGCTCCCACTCGTTGATCAGCGAGGAGTCGGTCTGGCGGATCGTCTCCCCCAGCCACGCGGTCAAATCGTCGACCTCGGCGCCGCCGGTGTCCTCCGGGAGCGTCTGCACCAGCGCCTTGTACGCACTCGACAGGTACCGCAGCAGCAGGCCCTCGGCGCGCGGCAGAGAATAGAGCGCGATGTACTCCCCGAACGTCATGCGCCCCTCCCAGATCTCGCGGAGGATCGACTTGGGCTCCAACTGGTAGTCCGCGGCCCACGGGTGGCTGGTCTTGTACGCCCCGAACGCCTCGTCCAAGAGCTCGGCGAGGGGCTTGGGGTAGTCGACCTCGGCGTCTTCGAGCTGGTTCATCCGGTCGTAGTAGTCCAGGCCCTCGGCCTTCATCGCGTTGACGGCCTCGCCCTTCGCTTTGTTCCTTTGCGCGGCGAGGATCTGCCCCGGGCCCTCCAGCGTCGCCTCCACGATCGACACCACGTCCATCGGATACTCCTCCGACTCCGCGTCCAGCAGCTCCAGGGCGGCGAGCGCGAACGGGGCGAGCGGCTGGTTGAGCGCGAAATGGTCGGGCAGGTCCACCGTCAGCTTCACGGCCCCGCCGTCGATGACGATGATCCCCGCGTCCCGCAGCGTCCGGGCGATCGTCAAAGCGGTACGGGCCATCTTCAACTGCGTCGCCCGGTCGGCGTGCGAGTCCTCGATGAGGGTCCGCACATGGTTGAACGTGTCCCCGCCGCGGCCCAGCAGGTTGATGAGCATCGCGTGCGTCATGCGCATCCGCGACGTCAACGGCTCCGGGGCCGCCTCCGACAGGCCCAGGAACGTCTCCTCCGACCAGCCGACGAACCCCTCGGGGGGCTTCTTCTTCGCCATCTTCTTGCGCTTCTTCGGGTCGAGCCCGAACTTCGCCTGCGCCTTCTCGTTCTCGATGACGTGCTCGGGCGCCTGGCACACCACGAACCCCTCCACGTCGAACCCGGCCCGGCCCGCGCGCCCGGCGATCTGGTGGAACTCCCGCGCCCGCAGCCGCCTGGTCCGGCGCCCGTCGTACTTCGCCAACCCGGTGAACACGACCGTGCGGATCGGCACGTTGATCCCCACACCGAGCGTGTCGGTCCCGCAGATGACCTTCAGCAGGCCCTGCTGCGCCAGCCGCTCCACCAGCCGCCGGTACTTCGGGAGCATCCCCGCATGGTGCACGCCGATCCCCGAGCGCACCAGCCGCGCGAGCGTCTGCCCGAACTTCGTGGTGAACCGGAACCCGCCCAGCGCCGCCCCGATCGCCGCCTTCTGCTCCTTGTCCACCAGATGCAGGCTCGCGAGGGCCTGCGCGGTCTCCAGGGCCGCGGCCTGCGTGAAGTGCACGATGTACGCCGGGGCCTTCTCGGCCTTGACGAGGATCTCCACCGTCTCGTGCAGCGGGGTCTTGCGGTACTCGTAGTGCAGCGGCACGGGCCGCGTCGCCGACGCCACGAGCGCGGTCTCGCGGCCGGTGCGCCGCGTCAGGTCCTCCTCGAAGAACGCCGTGTCCCCCAGCGTCGCCGACATGAGCGTGAACTGCGCCCGGTGCAGCTCCAGCAGCGGGACCTGCCACGCCCAGCCGCGGTCGGGCTCGGCGTAGAAGTGGAACTCGTCGGCCACCACCGAGTCGCAGTCCAGCGCCGCGCCCTCGCGCAGCGCCAGGTTCGCGAGGATCTCCGCGGTGCAGCAGATCAGCGGCGCATCGGGGTTGACGGCCGCGTCGCCGGTGAGCATCCCCACGTTCTCGTGCCCGAACTGCTCGCACAGCTCGAAGAACTTCTCCGACACCAGCGCCTTGATCGGCGCGGTGTAGAACGACGTCCGCTGGTTCGCCAGCGCGTTGAAGTGCGCGGCGGCGGCGATGAGCGACTTGCCCGACCCCGTGGGGGTCGCGACGATGACGTTCTGCCCCGTGCAGATCGCCAGGAGGGCCTCTTCCTGGTGCTCGTAGAGGACGATCCCCGAGTCCTCGGCCCACTGGGCGAAGGCGGCGTAGACGTCGTCGGGTTCGGGACGGTCGGACGCTGGCAGGTAGTCGATGAGGCTCACGTGTACCAATGGTGCCCGCCCGCCCGGACCGTCCGCCAGCGGCCCCCGCTAGTGGTCGTAGGTGACCAGGACCGGCGCGTGGTCCGACCACCGCCGGTCGTGCGACGCCGCCCGGTCCACCCACGCCTTCATGGCTTTCGCCGCCAGGCCCGCGGTCGCCACGTGCAGGTCGATGCGCCAGCCCGCGTCGTTGTCGAACGCCCGCCCCCGGTACGACCACCACGAGTACGGGCCCTCCACGCCCGGATGCAGCGACCGCACCACGTCGACGAACCCGCGCGTCCCGTACACCTCGGTGAGCCAGTCGCGCTCCTCGGGCAGGAACCCCGCGGTCTTCTTGTTCGCCTTCCAGTTCTTCAAGTCCGCCTCGGCGTGCGCGATGTTCCAGTCCCCGCACACCAGAAGCTCCCGGCCGCCCGCGACCGCGGACTTCCCCGTCTCGGTCAGATAGTCGGCGAAGGCGGCCATGAACCGCTCCTTCTCGACCTGCCGCGGCGTGTCCACCTCACCCGAAGGCAGGTACAGGGACGCGACGGTCAGGCCCGGCAGGTCCACCTCCGCGTACCGCCCCGACCCGTCGAACTCGCTCGACCCGAACCCGATCCGCACCGCCTCCGGCGCTTCGCGGGTGAGCACGGCCACCCCGGCGCGGCCCTTCGCCGTCAGCGACGGCGCCACCGTCCAGTGCCAGCCGCCCGCCGCCGCCGCATCGGCGGGGATCTGCGCCTCGTCGGCGCGGACCTCCTGGAGCAGCACGACGTCCGCCTCCACGTTCGCGAGCCAGTCGACCAGGCCCTTCTTGGCGGCGGCCCGGACTCCGTTGACATTGGCGGTGGCGATGGTGCGCATGCGCCCACCCTAACGCGCCCCGCCGACACCCACCGGCAACGCCGCGACACCGTCCCCGCCCGCCCCCGGGGCCGGTCCGGGACGCGCCCGGCCGGGGCGCGGGCACCCCATACACTCACTGTCATGACACAGGCGAGGGAACGACGCGGCGCACTGGCGCGATGGGCCGGTGCGGCCCTGGCCGCATTCACGGCGGCGCTCGCCCTCCCGCAGGCCGCGCACGCCGCCGACGAGCCCGAAGCCGACGGCGTCGTCATCGTCGGCGTCCCCGGCCTCGCCTGGTCCGACCTCGACCCCCAGGCCACCCCGAACCTGTGGGACCTCGCCGGGACCGGCGCGTCCGCGGCCATGAGCGTGCGCACCATCGGCTCCTGGACCTGCCCCGAAGCCGGATGGATCTCCCTCGGTGCGGGAGAGCGCGCCGGGGGCGTGGCCGCCCGCGACGCCCAGTGCTCGGCCCAGTCGCAGCTGCGGCCCCCGGTCGACACCGGCTCCGGCTGGACCGTCGAGGACTGGGACGCGTTCGTCGACGTGAACTCCGCGCTCAACTACGGGGCCCGCCTGGGGTCCCTCGCCGACGCGCTCGCCGAAGCCGCCCTCGCCCAGGAGACCGCCGCCGCCGAAGCCGAAGCGGACGGCGAACCGGCCCCCGAACCGAACCCGGGGTCGTGCGTCGCCGGGATCGGCGACGGCGCCGCGCTCGCCGCGGCCGACACCGAGGGCCGCATCACCTACTGGGCCCCCGGCCTGGACTCCCTCGCCGCGGCGATGGACGCCTGCGACGTCGTCATCGTCGACCCCGGGGTCGTCATCGGCGACACCGCCGACAACGCCCCCGACACGACCACCGACTACGACCAGCTCGGCGAGGACGACACCGAGGTCGGCACCGACGCCACCAGCGCCGAACCCGACCCCGGCGAGATCGCCCCCGAGGCCGACCCCGTCCGCGACGCCGCCGTCGCCGGCGCCGACACCGCCATCGGGCAGGTCCGCGCCGCCCTGCCCGACTCGTGGCGGCTCATCGTCGCCGGGATCAGCGACGCCTCCGCGCCCGGGTCCCTCCACCCCGTCCTGTACTCCGGCCCCGGCGTCGAACCCGGCGACCTCACCTCCCGCACCACCGGCCGCGACGGGTACGTGCAGCTCACCGACCTGACCGCGACCGCCCTCGCCGTCGTCGGCGCCGACATCCCCGCCACCGTCGCCGGAGCCCCGGTGACCGTCCTGGCCGACCCCGGCCGCACCGCCGCCGAAGCGGTCGATCGCGGCGCGGACCTGACCGCCGCGTCGGCCGCGAACGCCGACGTCTCACCGAACTTCTACTGGACGCTCTCGTTCGTCGGCGTCGCCGTCATGCTCCTGGCCGCCCACCTCGTCGCCGGGCCCGACCGATTCCGGCGCACCGCCCGCACCGTGTGCATCGCGTTCTCAGCCGTCCCCGTCGCCGGGGTCGCCGCCGGCATCCCCCCGTGGTGGCGCGCCGACCACCCCAAGCTCGCGTTCTGGGGCCTCATCATCGCCGGGGTCGCCGTCCTCACACTCGCCGCGTCCCTGCCCTGGACCCGCAGCGGCATCCGGCCCGTACTCGTCGTCGCCGGGACCGCCGCGGCCTTGATCGCCGTCGACCAGGTCTCCGGCGCCACCTGGCCCCTGCACACCCCCATGGGCTACACCGCCCAGGCCGGCGCCCGGTACACGGGCCTGGGGAACTACGCGTTCAGCGTGTTCGCCGCCGCCGTCATCCTCCTGGTGTGCTTCATCCCCTGGCGCGGCCGCACCCGCGTGTGGGGGCCGATCGCCCTCGGCGTGTGCGCGGTCGTCATCGTCGGCGCCCCCATGCTCGGCCGCGACATGGGCGGCACCCTCACCCTCGTCGCCGCCGGCATCCTCTGCTGCCTCAAACTGTGGGGCAAGCGCCTCTCCATCGGCGCGGTCCTGGCCGCCGGAGGCATCGCCGTCGCCGTGTTCGCCGTCGGCGGCATCCTCGACTACCTGCGCCCCGAAGAGGACCAGACCCACCTGGGCCGGTTCGTCGGCTCCGTCCTCGACGGCACCGCCACCCAGATCCTCATCCGCAAGGCCTCCGCCGCCTGGGGCACCGTCGGCGAGTCCATGACGTGGATCACCCTCGCCGCGCTCGTCGCCGCCGTCCTCATCTGGCGCAAACGGGCCCCCGTCCGCACCGACGCCGTCGCCGCCGCCGTCGTCGGCCTCACCGCCGTCGCCCTCATCGGCGGCCTCGTCAACGACTCAGGCATGTCCGTGCCCGGGTTCACCGCCGCCCTCGGCTTCGGGCTCCTCGCCGTCGCCGTCGGCCCCCGCCACGACACCCCCGCCGCCCCGGCGACCGAACCGGCCGCCAGCGCCCCCGCCGCCACCTGACCCGTCACGCGCGGCACCCGCGGACCCCCGGTCCGCCCGGTCACGCACCGCAGCCGGGTAGGGTGAGGCCCATGCGCGTGGCGACCTGGAACATCAACTCGCTCAAAGCCCGCCTCGACCGGGTCCTGGCCTGGCTCGACGCCGCCGGAGCCGACGTGGTGTGCCTCCAGGAGCTCAAATGCGCCACCGCCGACGTCCCCGCCGACGCGTTCGCCGCCGCCGGATACGAGACCGCCGCCTGGGGCACCGGCCGCTGGAACGGCGTCGCCATCCTCTCCCGCGTCGGCCTCACCGACATCCGCGAAGGCCTCACCGGGCAGCCGCAGTTCGGCGGCGAGACCGAACCGCGCGCCATCGCCGCCACCTGCGGGCCCGTGCGCGTCCAATCCCTCTACATCCCCAACGGCCGCGACACCGCCGACCCGCACTTCCCGTACAAGCTCGCGTTCCTCCAGGCCCTCGCCGCCGACGCCGCCAAGGACGCCGCCGCGGGAGTCCCGTTCGCCGCCATGGGCGACTACAACATCTGCCCCACCGACGACGACCTGTGGGACATCGACGCCTGGACCGGCACCACCCACGTCACGGCCGACGAGCGCGACGCGCTGGCCGCGGTCCAGGCCGCGGGCCTGGCCGACGTCTACCCCCGGGCCCTCAAATACGATCGGCCCTTCACGTTCTGGGACTACCGCAACCTCGACTTCCCCAAGAACCGCGGCATGCGCATCGACCTCGCGCTCGCCAACCCGGCGTTCAAGGACGCCGTCACCGACGCCTACGTCGACCGCAACGAACGCAAAGGCAAAGGCGCCTCCGACCACGCCCCGCTCGTGGTCGACCTCGACCTGTAAACCCACGCGCGGCCACCCCACCCCCACCTGCGGGCCGCGCCCGATCCGGGAAGGGCTGACCTCCACCCGTGCGCAACAAGATCCTCTCCGCGCTCCTGCTCGTCGCGCTCCTGGCGCTGATCCCCGCGCCGGCCGCGGCCGAACCCGACGAGGAGACCCTCGAAGCCGACCTCACCGAGGCCATCGCCGCCGTCAACGACGCGCAGGCCGCCGTCGACGAGGCGAACGACCGGGCCGCCGAACTGGAGACCCAGATCGCCGAGACGCAGGCCCGCTTCGACGAGCTCCGCACCGACCTCGACGACTACGCGCTGTACCTGTACACCGAGGGCGACCTCCAGCAGACCAACGCGATCCTCTCCTCCTCCGACACCCGCGAGCTCATCGACGCGATGACCTACACCGGGTTCCTCGGCAACGAGCGCGCCGCGCTCCTCAACGAGGCCGGGGAGATCCTCGACCAGCTCGAAGCCGAGCAGGCCGCCCACGCCGCCGAGCTCGACGACGCCGCCGCGGCCCTCGAAGCCGCCGAGGAGGCCCAAGCCGACCTCGAAGAGCAGCTCGACGAGCTGCGCGCCGAGGAGGCCGCCGGTCCCGGCGGCGACGGCGGGGCCCCCGGCGCCGGGGACTACACCGGCGGCGACGGCGGCTGCACCGAGGACGACCCGACGACCTCGGGGTGCCTGACCCCCAGGACCCTGAACATGTACTACGAGACCAAGGACGCCGGGTTCGACCACTACGTGTCGTGCTACCGGTCGGGCGGCTCGGGCGAGCACCCGCTGGGCCGCGCCTGCGACTGGGCCGCGAACTCCTCGGGCTTCCAGGACTCGGACGCGTCCGGCTCGGACAAGGACTACGGCGACCGCCTCGCCGCCTGGTACGTCAACAACGCCTCCAACCTGGGCGTGGAGTACGTCATCTGGTACCGCCAGTTCTGGTCCCCGGGGTCGGGGTGGCGCTCCTACTCCGGGCAGGACGGCACCCCCGCGGGGGACCACACCAACCACGTGCACGTCTCGATGCAGTAGCGACCGGAGGAACCGACATGAGCGCTTCGACCGGCCCGTACCTGGCCGCCGCCCGCACCGCCCTCGACCTCGCCGGGCACGGCGCGGTCGCCGACCACTGGGCCGAGCCCTCGGCCCTGGAGGGCTTCACCGTCGGCGGCCTCGCCGCCCATCTCCTGGGCCAGGTCACGTCCGTGGCCGTGGCCCTGGACGCCGACCACGCCGGGAAGGAGACCGTGGGCCTGCACGAGCACTACGCGCGGGCCGCGTGGCTGGCCGCCGACATCGACAACGAGTACAACACCGCGATCCGCACCGGCGGCGAGCAGAGCGCCGCGGACGGCCACGCCGCCGTCCTCGCCGGCGCGTCGAGCGCCTTGGACCGGCTCGCGGCCGAGCTCCCGGCCCTGGACGGGGCGCACACGAGCGGGAACGTGCGGTGGGCGTACGCGATGGGCCTGGACGACTTCCTGGCCACGCGCCTGCTGGAACTGGTCGTCCACGCCGACGACCTCGCCTACTCCACGGGCCTGGACACGCCCGTGTTCGACCAGGAGGCGTTCGCGACCGCCGCGGCGCTGCTCGCGCACCTGGCGGCGGTCCGCCACGGGCAGCCCGCGCTCATCCGGGCCCTGGCCCGGGCCGAGCGGGCGCCGGGGACGATCAGCGGCCTGTGAGGCCGCGGGCCGCGGTGCGCGCCACCGGCGGTGCGTATAGGGGCCGGGCACGCCCGGCCACCGGGTAGGGTCGCGGCCATGGTCTCCCCGCCGGCTCCGACCGTCCGCCGCGCCCTCCATGCCGCCGTGTGGCTGCTGGTGGTCCTCGCCGGGCTCATCGCGGCGGTGTGGGGCGTCGCGTGGGCCCTCGAAGGGGGCCCGCAGCCGTCGGCCGACGCCGTCGAGCAGGCCGTGCACCTCGACCTGCCCGAGGGGACCGAGGTCGTGGACGCGGACCTGTCGCAGGCGCAGCCGCCGATGCCCGGCGACCGCGCCGAGGCCACGGTGCGGATCGCGCCTGAATCGTTCGGGGCGTTCATCGCCGACAACGGCATGGACGCCCCGCTGCTGGCCGGGGTGACCCCGGCCGGGACGGCCTCGGGGATCATCCCGGCCGGGTGCACCGAGGAGGTCTGCTACTCGGCGACGATCGTCGTCACCGACGACGCCGTCGAGGTCGCCCTCACCGTCACCCTCCTCTAGGCCCTCACGCGAAGAGTGCGGGCGCGCCGCGCTCCAGGCCCAGCAGCCACTCCTTGCGCCACAGGCCGCCCGCGTACCCGGTGAGCTTCCCGTTGGAGCCGATCACCCGGTGGCAGGGGACGACGATCGCGATCGGGTTGCGCCCGTTCGCCAGGCCCACGGCCCGCACGGCCTTGGGGTCGCCGAGGTTCTGGGCGACGTCGAGGTACGACCAGGTCTCGCCGTAGGGGATGCGGACCAGCTCGGCCCACACTCGGTGCTGGAACCCGGTGCCCTCGGCCGCCAGCGGCAGGTCGAAGTCCTTCAACTCGCCCGCGAAGTAGGCCTCCAGCTGGTCCTGGGCCGCGGCGAGCACCGGGGTGGCCTCCTCGGGCCCCCAGGCGTCCTTCATCTCCTCGACGCCCATGTGGACGTACGTCAGGCCCTCCTCGACCGCCGAGACCGCCATCAGGCCCAGCGGCGTCTCGAATTTCACATGCCTCGCGTCGGTGCGCATCACGCGTCCGCCTTCTCTCGTTCCGTCTCGTTCATCGTCTGGTCGTCGGGGGTGCGGTTGGTGGGGTGCTCCGAAGAGGCCCACAGGTACTGGACGGCGTAGGCCCGCCAGGGCCGCCACGCCTGGGACCGGGCCTCCAGGGCCCGCCCGGCGCCGAGGCCGAGCGCCTCGGCGCCCTTGACGACCCCGAGGTCTTTGACCGGGAACGCGTCGGGGTCGCCCATGGCGCGCATGGCGACCATCTCCACGGTCCAGGGCCCGACCCCGGGGACGGCCGCGAGCTGGTCCCGCGCGGCCGTCCAGTCGGCGCCGGGCCCCAGCTCCACCGACCCGTCCGCCAGGGCGGCGGCGAGGGCGAGGACGGTGCGCTTGCGGGCTCCGGGCATCGGCAGGTGCGCGGGGTCGGCCGCGGCCAGCGCGGCCGGGTCGGGGAACAGCCTCGTGAGGCCGCCGTCCGGGTCGTCCACGGCCTCGCCGTAGGTGTCGGCGAGGCGCGCGGCGATCGTGGCCGCGGAGGCGGTGGACACCTGCTGGCCGATGACGGCGCGGATCGCGTACTCGTCGGCGTCGGCTTTGCGGGGGACGCGGCGGCCGGGGGTCTTGGCGACCAGCGGCGCGAGGACCTCGTCGGCGGCGAGGGCCTCCATCGGGGCCTGCGGGTCGGCGTCGAGGTCGAGCATGCGGCGGCATCGGGCGACGGCGGCGGTGACGTCGCGCAGGTCGGCGACCCGCAGCCGCGCCTCGACGTACCCGGGGCCGGGTCGCAGGGCGACGATGCCGGGGCCGCCGGGCAGGCGCAGGGTCCGCCGGTAGGCGCCCTCGCGCCATTCTTCGACGCCGGGGGCCGCGGCGGCGGCGAGGTGCCCGAACAGGTTGGAGGGCTCGAACGGCTCCCGGTAGGCCAGGCGCAGGCTGATCGCCCCGCCGCCGGCGGGACGCGTCCTGGTCTTGGCGCGCAGTTCGGTGGGGGAGCAGGCGAACACCTCGGCGACGACGCGGTTGAACGCCCTGATGGAGGCGAACCCGGCGGCGAAGGCGACCTGGCCCATGGGCAGGTCGGTGTTCTCGATGAGGGTCCGCGCGACCTGCGCCCGCTGGGCTCTGGCGAGGGCGGCGGGCCCGGCGCCGACCTCGGCGATCAGGAGCCGCTCCAGCTGGCGCAGGGAGTAGCCCAGGCGGCGGGCGAGTCCGGCGGCGCCGTCGCGGTCGACGACGCCTTCGCCGATGAGGCGCATGGCGCGGGCGCACACGTCGCTTCGCCAGTCCCACGCGGGGGACCCGGGGGAGGCGTCGGGGCGGCAGCGCTTGCACGCGCGGTACCCGGCCTCCTGGGCCGCGGCCGCGGAGGCGTAGAACCGCTGGTGCTCGCGTTTGGGTTTGACCGCGGGGCACGAGGGGCGGCAGTAGATGCCGGTGGAGGTGACGGCGAGGAACACCCAGCCGTCGAACCGGGCGTCGCGTCCGGCGACCGCGGCCTGGAGCTGCTCCTCGTTGCCGAGTATCTGAAGATCCGCCATGCGTCAAGCGTGCCCCACGGGCCCGACAGCGGCTAGCCAGAAATCGACATCACGATTCGGGGAGCTGCAACCGGTCGACCGCCTCGCGCGAGCGCCGCGCCGGACGCCGGTCGTACCGGGCGGTCGTGGCGGGGGAGGCGTGGCCGACGAGCGACTGGGTGATCGCCAGGTCGACGCCGGCGTCGAGGAGCTCGCCGATGAACGTGCGGCGGAAGTCGTGCGGGGTGTGGCGGCGCTGCCCGGCCTCCACGAGCCGCTTGGTCAGCAGGTCGGCGATGGCCTGCCCGGTCATGCCCGAGAGGCGGTTCCCGTCGAGTTTGAGCTTCCCGGCCTTGTTGATCGGGCAGAACAGGGCCCCGGGGGTGTTGCCGCGCACGGCCATCCACCGGTCGATGCGGGCCTGGGCGGCCTCGGTGACGTACACGGCGCGCTCCTTGTTGCCCTTGCCGACGATGCGGATGGCCCGCTCGGCCGGGTCGTAGTCGGCCAGGCGCATCGACGCGATCTCGCTGCGCCGGCACCCGGTCGAATACAGCGTCGCCAGGACCGCGGCGTCCCGCGCCCCCGCCGGGCCCGGGTCGGCGTCGCACGCGTACAGCGCCGCCCCCAGCGCCTCGCCGTCGACCTGCTGCCCCACCGGGAGCCGCTTGGCCTTGACCGGCTGGAGGTCGCACGCCCGCTGGTAGTCCTCGGCGGCCATCAGATCCAGGCGCCACGCCTCCTTCAGCACCCGCCGCAGCGCCGCGAGGTGCTTGTTCACGTACGCGCCCGACCAGCCCGCGTCGATCATCGCCGCCCGCACCCGCGAGGTGTGCTCGTACCGCAGCAGATGCCACGGCTGCCCCTCGCCGGTCGTCTCGGCGTCGCCGGAGAGCAGCTGCGCGATCCGGTCCAGGCACCCGCGCATCGTCCGCCGCGACTCGGCCGACCCCAGCGAGTCCAGGTACGCCCGGTACGGGTCCGCACTGGAGCCGACCGCGACCGTCCCCCAGTCGACGCCCGACAGGTCCAGCCCCGCCAGCGCCTTCCCCGTGCCTTCCAACGAACTTCCCTCCGACGGCATGGCGTCCACCCTAGACGACGGCACCGACACCCGGGCCGGTGCGGCATGGCAGGATCGCGTCCATGAACTCGGCGTTCCACACCACGACCATCGAGGTCCACACCGGACGGCGCGAGGCCGTCCGCAACCTCACCGGCGACTGCGAGGGCTTCCTGTCCTCCATCGGCGCCCGCGACGGCCTGCTGAACGTGTTCGTGCCCCACGCCACCGCCGGGATCGCCGTCATCGAGACCGGCGCCGGCTCCGACGAGGACCTCCTCGACGCCCTCGGGGACCTCCTGCCGCGCACCGACCGGTGGCGCCACCAGCACGGCTCCATCGGCCACGGCCGCGACCACGTCCTCCCCGGCCTGGTCGCCCCCCACGCCACCCTCCCGGTGGTCGCCGGACGGCTCGCCCTGGGCACCTGGCAGTCGGTGCTCCTGGTGGACACCAACCGCGACAACCCCGACCGGACCGTCCGGCTCTCCTTCCTCGGCTAAGCCGCCGCCGACAGGCGCCGCCACTGCCCGGGGTCGAGCTTCAGCTCCACGCCCGCCGCGGCCTCCTCCAACTGCGCCACCGACGACACCCCCACCAGGGGGACCACCGGCGCCCCGTGCCCGACCAGCCACGCCAGCACCACCTGGTTGCGCGTCGCCCCCGTCTCCGCGGCCACCTCGTCCAGCACCCGCAACCGCGCCTCGGTCCCCGGGTGCGCGTAGTGCTCCCCGAGCGGCTTCTTCACATACGCGCCCGACAGGAGCGAGGAGTACGCCAGCAGCGCCGTCCCCGGCGTGCTCGCGACGAAGTCCAGGTCCGACGGCTCGGCGTGCACATGCCCGCCCTCCGGCAGCACCGCCCCCGGGCGCGGCTTGAGGTACGAGTACCGGTTCTGCATCGCCGTGTACGACGCCGCACCGGCCTCGGCCGCCACGCCCAGCGCCTGCTGGACGCGCCACGCCGTGTAGTTCGACGCCCCCACCATGCGCGCCTTCCCCGCCCGCACCGCGTCGTCGAAGCCCGCGACCGTCTCGCCCAGCGGCGTGTCGCGGTCGTCGCGGTGCGCCCAGAACAGGTCCACCCGGTCGGTCCCCAACCGCACCAGCGACTCCTCCAGCGCCGCCCCGATCCGCTCCCGCGTCAACGGCTCCGAGTGCTCCATGCCCCCGCCGGGGAACGACGGCCGCCGCCCCGCCTTCGTCGCCAGCACCACTTCGTCCCGCGTCCCGCGCGCCGCGAACCACCGGCCCAGCAGCAGCTCCGACTGGTCCCCGGTCCCGTCCCCCTCCCAGAACATGTAGCAGTTGGCCGTGTCGATGAAGTTCCCGCCCAACTCGATGAACCGGTCCAGGATCGCGAAGCTCGCCGCCTCGTCCTGCTGCGTGCCCAGGGCCATCGCCCCCAGGCACAGCCGCGACACCCCGATACCGTCCGGTCCCAATGCGATCCGCTCCACAGCGGTCCCCTTTCCTCCGTCGTTGACTACCCGCACGACGGTAGGACCTGGAGTGGACTCCAGCGCAAACCCGCAGGCCGCACGCGTATCCTCACACGACGTGGACACCTACACGATCGGCGAATGCGCCCGCCGCTCCGGCTTCACCATGGACACCCTCCGCTACTACGAGCGCATCGGCCTCATCGAGCACATCACCCGCACCCCCACCGGCCAGCGCCGCTTCAACGACGACCACCTCGAATGGCTCTCGGTCCTCAAATGCCTGCGCGACACCGGCATGCCCGTCGAGCAGATGCACCGCTTCGCCACCCTCGCCCGCGACGGCGACCACACCGTCCCCGAACGCATCGCCCTGCTCCAAGCCCACAAGACCGCCGTCGACGCCCGCATGGACGACCTCGCCGCCAAACGCGACTACCTCCTCGGCAAGATCGACTACTACAAGTCCATCGCCTGACCAGAGGAGACCCCTTGCGCCGCTACATCCTCACCGGCGCCCCCGGCGCCGGGAAGACCACCGCCGCCCGGCACCTCGCCGCCGCCGGGCACACCGTCGTCGCCGAAGCCGCCACCGACCTCATCACCGCGGCCCAAGCCGCCGGCACCGACGCACCCTGGGACGACCCCGCATTCACCGACGAGATCGCCGCCCTCCAGCGCGAACGCCAGCGCCGCGCCGACGCCCTCCCCGGACCCGTCCAGTTCTTCGACCGCTCCCCGGTGTGCACCCTCGCCATGGCCCGCTTCACCGGCCACGAACCCGGCCCGGTCCTGCTCGCCGAACTCGACCGCATCGCCGCGGCCGGCGTCTACCAGACCACCGTCCTGCTCTTCGACCTGCTCGACGCCATCACACCCACCGCCGTCCGCCGCGTCACCCTCGACCAGGCCCGCGCCTTCGAAAGGACCCACCTCGACGCCTACGCCGAGCACGGCTACACGATCGCGCGAATCCCGCCGCTGCCCCCCGCCGACCGGGCCGCGCTCGCCGAACACCTCACCCGCTTAACCGACCGGGTCCAAACCCACCAGGCCCCGCGCGTAGTTCACCGTCGACCGCTGATACCGCGGCAGCGTCGGCGCCAGCGCCACCAGCGCCACCGACAGGCCCTCCCGGTCCCGCCCCAGCTTCGCCAGCGTCAACGCCTCGCACATCGCCAGCGCCCCGTCATAGGCGTCCGACCCGCGGCCCTTCTCCTCCTCGATCACCGCCAGCGCCTCCTGCGGCCGCCCGGTCTCCCGCAGCGACGACGCCATCTGGATCGACACGCGCCGCCGCCGCACCCCCGACAGCCCCGCCTTCACCGCCCGGTCGTAATAGCCCACCGCCTGCTCGGTGAACCCCGTCGAATCATGCGCGCCGCCGACCTCGAACAACCCCACCGCCACGTCGTCGGTCTCGGCCGCCAGGTCCTTCATCGCCTGCACGAACTCCTCACGGCCCATCGCATCCAGCCGCTCCCACAACGCCGCACAGCGCACTTCCCAAGCCTCATCAGTCATAGCCAGGAACATACGCCCCCCGCCTCACGGCGCGCTGAGCCCGTCCGCCAGCGCACCCAGCGCCCCCAGCAGCAGCCACCGCTCACCCTCGTCCAGGACCTCGTACACCTGATCATCCAGGCGGTTCGTCTCCGCCTCGATCCCGTCCTTCACCGCACCCGGCCCCAACGCCTGCACCTCGGCCACCGTCAGCCCCGCCGCACCCCACGCCGCCCGATGCGCATCCGCCCGGTAATGCCGCAGCGCCTCCAACCGCGCCACCAACCGCTGCGCCGCCGAACCCCCCGGCGGCTCCCACACCGGCGTCAACGCCCGGAACACCGGCCCCCCGCTCGCCTGCCCCGCCTCCAGCAGCCGCCCGATCAACCCCGCCGCCGTCGCCACCGCCTCACCGCCCGGCATCGTCGCGATCGGCCGATACGACCACAACCGCTCCGCCGCCTCGGTGAACACCCGGTCCACCCCCAGCACCCGCTCCCGGCCCGCACCCGTCAACTCCCACGACCCGTTCACCCGCGCCACCAGCCCCCGCGCCTCCTCCGCATCCGGATCGAACGCGAAATACACCATCCGCGCCGCCAGCGCCGACTCCGCCACCGGATGGTCCAGCAGCGCATAGAACGCATCCACCTCGATGCCCGGCCGCACACCCCCGTACAGCGCCGACACCCCCGGCACCGACGCATGCCGCAGCGACACATGCACCCGGTCCACCACCGGACGCACCACACCCGCAAACGAGACCATCACGCACCCCTCTCCATCGACACGCGCGTCAGCACGCGCCGGCGTACTCCAGGAGCGCGGCCCGCTCGGCCTCGTCCACCGTGAGCGACCACTCCTTCTTGACCTCGACCCACGCCCACACGTAGGCGCACCAGGCGCTCTCGTCCTCGGGCATCCACTCGGCCGGGTCCTGGTCGGACTTGGAGCGGTTGGAGGAGGCGGTGACGGCGATGAGGTGCCAGGCGTTGCCGAGCCAGTTCGCGTACGACTGGCGGTCCTCGGTGGTCCAGTCGACCGCGCCGGAGCCCCACGCCTCCTTGAGCGGCACGAAGTGGTCGATGTCGAGGTCCCCGGAGTCGGTGACGGTCTCGGCGTCGTACATCGACACCCACTCGCCGGTCATCGCGCCGCCGCAGTCGGCCTCCGTGAGGCCCCCGGACCGGTCCTGGGCCACCAGCACGTCGTCGCGCGCGTCGCACCCGTTGCCGTCCTCGTCCTTCCAGTGCGGGAACAGCGACCGGTCGTACCCCTCGTTCTGCTCCTCGGCCACGGTGAGCGCCTCGATGTCCGCCGTCAGCGCCGCCGCGTCCACCGTGACGGTGAACGGCGCGGTCTCGGAGAACTCCGCCGACACCTGCGAGCCCGTCCCGTCCCCCGAAGCGGCGTCGGAGGAGGCGTCGTCGATCGCGTCGGACAACTCCTGGCAGCCGGTCGACAGCAGCAGCAGCGGGGACAGCAGCAGGGCAACACGGGAGGCGCGCATGGGCACTCGTCCTAACAGGATCGATCACGGGGCGGGCGGGGGACGCGGGTGCGCCCGGGGTGTCCGCAACGTAACACGAACGCGCGCCCCGCAACAGGTCCGCCCCTGCTAGATTCCCCCGAATGATCGTATGGCTCAACGGCCCCTTCGGCGCCGGCAAGACCACCACCGCCCGCCTCCTCCGACAATCCCTCCCGGCCCGCGTCTTCGACGCCGAGCACGTCGGACACCTCCTGCGCGCCATCATCGGCGACCTCCCGCACACCGACTTCAAGGAATGGGCCCCCTGGCGCACCCTCACCGTCGAGACCGCCCGCCAAGTCCTCGACTTCGCCGGCGGCACCCTCGTCGTCCCCCAGACCGTCCTCCAACACGACTACTGGACCGAACTCGCCGACGGCTTCGCCCAACACCACATCCCCGTCCACGCCTTCACCCTCCACACCGACCGCGACACCTTCACCGACCGCGTCGCCAACGACACCGACGAACCCACCGCCCGGCAATGGCGCCTGGACCACCGCGGCCCCTACGAGACCGCCCTCGCCACCTGGCTCGCCGACGCCACCACCGTCATCGACAACACCCACCTCACCCCCGACCAGACCGCCGAAGCCGTCCACGACCGCCTCCAAGCCCGAACCACCCCCTAGGAAACCCCGGAACGGCCTGAAAACGTCACACCCGAGCGCGACGATGGGACCCACAGCCACGAACACACGGCAAAGGAGCCCGCCATGGCCTACCTCGTCCTCATCGGCACCCGCAAAGGCCTCTTCACCGCCACCAGCGACGACCGCGTCCACTGGTCCGTCGACGGCCCCGCCAAACTCGACGCCGACGGCTTCACCGCCGTCGCCGAGATCTTCGCCGCCGCCTGCGACCCCGCCACCGGACGCGTCCTCGTCGGCGCCAGCACCTTCTTCGGCCCCTCCATCTGGCGCTCCGACGACCACGGACACACCTGGGACGAACCCGTCAACGCCCCCATGGAATTCCCCCAAGACCTCCCGTACCGGCCCCTCGACTACTCCGACACCGCCGGCATCGACCAGCCCGACTCCACCAAGACCAACACCGTCAAGAAGATCTGGCAGCTCACCTTCGGCCCCGGCGACCGCGTCTGGGCCGGCGTCGAACCCACCAGCCTCTGGACCTCCGACGACTCCGGCCGCACCTTCGCCTTCAACCGCGCCCTCTGGGACCACCCCCAGCACACCACCTGGGCCTCCGGCGGCGCCGGACCCGCCGTCCACACCATCGTCCCCGACCCCGACGACCCCGCCGCCCTCACCGTCGCCATCTCCTCCGGCGGCATCTACCAGACCCGCGACGACGGCCGCACCTGGAACGGCATCGCCAAAGGCATCACCGTCGACTACGGCCCCGACCCCGAACCCGAATCCGGCCAATGCATCCACAAAGTCACCCGCGCCGCCGACGGCACCCTCTACGCCCAAAGCCACGGCCCCGCCTACCGCGCCACCCGCCCCGACGGCGGCTGGACCAACATCTCCCAGAACCTGCCCACCGACTTCGGGTTCGCCATCGTCGCCCACCCCACCGAACCGGGCACCGTCACCGCCTGGCCCGTCGGCGAATCCATGGACCGCACCCCGCCCGGCCACCGCATCGCCCCCTGGCGCACCACCGACCGCGGCCACACCTGGACCCCCTGGAACGAAGGCCTCCCCGACGAGGACTACTTCGGCACCGTCATGCGCGACGGCGCCTGCACCGACGGCGCCCCCGACCCCGGCTGGTACTTCGGCACCCGCTGCGGCGACGTCTGGGCCGCCGCCGACAACGGCCCCTGGCACCAAGTCGCCGCCCACCTCCCCGACGTCCTCTGCGTCCGCGCCATGGAGACCCCGTGACCACCGACGTCAAGATCCCCGCCGCACTCGCCTCCGAATGCGACGGCGCCCGCCACCTCACCGTCGACCTCGACGAGCACGCCACACTCGCCGACCTCCTCGACGCCCTCGCCCGCACCCACCCGCGCCTGGCCCGCCGCCTGCGCGACGAGTCCGGACGACTCCGCCGCTACGTCAACGTCTACATCGGCGACGACGAGTCCCGCCGCCTCCAGGGACTCCACACACCCCTGGCCGGCCGCGACATCCAGATCCTCCCCTCCATCGCCGGAGGCTGAACACGCCAAAGGAGGGGGCGCCCCGCAAGCCGCCCCCTCCTCGAACAACGACTACTTCTGCCCGTTCACCGACACCACGTCGACCACGAACACCAGCGTCTCGTTCGGACCGATCACACCGCCCGCACCCGACGCCCCGTAACCCAGCTCCGGCGGGATCACGACCAGCCGGCGCCCGCCGACCTTCGCACCCACCAAGCCGTCGTTCCACCCCTGGATCACCGGGGCCGAACCCAGCGGCGACACCGTGAACGGCTGCGCCCCGCGGTTCCACGACGCGTCGAACTCCTTGCCGTTCGACCAGTTGAACCCCGCGTACTGCACCGCGACCGCATCCCCGGCCTGCGCCACCGCACCCGAACCCTCGACCACGTCGAACACCAGCAGCCCCGCCGGCGCCGCCGCATCCGGCACCGACACCACCGGACGCGAACCCGTGTCCTCCGACACCGGCACCTCGACCCCGCCACCGATCTGCACCATTGCACACACCCCTCTCGATCCGGCCGCCCCAGGCGGCACCGCGCAAACCCCAACAGCCTAAGCACCGCGCCCAGACCCACCGCCCACACCCCCCGGCCCCGGCCCTCGCCTATCCTGAACCCCACCCGACCCGCCAGGAGCAGCCGCCGATGACCAGCCACGCCCACGACGTCACCGAACTCCTGCGCCACCTCACCGTCCAGCTCCGCCTCCTCAACCACCAGGTCTCCGACCGCCTCGGCCTCCAAGACGTCGACCTCGAATGCCTCGACCTCATCACCCGCACCGGACCCCTCACCGCCACCGCGCTGGCCCGCGCCGCCGACCTCCACCCCGCCACCGCCACCGGGGTCCTCGACCGGCTCGAAGCCGCCGGGTGGATCCGCCGCGACCGGGTCCCCACCGACCGGCGGGCCGTCCACCTCACCGCCGAGCCCGACCGCACCGGCGAGGTCCGCGCCCTGTACGAGCCGCTGCGCGAGGCGATCGCCGACGTCTGCGCGGACTTCACGCCCGCCCAGCTCGACACGATCGCCGCGTTCCTGGGCCGGGTCGCCGACGCCGGGCGCGCCGCCACCGACGACCTGGCCGGGCGTCAGTAGGCCACGCCCAGGATCTTCCCCGCCGACGCGGGGTCGGCGGCCGCCGCCAGCATCGCCGCCGCCAGGTCCGCGCGCGAGATCGTCCACCCGTTCCTCGGGTTCGCCCCGACCGCGGTGCGCCACGCGCCCTTCGCGGGCCCGTCGGTCAGCCGCGGCGGCCGCACGACCGTCCACTCCAGCCCCGAGTCCAGGACCGCGTCCTCCATCGCCGCGAGGTCGGCGTAGTGCTCGGCCAGCGCGCGCTTGACGACCGGCGTCAGCAGCCGCAGCACCAGCCCGTCCCCGGGGTCGTGGCGCGGCTTGTCGGGGCGGACGGCCGTCGCCACCGTCCCGATCGGCGCGGCCGACAGCACCACCAGGCGCCGCACCCCGGCCTCGCGCATCGCCGCGATGAGCGCGAGCGTTCCCGTGGCCGCGACGCCCGCGTCCGCCTTGCCCGTCGCCCCGAGCGCCGAGACCACGGCGTCGGCGCCGCCCATCGCACCGGCGAGGGCCCCGGCGTCGGGGGAGTTGAAGTCGATGCGCGCGTAGGGGACTGCGTCCGGGAGCTTCCCGGGGGAGCGGACCAGCGCGGTCACCTCGTGGCCGGACGAGCGCGCCCGGTCCAGGACCAGGCGGCCGGTCGCACCGGTCGCCGCGGCAAGTACAAGTTTCACAGGGGGCCTCCTCACCGAAAAAGTATTACGAGAACCATACTATCGGAGTTTCGAAGCAACACGCGTGCGCGCGCACCGGCTACCCTTCACACGACCGACCGAATCCCAGCGAGGAGCCGCAGTGACCCTCCCCGTCCAGCCCCCGACCCCCCGCCCCGCGCACCCCCTGCGCCGCGCCCTCGCCACCTGGGGCGCCATCGCCGCGCTCCTGTGGGCGGTGCTCCTGGCCGACCTCGTGCTGCCCGCGCACCTGACGCAGTACGGCATCACCCCGCGGACCCTCGACGGCCTCGTCCCCGGCATCCTCGCCGCGCCGTTCCTCCACGCCGACGCCGCGCACCTGGCCGCGAACACCGTGCCCCTGGTCGTCATGGGCGTCATCTGCGCCCTGCGCGACCGCCGCGGCATGTGGACGGCCCTGGTGTTCGCCCTCGTCGCCTCCGGCCTGGGCGTGTGGCTCGTGTCCCCGGCGAACTCGGTCACCGTCGGCGCCTCCGGCGTCGCCTTCGGGCTCCTGGGGTACCTGCTCGCGCGCGGGGTCTTCATGCGCCGCATCGGGGACCTGCTCATCGCCCTGCTCGTCTTCGCCGTCTACGGCTCCCTCATCTGGGGCGTCCTGCCCACCAGTCCGTACGTGTCCTGGCAGGCCCACCTCTTCGGATTCCTCGGCGGCATCGCCGCGGCGATCGCCGTCGCCCGCGCCCGCCGGTCCGAGGCCGCCGCGTGAGCGCCGCCTCCGGGTTCTCCCACCGCGAGCGCGGGGACGGCACCGTCGTCATCCTCCACCGCGGCCGCGCCGCCGCCACCCTCCGCGGGGCCCGCGCCGCGAAGTTCCTCGCCGAGCTCGACGCCGGCGACCCGCAGCTCGTCATGGCCCGCTGGACCGGCGCCTACAAGTTCGGCAACGAGCGCACCGCCCGCAACCACCCCCGCAACCAGGGATAACACCCGCAGTCCCCGCCCCGCCTTTGACAGGCCCGCACCCATAGCCCTATAGTGCTAACATCCTAGTGAAATAGAGAAAGTTGTGATCGACTTCCACCTCGAACCGCGCTCCGGCGTGGCCCCGTACATGCAGCTCGTCCACCAGGTCCAGCAGGCCCTGCGGCTCGGGATGCTCACCGTGGGGGACCAGCTGCCGACGGTCAAGCAAGTCGTGGCCAAAGTCGCGATCAACCCCAACACCGTCCTCAAGGCGTACCGCGAACTCGAACGCCAGGGACTGGTCGCACCCAAACCCGGGCGCGGCACCTTCGTCACCGCGACCCTCGCCGGGGACGACCTCGACGCCCACGCCGCACTCCGCGCGGGCCTCGACCAGTGGATCGCCCGCGCCCGCGCCGCCGGCCTCGCCGACGACGCGATCCGGGCGCTCTTCGACACCACCATGAGAAGGATCGCGCAGGAACCATGACCACCCCCGTCATCGCGACGAACGCGCTCACCAAGCGCTACGGGGCCCACGCGGCCCTGGACGACGTCACCCTCGACATCCCCGCCGGACGCATCACCGGCCTCGTCGGCCCCAACGGCGCCGGCAAGTCCACGCTCCTGGCCCTCGCCGCCGGGCTCATCCGACCCACCTCCGGCACCATCGAAGTCCTCGGCAACCGCCCCGCCGCAGGCGCCGCGCAGCTCGCCCGCGTCGGCTTCGTCGCCCAGGACACCCCCGTCTACGCCCAGCTCACCGTTGCCGACCACCTGAGACTGGGGGAGAAGCTCAACCCCGGCTGGGACGCGCAGGTCGCCGAGGCCCGCATCCGCCAGACCGGCCTGGACCCCGCCAAGAAGGCCGGGCGCCTCTCCGGGGGCCAGCGGGCCCAGCTCGCGCTCACCCTCGCCGCCGCCAAACGCCCCGAGCTGCTCGTCTTCGACGAGCCCGTCGCCGCCCTCGACCCGCTCGCGCGCCGCTCGTTCCTCCAGTCCCTCATGGAGTTCGTCGCCGACATGGAGGTCTCGGTGGTCCTCTCCTCCCACCTCATCGCCGACGTCGAGCGCGTGTGCGACCACCTCGTCATCCTCGCCGAGTCCCGCGTCCAGGTCGCGGGGGAGATCGACGACCTCGCCGCCGCCCACCGCCGCGTCGTCGGCCCCCGCGGCAGCCTCGACCGCCTCCCCGGGGGCGTCGAGGTCATCGCCGCCGACCACACCCCGCGACAGTCCACCCTCGTCGTCCACGACCCCGCCGGGCGCCTCGACCTGCCCGGCGCCGAGCCGATCGGCCTGGAAGACCTGGTCCTCACCTACCTCCACCGCGCCGAAGGCCCCAGCGCCCCGATCCTCCAGGAGACCGCCCGATGATCTGGCTGACCTGGCGCCAGATGCGCGCCCAGACCCTGTGGACCGCCGCCGTCCTCGCCGCGGCCGCCGCCTACCTCCTCTACCTCGCCTGGGACGTCCGCGACGCCTACCGCACCCTCGTCACCGAGTGCACCGCCGAATGCGACCAGGCCGCCCACTACCTCGACGACCGGTTCGGCCTGCCCCTGACGCTCATCGGCCTGCTCCTGCTCGCCGGGCTCGCCGTCTTCGGCGCATTCTGGGGCGCGCCCCTGGTCGCCCGCGAACTCGAAGCGGGCACCCACCGCCTCGCCTGGACCCAGTCGGTCACCCGCACCCGCTGGCTCACCGCCAAGCTCGCCGTCGCCGGGGGAGTCGGGGTCCTCCTCGCCGGGTCCCTCACCCTCCTGCTGACCTGGGCCGTCAGCCCCCTCGACGACATCGCCGACTCCCGGTTCCACCCGATCGAGTTCGCCACCCGCAACGCCGCGCCCTTCGGGTACGCGGTCCTGGCGTTCACCCTCGGGCTCGCGATCGGCGCCCTCACCCGCCGGACCCTCGCCGCCATGGCCCTGACGCTCCTGGTGTTCCTCGGCCTCCAGCTCGCCATGGGCGGGTACGTGCGGCCCCTGTACGCCGAACCGGTCACCGCGACCGTCACCATGGCCGACGCCAACACCGTCGGCCTCATCGACGGGCTCTCCCTGGGCGACACCGGCGCGGTCGTCATGGGCTACACCATGCCCGGCGCGTGGGTCCTCAGCGACGAGATGCCCGTGCGCATGGCCGACGGCTCGGCGTTCACCGGCGAGGACGCCGACGAGTGCCGCAGCCTCAACGTCCCGCCCGACGAGTGCCTGTCGCACAAGGACGCCGCGTTCGACGTCGTCTACCAGCCCGCCGACCGGTACTGGCGGTTCCAGTGGACCGAGTTCGCCCTCACCCTGGGCCTGTCGGCGCTGCTCACCGCCGCCGCCTACTGGCGGCTCCGCCGCGGCGTCAACTAGCGCGATATTCCCACAAGCAACGGTGGGCGGGACCCATGTCCCGCCCACCGTCTTCCCGTCCCTTGTCGCCCCGGGGTACTAGCTCCCCGCGATGTTCACCATCCAGCCGATCCCGAACCGGTCGACCACGGCCCCGAACTCGTCGCCCCACATCTGCTTCTCCAGCGGGATGTTCACCGACCCGCCCTCCGACAATCCCGCGAAGTACCCGCGCAGCGCGTCCCCGTCGTCGCCCGAGAGGCTGATCGAGATGTTCTGGCCCGGCACGTACGGCATCCCCGGCGGCGTGTCCGAGGCCATCACCGTGAACCCGGCCGACGACGTCAACTGCGCGTGCATCACCTGGTCCGCCGGGGCGTCCGGCACCCCCGAGTCACCGAACGTCATCACGTTCAGCTCCCCGCCCAGCACCGACTGGTAGAACTCCATCGCCTCCCGCGCGTTCCCGTTGAACGACACGTAGGGATTGAGGATCGAACCCATCGCAGACTCCTTCCGCCCGATCTCCCCGCCATCGTCGCAGCGCCCGCAACCGGCGGCAGCCGAATCGCCGAGAACGGCCCGCCCGGCGACCCGTGGCACCCGGGGTCGAGTCAGGCCCTCCAGACTCATAACTTGCGGGAACGGCACTTCTCGTGAGTTATGTATCTCAGGGCGACACGCTTATTTTCCGGTTATTTAAATATCAATACCGGAAAGAAATAATGTTAGGATGTGGGCATGACGAAAACGGATGCGAACCACCAGACCACCCAGGCCCACCCGAAGCTCGTGACGCTGTGCAAGCGCTGCGGCACGCCGATCCCGCAGCAGCCCGGCCGCGGACGGCCCCGCCTGTACTGCGCCGACGGCGACTGCGCCTCCCAGGCCAAACGCCAGCGCGAACTGCGCCGCGCCACCCCGGGCCTGGAGGGCGCGCTCGCGCGGGCCGAGGAACTGTACGAGCAGATCGAGCAGTCCATGACCTCGGCGCTGGCGCCCCTCGCGGAGGCGCTGCGGGCCGAGACGGACCCCGCGGAGGTCGAGGCGCGGATCGCGGAGGTCCGGTCCGAGGCCGCCAGCGCGGTCGCGGCGGCGCGTGCGGAGCGCGACGAGGTGGCGGGGCGTGCGGCGGCGCTGCGTGACGAGCTGGCCGCGTCGGTTGCGGAGGTCGAGCGGGTGTCGGGGGTCGCTGCGGCGGCGGAGGGCCGTGCGAAGGAGGCGGTGTCGGCGCGGGTCGCGGCGGTGAAGGACGCGGAGGCGGCGCGCGTGGAGGCCGAGCGGGCGTTGGGTGAGGCGCGGGCGGCGGTGGCCGAGCGTGATGCGGCCGTCGGGGACGCGGCGGCGGCCCGGGTGGAGGCGGCCGAGGCGGTGCGGGGTCGTGATGCGGCGGTGGCGTCTCGGGAGGAGGCGGAGCGGGCGGCGGTGGCGGCTGCGGGTGATGCGGTGGCGGCGCGGGAGCGTGCGGACCGGGTGGAGGCGGAGGCGGCGGAGGCGCTGCGGGCCGGTGAGGCGGCGCTGGAGCGGGCCGAGGGGCGGGTGGCGTCGGTGATGGTCGAGCGGGACCGGGAGCGGTCGCGGGTGGAGGGTCTGGTGGCGGAGTTGGCGGTGGCGCGTCGGGACGCGGAGCAGGCGGGCGCGGCGGCGGCCGAGCGCGGTGCGGCGGTGGGGCGGTTGCAGGGCGAGGTCGCCGAGGCGGTCGCGGACCGGCGGGTGCTGGCGTCGCGGCTGGAGGCGGCGGAGGCGGCCCGGGCGGAGCAGGAGGCTGCGGCGGGGTCGTGGCGGGAGCGGGCGCTGGCGGCCGAGGCGCGGGTGAGGCGTCCCGAGTAGGGGTGCTCCCCTGCCGGTGTTTCGGGGTTTGACGGGTGGTGTCGCGGCTTGTATCTTGTGGTGGACCGCGACACTGCTTGAGGAGGTGGGACCCATGGACGTATCGATGTGGGTGCTCCCCTCCTCGCGTCGCGGCCGAGCGGTGTGATCGCTGCCGGGAGCGCCGGAAAGCACTCCTGAAGGGCAGGTTCTGCCATGGGCGTTTCCAAGTCCGCTGCCGGTGCGTCGCCGGAATCCGACGCGAGTTCTGTTGATGTGGTGGTCGCCGGGTGCGGTCCGACCGGTGCGATGCTGGCGGCCGAGTTGCGGCTGCACGGGGTCGGGGTCCTGGTCGTGGACCCGGTGACCGAGCCGAAGTCGATGGTCCGGGTCGTGGGCCTGCATGTTCGCAGTATCGAGTTGATGGCCATGCGGGGCCTGCTGGAGCGGTTGCGGCCGCTGGGCCGGGAGCGCCCGGCGGCCGGGTTCTTCGCGGGGCTCCCGGGTCCGGTGCCGGAGGGCCTGGACACGGCGCACGCTTTTCTGCTGGGTCTCCCCCAGCCTGTGGTGGAGCGGGTGCTGGAGGAGCATGCGGTGGAGCTGGGCGCCCGGGTGGTGCGGGGGCGGTCGGTGGCCGGGTTCGCGGAGGACGCGGGCGGTGTGGTCGTGGAGTTCGATGACGGTTCGCGGGTGCGGGCGGGGTTCCTGGTCGGGTGCGACGGGGCGCGCAGTGCAGTGCGGAGGCTCGCGGGTGTGGGGTTCGCGGGCGAGGCGTCGCGGTCCGAGACGCTGATGGGCGAGATGGAGGTCGGGGTCTCGGCCGAGGAGGTCGCCGCAGGGGTGGCGGGGGCGGGGCCGGTGGCGGGGTCGTTCTGGCTCAGGCCGTTCGGTGGTGTCTACAGTGTCGTCGTCCCGGCGGAGGGGGTGGCGCCGCGCGGGTCGGCGCCGACGCTCGATGATTTCCGGGCGCGGCTGCGTGCGGTTGCGGGGACGGATTTCGGGGTGCATTCGCCGCGGTGGCTGTCGCGGTTCGGGGACGCGACGCGGTTGGCGGACGCGTACCGGGTGGGGCGGGTGCTGCTGGCCGGTGATGCGGCGCATGTGCATCCGCCGCTGGGCGGGCAGGGGTTGAACCTGGGGGTGCAGGATGCGGTGAACCTGGGGTGGAAGCTGGCGGCGCAGGTGCGCGGGTGGGCTCCGGCGGGGCTGCTGGACACCTACGAGGCGGAGCGGCGTCCGGTGGCGGCGGCGGTGCTGGACAACACGCGGGCGCAGGTGGAGCTGTCCTCCCCCGGTGCGGGTCCGGAGGCGGCGCGGCGGCTGCTGGCGGAGTTGATGCGGTTCGGTGAGGTGAACCGGTTCCTGGTGGAGAAGGTCGCGGCGCTGGACGTGCGGTACGACTTCGGCGAGGGCCCGGAGGTCGTGGGGTGCCGCCAGCGCGATGTGCCGCTGGGGGGCGGGAGTCTGTACGGGTTCATGCGGGGCGGTCGGGGTCTGGTGGTGGACGGGACGGGGGGTCTGGGGGCCGGGGGGTGGTCGGACCGGGTCGATGTGGTGGCTGGTGCCGGTGGGGTGTCGGGGTGGCCGGGTGTGCTGCTGCGTCCGGACGGGCATGTGGCGTGGGCCGGTGGGGATCGGGCGGGTCTGGAGGCGGCGTTGGGGCGGTGGTTCGGGGCGCCGGTGGGGTGAGTGGTCTGGGGGCCCGGTGCGCATCGCACCGGGCCCTCGGGGGTGGTGTTATCGGCCTGCGGCGGTGCGGGCGGCTTGTTCGACCTGGTCGCGGTAGGCGGGCCAGTCGTATTGGTCGGCGGGCGGGAGGTTGGAGTTGCGCTGGTTGAGTCCGGCGGCGCCGTCGATGGTCTCGCGGACGATGTCGGCGTGTCCGGCGTGGCGGTTGGTCTCGGCGGTCATGTGGATGAGGATCTGGCCGAGGGTGACGGTGCGGCGTTCTTCGGGCCACCAGGGGACGGTGCCTTCGGTGTGGAGGTCGAGGGCGTCGATGGTGGCGTTGGAGTGGTCCCAGACGCGGCGGTAGAGGTCGGTGATGGATTCGGTGGTCTCGTCGGCGGTGGCCCACATCTCGATGTTGGGGACGGTCTCGATGAGGGGGAACCAGGCGGGCGGGTCGGGGAAGGGCCGGTCGAAGCAGGTGCCGAAGTATTCGACGTCGGTGGCGGCGGAGTGTTTGACGAGGCCGAGGAGGTTGGTGCCGGTGGGGGTGAGGGGGCGGCGCAGGTCGTACTCCCCTAGGCCGTCGAGTTTCCACAGGAGGGCTTCGCGGGCGGTCTGGAGGTAGCGCTGGAGGGTGGCTTTGAGGTCGTCGGTCATGGGTGCGAGTGTGCCAGTGGGGTGCGACGGGCGCATCCGGTTCGGGGGTCGGGTGTGGTGTCAGAGGTCGATGGGGGTGGATTCGTAGACGCGGATGTCGGCGGGGCGGGCGCGGTAGGGGTCGAGGGCGGCGGAGCCGGTGGCGTGGTGGGGTGCGGCGAGGTGGGCGTCGAGGGCGGCGCGGTCGGTCCAGGCTTCGACGCAGACGAACGCGCCGGGTTCGGTGACCGATTCCCAGAACCGGTATTCGAGGCAGCCGTGGTCGTTGGCGAGGGTGGAGTCCTGGAGGGCGCGGAGGCCGGCGAGGTAGGCGTCGCGGTGTTCGGGCAGGGTCCAGACGTAGGCGTGGACGGTGATCATGGGGGCGAGTGTAGAGGCGGATTCTCGTTTGCGCGGCGGGTGGGGCGCTGCTACGGTCCGGGCGATGACTTCTCTTGACGGGCCGGCACGGTACGGCCACCTCGACTGCAACTCCCCCATCGCGCGCTGGCGCCTCGACCGCATGGTGGAGGAGTGCGCGGCGTTCGCGCCGAAGACGATCCTCGACATCGGGTGCGGGTGGGGCGAGCTGCTCCAGCGGATCACGGAGCGGGTTCCGGACGCTGCGGCGGTGGGGATCGATTCGGATCTGGAACTGCTGGAGCGGGGGCGCGCGGGTGCGGCCCGGCGCGGGATCGGCGACCGGGTCGAGTTCGTGGAGTACCAGGGTGAGGACTGGACCGAGCCTGCGGATCTGGTGATCTGCATCGGTGCGGCGCATGCGTTCGGGACGAGCGCGGAGGCGGTGGCGGCGCTGGTGCCGCTGGTGAGGCCGGGTGGGCGGCTGGTGTTCGGCGACGGGATCTGGCAGCGCACGCCCACGGAGGCGGAGCTGGCTCAGATGTGGCCGGATACGAAGGCCGATGAGTGGCTGCTGCTGCCGGACCTGGTGGATGCGGCGGTGGCGGCGGGGCTGCGGCCGCTGCGGGTGGAGTCGGTGGAGCAGCACGAGTGGGACGACTTCGAGTCGGAGTTCCTCATGGACAAGGAGGTCTGGTTGCAGGCCAATCCGGGTCATGAGCGGGCCGAGGAGATCCGGGCGGCCGCGGATGCGCATCGTGCCTGGTGGTTGCGGGGTCACCGGGGTCTGCTCGGGTTCGCGTATCTGACGTTGGGGCGCCGGGTAGCGTTATAGGTGTGGGCAAGGGGCCCGGACCCGGTGGGGGTCCGGGCCTTCACCGTGTCCGGGGCCGGGTCAGAGTGCGGCGAGGACGCACAGGGCGATGAAGAGGGCCTGTTCGGCGGTGCGGATGCCGATGGGGGTGGCGGGCGATCCGGCGAGGGGGACGGCCCGTTTGGCGGCGGAGTAGTTCGCGGGGTACATGGCGACCAGGAGCGCGGCCAGGCACAGGGCGGCGGCGGTCGCGGTGGCGGGGACGAGGAGTCCGGCGGCGCCGGCGATTTCGAGGACGCCGGTGAGGGTGACCAGGTGCGCGGGTGTGGGGAGGCGCGCGGGGATCATGCGGATCATGTCGGCGCGGAATTTGGGGTGGAAGTGGACGGCGCCGGTGAGGGTGAACATGGCGGCGAGGCCGATGCGCAGGCACAGCTGCCAGTCGGTGAGGGCGTCGGCGCCGAGGAGTCCTGCCAGGCGGGCGAGGAGGGTGGCGGCGGTGAGGGTGATGATCGGTGCCATGGGTGTGCCTTCGGTGGTGGGCGCGAGCCGGTCTTGACATTGTCAAGTTAAGGATGCGCCGGAAACTAGACACTGTCAAGCAGGTGTTGCGGGAGCTACTGCGGTGGCGGCTACTGCTGCTGCTGGCGGCGTTCGCGCCAGGCCGCGACGGCCTCGTCGGCGTCGATGAGCCCGAACCGCAGCGGCGGGCCCTCCACTGGCCCGATGAGGGCCTTGCGGATGCGCCCGTTCAACTCCGCGACCGCCGCGCGCACCGCTTCCTCGTCGCCGAGGGCGTCCAGCGCCGCGGGCAGCTGCTCGCGCTCCTTGCCCAGGCGCAGGGCCGGCGGGAGGGCGTCCAGGCCGAAGTTCTCGCGCGTGGCCTGCTGGTGCAGCCACCAGTCCTCGCGCAGCGGCTGCCCGATCCCCGGCAGGGGCTTCCCGGCGCCGGGGAGGTCCTTGAACTCGCCGCGGGCCTCGGCCTCCTGGATCGCGCGGTCCACTCCCCTGGCTTGGCGGTCGCCCATGGCGGCACTCCCCTTCTCCGGTCGGTACCGCCGATCCTAACCTCAAGCGGCCGAATGGAGGACGATCGCGACCGCCGCGAACTGCGCCACGTACGCGGCGACGGTGAACGCGTGGAACACCTCGTGGAACCCGAACCACTGCACCGACGGGTTCGGGCGCTTGAGCGCGTACACCACGCCCCCGATCGTGTACAGCACCCCGCCGGTGAAGATCAGGACCGTCGCCGCCACCCCCGCGCCCGAGGCCAGCTGCGGCGTCACGAACACCGCCGCCCATCCCAGGACGATGTACAGGACCGTGTACAGCCAGCGCGGGGCCCCGTGCCACAGGACGCGGAAGACCACGCCGGCGGCGGCCCCGGCCCAGATGACCGACAGGAGCGCGGTGCGCGCGGTCCCGTCGAGGGCGAGGACGGCGATGGGCGTGTAGGTGCCGGCGATGATGAGGTAGATGTTCGCGTGGTCGAGGCGCTTGAGGGCGGCGGTGCCGCGGGCGGGGAGGTTGGTGCGGTGGTAGAGCGCGGAGACGCCGAACAGGAGGCCGGAGGTCGCGACGTAGACCGCGGCGGTGAGGCGTCCGGCGAGGGTGGGGGCGGTGGCGATGAGGGCGAGTCCGGCGATGAGCGCGAGGGGGAACGCGCCGGCGTGGAGCCAGCCGCGGAGGCGGGGTTTCGTGTCGGGGAGCGCGGGTGCCAGTGCCATGCTTCGAGGCTACGTCCGGAGGTTACCGTCCGGTAGTGCCGTTGCTCCCCCGATGCGGGGTGGGGTTAGGCCCCGTTTCGCCCGCTGGGGGGCGGTGCGGGGCTCTATGCTCCGGCGGTGGACTGGGACGGGATGTCGGTGCAGCTGGTGGTGCTGGCGATGGCCGCGGTGGCGGCGCCTTTGCTGGTGGACCGCGTGGAGCGGTGGGTGCGGCTGCCGAGCGTGGTCGTGGAGATCGTCCTGGGGATCGCGATCGGGCCGCAGGTGCTGGGGCTGGTGCAGACCGGGCCGCTGCTGGAGACGGTGTCGCAGCTGGGGTTGGCGATGCTGTTCTTCCTGGCGGGGTACGAGATCGACTTCCGGTCGGTGCGGGGGCGGCCGATCGCGGCGGCCTCGGCGGGCTGGCTGGTGTCGTTCGGGCTGGCGGCGGCCGCGATGTGGGCGGCCGGCGCCGGTGCGGCCGTGCTGATCCTGGCGATCGGGGTGTCCTCGACGGCGCTGGGGACGATCCTGCCGATCGCCCGCGACTCGGGGCTGCTGGCGGGGCCGGTGGGCCCGCACCTGATGGCCGTGGGCGCGGTCGGCGAGTTCGCGCCGATCGCGCTGCTGGCGTTGTTCTATTCGGAGGGGCACCATTCGGGGCGGACGACGCTCGCGATCGCGCTGGCGGGCCTGGCGGTCGCGGCGGCGGCGCTGGGGTCGCTGCGGCGGTCGGCGCGGGTCGCGCGGCTGCTGTCGGCGACCATGGGGACCTCGGCGCAGCTGGCGGTGCGGTTGTCGGTGCTGGTGCTGCTGGCGGCGGTGCTCCTGGCCGCCGAGATCGGCGTGGACATCGCGTTGGGGGCGTTCGCGGCCGGGGTGTGCATGCACCTGCTGCTGTCCGCTCTGGACGAGCGGGAGGAGGCGCTCGTGCAGTCCAAGCTCGACGGCATCGGGTTCGGCGCGGTCGTCCCGGTGTTCTTCGTCTACACGGGGGTGACGTTCGACCTGGACGAGCTGCTCGGTTCGCCCGCGGCCTTGGCGCTGATCCCGGTGTTCCTGCTGGCGTTCGCTCTGGTGCGGGGCGCGGTGACGTGGCTGTTCGCGCGCCGGTCCCTCGAAGGCCGGGACCGGGGCGCTCTGGCGGCGTTCGCGGCGACGCAGCTGCCGATCGTCGTCATCGCGTCCTCGACGGCGGCCGAGCGGGGTTTGGTCGCCGAGTCGGTGGCCGCGGCCATGGTCGGCGCCGCCATGGTCTCGGTCCTGGTGTTCCCGCTCGTGGGGTTGAAGTGGTCGCGGCGCAGCACCGCGGCGGTCGCGGCCGAGCCGATCTAGACGGGCGTCAGCGCAGGGGCGTAGGGGCGGATACGTCCGCGCTCCGATGTGGCGCCCCGCGTGCGGGGGCGAGCGTGGACGGTATGAGAAAACTCCGCCGCCCCGCGTACCGGGCCTTCGTCATCGCGCACGTCGCCTCGTCGGTCGCCTGGCTCGGCTTGAGCCTGAGCCTGCTGGTGCTGGGCGTCCGCGCCGTCACCACGACCGATCCGGCCGTGCAGTTCGCGGCCGGGACCGCCATGGACGCCCTCGCCTCCACTTTGGCCGTGCCGATCGGCGCGCTCGCCGTCGCCACCGGCGTGGTCCTGATGTTCGGGACCCGCTGGGGCCCTTCGCACAAGTGGGTGCTCGTCAAGCTCATCGCCACCGTCGCCGCGTTCGCCGCCACCGTGTTCGCGCTGCGACCGGGCCTGGCGGCCACCGCCGAGCTCCTGGACCCGGAGGCGTTGCAGACCCTCGACGACCAGGTCATCGCCGCGCCGATCGTGTCCTCGGCGATCTACCTCGGCGCGGTGATCCTCTCGTACGTCAAGCCGTGGGGACGGGTGGGCGCAGCCCGCCGCGCACCGGCCCCAGCGCGAGCGCCCGCCCGTAGTGCTCGATGAGCGCGTCCCCCTCCGCCTCCCAGGTGCGGCCGCGGACCTTCAGGCGCCCGCGCCGCCCCCACTGGCGCAGCACGTCCCGGCGCCCGGCCAGGCCCGCGACGAGGTCGGCCAGCGCGGCGGGGTCGGCGGCCGGGAAGTGGGTGCCGTCCACGCCCGGGTCGACCAGCTCGGCGGCCCCGCCGGCGTCGACGGCGAGCACGGCGACGCCGGAGGCGTGGGCCTCCTGGATCGTCTGCCCGAACGTCTCGAACGGCCCGGTGTGGACGAACAGGTCGAGGGAGGCGTACAGGCGCGACAGGTCCGTGCCGTGCAGGGCCCCCAGGAAGTGCGCCTGCGGCAGCAGCCGCTCCAGGGCCCGGCGGCGGGGCCCGTCCCCGGCGATGACCAGCCGCACCCCGGGGAGGGCGGCGACGTCGGCGAGCCAGTGGAGCTGCTTCTCGCGGGCGAGGCGGCCCACGTAGCCGACCAGGAGCTCCCCGTCGGGCACGAGCGCGTCGTGGAGCGTCGCGTCCCGGAACGAGGGGTGGAACCGGTTCGTGTCGACCCCGTGCGGCAGGACCGCGACGCCGCCGATGCCCTGGTCGGTCAGGGACCGGGCGGTGCACTCGGAGAGCGCGAGGTTCACCGCGGCGCGGGAGTGGATCGACTTGAGGCGCTTCCACACCAGCTGCTCGAACGCCGTCAGGTGGTAGGCGCGCGTGTAGGCGGGCAGGTCGGTCTGCCAGACGGCGACGGCGGGGACGCCGCGGCGCTCGGCCCAGGCCGCCGCGCGGGCGGTGTACCCGAAGGGGCTGGCGAGGTGGACGACGTCGGGGCGGTGCGCGTCCAGGGCGTCGTCGAGGGCGCGGGTGCCGAGCCCGGCCCGGAAGTGCCGGTAGGCGGGCAGGCGGACCGAGGGCACGTGCACCACCGGCCAGTCGAAGACCGGGCGCGGACCGGGCCCGGGGGCGGGGGCGACCACGACCGGTTCGATCCCGCGCGACGCCAGGTGGGCCGCGGCCCGCGCCACCGAGCGGGCGACGCCGTTGATCTGCGGCGGGAAGGATTCGGTGACCAGTGCGACTCTCATGACCGGAGCGTAAAGGCGCAGGTGGGCGCCGGAGGGAATCGGAAGTGTCGCGGGACTGAACCCCAGCCGATATTCACGGCCGTCACGGCGCGGCCGATTCGTTCAAGCCCGCGCCGCACTCCCCGCCCTAGCGTGGAGGGCATGGAACGGATCGATGCAGACGCGAGGGACCGGGCCGCGCAGTTCGTGTGGCGCACCGGCAGTCTCGTGGACCAGCGCCGCATGGCGCATCTCGCCGGGGCCGGCACGGGCGATCAGGTGCGGGACGCGGTGCTCGCCCACCGGACCGGGGACGGGGGGTTCGCGTTCGCGCTCGAACCCGACGTGAAGGGCCCCGACCCGCAGCCCCTCGCGGCCATGACGGCGCTGGGGCTCCTCGACGAGGCCGGGGCGCTCGACCAGGAGACGGGCGCGGGCGTGTGCGACTGGCTCGCCGGGTGCACGGCACCGGACGGGGGCGTCCCCGACCTCCTCGACACGATCGCGGCCTACCCGCACCCGCCGTGGGTCCAGGCCCCGCCCCAGGATCGCGGGGGGCTCCTGACCACCGCGCGCGCCGCCGGATACCTGCTGCGCAACCGGATCGAGCACGCCTGGGTCGACGGCGCGGCCGCGTTCTGCCGCACCCGCATCGACGCGGTGGAGGCGTCCCACCCGTACGAGGTGTTCAGCATCTGCGTATTCCTCGGCGCCGCACCCGACCGGGCCTGGGCGGCCCGGGCCGCGGCGAGGATCGGGGACCTCGTGCGCGACACCGGCCTGGTGCTCCTGGACCCCGAGAATGCCGAGGGCGCGGCGGTGCCCGCGGGGTACGCGCCCGGCGAGCACCACCTGGCGTGCGACTTCGCCCCCGAGCCGGGCAGCGTCGGCGCGGCGTGGTTCACGCCCGGTGAGATGCGTGCGGCCCTGGACTTCCGGGCCGCCGAGCAGGAGGCGGACGGCGGCTGGCCGATCCACTACCGGCGCTGGCATGCGGGGATCGAGCTCCAGGCCCGCCCCGGGTTCACCGTCGCGGCGCTGCGGACCCTGCGGGCGTGGGAGGGGCGGGCGTAACCGGCCCGTCGGGGACGCCCCGGACCAGCGGCGCACCTGCCGGGCCAGGTGCGCCTGGTCGGCGTACCCCTCCTCTGCCGCGACCCGCGCCCACCCGCGGCCGCTCGGGGCGGTGGCCCTGCGGAATCTGAGGATCTGTTCGAGGGTCTTGGGGCCGTACCCGAACGCGGCGTCGAGGCGGCGGCGCAGCTGCCGCTCGGAGAACCCCAGGCGCCGCGCCAGGACCGGGACCGCGGGCGGCTCGGGGACGTCGAGGGCCGCCGCGGCGGCGAGGGCGACCGGGTCGGGCCCGAACCGCCGCGCGCGGGCGGCCAGGGCCGCGGCCAGGAGATCGGCGGCCCGCCACGGGTCCGCTTCGGCCGCAAGGCGGTCGGCGAGCGCGCCGGCGGGCCACAGGTCGTGGAGGGACGGCTGGGCGTCGCGGACTGCGGTGGCCGGGACGAGCCCCAGGAGCACCCGGGCCGCGCCGGGGCGCAGCCGCACCCCCGCGATCACGGTCCCCGGGGCCAGTGGCACGTCCCGGGGGCCGGTGTCGGGCCCGGCGACTTCGAGGCGACCGCCAGTCCACAGCAGGTCGGTGCAGGCGTCGGGGACGATGCGGGCCGCAGCGGCGCCCGGGCTGCGGCGCACCCACAGGCACGGCGACCACGCGGCCGCATCGCCGGGCGCGGGCCGCTCCGCGTAGCCCTCCTGGGGGCCGCCGGGCGCGGTGTCCATGCCCCCGACCGTAACGCGCTGCACCGACATCGGCGGCGGCCTGCGCGACTGCAGGGCGGGGCAGTGTCGGACCCTGCGTGTAGGTATTGGAGGATGCAGTCCAGTTCACCAGGCCGCGCCTTCGCGCGCCGTGCCTCCGAACCCATGTGAAGGAGCCCCCGATGTCACTGTCGAGTGCCGACATCGCCCATCTCGAAACGGTGCTGGCGCAAGGGAAGAAACCGAAGGTGGTGTTCACCGACGCCGCCGGGCAGGTCGCCGGGCGCACCGGGAAGGTCGTCGCCCTCGACCCGGCCGGCGTCGACGACTTCGTGCAGGTCGCGTTCGGGTCCGACGAGCTGTCGTTCTCCGCGGCGGAACTGCGCCTGCCCGCCCCCGGCGAGGGGGCCCGGCGCACGCCCGCGCCCCGGCAGCGCTCGACCGCCCCGGCCGGGCCCGGGCTGCTCCCCGACGACGCGCCCGAGCCCAAACCCGCACCGAAACCAGTTGTGAGCGAGAGGAAACCCGTGACCGAACCCGAGACGCCCGCGCCCGAGCCCGTGGTGAAGAAGAAGGCCGCCCGCCCGCGCGCGGCCGCCGCGAAGCACCCCGAGCTGACCGTCACGCTGACCTATGAGGACGGCGAGTGGTCCGTGGCGGCCACCCGCGGCGCCCGCACGGTCGTCAAGGGCGCGAAGGTCGCCCACACGAACGCGCTGACGATGTGCCAGGCGTCGGGGTCGGACGAGGTCAACGAGGTCGTGTCCGAAGTGGTCGAGAAGATCCGCTCCGAGGCCGCCGAGGAGGCCGCCCGCCTGCGCCGCCAGCTCGAAGAGGCCGAAGCGCGCCTCGCCGAACTGAAGTAAGCCGCCCCGCGCGGAGCCGACGGGCCCGGTCCGCCTTGCGGCGTCCCGGGCCCGGCTGTCTACCCGGGGCCTGCGACCGGGGGCGCGGCCCCCGCGGTCGGGCGTGTCCGTTCGCGGCCGCCCCCGGCTGCAACAGTGCCACTGGGGACCGACACTCGCCGCCGGGCCGCGCCTCGGCGGCGGCCGGGGCGGTTAGTCGCGGGCGTGCTTGATGTAGATCATGACCGCTTCGCGGGTGGTCTTGACGCCCAGGGACTGGCGGGCGGCGGCGATGCGGCGGTTGGCGGTGCGCAAGGAAACGAACTCGGCCTCCGCGGCGGCGGCGATCGTCGAGCCGGCGGCCAGGCGCGACAGGAGCGCGCGCTGCTCGGCGTCGAGGTCGAGGCCGTCGGCGGCCTCGGCCTTCCCCGGAGTGAGCCCGAGGGGGCCGACGCGGCGCAGGTCCGCGGCCAGGTTGAGCGCGAGCTGCCCGGAGGCGACGGCGATGATCCCCGCCCCGCGCGCGGCGGCCAGGACCGCTTGGGACGCGGTGTGGTCGTCGCCGACCGTGCCGTGGCACACCAGGCGCCGGTCGGCCAGGTCCCACGCCGGCTCCAGGAGCGCGAACCCGCGGTGCGCCGACCAGCCCGCGGCCGCGCAGCGGCGCACCAGCGTGTCCGCGTCGCCCGCGGCGGGCACCACGTGCAGGGGCACCTGTTCGCCCATCAGGCGTCACCGCCTTCGAGGGGCGCGGCCGACAGCAGCACCGCGGCCTCGGTGCGGGTCTTCGCGCCGAGCTTGCGCATCCCCGAGCGGATGTGCGTCTCCACCGTCTCGGCGGTGATCCCCAGGATCTCGGCGATCCGCCGCGACGGGTGACCGGAGGCCACATGCCGCAGCACCTCCGCCTCGCGGTCGGTCAGGCCCCCGCCCCCGCGCGCCGAACGGCGGTCGCGGCGCACGTCGTGGCGGCGCAGCCCCCGCCGGGCCCGCCCGGCCAGGACGATCAGCCCGTGCTCGTCGGCGATCCGCTCGGCCGCCTCAAGGGCCGCGACCGCGGCCTGCGGGTCCCCCGAGTGCGCCGCGAGCGCCAGGAGGCACCGGACCTGCTCGCGGGCGGCGAGACCGTCCCATGCCGAGGCGGCCTGTGCGAACGGCCCCGGCGCGGCCTTGTCCCACGCGGCGAGGGTCGTCGCCACCGGCGCCGGCCACGGCGTGGTGTCCGCGGCGACCGGCTCGGTCCCGGTGTCGTAGGCGATCCACCGGCCGGTGATGTGCGCGAGCCCCCCGACCAGGCCCGGCTGGGCCTCGGGGGCCTCGGGGCCGGGCTGGCCGTCGAGCCACGCGGTCTCGTGCTCCAGCCACGCCACGAGCCCGTCGAGCGCCGCCGGGGCGTCGTGCAGGCGCGACAGGCGCGCCCGCGCCGCACCCAGGGCCCCGGTGTCGGCCTCGGCGAGCGCGATGGAGGCGGCGATGAGCGTGTCGGCGACCGCCGGGAGCGCGTGGTCGGCGAGCGACTGCGCGGCCGCGATCACGTTGTCCAGGCCCGTCCCCGACAGGACCAGGCACCACGCGGCGGCGGCCAGGAACCGGGTCTGCCACGAGTAGGCGCCGTCGGCCCCGGCCCGGTCGGCCGCCTCGTGCGCGACCGCCTCGGCCTCGACCAGGCGCGCGGCGTCGGCGAGGGCGATCACCCGCGACCACGCGCACCACGCGGCGGTCGTCGCGTCCCCCGCCGCACGCGCGAGGGCCTCGGCGGCGGCGAGCGCGTCCGGGTCGTCCCCGGCCAGCGCCGCGGCGAGCCCGGGGTGGTCGAGCTCGGGGTAGGCGGCGCGGATCTCGTCGGCGAGCAGGTGCCGCTCGGACGCGCTCGCGCACAGCAGCCGCAGCTGGTCGGTCTCGGGCCCCTCGGGGGCCTCGGCGAGGGCGGCCCGGGCGCGGCCGGTCTCGCCGACGGCCAGGAGCGCCCACGCCCGCACCACGGCGGTGTCGCCGGAGGCGGGCGCCCGGTCGAGGACGGCCAGGGCGGCGTTGGTGCGGCCCGCTTCCAGGGCCGCGCGGGCGGCGGGGACGGCGTGGGCGGGGTCGAGTTCGGCGGCGAGCAGGAGCGCTTCGGCGCGGGTCTGCGGGGACCCGTCCTCGGCGGCCGCGAGCGCGGCGGCCAGGGCGCGGCCGGCGAGCCCGGCGGCGTGGGCGTGGCGGGCGGACTCGACGCCGCCGGTGGCGTCGGCGAGGTGCTCGTGCATGGACCGGCGGGCCTCGGCGTCGAGGATGCCCGCGGCGATCTCGGCCATCCACGGCGACGCGGGGCGCAGGAACGGGCCCTCGGGGACGGCGAGCCCGGCGTCGGCCAGGACCTGCGCGCCCTCACCGAGGAGCGTGGGGTGCGCGGGGCGCCCGAGCAGGCCCAGGACGGCCAGGGCGGTGCGCCCGGCGCGGGGCAGGTCGGCGATGGCCGCCGCGGCGGCGGAGGCGGGGTCGCCGGGCAGGCCCGGGTCCGGTTCGCCCGGGCCGGTGTGGGCGGCCCGCTTGGCGAGCGCGGTCAGGGCGAGGGGGTTGCCGCCGGCGCGGGAGGCCAGCGCCGCGGCGCGTGTGGGCGCCAGCGCCGGGGCGCACTCGGCGACCAGGGCCGCGGCCTCGGCGTCGGTGAGGTCGGGGACGGCGATCACGGTGGCGGCGGCGAGGAGGCGCGCGAGGGCGTCCTCGCCGAGCCGGTTGGGGGTCCGCAGCGCCGCCGCGACCGGGAGGCGCTCGGCCAGGACCGGCAGGACCGCGAGCGTGGCCGCGTCGCACCACTGGAGGTCGTCGATGACCAGCAGGCCCCCGCGGGTGCGCGAGTACACGGCCTCGGCCAGCAGCGGGAGGTCCTCGGCGGGCATGCGCGCCCTGGTGGCCCGCTCCAGGGCGAGCGCGGGCTGGCCCGAGAGCATCGCGAGGCCGCCGCCGGCGTGCACGGGCCGCTTGGAGGCGCGCGCGAGGCGCTCCAGCAGGCGGGTGCGCCCCGAGCCGGGCGGGCCGGTGACGACCACCAGGCCCGGTCCCGCCAGCGCGCCGGCCATGGCGCGCAGTGCATCGTCGCGGTTCGCGACCCCGTGGGGCGCCGGGGCGACGGGGGGCGCCAGTCCGGGGGTGGGCGGGGCGGCCAAGGGGGCTCCTTACGCTGTGGCACGAATGGGGGAGGCGGCCGGGCGGTCGCGGTTTGTAATCTCGTTGTTGTCGACGGACCGCCGACGCCTCTCATGATATTGCGGAAGCTTCGATGCCGCAGACCGGCGTCGGCGACCGGAGTGCCGCATACCGGACGGTACGCCCGGACGGACCGACGAGACTACAGGAGAGGGCGGACACGGGGACCATGGTGGCAGGACAACTCACCACGAGCGTGGCGGGCATGTGCGAGGAACTGGCCGGCAAGGTCTCCAGCGCGTCGCGCCCCGTGGTCGAGGAGGTCGCGTCCCGGCTGGGGCAGCCCCTTCGCGTCGCCGTCGCCGGACGGTTGAAGGCCGGGAAGTCCACGCTCGTCAACGCGCTCATCGGGCGCCGCGTCGCGCCGACCGCGGCCGGGGAGTGCACGCGGGTGGTGACCCAGTTCCGGTACGGCCCGGCCGACCGGGTCGACGTGGTCGCCCGCAACGGCGTCAAGCACGCCGTGCCCTTGGACGCGAACGGGATGATCCCGACGTCGCTGCCGATCCCGGCCGACGAGGCCGCGATGATCGACGTGCAGCTGTCCTCCGACCGCCTGCGGGACCTGACCGTGGTCGACACGCCCGGGTTGCAGTCGGTGAACACCGACATCTCCGAGGCCGCCCGCGAGATGCTGTTCGCCGCGCCGATCGCCGAGGACGTCGACGACGACTCCAAGGCCGCCGTCGAGTCGGCCGAGGCGATCATCTACGTGTTCACCCAGCAGGTCCGCGCCGACGACGTCGAGGCGCTCGAAGCGTTCTCGAAGGCCTCGCAGCAGCTGTCGTCCTCGCCGATGAACGCCCTGGGCCTGTACAACAAGGCCGACAAGCTCGCCCCCGGCCCCGGCCAGGACCCCTGGCCCGTCGCGGGCCCGATCGCCGGGGACCAGGCGAACGTGCTGCGCCGCGCCGTGTGCGACGTCGTCCCCGTCGTGGGCCTGCTCGCCGAGACCGCCGAGGCCGGGCTCCTGACGGCCGCCGACTGCGAGGCCCTGCGGACCCTCGCGGGGCTCGGGGAGGAGAAGCGGGCGCTCATGCTCGCCTCCGCCGGGCTGTTCCTGTCGACCGAGTCGCCCGTGGACGAGCACCAGCGCCGCCGCCTCCTGGAGCGCCTGGACCTGTACGGCATCCACTTCGCGATCGCCCACCTCCAGGCGTCCCCGCACCTGGCGACCGGCGAGCTCGTGCGGCTGCTGTTCGCCGCCTCCGGGTTCCCGCGCCTGCGCACCACCCTCCACCAGATCTTCGGCGTGCGCGCCGACGTCATCAAGGCCGGATGGGCCCTGGGCCGACTCGACGCCGCCGCGGCCTCGGGCCCGGCCGCCGACCGCGACCTCCTGAGAGGCGCCGTCGAGTCGATCGTCGCCCGCCCCGAGTACCACCGGCTGCCGCTGCTGGAGGCGGCCGCGCAGGTCACCACCGGGCAGGTCGCGCTCCCCGAGGCCATGGAGGCCGAGGTCGCCCGGCTCGCGCTCACCGACGACGCCGGGGTCGTCCTGGGCCTGCCCGGCGAGGCGCGCCCGCAGCTGCGCCGCGCCGCCATCGAGGCGGCCGCGCGCTGGCGGGCCTTCGCCAACGGCGGCGCCACCCCGTCCCAGGCCCGGGTGGCGAACGTGGTGCATCGTGGTTTCCATCTGCTGGCCCAACGCCTCGGCTGACAGCGACAAGCGTTCACACTGTAAGGAGAGCAAAGTGACGAATCGACTCGGCGGACCGCTGGTGGGGGCCCTCGCGGGCCTCGCCGCCGCGGCCCTCGGCGCGGTGTTCCTCACCGGCGGCGGGTTCGATGCGCGCGTCCTGGCCATAGCCGCCGGCTCGGTCCTCGTCACCGCCGCCGTCGCCTTCATCGCCGGCAAGTCCATCGCCGCCGCCGCCCCCGCCCCCCTCAAGCCCCCGCCGTTCGCCCCCGCGCCCGGCACCGGCGCCTCCGGCGCCATCCCCGTCAACCAGCTCCAGGACTCGGCGCGGGCCGCCCAGAACGCCGCCGACCGCACCGTCCTGGTCGAGGCGTGCGTGTGGATGCGGGACCGCGCCACCTCCCCCGCGCTCGCCCAGCACCTCGACGGCGCGTTCGTGAAGGTCGGCGTCGCCCAGGTCGACGCCACCGGCCAGCGCTTCGACCCCGCCGTCCACGAGGCCGGGTCCACGGTCGCCGCGCGGGGCCCCGCCGACGAGGGCATCATCGCCCGCACCGAGCAGATCGGGTACACCGACCGCGGCCGCATCCTGCGCCACCCCATCGTCACCGTCTACCGGGGCCAGGGGGTGCGGGCATGACCGACACCGCCGCCCCCGCCGCCGCGGCGTCCTCCCCGGCGAACCCCGCGCCCGCGAAGAAGGCCGCCGCCAAACCGAACCCGGCCGTGGCGATCCACAAGCTGTGCGCCAAGGCCGCGAAGGCCGGGAACGCGTCTCTGCGGACCGTGGACGCCCGCGCGGCGGCCGAGGTCGACGAGGTCGCGCGCTGGCAGCCCGACAAGCCCGTGGCCGTGGTCGTCGGCGAGACCAAGCGCGGCAAGTCCTCGCTGGTGAACGCGCTCCTGGGCATGCCGGGCCTGTCGCCGGTGGACGCGCAGGTCGCCACGACCGCGTACCTGGAGTTCGCGTACGCCGAGCAGGCGTCGGTGCGGGCCTGGCAGCCCGGTGCGGCCGACCCGATGCTCCTGGGCGTCGGGGACCTGCGGAACTGGGCGACGCGCCTGGGCACGATGCCCCCGGGGATGATCCCGCCGCGGCGGATGCTCGTGGGCCACCCCTCGGCGCTGCTCAAGCACATGTCGGTGGTGGACACGCCCGGCACCGGCGGCCTGGACCCCGACCACGCGCAGATCGCCCTCGAAGCGGTCGCGCGGGCGACGTGCCTGATCATGGTCACCGACGCGTCCTCTCCGATGGCGAAGACCGAGCTCGACTTCCTCACTGAAGCGTCGAAGCGCGTCAACTTCGTGGTGTTCGCTTTGACGAAGACCGACACGTACCCGGGGTGGAAGACCGTCCTGGAGGAGAACCGGTCGCTGATCGAGGCGCACGCGCCGCGGTTCCGCAACGCCCCGCACTTCCCGGTCTCGGCGATGCTCGCCGAGCACGCCCTCAACTCGCAGGGCCCCACCCGCCAGGCCCTGGCCAAGGAGTCGGGGATCGGGCGCATGCAGCGCGCCCTGGTGAAAGTGGGCGCGGCGGGGAAGGCCCTGGTCGCGGCGAACGTGGTGCGCGCGGTGCGCACGGAGTTCTCGCGTCTGGCGGTCTCGGCGCAGGAGGACATGAAGGCGTACGACCCCGACCCCGAGACGGCGAACCGCCTCAAAGAGGAGAAGAAGTCGGCGCTGAACGCGCGCCGCACCGAGACGAAGAAGGCGAACCTCGCGTTGCGCGTGGAGACCCAGCGCGCGAAGATCGAGGTCCAGGGGCGGCTGCGCGCCCACCTCCAGGAGCTCGAAGAGGCCCTGCTCAACGAGTTGGAGAAGGCCAACAAGGCCGCGCTCGAATCGCTGCCCCAGCGCATCGACATCGCCCTCCAGGGCATCGCCGCGCGCCTCTCCGGTGAGCTGCACCAGCGGTTCGTGCTCCTGGCCGAGCGCGTCCTGCGGCAGGTGTTCACCGAGGACGAGCTCATGCAGGCGACGAACTCGATCTCCGCGGGCCTGCGCGCCGCGGCCTCGGGGCGCGCGCGGCGCGACGCGAACCAGGACGGGGCCCTGCTCATGGCCTCCTCCGCGGGCGTGGCGATGATGGCCGGGCGCGCGGTGACCGCGGGCGCGGGCATGATCGGCCTGACCGCCGTCGCCGGATCGGTCGCCTCGGTCGCCTTGACGGCCTCGGGCGTGGGCATCGGGCTCGCGGCGGCGGCGTTCCTGCTGTACCGGCGCAAGATCCAGGGCGACCGCCAGGCCGCCAAGCAGTGGGTGCAGCGCGTCATCGCCGAGGCCCGCGCGAACCTCAACGAGGAGATCGGGTTCCGCTTCACCGAGGTCGAGTTCGTGTTCAACTCCACGCTCGACGACGCCTTGGAGCGCCGCGCCGCCGAGTTCGACGCGCGGATCTCCGCGGCCGAGAACGCCGCCAAGGCCGACCAGGCCGCCCGGGCCAAGAAGCAGGCCGCGTTGAAGCAGCGCCGCGACTCCATGGCCCAGAAGGTCAAGCAGCTCGACGAGGTGCTCGCCAAGGCCCGCACCCTCGTACCAGGAGATGAGGAATCCGATGGATGAGTTCGACGAGTTCGATCCCGAAGGGGGCGAAGGCGACTTCCCCGACCTGGACGACGACGGCGAGGAGGCCCCCGGGTTCGACGAGTTCGACACCGGCGAGGTTCCCGACGAGGACGGCCTTGAGGCGTTCGCCTTCGGCGACGGCGACGACGTCGACGAGGACGAGCCGCTCGACGAGGGCTTCGGCGTCGACGCCGAGTACGAGGAGGCCGACGACGAGACCGCGGGCGGCGACGAGACCGCCTACGCCGCCACGTACGAGGACCTGCTCCTGGACGAGGCCGACAACCCGCCGACGTTCCCGCCCGAACTGGACCTGGACGTCCCCGAGCCCGTCGACGGCTACCCGTGGGTCGACCTCGACGCCCTCGGGTCGGCCGAGGCCGAGCCGTGGGTGAACACCGTCGACGCCTCCGAGTACGCGATCGCCGACATCGACGACCCGGCCGCGCAGGCCCTGGCCCGCTTCTGGCAGGGCTAGACCGCATCCCGGCTCGGCGGGCCCGGCAGCCGCCGACCGACCGCGCACGGCCCCGCACCATCGGTGCGGGGCCGCCGCCGTCCGCACCCGCAGCCCGCCGGTGCGGATCGACAAAGGTGAATGGCGTCCCTGTGCACTGTCCGAAGTCGCCACACCCGGCGCGAGTCGGGAGGAACACAATGAAACGGACGCCCCGTCCGCCGACCCGCCCCCGGGCCTTACGTTCGCGCAGGTTCGGGGAAAACCGCAGGCCCGTGCGGTGCAACGACCCCCGCGGGCGCCGCTGCGGCCCTCCACTGTGGCGCGGTCGCGGGCCGCGGGGTAACCCGTCCGGGTGCGACCGGGTGAAATTTCGGGACCTGCCGACACCGAAAGGGGCGAACCGGCGGTAGATTGGGGGCTCCATTACCGTCGAGTCCGACGCCCGATCCCCCTCTCCGGGCACAGGCCCGTCCCCGTACGACCGACCGGGAGCCGTGGTGAACGAACCAGACCACTACCGCGTCCTCGGGGTGAGCCCGCAGGCACCACGCAACGAGATCCAGGCCGCCTACCGCCGCCGCCTGCGCGAGACCCATCCCGACCGCGGCGGCGACGAGGCCGAGTTCCACCTCGTCCAAGGCGCCTGGGAGACCCTCTCGCACGCCGGGCTGCGCCGCGAGTACGACCTGCTGCGCTTCGGGCGCCGCGCCGCCCGCCGCTACGGCCGCGCCGCCGCCAAGCCCTCCCACCGCAAGGTCCGCGGCTGGAACGTCGCGCCCCCGCCCGAACCGGTCCAGCACGCCTTCCCCGCCGAAGGAGCCCTCGTCGCCGTCCCCTGGCACGCCCGCCTGCGCCTGGCCCGGCCCGTCTACCGGCCCTCCGCGTGGATCGCCGCCGCCCTGAGCATCGCCGTCGCCGGCGTGTGGACGTTCATGGGCCTGGGCTTCCTGGGCCAGGCGTTCGCCTCCGACTCGTGGATCTTCCTGCTCCTGGCCATCCCGGTGACGATCGCGATCGCGATGATCGTCGTCGTCCAGACCAGCCGGGCCCTGCGCCGCCGCCCCGACACGGCCCCGCCGGTGCCGACCGGGCGATTGATCTTCGCGACCCTGTTCGCCGCCATGGTCATCGCCCTCGCCGGGCCCTCCACCCCCTGGGGCTGGGCCCTCGGCGTGTACGTCCTCGCGGGGTCGGCGCTGGCGTGGACGGTCAAGCGCGTCCGCTTCACCGTGGCCCTGCGCCGCCAGGTCGGCGCCGCACTGCGCCAGTTCAACGCGTTCGGGCCCGTCGGGACCCGCCCGAAGGCCGACCGGCCCACGGGCAAGCTCCTGCGCGAAGTCCTCACGAACCTGCCCGCCGCGCGCCTGTTCGTGGCCCTCCCGGCCGAGCCGGACACGCGCGTGCCGCACGCGATCGTGTGCGGCGACCGGATCGCGCTGCTGTGCGCCCCGGTCGGGCGCGACAGCTCCGACGTGGACTCGGTGAACCTCCCCGAGGCCGTCAAGGTCCTCACCGCGGCCCTGCCCGACGCGCACGTCCAGGGCTGGGTCCTGTGGCCCACGCTCCCCGAGGCCGCCCGCGCCGGAGAGGACGCGGCCGTCCACGACGTCGCGGTCGGCCAGGCCGCCGCCGACATCGGACTGTGGCTCGCCGCCGCGGGCCCGGTCTACGACCTGCCGGTCCTCCAGGCCCTGCGGCTGCGCCTCGCCGCCGTCCCGGGCCCGCGCACCGGCGACCGCGCCCCCGCCGTCCGCACCTGACTCTTACGCTGCGCTTATGCGCGCTCCGTGAGCAATCGCACCCTCCACACGGGCGGGTGCGGACAGTAGGGTTCAGGCAATGGACGCCACCGCCCGCGCCGACCGGATCGTCGCCGACCGCCTCCGCGCCGCCGCAGGCCGCGAACCCCTGCCCGGCCCCGCGACCGGCTCCAGCGCGGCCCAGATCGCCGCCTCGGTGAGCGCCGGATCGGCGCACGCGGACCGGTTCGCCGCCGAAGTCGCCGCGGCCGTCCGCGGCACCGCCCTCGCCTTGGGGGCCGCGCGGGCGCACCCGACGGACCTGTGGGCCGCCGCCGCGGCCGAGCACCCCGACCCCTCGGTCTGGTTCGAGCAGGCCGTGCTCCTGGGCCACCCCGTCCACCCCCTCGCCCGCTCGCGCGGCGAGCTCACCGACGACGAGATCCGCGCCTACGCCCCCGAGCACCGGGCCCGCATCGACCTTGGCCTGTACGCCCGCGACGACCTGAGCGAACCGCCGCAGTGGCTGTCGCTGTGCGGCCCGAGGGGGCAGCTCCCGGTCCACCCGTGGCAGGCCGCCCGCCACGGACTGACCGGCCCGGCCCGGGTCTTCACCGACGCCGCGCCCCTGATGAGCCTGCGCACGATCGCGACCGGCGAACTCCAGATCAAGACCGCAGTGGACCTCCAGTTGACGTCGGCGGTCCGCCACGTCTCGCCCGCGGCCGTCCACAACGGCCCGCTCCTCAGCCGCCGCCTCACGGCCCCGGCCGCCGCGCACGGCATCGCGATCCTCCCCGAACGCGCCGCGGCCACCGTCGGGCCCGACGGCGAGCCCCGCCCGTGGCTGGCCGCCGTCGTCCGGCCCGCCCCGCACGTCATCGGCCACCCGCGCGCCGTCCCGCTCGCCGCGCTCGCCGAGACGTGCCCCTCGGACGGGCGGCCGATCGCCGTGGCGTTCACCGGCGACGACCCAAAGGCGTGGTGGGAGGCGTTCGTCGCGGTGGCGCTGGCGCCGCTGCGGCTGTTCGCCGACACCGGCGTCGCGCTCGAAGCGCACGGGCAGAACACCCTCGCGTCCTTCACCGGCGACCGGCCGGCCGCGCTGGTGTACCGGGACTTCGGCGGGGTGCGCGTCCCGCCCGCCGACTGGCCCGGCGTCGTCGGCGACCTGCCCGAGCCCGATCCCCAAGCGCGCCTGGTGAAACTCCTGGCCGCCATGTTCCCCACGACGCTGACGTCGATCGTGGAGGCGTTCGCCGACTGGTCCGGCACCGACCCCGGCCAGTGGTGGTCCGCCGTCGCGGCCCAGGTGCGGGGCCTGGGCCTGGAGGCGTGGATCGCCGACGCGGTCCTGCGCGACCCCTGGCCCCTCAAGGCCACCACGGCGATGCGCCTGGCCGACAACCCGACCGACGACATCTGGGCCCGCGTCGACAACCCGCTGGCGGCGGCGTGAACCTGACCGACCAGATCCTCGCCGCGGCCTGGCGCGAAGACCTCAACGGCCACCGCACCGGAGCCGCGCCCGTCCCTGAGGGCCCGTTCAACCAGCTCGACTACCCCGACGGCGGCGACGACGGCGACCCCGTGAAGACCCTGGAGGCGATCCTCCACGCCCCCGTCCCCGCGCACCTGGCCGCGGAACTGGAGTCCGCCAAGCGCGGCCGGGCCCTGGCGAAGACCCGCGCCGCCGCCAAGCGCAGGCATGTCGCGGCTCTCGCCGCGCGGGTCGGCGCGCCGAGCCTCGCGCACCTGGTCGCCGCGTGCGGCCACGGCCCCGACACCGCCGCGCGGCTCCTGGAGACCCTCGCGACCGACGGGCACCAGCTCCACCCGTGCGCCCGGACCCGCCTGGGCTGGAACCGGGACGACCTTGAACGGTACGACCTGGAGACGCCCCGCCCGATCCGCGTCCGCCTCGTCGCCGACCGCGCCGGGGTCCTGGAACGGTCCGGGGCCGACTTCCGCACCCACCCGATGCTCGCCGGGCTCGACCTGAGCGACCCGGTCGTCCCCGTCCACCCCTGGCAGCTCGAACACCGCGTGCTCCCCCGCTACGCCGACCTGTTCGCCACCGGACGCCTCCGCGTACTCGACCAGACGCTCCCCGCGTGGCCGACCGCCGCCATCCGCACCCTCGCCGGGCACCGCGCCCCCGGGTTCCTCAAGCTCGCCGTCGGCATCCACATCACCTCCACGCGCCGCGACATCTCCCCCGCGACCGCGCTCCTGGCCCCCGTCCTCTCAGCGCACCTGACCGCACTGGACGCGGGCGGGACGCACCGGCTCGTTCCCGACCTCGCCGGGGCGTGGCTGCCGGGCCGCCGCGACCTCACCGCGATCGCCCGCGCGCCCCTGTCGACGGCGGCCCCGGCCGGGACGGTGTGCGTGCCCGCGACCGCACTCGCCGCGATTTCGCCGGTCACGGGCGTGAGCATGGCCGCCGAGTACGCCCACTGGCACGGCGACCCGGCCGCGTGGCTGCGCGCCTACGCGGACCTGTTCGTGCCGCCGGTGCTCGCCAAGGCCGCCATGGGCATCGGCCTCGAAGCGCACCTCCAGAACAGCCTGGTCGCCATGGACGGGCCCGTCCCGGTCGCGGCCGTCTCCCGCGACCTCGGCGGGGCGAGGCTCCACCTGCCGACCGTCCCCTTCGACGTGACCCTCCCGGAGGGGAGCCCGGTGAACGCCGCCTCGATGGACCAGGTGCGCGCGAAGGTCGCGTACACGCTGTTCCAGAACCACCTCGCCGCCCTCGTGGCCGCGCTGGCGCGCGACTGCGGCCTGGACGCTGGCGCGTTCTGGGCCGACCTGGCCGACCGCATCGCCGCCCTCGACCTGCCCGCGGCCGACCGCGACTGCTACCTCGCGCCGCATCTGCCGACCAAAGCGCTGCTGTCGATGCGCCTGCACCCGGGCACCGAGGTCGAAGCGCTCGTGGACAACCCGTTGGCGCGCCGATGATCCCCGCGAAGGTCCGCGCCGCCGTCGAGGCCCTCGCCTCGCCCGCCAGCGCCTGGGTCTACGACCCCGCCGCACTGACCGCGCGCCTGGGAGCGGTGCGCGCGGCACTGCCGCAGTGGACGGTCCTGTACGCGATGAAGGCGTGCGCGAACCCCGCGGTCCTGGCCGCGGCCGTGGACGGCGCGGACGGCGTCGAGTGCGCCTCCGGCGGGGAGCTCGCGGCCGCGCGGGCCGCCGGGGCGCGGCGCCTGGCGTTCTCGGGCCCCGCGAAGACCCCGGCCGACATCGCGGCCGCCGCCGCGGGCGGGGCGCCGTTGACGATGCACGCCGAGAGCGTCCGGGAGCTGGAGGCGCTCGCGGCCGCCGGGTTCGCGGGGCCGGTGGCGGTGCGGGTCAACCGGGGGAGGGCCCTGCCCGGCTCGCACCAGATGACCGGGGCGCCCACGCCGTTCGGCATGGACGAGGAGGCCGCGCTCGCGGCCGCCGACCGCGGTGTCGCGCTGGGTCTGGACGTGGCCGGGTTCCATCTGCACGCGGTCTCGAACTGCCTCGACGCGGCCGCGTACGCAGCGCACGTCCACGACGCGCTCGACTGGGCCCAAAGGGCGGCGGCGGGCCGGTTCGGTCTGCGGTACGTGAACGTCGGCGGGGGCCTGGGGGCCGACCCGCGCGGGGACGTGATCGACCTCGGCGCCCTCGCGGCCGCGCTGGGCGACCGTCCGCGGGCGCTCCTGGACGCGGGGGTCGACCTGGTGGTGGAGCCGGGCCGGTACCTGGCGGCCGGCGCCGGGTGGTACGTCGCGGAGGTCGTGGACGTCAAGACCGTCGCGGGGCGGGCGTTCGCGCTCGTGCGCGGGGGCACGCACCATTTCCGGCTGCCCGCGGCGTGGGGGTACGCGCACCCGTTCGCGGTCGTGCCGGGCCCGCGGGAGGGCGCGGTGCTGACCGATGCGGAGGTCAGGGTGTGCGGTGAGCTGTGCACGCCCCGCGACGTCCTCAACGCAGGCCAGCGGGTCGCGTCGATCGGGGCCGGGGACCGGCTGGTGTTCGCGGACGCGGGCGCGTACGGCTGGGAGATCTCCCACGACCGGTTCCTGGGGCACCCGGGCCCTGACATGGTTGTCATCGACTGATCGGCCGATCCGCAAACGTTCGCCGTGCGTCTACCATGAAGGACCCTGGCGTGCCCGGTCCGTCCCGACCAGGTGCGCTACCGCCTCGATCCCCCCATTGAGGAGTCCGTATGCCGAATCGGCGTTTTGCCCGGCGGACCCATCGCGACGCGGCGCGCCTCGCCGCCTCGGGCGAGCACCGCAGAGCCCTGCCCGCGTTCGCGGCGGCCGCGGCCGAGTACCGCGACCGCCTCGCGGGCCATCCGGGCGACCGGGCGTCCCGTGAGGACTTCGCCGACCTGCTCGCGTCCACCGCGTCCTCCCATGCGGCCCTGGGCGAGTACCCGGCCGCGTTCGCCGCCGAGCGCGAACGCGCGCAGGCCACCGAGCCGCTGAGCGCGGTCGGCGCCGCGCGGGCCCGCCAGCGCCTGGACTTCGCCGAGTCGGCCGTGCGCGCCGGGCGCCTGCTGACCGCCGCCGTGCAGGCCGACGCCGCGCTGAACGCCCTGGACGACACCGACCCCAGCGACCCGGCCGCGCCCGGGTTCGCCGACCTCGCCTCGGCCCTGGCGCGCGCGGCGCGCGTGTTCGGCCGCGCCGCCGACCCCGACCTCACCGTCGGCGCGGCGGACCAGGCGGCGCGGATGCTGCTGGCGGCGGGCCGCCAGGACGCGCTGCTGCGCGACAGCCTCCGCCTGGCCGCGGCCCTCCACGCCGCCTCGGGCCGCGGCGCGCACGCGCGGGGCGCGAAGGAGCTGCTGGGCAAGTACTTCCCCGACGCCGAGCCGGTGACGGCCCCGAACCTCGTGACGCTGCGGACGGCCCTGGAGACGGCCGCGGGCCAGGGCGCGTTCGCCGACCCGGCGCTGATCCGGCGCCTGTGCCCCGACCCGGCCGGGCGCGAGGCGCCGCCGACGGTCACGGCCCGCTGCGACCTGGGCCTGGCCGCGGTCGCCCTGCACGCGGCCGAACCGGCCGTGGAGGCGCTCGCGCGCACGAGCCCGGGCCTGGCGTGGCGCATCGCCACCGAGGTCCACTACCTGCTCGCCGCGGCCGACCGGCACGGCGAGCGGAACCTCCACCTGAACTTCCGCGACCACGGCCCGGTGTGGGTGGCGATGCTCATGGTCCTGGTCGAGGACGGCAAGCGGGGCCCGCTCATGGCCGACCTCGCGCTGGCGCTCGCGGGCCTGTGCGACCGCCTCCACACCCGCCACGCCGCCCCCGAGCACGAGCCGCTCATGCGCGCGGCCCAGCGGTTCATCGCCGCCCACCCCGACCGGTGAAGGTCCTGGTGGTCGACGCGTGCTGGCGGGGCGCGCCCGGGACCGGCTCGCCGACGGCGGTCGTGGACGGCGAGGGCTTCGCCGGGGACCTTGCGCGCGTCCCGGTGGCGGCGGGGACTTCGCACGCGGTGTTCCTCGACCGCACCGACCCGGCGGTGGTGGGGCTGCGGTTCTTCACCGCGGCCGGGGAGCTGCCCGCGTGCGGGCACGGGACCCTGGCGGCGCTGGCGGTCCTGGAGGGCCTGGAGGGGCGGGAGGAGTGGCGGCTGCGCGCGGGCGGGCGGGTGTTCGCGGGCGGGGTCGGCGCGGAGGGCCCGTGGTTCGACGCGGGGACCGCCAGGCACCGGGCGGTGGAGGCGGGCGCGGTCCTGGCGGCGCTGGGCGTCGCGGCAGCGGGCCCGGTGGTCGCGGCGGGGACGGTGCGGGAGCGGCTCCTGGTGCCGGTCCGCGCGGGTGATCTCGCGGGCCTGGCGCCGGACTTCGCCTCGCTCAAGGACGCGTGCGACGCCGCGGGCCTCTTGGGCTGCTTCGTGTACGCCGAGGTGCGGGAGCGGTGGTTCGCGGCGCGGATGTTCGCGCCCTCGATCGGGGTGGCCGAGGACGCGGCGAACGCGAACAGCGCGGCGGCCCTGGCGGCCTCGCTCGTCGGTGAGGCGCCGCTGCGGCTGGTGGTGTCGATGGGCGACTCGCTGGGGTCGCCTTCGCGCATCCGCGCGGAGGCGTTCCCCGGCGGCGGGGTGCGCCTGTCGGGCCGGGTGGGGCCGCCGCGGGTGGTCTAGGACCCGTTGAACCAGCCGGGGGCGTCGAGGCGGAACGGCTCGCCGGGGGCGAGGGCCGCCAGGCCCGCCTCGATGCCGTCGAGGCGCTCGGGGCCGATCCGGTCGGCCCATTCGGCGCGGACGCGGTCGAACGTGCGCGCGGACCGGTCGAGGACGTCCAGGCCCCGGGCGGTCAGGCGCACGGCCTTGCGGCGGGCGTCGGCGGGGTCGGGGGCGCGCTCGACATAGCCTTGCTGTTCGAGGGCGGCGATGGTCTTCCCGGCGGCCTGCTTGGTGACGCCCAGGCGGGCGCCGAGTTCGACGGCGGTGGTCCCGCGGGTGCCGATGGCCTGGAACACGAACCCGTGCATGGGCCGCAGGTCGGGGTGTCCGGCGGCGGCGAGGTCGGCGTGGACGGCGTCGACGGCGGCGCGGAACGCGGCGAACAGGCGCAGCGGGAGCTCGTGTCCCGGGGGCGGCTCAACCATGATCGACAACCAGGTTTACTATATGGGCAACCATGTTGTCCATTCTAGGAGACGCCCCCATGCGCATCGTCCGCAGTGCACAGACCCGCCGCACCGCCACCCCCGCGGCGGTCATGACCACCCTCGCGTCCCCGACCCTCGGGGGCGCCCCGCATCCGCTGTGGCGCGTCGAGGCCGCCCCCGGCGCCGCCGGGCCCCTGCACCTGATCGACGCCGACCAGGTGTGGGCGTTCACGACCGGGACCGCCGAGGTCGAAGTGGACGGCGAACGCACCCAGGCCGCGGCGGGCGACACGCTCGTGGTCCCCGCCGGGGCCGCCCGCCGCTTCACGCCCGGCCCCGAGGGGTTCACCGCGATCGTCACCGGCCCGGCCGGGATGCGCGCGTCCATGCCCGCCTCCCCCGACGAGAAGATCGACATCGCCTGGGCCGCTTAGGCCCCGGCGAGGCGGTCCCTGCGCCGGGCGGCGAAGTCGCGCAAGGCCCGCAGGAAGTCCACGTGCCGGAACCCCGGCCAGTACACGTCGCAGAACGACAGCTCCGCGCCCGCCGACTGCCACAGCAGGAAGCTGGAGAGCCGCCGCTCCCCCGAGGTCCGGATGATCAGGTCCGCGCCCGGCAGGTCCGCGGTGTACCGGTGCGCGTCGATGTCGTCCTCGGTGACCCGCGCGGCCAGGTCCCGGAGCCCCCCGCCGCGGGCGGCCTCGGCCTCCAGGAGCGAGCGGACGGCGTCGACGATCTCGGTCTGCCCGTCGTACCCGATGGCGACCGTCAGGTGCGCGCCCTCGCGGTGCGCGGTGGCCTCCGCCGCGCCCTTGAGGGCGCGCGCGGTCGAGTCCGGGACGGTGTCCAACCTGCCGGCCAGGTGCAGGCGCCACGGGTTCGCGGGCGCGGTGAGCCGCTCGGCGACGATCTGCTCGACCATCGCCATCAGGTGCGCGACCTCGCCCGAATCGCGCTTGGCGAGGTTGTCGGCCGAGGCGACGTACACGGTGACGTGGCCGATGCCGAGCTGGTGGCACCAGGCCAGGAGGTCGTCGAGGTGCTCGGCCCCGTACCGGTGCCCCACCCCGGCGTCGGCGAACCCCTGCGACCGGGCCCACCGCCGGTTCCCGTCCATCGCCACGGCCACATGCCGCGGCAGCAGGGCCGGGTCCAGGCGCCGCCGCAGCCGGCGTGCGTACATCCGGTACAGCCCTTGGGGAACGCGCATGAGAGCGAGCCTACCGGCACCTCACAGCCGGGTGTCGGCGTAGCGGGTCATGGCCGCGGCCAGGAACGCGGCGTGGCCTTCGGCGACCTGCTCGCAGGGGTCGCGGAAGCGGGGGTCGCCGGTGTAGAGGGCGGCGAGGCGCCGGTAGGCCTCGGGGGCGGGCCGGGAGTCCCAGTGGGCCTCCACGAGGCGGTAGTGGTCGGCGACGACGTCCTGCACGGCCGCGTCCGCGGGACCCAGGCCCTCGCCCCGGAGGGCGGCCAGAGCGGTGTTGATGCGGTCCATCTCGGCGGGGACGGCGCGCCGCTGCTCGGGGGTGAGGCGCGAGAGGGCGGTGAAGGCGCGTTCGACGACCTGCTGCGCCCACGCTTCGCGGGCCTGGGCGCGGGTGTCGGGGGCGTCGAGTCCGGTGAACCAGGTGTCGGGCGCCATGGGGCGGCCTCCTTCGAGTTGGCGGATGGTCGCCTCGACGGTGCCGGCGAGGCGGGCGAGGCGCGCGGCCTCGGCGGCGAGCTGTGTGGCGTGGCGGCGCAGGGCCTCGGTCTCGTCCAGGTCCCCGGCCAGGACGGCGCTGATGTCGCCCAGGCCCAGGCCCAGGCGTTTGAGCAGGAGGATCTGCTGGAGGCGCAGGAGTTCGGCGCGCCGGTAGCGGCGCTGGCCGCCGGGGCCGGTGCCGGCGGGGGCGAGGAGGCCGATGGCGTCGTAGTGGCGCAGGGTGCGCGCGGTGGTGCCGGCGAGGCGGGCGACCTGCGCGGTGGTCCACTCGTCCATGCGGGGTTCCTGCCTTTCCGTCGGGTGCGGGTTCGACGGTATCGGCTGACGCGGCGTCACCCGCAAGGAAAGAGAGACGCGGGTCACCGCCGGGCGGCGCGTCGATGGCGGCGGTGGTTCGTTGTTTACATGGGGCGGCATTGACCCACTCACGTGGGGCGGATTTCCCCCTGGGGTCTCCCCGCTCACGCGGGGCAGGAGAAGAGAACGAGCGGCCCCCAGCATCGCTGGGGGCCGCTTTCCAACCCGCTCACGCGGATATGAGCCGTGCAAAGACGGCGACTCGATCGACATCGAACCGTTTGCCCCGCCACCGCGGGGATTCACGGGGAAGGGCCCCAGCCTCTGGCTGGGGCCCTTGCACCTTCTGCGTCAGGCGGCGCGGATGGCGGCCTTGCGGAAGTCGCGGTTGAGGCGGCCGATGACGTCGAGGCCGATCTCCTTGGGGCACGCGGCGGAGCACTCGCCGGTGTTGGTGCACCCGCCGAAGCCGGCCTCGTCGTGGGCGGCGACCATGCCGAGGACGCGGGTGGCGCGCTCGGGCTGCCCTTGCGGGGTCAGGCCGAGGTGGGCGACCTTGGCGGCCATGAACAGCATCCCGGACCCGTTGGGGCAGGCGGCGACGCACGCCCCGCAGCCGATGCACGCGGCCGCGGAGAACGCGGCGTCGGCGTCCTGCTTGGGGATGGGGACGGCGTGCGCGTCGGGCGCGGTGCCGGTGGGCGCGGAGATGTACCCGCCCGCCTGGATGATCCGGTCGAACGCGGACCGGTCGACGACGAGGTCCTTGATGACCGGGAACGCCCCGGCCCTCCAGGGCTCGACGTCGATCGAGTCGCCGTCGCGGAACTTCCGCATGTGGAGCTGGCAGGTCGTGGTCGCGGCCTGCGGGCCGTGCGGCTGCCCGTCGATGACCAGCGAGCAGGCCCCACAGATGCCTTCGCGGCAGTCGTGGTCGAACGCGACGGGGTCCTCGCCCTCGGAGATGAGGCGCTCGTTGAGGACGTCGAGCATCTCCAGGAAGGAGGCGTCCTCGGAGACCTCGTCGAGTTCGTAGGCGACCATCCCGCCCTTGGCGTCGGCGTCGGCCTGACGCCAGATTCGCAGCTTGAGTTTCACTTGTAGCTCCGTTGGGTGGGCTTGACGTACTCGAACACGAGGGACTCCTTGTGGAGGACCGGCTCGTCCTCCCCGTACTCCCAGGCCGCGACGTACGAGAAGTGCTCGTCGTCGCGTTTGGCCTCGCCCTCGTCGGTCTGGGACTCGGCGCGGAAGTGCCCGCCGCACGACTCGGTGCGGTGCAGGGCGTCGATGCACATCAGCTCGCCGAGCTCGAAGAAGTCGGCGACCCGCCCGGCCTTCTCCAGCTGCTGGTTGAGCTCCTCGGCCTTGCCGGTGACCTTGACGCGCTTGTAGAACTCGGCCTTGAGGTCGCGGATGAGGCCGATGGCCTTGCGCAGGCCCTCGTCGGTGCGCTCCATCCCGCAGTACTCCCACATGATCTTGCCGAGCTCGCGGTGGAAGGAGTCGACCGTGCGGTCCCCGTCGTTGCCCAGGAAGAACGCGATGCGCTCGTCCACTTCCCGGCGGGCGGCCACCACGTCCTCGTGGGTCTCGTCGACAGCCTCGAAGGGCCCGTCGGCGAGGTAGTCGGAGATCGTGTTCGGCAGGACGAAGTACCCGTCCGACAGGCCCTGCATGAGCGCGGAGGCGCCCAGGCGGTTGGCGCCGTGGTCGGAGAAGTTCGCCTCGCCGGTCACGAACAGGCCCGGGATGTTCGACGAGAGGTCGTAGTCGACCCACAGGCCGCCCATCGTGTAGTGCACGGCCGGGTAGATGCGCATGGGCCGCTCGTACGGGTTCTCGCCGGTGATCCGCTCGTACATGTCGAACAGGTTCCCGTACTTCGCCTCCACGGCCTGCTTGCCGAGCCGCTTGATGGCGTCGGCGAAGTCGAGGTAGACGCCGAGCCCGCCGGGCCCGACGCCGTGCCCCTCGTCGCACACGACTTTCGCGGCGCGGGAGGCGATGTCGCGGGGCACGAGGTTCCCGAACGCGGGGTAGCGCCGCTCCAGGTAGTAGTCGCGCTCGTCCTCGGGGATGTCCGCGGGGTGGCGCTCGTCGTGCTTGGACTTGGGTACCCACACGCGCCCGTCGTTGCGCAGCGACTCGGACATGAGCGTGAGCTTCGACTGGTGGTCCCCGGACTGCGGGATGCACGTGGGGTGGATCTGCGTGTAGCAGGGGTTCGCGAAGTACGCGCCCTTGCGGTGGGCCCGCCACGACGCGGTGACGTTGCAGCCCTTCGCGTTCGTGGACAGGAAGAACACGTTCCCGTACCCGCCGGAGGCGAGGACGACCGCGTCGGCCAGCTCGGTGGAGATCTCGCCGGTGACCAGGTCGCGCACGACGATGCCGCGGGCCTTGCCCTCGACGACGACCAGTTCGAGCATCTCGTGGCGGGTGTGCAGGTCCACCGTCCCGGCCGCGACCTGCCGCTGGAGCGCCTGGTAGGCGCCGAGGAGGAGCTGCTGGCCGGTCTGGCCGCGCGCGTAGAACGTGCGCGAGACCTGCGCGCCGCCGAACGACCGGTTGTCGAGCAGGCCGCCGTACTCGCGGGCGAACGGAACGCCCTGGGCGACGCACTGGTCGATGATCTCGGTGGAGACCTCGGCGAGGCGGTGCACGTTCGACTCGCGGGAGCGGAAGTCCCCGCCCTTGACGGTGTCGTAGAACAGCCGGTGCACGCTGTCGCCATCGTTGCGGTAGTTCTTCGCGGCGTTGATGCCGCCCTGCGCGGCGATCGAGTGGGCCCGCCGCGCCGAGTCCTGGAAGCAGTAGTTCGCGACCCGGTACCCCAGCTCGCCGAGCGTCGCCGCCGCCGAGGCCCCGGCCAGGCCGGTGCCCACGACGATGACGCGCAGCTTGCGCCGGTTCGCGGGGTTGACCAGCCGCCCGGAGAAGCGCCGCTTCTCCCAGCGCTCGCTGATGGGCCCGGCGGGGGCCTTCGTGTCCGCGACGGGCTCGCCCTCGCGGTAGTAGTCGATGCTCATGTCAACTCACCAAACCGAACGTGACGGACAGGGGCACGATCGCGAACCCTGCGACGATGATGACGGCCACGGCGAGCGCGGCCGCCTGGGTGCGCCTGCGCCACTTCGTGGTCGGTCCCGCGATGGTCTGCACCGCCGACCAGATGCCGTGGCGCAGGTGGAATCCGAGGGCGACGAGCGCGAGGAGGTAGAACACGGTGACCGGCCAGCGCGAGGGGTCGAACGTGGCCACGACGGCCCCGTACGCGTCGTGGACGTCCTTGACCGGGTTGACGGTGCGCCAGGTCAGGTCGAGCAGGTGCCAGACGACGAACAGGACGATGACGATCCCGCCCAGGCGCATCGTCAGGTACGCGTTCGGGGACTCGCCCCGGGCCTTGTGGCGGTGCGCGTACTTGACCGGCCGCGCGTGGTGCGAGCGCACCGACAGCACGATCCCGGTCCACAGGTGGACGGCGATGGAGGCGACCAGGCCGATGCGCAGCACCCACAGCAGCGACTCGTGGGGCAGGAGCGGCTCGCCGAAGGACCGCAGGCCCGCGGCGTAGGCGTTCATCTCCTCGCGGCCCTCGAAGACGTGGAGGTTCCCGGCCATGTGGGCGATGATGAACAGGACCATCAGGACCCCGGAGACGGCCATGGCGATCTTCAGGCCGATGTTCGACCGCCAGGGCTTGCGGGCCGCTTGGGCGCGTTTCGCCGCTCTAGCGGCGGTGCGCGTTTGCAAATCCGTAGACACGACCGGATGCTAGACGCGACAGGCGTCACGGGTCCAATTCATGGCCGGACCCTCTTCCATGCCGATACGTTATGGTCATGCGCCCGCAGCAGCTCCAGGCATTCCTCACCGTCGCACAAACCCGGCATTTCACTCACGCGGCCGAAGAACTCGGTGTGACACAACCGTCATTGAGCAAGCAGATCCAAGCCCTCGAAACCGAACTCGGCGCCCCCCTCCTCACGCGTTCGCGGGGCCGCATCGAACTGACCGACGCCGGCCAGACCCTCCTGCCCCACGCCCGCCGCATCACCGCCGCCCACGACGCCGCCCGCGCCGACATCGACGACGTCCTGGCCGTCCGCGCCGGACACCTGCGCCTCGGCGCCACCCCGTCCCTGTGCTCCTGGCTCATCGCCCCCCTGCTCACCCGCTACCGCGACACCCACCCCGGCGTCACCGTGACCCTCACCGAGGACGGCTCCGGGCCCCTCGCCGAACGCCTCGCCGCCGGCGACCTCGACCTCGCCTTCACCGCCGGCGACACCGGCGCCGACCCCACCCTCTCGGTCCAGCCGCTCCTGGCCGAGGCCCTCGTCGTCGCCTCCGCCGCCCACCTGCCCCCGCTCACCCGCCAGGCCTACATCGGACTCGCCCAACTCAGAGAGCAGGCGTTCGTGCTCCCCGCACACGGCTACGACCTGCGCGACCTCACCATCACCACCTGCGAGCAGGCCGGATTCACCCCCAGGACCGGCGTCGACGGCGGCGCCACCGACGCGATCGCCTCCCTCGTGGAAGCAGGCCTGGGGATCGCGCTGCTCCCGGCGATGATCGCCGCCTCCCGGCCCGGCCTGCGGGCCACACCGCTCGCGCCCCCGGGCGCGAGCCGCACGATCGCGCTGGCCTCGCGCCGGGAGGCGCCGTTGACGAAGGCGGCGGGGGCGTTCGCGGCGTCGCTGGAGGAGCATCTGACGGACCTGCACGCGTGGGGGCGGCTCCCGGAGGGCATGCGCGCCCTCTGAGGCCGCTAGGCGCCGGCGAAGGTGTCGCGGTCGAACATGGCGGCGGTCTGGCGCGCCGAGGGCGTCCCGGCGTCGGGGTCGGCCCCGGCGTCGAGGAGGACGGCCACGACGTCCTCGTAGTTCTTGAACACCGCCCCGGCCAGGGGCGACTGCTGGCGGTCGTTGCACCGGTCGACGGCCGCGCCCGCGCCGATCAGCGCGGCGACAGTGGCCGCGTGCCCGTGGTAGGCGGCGAGCATGAGCAGGGAGTCGCCCGAGCCGTTGGCCAGGTCGACGGGGAGCCCGGCGGCGACGAACGCCAGGAGCCGGTCGGTCTCCCCGGCGCGGGCCAGGTCGAACGCGGCCTCGGCGATGTCCCGGAATTCCTCGTCGTCGCTCATGCGCACCAGCCTTCCACACCCGCGCTCCGGGCGCAGCGCGTATCGCGCGGGGGCCTCTCCAGTGGACCGGACCGGCCCCGGTTCACCCGGGCAGGTGTCGGCCCGGGTATTGACACGGCTGCATCGGGGTGGGAAAGATTGATGCGGGCCCGCAGGCGCCTCGCTGACACGAACCGCCGCGTCGCCTCAATCGGTGGGGACAAGAACGGTGAGGACTCGGGCATGAACGAGCCGAAAATCCTAGGACAGTTCCAATTGGAACATCGGACCATCCAGGTCAGCGGCGACGACGGGAACGTCGGCACGGTCTGGCTGCAGCGGCTCCATCCGGATCCTCCCATGGCGCTGGGGTGCGTCGTCGAGCTCGACTCCTCGACGCCGCGGCTGCGCCTGTACCGGGCCGAGTGGCCCGATGCGCTCAGGGAGCTGGCGAAGGAGCAGACGATCAAGATCTGGCGGGCCGCCCGGGACTGAGCCGCGCCGCCACGGCCGCGGCCTTCGCGTCGGCCTCGGCGACCTCCGCGTCCGGATCGGAGCGCCACGTGATGCCCCCGCCCGCCCACAGGTGGGCCCGGGAGGCGTCGAGCGCGACGGTCCGGATCGTCACGCCCATGCGGATCTCCTCGCCCCGGACGTACCCGAAGGCCCCCATCGCCGGGCCCCGGCCCACCGGTTCGAGCCCGGCCGCCAGGTCGAGCATCGCCAGTTTCGGGGTGCCGGTGACCGAACCGGGCGGGCACATCGCCCGCAGCACCTCGGCGAGCCCGGTCCCCGCTTCGAGTTCGCACACCACCGTCGACTCGGCCTGCCAGAGCCGGTCCCACCGCGCCAGCGCGAACAGCCGCTCCACCGCGACCGTCCCGGGCACGGCGATCCTGGCGAGGTCGTTGCGTTCGAGATCGACGACCATGACGTGCTCGGCGCGCTCCTTCACCGAACCGAGCAGCTCGGCCCGGCCCGCCTCGGTCGCCGGGGCGGTGCCCTTGATCGGGTAGGTCGCCGCCCGGCCGCCCCTCACGGTCACGAACGCCTCAGGGGACCCCGAGGCCACCAGCCACCCGTCCCCCGACAGCACCCCGCCCCACGCCGCGCCCGGAATCCCGGCCACGGCCGCGGCCAGGCCCGCCGGATCGCCCGACCAGGGGGCCGCGCGGTGGCCCACGACGTTCGCGACGTACACCTGGCCCCGCCCGATCGCCTCCTGCACGGCCACGACCGCTTTCGCATGGTCGGCGCCCGACCACGACCGCCGCCACTCCCCCACATGAAAACTGCCGGGGACCGGGTCGGTGCGCCTCCCGTGGACGTAGGCGACGAGGACGAGATCGGGGACGGCCGGCACCGGCGTCGGAGCGCCGGTGGCGCCCCCCGCCATCACCGCGCCGGCGGCCGCCGAGACGAGGACGGCCACACCGCACACCCCGCCGTCCTCCTCAGCGTGGGGGCCGCTGTAGCGGGCGCAGAACGCCTCAGCGAGCGCCGCGGGGTCGCCCCCGTCGCCCACGCGCCATTCGAGCCGGTCCACCTCGACCAGGCGCGCCCGGCACGCCGGATCGGCACCGGGCGGCGCGGGGGGCACGGACCGCAAGATCGACATGGACCCATTGTCGCCGCGACCGGGCGAACCCGACCGGACCGAGTGGGGCACCTCACGCCGGAGCGATCGCCCCCAGCACCCCGCCCTCCGACGGCGCCGGCAGGAACTCCCCGCCCGTCGCCGCCGCCAACTGCGTCAGATTCTCCGCGTTCGCCTCACCGAACCCGACCGTGTACACCGTCGCCGACCCCGCCATCGACGCCAGCGCCTCCGCCGTCTCCCCCACCGTCGGCAGACTCGCCGTGTCCTCACCGGAGTTCGTCAGCACCACGATCACGTTCGCCGCACCCTCCACCAGGTTCGCGTTCATGTCCGCGTACGCCGCCACCAGGGAGTCGTACAGCGGCGCCCCGCCCTCGAACACGGCCTCCTCCGACAGGTCGTACAGCGTCTGGGTCAGCCCGCTCTTCGCGTCCCCCGACATCTCCGCGCTCTCGGCCACCGACCGCCAGTTCACGTCATCGCCCGCACCGACCCCGTACTCCCACAACCCGGCCCGCCACGTCGGCTCCATCTCGCCGATCATGTCGACCGCCACCCGCACCGCCGCGATCCCCGCCTCGACCGTGTCGCCCTCGTACTCGACGTGCTCCTCCATCACCGCCGACGACCAGTCCAGCAGGAACAGCACGTTCAGATCCTGCGCGCCCGACTGCCACGCCCGCACCGCCGCACCCACCGCCTCCGGCGTCGCCTGACCCAGCGCCGCCGCCGCATCGTCAATGGGCTTCAACTCAGGATCAGAGAACGCACCCGACGACACCTGCCCGGCCACATACTCACCGAACATGTCCGCGATCTGCGCATCCGTCTCCGACACCCACGCCGCACCACCCAGCACCATGTACGACGCCACCGCACTCACCGTCGACCCCGACGGCGTCACCGGCACCAGCGGATCGGCCGAATCCGACGTCGAGTTGAAATCCTCCACCTGGTAGTCCAACATCGTCATCACCTGCGACGCGTCGGCCGCCTCGATGTACGCGTTCTTCAACCCCTCGCCGTCCGCCGCCGACGACCCCGCCTCGATCGCCGCCGCATACGCATCCGACGCCTCCTGCGAGAACCCCCCGGCCCCATCCGACGACGCGTTCAACAACGCCACGAGCCCCTCAGTCGACGACCGCGGATTCGCCGCCGCCAGACTGATGTCCCCAGCCGTCGCCGCCGACACCACCTCCGCCCACGTCGGCGGCTCCCCACCGATCCAACCCAGCTCCGTCGCCGTCGACTCCGCGACCGCCAGCACCGACCCCGCCTCGCCCAACGCCACCGGCTCCGACGACACATACCCCGCCGTCGCCTCACTCGACGTCATCCACGACGCCCACACCTGCGCATCAGGCGCCCACGCGATCGGCCGCTTCCCGAACGACATCGCATTCCACGACCCCGTGATCCCCCGCGACGCATCCGCCGCCGACACCTCAGTCACCTCGACCCCGACGCACTCGCCGTTCAGCTCCGGCTGCTCCCGCTCCCACTCCTGCGCCGCATCCCCCAAAGACCCGAACACACTCGGCGCCGCCGCCACCGTCACCCGGTACACGTCCCCCGAGCAACCCGACCGCAACAACGCCACGAAACCCCACGTCAACCCCGACGCCACCAGCACCGACACCAACGTGATCACAATCCACGGCGCCACCGGCATCTTCTGGCCGCCCTTCTTGCGCCGCCGCCCCGTCCGGTGGGACTTGACCTTGTGCTCAATGCCGAAAACCATGCGCTTCACTCCTGGGGGGATCGTCGGCAGCCAGTCTAGAGCCCGCACGTCGAAGGCCCGCCCACAGTAGTGAGCGGACCTCCCGTCAACCTACTCCCCGAACGCCTCGATCGGCGGACACGTGCACGCCAGGTTCCGGTCCCCCCACGCATTGTCGATCCGACCCACCGGCGGCCAGTACTTCGCCGCCGACACCCCGCCCGGCCACGCCGCCTGCGTCCGCGAATACACCCGGTCCCACGCATCGGCCGTCGCGACCGCGGCCGTGTGCGGGGCGGCCCTGAGTGCGGAGTCCTCGACCGCGACCGCACCCGACGCGACCTCGGCGATCTCCGCCCGGATCGCGACCATCGCATCGACGAACCGGTCCAGCTCCGCCAGATCCTCCGACTCGGTCGGCTCCACCATGAGCGTCCCTGCCACCGGGAACGACATCGTCGGCGCATGGAACCCGTAGTCGATCAACCGCTTCGCCACATCCTCCACGGTCACCCCCGACTCCTTCGACAGCTCCCGCAGATCCAGGATGCACTCGTGCGCCACCAGACCGTGCTCACCGGTGTACAGCACCGGGAAGTGATCCCGCAGCCGCGCCGCCACATAGTTCGCCGCAAGGACTGCGGAAGCCGTCGCGGCCGTGACACCGGCCGAACCCATCATCCGCAGATACATCCACGGAATCTGGAGAATCCCCGCCGAACCCCACCGCGCCTGCGACACCGGACCCACCGGCCCCGTCGCCTCCGACGGGTCCGAAGGCAGGAACGGCACCAAATGCTCCGCCACCGCCACCGGACCCACACCCGGACCGCCACCGCCATGCGGAATGCAGAACGTCTTGTGCAGATTCAGATGCGACACATCCGCACCGAACCGACCCGGCTTCGCCCACCCCAACAGAGCATTCAGGTTCGCCCCGTCCACGTACACCTGACCGCCCGCGTCATGGACCCGCGCGCACACCTCCACGATCGTCGACTCGTACACCCCGTGCGTCGACGGATACGTGACCATCAACGCCGCCAACTTCTCCGCGTGCGCCGCGATCTTCGCATCCAGATCCGCCAGGTCCACGTTCCCGGCCTCATCGCACGCCACCACCACGACCCGCATCCCGGCCAGGACCGCGCTGGCGGCGTTGGTGCCGTGGGCGGAGGCGGGGATGAGGCAGACGTCGCGGCCGGTCTCGCCGCGGTCGTGCTGCCAGGCGCGGATGGCCAGGAGCCCGGCGAGCTCGCCCTGCGATCCGGCGTTGGGCTGCACGGAGACGGCGGCGTAGCCGCACACGTCGGCGAGCCAGCCTTCGAGCTGGTCGATCAGGGCCCGCCAGCCGCGGGTCTGGTCGGCGGGGGCGAGGGGGTGGACGTCGGCGAACGCGGGCCAGGAGATCGGCTCCATCTCCGCGGCCGCGTTGAGCTTCATCGTGCACGACCCCAGCGGGATCATGCCCCGGTCGAGCCCGTAGTCCATGTCGGCGAGGCGCTTGAGGTAGCGCATCATCGCCGTCTCGGAGTGGTGGGCGGTGAACACCGGGTGGGTCAGGTACGCCGACTCGCGTGCCAGCCCCGTCGGGACCGCGGCGGCGGCCGGTGCGGCGAGGGGCACGCCGAACGCCGCGCACACGTCCGCGAGGTCCGCTTCGGTGGTGGTCTCGTCGCACGAGGCCGCGACGGTGTCGGCGTCCACGCGGCGCACGTTCACGCCCCGCTCCGCGGCCGCCGCCACGACCGCGTCGGCGCGGCCGGGGACGGCGGCGGTGACGGTGTCGAAGAACGCGTCCGAGGCGAGGGCGATGCCCGCGCCGGTGAGCGAGGCGGCCAGGCGGGCGGCCTGGCCCGCGGCGTGCTCGGCGATGCCGCGCAGGCCCTTCGGGCCGTGCCACACGGCGAACGAGGACGCGATCACGGCCGGGAGCACCTGCGCGGTGCAGATGTTGCTCGTGGCCTTCTCGCGGCGGATGTGCTGCTCCCGCGCCTGGAGCGCCAGTCGCAGGGCGGGCTGGTCGCCCGAGTCGCGCGAGACGCCCACGAGGCGGCCCGGCAGCTGCCGTTGCAGCTTCTCGGCGACGGCCATGTAGCCCGCGTGCGGCCCGCCGAAGCCCATCGGCATCCCGAACCGCTGCGTCGACCCCACCGCGATGTCCGCGCCGAACTCGCCCGGCGCGGCCAGGAGCGTCAGCGCGAGCAGGTCGGCCGCGACGGTCACCAGCGCGTCCTGGGCGTGCGCCGCCTCGGCGACCGCGCTCCAGTCCCGCACCGCCCCGTCCGCACCCGGGTACTGGAGGAGCACCCCGAAGGCGCCTTCCGGAATCCCCGCGGACAGGTCCGTCACCTGAAGGTCGATGCCCACCGGCTCGGCCCGCGTCTTGAGCACTGCGAGGGTCTGCGGCAGGACCCCGGCGTCCACCGCGAACACGTCGCCTGCGCCGCGCTTCGCAGCGCGGCGCGCCAGCAGCATCGCCTCGGCGGCCGCCGTCGCCTCGTCGAGCAGGCTCGCACCCGCCACCGGCAGGCCCGTCAGGTCCGCGACCATCGTCTGGAAGTTCAGCAGCGCCTCAAGGCGCCCCTGCGAGATCTCCGCCTGGTACGGCGTGTACGCGGTGTACCACGACGGGTTCTCCAGCACGTTCCGGCGGATCACCGCAGGCGTGTGCGTCCCGAAGTACCCCAGGCCCAGCATCGAGCGCATCGGCCGGTTCAACTCGGCCAGCCCCTTGAGCTCGGCCTGCGCCTCGGTCTCGGAGACCGCGGGGGGCAGCGCCAGCCCGTCGCGGGAGCGGATCAGCGCCGGCATGCAGGCGTCCATGAGCGCTTCGAGGCTGGGGTACCCGACCGCCTTCAGCATGGCGTCCTGGTCGGCGGGATCGGTCCCGATATGACGGGCGGCGAAAACGGAACGGTCGGTCACGGTACCTCCGGTGACATGGGACGACACTGGCATCCCCTCGTCTGTCACCGGGTGAGCGGCTTCAGAGCGGCCTGTTCCGAACGGTCCTGGTACCTGAGAGTTTGAAGCGAGGGACTTGCCCCTTCGGTGCCGTGTAGCGCATGAGGCCCACGATCTCTCCCGCCCGGTTTTCCGGCTCTGCCGCCATCGTAGGTCAGGACACCCCGCGTCGGCGACCGGGCACACCCGCAGTGTGGCCCACCGCCGACTGCTCCAGCGCGTGCAGCTGCGTCGGCGCCTTCACCGGCGCCTCACCGGGCAGGGTCGCCAACCGCCCCATCACCTCGGTCACCGTCGACCGCACCGCGATCCCGAAGACCCCCTGGCCGCCCCGCAGCAGGTCGATCACCTCACCGGCCGACCGGCACTCGTACACCGTCGAACCGTCCGACATCAGCGTGATCTCCGCCAAGTCCTTCACCCCGCGCGACCGCAGCGCCTCCACCGCCTTGCGGATGTTCTGCAACGACACCCCCGCGTCCAGCAGCCGCTTGATCACCTTCAGCACGATGATGTCCCGGAACGAGTAGAGCCGGTTCGACCCCGAACCCGACGCCGCCCGGATGCTCGGCTCCACCAGTCCCGTCCGCGCCCAGTAGTCCAACTGCCGGTACGTGATCCCCACGACCCGGCACGCCGCCGTCCCCCGCCAACCGCGAATCTGACTGGGCGGGACCACCTGGCGTCCCGAGGGTTCACTGTGGGCGTCCATGGCGCGTCCTCCGAGGTCAGCGGGTGTCCTACGAGGGTGAGCCTAAACGCCCCGACCCTCCACCATGGGCTGAACCAGAGAAAACCTCGGCAGGCACGCGAGGCGTCAGCGGTTCTCCTCGAAATCCTCGGGCGTGACCTCTTCGAGGAACTCCCGGAACTTCTCCACCTCGTCCTCCTGCGTGTCGGGGAGGACCACCCCGGCCTCGTCCAGCACCGCGTCGGCGCACCAGATCGGCGCCTCCGTGCGCAGCGCGATCGCGATCGCGTCGGAGGAACGGGAGGAGACGCGCGTGCGCCCGTCGAGGACGAGCTCCGCGAAGTAGATCGTGTCCCGCAGCTCCGTGATCTCCACCGACGTCAGCGTCACGTCGAGCGCGTCGAGCACGTCGCGGATCAGGTCGTGGGTGAGCGGACGGGAGAGCTGCACGTCCTGCTGCTGATAGGCGATCGCGGCCGCCTCCACCGTCCCGATCCAGATCGGCAGGTACCGATTCCCGTCGACCTCTTTCAGGAGCACCACCGGCTGATTGCTCGGGAGTTCCACGCGGACCCCGACCACGGTCATCATCCGCACCGGTAACGCCTCCAACGGTATCGCCGTCAAATGAAAGGACCCGCCAGGGAAAGCCCGGGCGGGTCCTGAGACTCTCAGCCTACTGCGCCGATGACGCGCGCGCAGCGCGCGCCGGGGTACGGCGCGACGGTCAGGCGGCCGGCTTCGGACCGGAGATGAACACCAGGCGGAACTTGCCGATCTGCACCTCGTCGCCGTTGCCCAGGCCCGCGGTCTCCACGCGTTCGCGGTTCACGTAGGTGCCGTTCAGGCTGCCCACATCGCGGACGGTGAAACCCGCCGCGTCGCGGTGGAACTCGGCGTGGCGCCGCGAGACGGTCACGTCGTCGAGGAAGATGTCGGAGTCGGGGTGGCGTCCGGAGGTCGTCACCTCGGTGTTGAGGAGGAAGCGCGCACCGGCGTTCGGTCCGCGGCGGACCACGAGCAAGGCGGTGCCCGCCGGGAGGGAGTCCGCCAACCGGGCGGAGTTGAGCTCCGCGTCGACCTCGCCGCCTTCCTGCAAGGCGGACAGGTTCATCGTGGCCGTGACATCCGGCGGAGGGAACTCGTCATTCGAACGCGTCATGGGATTGCCACCTTCTAGCAAGTCTGGACCCTCTGGTCACTCCGTAAGCTTCGCATATGCTCCGGCGTCGAGCAAAGCACTGAGCGAGCCGGCATCCTCGACTTCGATGTCGAACATCCAGCCCGCCGCATAGGGGTCGCTGTTCACCAATTCCGGGGATTCCGACAATTCGTCATTGCACGCAAGAATCTTACCGGTCAAGGGAGCGTACACGTCGGAGACGCTCTTGGTCGACTCGACTTCGCCGACCACCTCACCGGCTCGGACCTCGGCTCCGGCCTCCGGAAGTTGGACGAATACGACGTCGCCCAGCGCGTTCTGCGCGAACTCGGTGATGCCGATGCGCACGACGTTGCCGTCGCGGACCTCGACCCACTCGTGCTCCGCCGTATAGCGCAGTTCTTCCGGAATCACCTGGTGCCCCCCTCTGCGAGCGCCCCCGCCCTGTTGCGGGGTCGGACGTCCATGACGGTATCGCCCGTCAGAACGGACGTTGCGGCGGGGCGGCGGCCGCGTGACCGAACGCCGCTCGCAGAAGCAGCGGTGGGACCGCTACCCTGCTCACGCCGCGAACTCCGTGCGCGGGCTGCCCGCTTTGAGGAGCCCGCGGGCCTGCCGCAGGTACACCAGGGCCGCGAGCCAGTACAGGCCCAGGCCCCACCAGGCGAGGGCCCAGCCGAGCGGCTTGGCCCAGAAGTCCGCCTCGGGGACGAGCCCGGCGATGACGAGCACCGGGAACGTGCAGAACACGATCGTGGTGGACGCCTTCCCGAGGAAGTGCACTTGGGGCGGGGCGTGGCCGTGCCAGCGCAGCACGATGACCATGCCGACCATGACGGCCTCGCGGGCGAGCGCGGCCAGGGTGAACAGCCACGGCAGCAGGCCCACGTAGGTGAGGGCCAGGAGCGCGGTGAGGATGTAGAGGCGGTCGACGAACGGGTCGAGGAGCCGCCCGAGCTTGGAGACCTGGTTGAGGTGGCGGGCCAGCTGCCCGTCGACCCAGTCGGTGCCCGATCCGACCGCGAGGACGACGGCGGCCTGCCAGTAGTACTGCGTGCCCAGGAGGAGGTAGCAGAACAGGGGGATGCCGAGGAGGCGCACGGCGGTGATCAGGTTCGGCCAGGTCCACACGCCCCATCCGGCCGGTGGCGCAGCGTCGGCTGACTTGCTCAAGGCGTTCCTCTCGGCGGCGCCGGTCGCCGTGGCGGCCCGGTGCCCTGGGTCGGTCTCCTCTCGCTCGCCGGCGGGCGAGCGGTGTGTGGTCGTTTCGTTTCGCTTCGGTGGGTGTACCGCGATTCTAGCGGTAGGGGCCGACACCCGTACCGGGGAAATTCGAGCCCTTGTATGTGTTGCTGACGGGCGAAGCCCGGCGTTATAGGGAGCTGAGCCCGAGGTCGGGCCGTGATTCCACAAGAGGCGGTACGCCTCGGAGTCGATATAACTCTTATAGAAAACGTGATAGGAAACAACCCGGGCCGGTCCTGTGGGACCGGCCCGGGTCTCGTCTGGGGGTTCCGGACGGGCTTAGGCGGGCGGCGCGCCGGGGATGAACTTCTCGGGCTCCTCCTTGCGGAAGAACGCGTTGGAGGACGGGACGGCGAGCAGGACGACCACCAGCAGGGAGCCGAGGATCGCCAGGGTGAAGGTGGCGTAGCCGACCCAGGTCGTCCACGCCGGGTAGGCGCCGGTGACGGCGTCGAAGAGCGCCTGGACGTCGAGGCCCTCGGCGTCGCCGGTGGCTTCGAGGCCGGCCTCCATGAAGGAGACGGCGAAGAACTGCGTGGCGGCGAGGAACCCGCCGCAGACGAGGACGAGCGGCTGGACGATCCAGGTGAGGATGCGGCCGACGCGGTTGCCCGCGCCGTTGAGGAACGCGAGCACCAGGATGAGCGCGGCGAACACGAACGGTCCGATCGCGTTCAGGCCGCCGCCCTCGAAGGTGGTGCCCTCGGGGAGGTCGGACACGGCGTAGCCCTGGGCCGCGAGCTCGGCTTCGGCTGCGGCCTGGGCGTCGGCGCCGTAGAGCAGGCCGGCGACGGCCTGGACGACGAGGAGCAGCGCCAGGAGGATCTGGAGCCACACCGCGAGGGTGACCGATCCGGGGCGGGTCTTGGCGGGCGGGGTTGCGGACATGCTTGCCTCCGTGCGGGTTCACGGGCGCGGCCGTGGCGGCCGGACCACTGGGGGTGGTTCCCCCACGCTAGCAAGCATCGACGCCCGTCGCTGGAAGGAATACCCGTCCTTCCGCGGCAGTAGGCGCAGGGCCCCGGGCTCGGTCGTGAGGACTACTCCCCTGCGTCCTCCTCGGCCCGCTGGAGCGCCCTGCGGCGCACGGCCACCGCCGCGCCCACCAGGCACCCGGCCATCGGCACCGCCAGGAGCCACAGGGCCCACGCGGTCGCCGCGAGCACCGCGACGCCGCCCAGGAGGATGCCCGTGCCGCTCAGATCCGCGCGAGTGCCGTCGAGGGCGAGCGCGAACAGGTCCCGCCACCGCTCCCCCGGCGCCCACTCGGCCGCGGCGCGCAGCAGGACCGTGACCGCGAGGGCCGCGACGACGAACGTCGCCAGGGCGAACCCGGGGCGGCCCGGGACGCCCTCCTGCGCGAGCACGGCGAGGTTGAGGATGAGCACCAGGGCCGCGCCGACCATCGCCAGGCCAACGCGCCAGCCGGTGCGCCAGGCGTCCCGGAAGTCCGCCCAGAACGAGCCCCACGACGTGGGGTCCCCCTCGGTGTAAGCCCGCAGGTGCCGGGCCGCGGCCGCCAGCGCGGCCGGGACCGTCACGACCGGGAGGGCGGCGAGGGCGAACCACACGCCGGTCAGCAGGCATTCGGCGAAGAGCGCGAAGCCCTCGCCGAACGCCTGCCGCCTGGGTCTGGCGATGGCGGCCATCAGCCCTTGACCCCGGAGGTGGCGATGCCCTTGATGAGGAACTTCTGGAAGACCAGGAAGAACAGCACGACGGGGACGAGGGACAGGAGCGTCATCGCCATCATGCCGCCGTAGTTGGAGACGGCCTCGGTGTTGTTGTAGGACTGGAGGAGCCGCGGCAGGGGGAACTTCTCGATCTCGTGGAGGTAGATCAGGGGGCCCATGAAGTCGTTCCAGGAGCCGATGAACGTGAAGATCGAGGAGGTCACGATCGCGGGGCGCAGGAGCGGCAGCATGATCGAGAAGAAGATGCGGAAGTGCCCGGCGCCGTCGATGGTCGCGGCCTGGTCGAGTTCGCGGGGGATGCCGCGCAGGAACTGGATGTACATGAACACGAAGAACGCGTCGAGGGCGAGGAACTTGCCGATGACGAGCGGGAAGATCGTGTTGACGACGTCGAGTTCGGAGAAGATCAGGTACTGCGGGATGAGCATGACCTGGCCGGGCAGCAGGAGCGTCGCGATGACCACGGCGAACATGGCCTTGCGGCCCGGGAACTCCAGGCGGCCCAGGGCGTAGGCGGTGATCGAGCAGGAGACGACGATGCCGACGACCGAGAGGGCGGCGATGACGAACGAGTTCCAGAAGAACCGCCACAGGGGCACCCCGGCGAGGCCGTCGAAGGCGCTCGCGAAGTTCTCCCAGGTGATCGTGGACGGGATCGGGGACAGGTCGGTGATGATGTCCGCGTTGGGTTTGATGGACGCGGTGAGCACCCAGAACGCGGGGTAGAGCACGACGATGAGCGACGCCAGGAGGCACAGGTGCCACAGGACGGAGCGGCCCTTCTCGCCCGCGGTGCGCTGCCTGCGGCCGACGATGCGGGGTTCGGTGGTGGCTTCGGCGGTCATTTGTTGTCCTCCCCCGCGTAGTAGACGAGGTTCTTGGCGGCGCGGAACATGATGAGGGTGACCACGCCGACGGCGAGGACGAGCATCCAGGCCCAGGCGGAGGCGTAGCCCATGCGCAGGTCGACGAAGGCGAGCGCGTAGATGCGCACGGTGTAGAAGAGCGTGGACCAGGCGGGGCCGCCGGCGGTGCCGCCGATGATGAAGGCGGGGCCGAACATCTGGAACGCGTGGACGGTCTCCATCAGGACGTTGAAGAAGATGACCGGGGAGAGCATGGGGATCGTGATGTGCACGAACCGGTGCCACTTGCCCGCGCCGTCGACCTCGGCGGCCTCGTAGAGCTCGCCGGGGACCTGGAGGAGCCCGGCCATGAAGATGACCATGGGCGCGCCGAAGGTCCAGACGCTGAGGAGCACGAGCATGAGGATGGAGACGTCGGGGTTGCCGATGAACCCGCCGCCCTCCCAGCCGAAGAGGCTCATGAACTGGTCCTGGGGGCCGTCGGCGGCGAAGAGCGCCTTCCATACCAGGGCCATGCCGACGCTCATGGCGATGAGCGAGGGCATGTAGAACGCGGCCCGGTAGAAGCCGATGCCGCGGCGCTTCTGGGTGAGGAGCATGGCGACGGCGAGGGACGCGAGGAGCTTGAGCGGGACGGCGAGGACGACGTACAGGAGCGTCACCTTGACCGCCCGCGCGAACATCGGGTCGGCGAACATGGCCGTGTAGTTGTCGAAGCCGATGAAGTCGCCGCCGAGGACCAGGTGGTAGTCGGTGAACGAGAGGTACAGCGACCACAGCATCGGGCCGACGGTGAACACCAGCGAGCCGATGATCCACGGGGTCATGAAGGTGTAGCCGGTGAGCAGTTCGCCGCGGCGCGAGAGCGAGGGGCGGCGCTTGGCGGCGCCCTTCGGCTTCTTGGCCTTTGCGGGGGCTCCGGCCTCGTCTGCCGCGGGCGGTGCCGCGGTCGGAGGAGCTGTCACGGTGAGGTTCCTTATCGGCGTTGGCTTTCGGGCCGCGCGGCGTGTGCGCCGCGCGGCCCTCGGAGGGTCTACTGCTCGGCGGCGAGGAGGGTCTCGGCCTCGGTGAAGAGCAGATCGGCGGCTTCGGCCGGAGTCATCGCCGCGTACTGGACCTGCTGGTAGATCTCAAGGAACTTGGCCTCGATCGCGCCGGTGGCGGCCGGCGGGGCGGGCGGCGGGGTGGTGAGGTACTGCGAGACGCTGGCCTCGTAGTCGAGGACGGCCTGTGCGTACTCGTCCAGCTCCACGTTCTCCAGCCCCACGTTGGTGGCCGGGATGCCGCGGTTGGTGCCGAGGATCGCGATCGCCTCGGGGTCGCCGAGGAAGAAGTCGATGAACTTGGCGGCGGCCTCGGCCTGCTCGGTGGTCGCCGAGATGACCAGCTGCATGGAGGGCTTCAGGTAGAGGCCGAGGTTGGCCGGGTCGACCGTCGGCGGGGCCGCCAGCGCCAGGGTGCCGCCGTTCTCGGCGACCGTGGGCGCGAGGCCGGGCATGAAGTTGTCCCAGCTGATCTCGGAGCCGAGGACGTCTTGGACGAGGCCGTCTTCAGTCCATTCGATGGTGGTCTCGACGGGCGGGACGAGTCCGGCCTCGTAGAGGTCGGCGGTGCTGGTCCACCATTCGGCGAGTTCTTCCTTGGTGAAGTTGAGGGCCTTGCCGTCCTCGGTGTAGAACGAGCCGCCCTGCTGGCGCAGCCACAGCTCCATGAAGTGGTACTGCCCGGCCCAGTCGCCGCCGCCCCACTTGCCGTCGCCGAGGGCGGGGGTGAGGGTGGTGATGGCGGCCTTGTAGTCGTCCCAGCTCTGGCCTGCGGCGGGCGCGTCGATGCCGTTGGCCTCGAACCAGTCGGCCCGGTAGAGCAGGCCGAGGGTGTTGCCCGCGGCGGGGACGGCGACGAGGGTGCCGTCGAGCTTGGCGGTCTCCAGGAAGCCCTCGCGGAAGTCGTCGGTCTTGACGACGCCTTCGAGGGGCAGGAGCATTCCGGAGCCGCCGAACTGGCGCAGGCGCGAGTAGTCCATCTGGAAGACGTCGGGCAGGTCGCGGGAGGCCATGCGGCCCGCGAGGCCCTCCCAGTAGGTCGGGAAGTCGGCGAAGTTCGCCTTGACCTTGATGCCGACGTTCTTCTCCTCGAAGAGGGCGATGACGTCCTGGGTGAGGCCGGCGCGGGTGTCGTCGCCCCACCATTCGAAGCTGATCTCGATGGGGTCGTCGGCGGTCCCGGCGGGCCCGTCGTCGTCGCCGCAGGCCGCGGCGGCGGCGAGGACGGCGGCGGCTGAGGCGCCCGTGAGGAGGGATCGGCGCCGCAGGCGGTGAGGGTGGCTGATCATCGTTGATTGCTCCTTCTGAATTGAGGGGTCCCGCCGGGGCGGGCCTTCGGGATCTATTGAGTTCGCCCCGACAGTCGTCGGGTGGCTTGCTCCCAGGGGGCTTGCGTCCCTTGGGGTTCGTGGCGCCGTGGCCGCGCCGAGGCGCGGGCCGCGGCGCGGCGCGGCTCTGGTCCGGGGCCGATGAGGCCGAGGGCCTGGGCCTGGACGAGGGCGTTGCCGAGGGCTGTGGCCTCGTCGGGTCCGGCGAGCACGGGGCGGCCGGTGGCGTCGGCGGTGAGCTGGCAGAGGAGGGTGTTCTTGGACCCCCCGCCGACGATGTGAACGGTATCAACCGGGTCGCCGGTGAGGGCTTCGAGCGCGTCGATCGCGCGCCGGTGCGCGAGCGCGAGGGAGTCGAGGACGCACGCGGCGACCTGGGCGGGGGTCTCAGGGACGGGCTGGCCGGTCTCGGCGCAGTAGGCGCGGATGCGCTCGGGCATGTCGCCGGGGTCGGCGAAGCGGGGGTCGTCGGGGTCGACGACCGAGCGCAGGCGCTCCTCCGCGGCGGCGGCGTCGAGGAGGCCCGCGAGGTCGATGTCGTGGCCTTCGCGGCGCCAGGTGTCGACGGACTCTGACAGGAGCCAGAGCCCGGCGACGTTGCGCAGGAACCGGATCGTGCCGTCGGCGCCGCGCTCGTTGGTGAACCCGGCGGCGAGGGCCTCGGGGGTGGCGATCGGGGTGTCGCGTTCGGTGCCGACGAGGGACCAGGTGCCGCAGGAGATGTAGGCGGCGCGGTCGCTCTCGTAGGGGACGGCGGCAACGGCGGCGGCGGTGTCGTGGCTGGCGGTCGCGATCACCCGGGTGGTGCCGGCGAGGCCGGTGGCCGCGGCGATCTCGGGGAGGATCGGGCCGAGGACGGTGCCGGTGGGGGTGACCGGGCCGAGCACACTGCTGAAGTAGGTCGCCAGGTCGTCGGCCCAGCTGCCGTCCGCGAGGTCGATCAGTCCGGTGGTCGAGGCGTTGGTGGCCTCGCACGACAGCTCGCCGCTGAGCCAGTAGGCGATCAGGTCCGGGATGAGCAGCAGGCGGTGCGCCGACGGGCGCAGCCGGTTCGCGAGTTCGGCTTCGAGCTGGAAGACCGTGTTGAACGGCTGCGGCTGGATGCCGGTCCGCTCGAACAGCTCGGCCTCGCTCACCGAAGCCAGCACTTCGGCCTTGGCCTTGGCGTTGCGGGCGTCGCGGTAGCAGAGCGGGTTGCCCAGCAGGTGCCCGTCTGCGTCCACGAGTCCGTAGTCCACGGCCCAGGAGTCGACGCCGATGGACGCGGCGTCGCCGACGGCGCGGAGGCCGTCGAGGACGCCGGACCACAGGCCGAGCACGTCCCAGTAGAGGCGGCCGCGGACCTGGACGGCGCGGTTGGGGAACCGGGCGGCCTCGGTGAGGCGCACCTGGTTCCCCTCGACATGCGCGGCCATGACGCGCCCGGAGGACGCGCCGAGGTCGACCGCTGCCAGGACCGTCATCTCAGGAAGCCCTGCGGGTTGCCCGAGTCCACGGGGATGTGGACGCCGGTGGTGAGGCCGAGGTCGGGGCCGACGAGCGCGTAGACGGCGTCGGCGACCGAGGACGGGAGCACCTCGCGCTTGAGGAGGGTCCGGCCCGCGTAGTACTGGCCGAGGTCCTCTTCCTTGACACCGTAGACCGCCGCTCGCTTGGCGCCCCAGCCCCCGGCGAAGATCCCGGAGCCGCGCACGACCCCGTCGGGGTTGACGCCGTTGACGCGGATGCCGTGCTCCCCCAGCTCGGCGGCGAGGAGCCGCACCTGGTGGGCCTGGTCCGCTTTCGTGGCGGAGTACGCGATGTTGTTGGGGCCGGCGAACACCGAGTTCTTGGAGGCGATGTAGACGATGTCGCCGCCGAGGCCCTGGGCGATCATGACCCGGGCGGCCTCGCGGGAGACCAGGAACGAGCCCTTCGCCATGACGTCGTGCTGGAGGTCCCAGTCCGCGGCCGTGGTGTCGAGCAGCGGCTTGGACAGGGAGAGCCCGGCGTTGTTGACGACGAGGTCGACGCCGCCGAACGCGAGCGCGGCCGCGTCCAGTGCGGACGTGATCGCGCTTTCATCGGTGACGTTGCAGGACACTCCGACAGCGACGTCGGCCGAGCCGATCTCGGCGGCCGTGGCGGCGGCCTTCTCGGCGTCGAGGTCGGCGATGACGACGCACGCGCCTTCGGCCGCGAGGCGTTCGGCGGTGGCCTTGCCGATGCCCCCGGCCGCGCCGGTCACGAGCGCGACGCGCCCGGCGAGCGGCTTGGGCTCGGGGCGGCGCTGCAGCTTGGCCTCTTCGAGGGACCAGTACTCGATGCGGAACTTCTCGGACTCGGCGATCGGCTCGTAGGAGGAGACCGACTCGGCGCCGCGCATCACGTTGATCGCGTTGACGTAGAACTCGCCCGCGACGCGCGCGGTCTGCTTGTCGGCGCCGAAGGAGAACATGCCGACGCCGGGGACCAGGACGATCGCCGGGTCCGCGCCGCGGATCGCCGGGGACTGCGCGGTGGCGAAGCGCTCGTAGTAGGCGCGGTAGTCCTCGCGGTAGGCCGCGTGGCGGTCCTGGAGCTGCGCGATCACCTCGTCCAGCGGGGCGTCGGCGGCGGTCTCCACGACGAGCGGGCGGACCTTGGTGCGCAGGAAGTGGTCCGGGCAGGAGGTGCCCAGGGCCGCGAGCTCCGGCATCCGCTCCGAGGCGAGGAAGTCGAGGACTTCGGGCGCGTCAGTGAAGTGGCCGACCTGGCGGTGGTCGGTGGAGGCGAGGCCGCGGACGACGGGCGCGAGCGCGGCGGCCCGGTCCCGGCGCTCGGCCTCGGCGAGCGGGGCCCACCGGGCGACCTTGGCGCCGAACGGGTCCGGCTTGCCGTGCGCGGCCAGGTAGGCCTCGCAGCCGCGGATGATCTCCAGCGAGTTCGCCTCGCACTCCTCGGAGGTGTCGCCCCAGGCGGTGATGCCGTGGCCGCCGAGGACGCACCCGATGGCCTGCGGGTTGGCGTCCTTGATCGCGGCGATGTCCAGGCCCAGTTGGAAGCCGGGGCGACGCCACGGGACCCACACGACGCGGCCCGCGAAGCAGGCTTCGGTGAGCGCGGGCCCGTCGGCCGCGGTGGCGAACGCGATGCCGGAGTCGGGGTGGAGGTGGTCGACGTGCGCGGCGTCCACGAGGCCGTGCATGGCGGTGTCGATGGAGGGGGCCGCTCCTCCCCTGCCGTGGAGGCAGTAGTCGAAGCGCTCGACCATGGCGTCCTCGTCGTCCACGCCGGGGTAGGTGTCCACCATGGCGCGCATGCGGTCCAGGCGCAGCACCGCGAGCCCGGCCGCCTTGAGGGTGCCGAGGTCGCCGCCGGAGCCCTTGACCCACAGGAGCTCGACGTCCTCCCCGGTGACCGGGTCGGTCTCGGCGCCCTTGGCGGAGGTGTTGCCTCCCGCGAAGTTCGTGTTCCGCTTGTCGGCGCCGAGGCGGTTGGAGCGGGCGATCAGGTCAGTGACGGCGGTCATCTATGCGCCCCATCCGGCCTGCGCGCCGCCGACGCGGGCGGCCTTGATCTCCTCGGCGTACCCGGAGGCGGCGTAGGCGGCCATCGGGTCGGCGTCCAGGCCCTTGGCGGCGCGGACCTCGGCCAGGAGCGGGCGCACGTCGGTGTTGTAGGCGTCCATGAGGACCGCGTTCGCGCCGAGCACGTCCCCGGCGCTCTGGGCGGCGGCGAGCGCCTCGCGGTCGACCAGGAGGGCCTTGGCGGTCGCCTCCTGCACGTTCATGATCGAACGGATCTGGCCGGGGATCTTCGGCTCGATGTTGTGGCACTGGTCGAGCATGTACGCGATGCCCGAGGCGGGGAGCAGGACTTCCCGGAGGGTCAGCTCGTGGAGGATGCGGAAGAGCTGGAACGGGTCGGCCGCGCCGACCATGAGGTCGTCGTCGGCGTAGAACCGGGAGTTGAAGTCGAAGCCGCCGAGCTTGCCCTCGCGCAGCAGGAACGCCACGATGAACTCGATGTTCACGCCGGGCGCGTGGTGGCCGGTGTCGATGACGACCTGGGCCTTGGGGCCGAGCTTGAGGCAGTGCGCGTAGGCGGTCCCCCAGTCGGGCACGTCGGTGGTGTAGAACGACGGCTCGAACAGCTTGTATTCGAGCAGGAGCCGCTGGTCGTCGCCGAGGCGGGCGTAGACCTCGGCGAGGCACTCGGCGAGGCGGTCCTGGCGCCCGGCGATGGAGTCCTGGCCGGGGTAGTTGGTGCCGTCGGCGAACCAGAGCTTGAGGTCGGACGAGCCGGTGGCGTCCATGATGTCGACGCATTCGAGCAGGTGGTCCACGGCCTTGCGGCGGACCTTCGCGTCGGGGTGGCAGACCGAGCCGAGCATGTAGTCGTCGTCCTGGAACGTGTTCGAGTTGATCGTGCCGATCCGCACGTCCAGGTCGGCGGCGTGGCGGGCGAGGTCGGCGTAGTCCGCGGTCTTGTCCCACGGGATGTGGAGGGCGACCGACCCGGCCGCGCCGGTGTACTTGTGGACCTGGGCGGCGTCGGCGAGCTTCTCGTACGGGTCGCGCGGCACGCCCTGCTGGGCGAAGACCTTGAAGCGGGTGCCCGAGTTGCCGAACGCCCAGGAGGGCATCTCGATGCTCTGGCCCGCGAGGACCTGCTTGGCGTACGGGGTGCGGTCACTCATTTGCCGGCTCCTTCAGCCGCGGCGTCGGCCGCGGCCAGTTGGGTCTCCAGGTTGAACACTTCGGTGAGGACGTTGAACGCGTCGTCGGCATGGGCGCCGCCGGTGCCCTCGAAGAACGGGGCCATCGACTCCTGCCAGCGGGCGTTGACGTCGGTGCGGGCCATGGCCTCGCGGGCGGCGTCGAAGTCGGGGGTCTCCAGGTAGCCGACGAGGAGGCCGTCCTCGGCCAGGAACAGGGAGTAGTTCGTCCATCCGGTCGCGGCGAGGGCGCGGAGCATGTCGGGCCAGACGGCGGCGTGCCGCTCGCGGTACTCCTCGATGCGGTCGGGCCTGACGCGGAGGGTGAAGCACACGCGGGTGGGCGGCGCAGCGGTCACGGGGTTCCTCCCTGAAGGGTGCGGGGCTCCGGCGTGTGAACGCCGTGTTTTTGAATCGTTTCATGAACGGATTTCGATAAAGTAGAACGCGAAGCAAGCGCTTGTCAAGCCACGGCCGGGAACAAATTCGAGCACGGTTCGGTATATGCTCCTCAAGCTCGCCGTTCATGGTTGAACCGTTTCAATCGGCGGGCCGATGATCCTCCCGCCCCCCGATAGACTCATTGAGGTGACCATGACCACTACCAGTATGAAAGACGTCGCGCGAGCGGCCGGCGTCTCGGTCGGGACGGTCTCCAATGTGCTCAACCGGCCCGAGGCCGTCGCCGAGGAGACCCGCGCCCGCGTGCTCGCCGCCATCGCCGATCTCGGCTACGTGCGCAACGACTCCGCGCGCCAGCTCCGGGCCGGGCGCAGCCGGACCGTGGCCATCGTGGTCCTCGACGTCGCCAACCCGTTCTTCACCGACGTGGTCCGCGGGGCCGAGCCGCTCGTGGAGTCCGCGGGCGGCGTGGTGACCGTGTGCGACTCCGGCGAGGACGTGCGCCGCGAGCGCCGCCACCTGGAGCTGCTGGAGGAGCAGCGGGTCCTCGGACTGCTCATCACCCCCGTGGACGACTCGTCCGCGTCGTGGATCGAGCGGCTCACCGGCCACGACATCCCCGTGGTCCTGGTGGACCGCGGCGCGGGGAGGCACCCGCACTGCTCGGTGGCCGTGGACGACGTCGCGGGCGGTCGCCTGGCCGCGCGCCACCTCGTCGAGCGCGGCCACCGCAAGATCGCGTTCATCGGCGGGCCCTCGGCGATCCCGCAGGTGGCCGACCGGTACGAGGGCTGCCGGGAGGTGTGCGAGGAGTCCGGGACCGAGCTGGAGGTGTTCGCGACCCCGGGCCTGAACTTCCAGGCCGGGCGCGAGGCCGTCGAGGCGATGCTCGGGCGCGAGGACCGGCCCACGGCCGTGTTCTGCGCCAACGACCTCGTGGCGCTCGGCGCGCTCCAGGGCCTGACCATGCACGGCGTGAAGGTGCCGCAGGAGTGCGCGATCGTCGGCTACGACGACATCGACTTCGCCGCGGCCGCCGCCGTCCCGCTGTCCTCGGTGCGCCAGCCGCGGGCCCAGCTCGGGCGCACCGCCGCGCAGCTGCTGTTCGACGAGATCGCCGAGGGCGGGGACCACACGCACCGCAACGTGGTGTTCCAGCCCGAGCTCATCGCGCGGGCCTCGACGGCGCTGGAGCTGTAGGGACCGAACCCCCGGCCCCGGTACTGTACCGGTAAAGCAATCTTTGGTAGCGTCACCGCTACCGGGCCGCAGCGCGCCCGGGTTACCGCTCACTACCGAGCCCTTCCACCGTCCTTCCGGAGGCGATCATGGCCGACCACCACCGCGCACGCATCGAGTTCGATCCCCGCTTCACCGTCGCCGAGGTCCCCGCGCGGCTCTTCGGGTCGTTCGTCGAGCACCTCGGCCGGTGCGTCTACACCGGCATCTACGAGCCCGAGCACCCCACGGCGAACGCCGACGGCCTCCGCGAGGACGTCCTCGAACTCATCCGCGAGCTGGGCCCGACGATGGTCCGCTACCCCGGCGGGAACTTCGTGTCCGGCTACCGGTGGGAGGACGGCACCGGCCCCAAGGAGGACCGGCCCCGCCGCCTCGACCTCGCGTGGGGCACCACCGAGACCAACCAGTTCGGCCTCGGCGAGTTCATGAAGTTCTGCCGCGCCGCCGGCGTCGAGCCGAACATGGCCGTCAACCTCGGCACCCGCGGCCTCCAGGAGGCCCTCGACCTGTTCGAGTACGCCAACCACCCGTCCGGCACCTACTGGTCGGACCTGCGCCGCTCCCACGGCGACGAGGAGCCCTACGGCATCAAGCTGTGGTGCCTGGGCAACGAGATGGACGGCCCCTGGCAGATCGGCCAGCGCACCGCCACCGAGTACGGGCGCATCGCCGACCAGACCGCGCGGTCGCTGCGGTTCATCGACGGCTCCGACGACCTCGACCTGGTCGCGTGCGGCTCGTCCTCGCGCGGCATGCCGTTCTTCGGCGCGTGGGAGAACGAGGTCCTGACGCACACGTACGACTCGGTGGACTTCATCTCCGCGCACGCCTACTACCACCCGCTCGACGGGGACGTCACGAGCTTCATGGCCTCGGCGCAGGACATGGAGCTGTTCATCGACGGGGTCATCGCCACGGCCGACGCGGTGGGCGCGAAGCTCAAGAGCGACAAGAAGATCAACATCTCGTTCGACGAGTGGAACGTGTGGTACCAGACCGCGCCGACCGGCGAGCGGCCCGAGCCGTGGTCGGTGGCGCCGCGCCAGTTGGAGGACTCCTACTCGGCGATGGACGCGGTCGTGTTCGGGTCGCTGCTCATCACGCTGCTGCGCCGCTGCGACCGGGTCACCGCCGCGTGCCTGGCGCAGCTGGTGAACGTGATCGCGCCGATCATGACCGAGCCGGGCGGGCCCGCGTGGCGCCAGACCACGTTCTTCCCGTTCGCGGAGGCCTCGAAGTGGGGCCGCGGGACGGTCCTGAACGTGAACGCCTCCTCCCCCGGGTTCGCGACCGCGAAGTACGGGGAGGTCTCGGCGCTGCACTCGGTCGCGGTGGCGGGCGAAGACGGGTCGGTGACGGTGTTCGCGGTCAACCGGGACCTGGAGACGCCGATGACGCTGGAGATCGACGCGTCGTCGGTGTCGGCCGCGGACGTGACGGTCTCGACGCTGACGGACGAGGACCGGCACGCGAAGAACACGCTCGACGACCAGACGCGCGTCGCCCCCGCGGCGAACGAGAGCGTCGTGGTCAAGGACGGCGTGATCACCGTGGAGCTGCCCGCGATGAGCTGGAACACCATCCGCATCGCTTAGGGACGCAAGGGAGGCCCGGACTCCGGTCCGGGCCTTTCGTCATGCCGGGAGGAGGCCGCGGCCGTCGCGGACCTCGAAGACGAGCTGCGTCTCGGTCTGGCGGACCATCGGGTGGACGGTGATGTGCTCCAGGATGAGGTCGCGCAGGGCCTCGGGCCCGGCGACGGCGACGTGCAGGAGGAAGTCGTCGTCGCCGCCGACGTGGAAGACCGTGAGCACCCCGGGCAGGGTGGTGAGCCGCTCGTAGAGGTGGTGGACGAGTTCGCGGCTGTGGGAGCCGAGGCGGACCTTGACGATCGCGTGGAGGGGGCGGCCGAGGGCCTCGGGGCTGATGCGGGCGCGGATGCCGGTGACGACGCCGGATTCGCGCAGGGCCCGGACGCGGTAGGCGCAGGTGGACTCGGCGACGCCCGCGCGGGAGGCGATGGCGGCGTTGGTCATGCGGCCGTCCTCGGCGAGCGCGGCGAGGATCGCGAGGTCGGTGCCGTCGAGGGGGACGGGTTGCGTTTTCTTCGACCGCAGGTCGGTCATGACGGCTCCTTCCGCAGAATCCGCACGGGTATCGGCCGGTGCCGGTGGTTCGTGCGGCAAGTATTGCAGCAGGTTGGGGATCTGCCTAGAGTCCGGTCATGACTTCGCCGTGGCTGCAACCCGACACGATCGCCGTTCACGCCGGCCGCGAGGACCTCGCCGGACTCGGCGTGCACGCCCTCCCGATCGACCTGTCCACCACCAACCCGCTGCCCGACATCGAGGCGGGCGGCCTCTCGTACGAGGCGATGGCCTCCGGCGGGACGCCGACCCCCGAGGGCGGCAACGTGTACGCGCGGCTGTGGAACCCCACGGTCGCGCGGTTCGAGGCGGCGCTCGCGCAGTTGGAGCGGACCGAGGAGGCCGTGGCGTTCTCCTCGGGGATGGCGGCGATGACCGCGGCGATCCTGGCCGCGACCGCGGGGACCGGGCGGCGGCACGTGCTGGCGGTGCGGCCCCTGTACGGCGGGACCGACCACCTGTTGTCGACGGGCCTGCTGGGGACCGAGACGACGTACTGCGCGGCGGGCGGCGTGGCCGCGGCGCTGCGGCCGGACACGGCGCTGGTGGTCCTGGAGACCCCGGCGAACCCGACGCTGGAGCTGGTCGACATCCGCGCGGTGGTCGAAGCGGCGCAAGGGGTCCCGGTGCTGGTGGACAACACGTTCGCGACGCCGGTGCTCCAGAACCCGGTCGATTTCGGGGCGTCGCTGGTGCTGCACAGCGCCACGAAGTACCTGGGCGGGCACGGCGACGTGATCGCCGGGGTGATCGCGTGCGGGGCCGAGACCGCGGCCGCGCTGCGCCGGGTCCGGGCCGTCACGGGCGGGCTGCTGCACCCCCTCGGCGCTTACCTGCTGCACCGCGGGCTGACGACGCTGCCGGTGCGGGTGCGGGCGCAGCAGGCGGGGGCCGAGCGGGTCGCCTCGTGGCTGCGGGAGCATCCGGCGGTGGCGCGCGTGCACTACCCGAGCGGGGACCCGCTGGTGGGCGTGCAGATGCGCGGGCCGGGCGCGATGATCGCGGTGGACCTGCGCGGGGGCTTCGCGCAGGCGAGGCACGTGACGGGCGCGGTCGCGCTGTTCACGCACGCGGTGTCGCTGGGCGGGGTGGACTCGCTGATCCAGCACCCGGCGGCGCTGACGCACCGGCCCGTGGCGGCCGACGCGAAGCCCGCCGACAGCGTCGTCAGGCTCTCGATCGGCCTCGAATCGCCCGAGGACCTGATCGCGGACCTGGACCGGGCGCTCGCGGCGCACCGCCCGGCCGCGGTCGCTCACAGCGGCAGGGCGTAGCCCAGCTCTTCGGCGGCGACGGACCAGAAGCCGTTCTCGTCGGCCACGGCGGTCGCGTCGGCGGCGGCGAGGCGTTCGAGGAGGGCGTCGGTGAACGCGTCCCCGGGGTCCTCCTCGTCGTCGCTGAACCCCGCGGCGGCGAGGCGTTCGGCCTCGGCGGCGGCCTCTTCGTAGATCGCGGCGCAGGCGTCGAAGGCCTCGCGGCTGGCGTTGACCGGGGACGGCTCGCCGCCCTCGGGCAGGAGCCACACGGTGCCGTCGGCGCGGTCGAGACCGATGGCGCTCAGGCCGGGGTCGACCGCGAGGAGGTCGAAGTCGCGGCCGCCGGTGCAGGCCTGCGGGAGCGGCGGGGTCTGCCACTGCCCGGGGTACGGCAGGCCCGTCACTGCGCGAACTGCTCGATCATGTCGTAGAGCGCCTGCGCGGCTTCGGCTTTGCCGTCCACGGCGGGCGCGTCGGCGGGCAGGCGCCGCCACAGCCATTGGAGCAGCTCCCCCGGCGTCCCGGAGACGGTGGCCTCGGCGCCGGTCGAGACGCCCTCGGCGACGTCGATGCCCGCCGCGGTCACGGCCACGGTCCACTCCCGATCCCCTGCGTCGAGCGCGACTTCGAGGCCGAGGTTCGCGGCGAGGGCGTCGGCGACCCACTCGCGGTAGGCGCGCGAGCCCCACGACAGCATCACGGTCGCCATCTCGTCGATCCCGTCCACGGCGAGGGCCGGGTCGATCGCGGAGACCGGGAGTGCGGCGGCGAGCTCGGCGTCCACGCGGTGGATCACCGTCTCCTGCGCCATGCGCCTGATCCAGAACCCGACGGTCTGGTCGGGCCCGTACCAGGTGTGCGCCAGGCTCTCCGGGCCCCGGTCGTCGAACTCGGCGAGGAGCTCGGCCAGCGCGGCGTCGAACCGCTCGACGGGCGTGCCGGTCCGCTCGATGCCGTCGGCCTCGGCCGGTTCGCGCAGCAGCCGCATCGACTGGATCTTGTGGTCGTAGACCTCGGTGACGTGGTCGAGCAGGTCGCTCGCGGTCCACTCGGGGCAGCTGGGCACCCGGGCCCCGGGGTCGGCCGCTGCCGCGGCGGTGCGCAGGCGCGCGGCCTCGGTGACGAGGTGGGCTTGGAGGTCGGCGAATTCCATGCCCGAATCTTCGCACGCGGGTACGACGGTGTCAGCCGCGGCGGGCGCGCCAGCCCCCGGCGGCGGTGATGTCCTCGCCTTCGGGTGCGTTGGCGACGAAGCCGGTGGCCCAGGTGCCGTCGTCGAGTTCGACCTTGCCGAGGGTCATGGGGGCGGGGAGGGCGGCGAGGAACGCGCCGAGGGCGGCGGGGGCGAGGAGCCAGCGCTCGCCGGGGAGGGAGGCGCCGTCGGCGGCCCTGACGACGAGGGGTTTGGGGGGCGTGGTGTCGAGTTCGTACATGCGGTAGGCGGGGGCGGTGGCGACGGGTCCGGCGAGGCGGGCGCCGAGGGCGGTGAGCTGGTGGTTGAGGGGCATGCCGGTGAGGTGGGCGCCGAAGACGACGAGGTCGGCGGCGGGGGCGAGGAGGGGCGCGGGGGCGTCCTGGTAGCGGGCGGCGAGGTCGATCGCCACCTGGTCGTGGAAGGCGGGGACGATGACGCTGAGGCCGAAGCCCTTGGTGCCTGTGGCCCCGGCGGGGACGGCGACGGCGGCCATGTCGAGGAGGTTGACGAAGTTCGTGTAGGTGCCCATGGCGGCGTTGACGGTGATGGGGTCGGCTTGGACTTCGGCGATGGTGGGGTGGAGGGGCGCGGTGGGCAGCAGGAGGGCGTCGAAGCCGTCGAGGAGGACGGCGGCGCGGGCGCGGGCCGCTCGGAGGCGCTGCTGGTCGGCGACGAGGTCGGCGCCGGTGAACTTGCCTGCGCCCCTGACGATCTCGGCGACGATGGGGTCGGCGTCGGGTCCGGTGATGTGGGTGCCGAACGCGGCGGCGCGTTCGGCGAGGAGCGCGCCTTCGTAGAGGAGCAGTGCGGCGTCCAGGAGCGGTCGCACGTCGATGGGGACGAGTTCGGCGCCCGCGGCGGCGAAGCGGTCCAGCGCGTCCTGCCACAGCGGCCGGAAGTCGGGGTCGAGGGCGGCCAGGTCGGCGTCGAGCGGGACGGCGAGGCGGGGCGCGGGCGGTGCGGCGAGGGGGAGGTCGGCGGGCCAGGGGCGGGAGGCGGGGTCGCGGTCGCTGGGGCCGGTCATGACGCGGAGGGTCTCGGCGGCGAGGGCGAGGTCGGGGGCGAAGACGGTGAGGCAGTCGTAGGAGGGGCAGGCGGGGACGACGCCGTCGACGGGGACGAGGCCGAGGCTGGCCTTGATGCCGGTGAGCCCGTTGAGGGCGGCGGGGACGCGGCCCGATCCGGCGGTGTCGGTGCCGAGCGCGAAGTCCGCGATGCCGAGGGCCACGGCGACGGCGGACCCGGAGGAGGAGCCGCCGGAGATGCGGGCCGGGTCGGCGGCGGCGCGCACGGGCCCGTAGGGGCTGCGGGTGCCGACCAGGCCGGTGGCGAACTGGTCGAGGTTGGTCTTGCCCAGGCAGACCGCCCCGGCCGCGCGGAGGCGGGCGACGGCGGTGGCGTCGCGGTCGGGCGTGTACGCGAAGGACGGGCACGCGGCGGTCGTGGGCAGCCCGGCGACGTCGATGTTGTCCTTGGCGGCGAAGAGGAGCCCGGCGAGGGGCAGGCCCGGGTCGACGGCCGCGGCCTCGGCGAGGACGTCGGCCTTGTCGCGCAGGCTGATCCAGACCTCGGGCCGGTCGACCTCGATGATGCGGGCGTAGGCGGCCTCGACGCGTTGTGCGGTGTTCACTCGGTCCCCTGTCTTGTTGTGGGTGTTGCCTATCCGATGACCAGCAGCGGCGCGCCGGGCGCGGCCTGCTCGCCGGGCCGGGCGAGCACGCGGCGCACGGTCCCCGCGACCGGGCAGGCCACGGGCATCTCCAGTTTCATCGCTTCGAGCACGACGACGGCGTCCCCGGCGGCCACGGTGTCGCCTTCGGCGACGTTGACGCGCCAGACGCTCGCGGCCATGGGCGCTTCCACGAGGGTCTCACCGGGGGCGAGCTCGATCGCGTCGGCGCCGCCGGGGGCGGGCTCGGTGTGGTCGCGGTCGAACTCCCCCGCGTCGGCCCAGCGCCGCCGCTCGGCCTCGAACGCGGCGGCCTGGCGGGTGCGGAACGCGTCGATGGACTCGGCGTTGTCGGCGAGGAGGCGCCGGTAGTCGGCGTACGCGAACGTCCCTTCGCGGATGTCGATCTCGGCGCGTCCGGCGGCGAGGTCGCGGCGGGTCTCGGCGAGCTGCTCCTCGGAGACGCGCTCGAAGACGACGCGGTCGAAGAAGCGCAAGAGCCACGGCAGGCCGTCCTTGAAGGAGGGGAGGTCGCGCAGGCCGGCCCAGATGGGGGCGGTGCGGCCGACGAGCTGGTAGCCGCCCGGGGAGTCCATGCCGTAGATGCACATGTAGGAGCCGCCGATGCCGACGGTGCCTTCGGCGGTCCAGGTGCGGGCCGGGCGAGGTACACGTCCCCGAGGCCGAGGACGAGCCATTCGGCGGCGGTGGCGATCCCGGCGACGTCCTCGACGGAGTCGAGGCCGTTGATGCGGCGGATGAACTCGATGTTCGAGGGGTTGAACAGGGCGTCGTCGCGGACGTTGGTGGAGTAGCGGGCGATGGCCTCGTCCACGACCGCGTCGTTCCAGGAGATCGGCAGGCGCACTTCGCGGGAGGGGACGGTCATGTCGCCGGTGTCGGGCAGGTCCGCTTCGAGTTCGGTGAGGAGCCCGGTGAGAGTGCGGATGGGGAGCACGTCGGGGTCGACGTGCAGGTGGAGGGAGCGCACGCCGGGGGTGGTGTCGATGAGCCCGGCGGGGTTCGCGGCGGCGAGGGCGTCCATGAGGGCGCCCACGCGCATGCGCAGCGCCAGGTCGAGGTGCATGGGCCCGTATTCGAGGAGGATCGCGTCGTCCCCGGCGCGGCGGTAGGCGACGGCGGGCCGGTCGTCGCCGCCTTCGACGAGCGCGAGGGTCGCTTCGTCGCGGGCGGCGTTCACGAGCGGGACGGGGGCCGCGGTGGGCTTCGCGCGCAGGCGGTCCGCCTCGGCCTCGGCCACGGGCAGGAACCGGACGGTGTCGCCGGGGCGCAGCTGCCCGAGCTTCCACCGGTCGGAGGTGGTGACGGTGAACGGGCACGCGAACCCGCCGAGGCTGGGCCCGTCGGGGCCGAGCAGCGCGGGCGTGTCGCCGGTGAAGTTGACGGTGCCGACCGAGTACGGGTTGTCGTGGAGGTTCGAGGGGTGGAGCCCGGCCTCGCCGCCGTCGGTGCGGGCCCACTCGGGGCGGGGGCCGTCGAGGCGCACCCCGGAGCGTCCGGCGTGGACCTGCACGGACCACTGGGCGTCGTAGATCCGCTCCATGTCGGCGACGGTGAAGTAGTGCGGGGCGGGCTGGGGCCCGGGGGTGACGGCGAGGGTCCACTCGTGGCCGAAGGACGGGCGGTCCGCCGCCGGGACCGGGGAGCAGGTCCCGGCGGCGGGGACCGGGAGGAGGCGGTCGCCCGCGCGCAGCTGGTCGCCGGTGTAGCCGCCGATGCGCCCGGGAGGGAACGTCGAGGCCGAGCCGAGGAACGTCGGGACGTCCAGTCCGCCTTGGAAGAGCACGTAGGTGCGGGCGCCCGCGTCGGCGATCGGGCCGACCGCGAGCTCCCCGCCCGCGGGCACCTCGATCGGGACCCACTGCTCGACGGGCGCGCCGTCGAGCGTGACGGGCGCGGGCGCGCCGGTGACGCACACCGTCACGGGCACGCCGAAGCGCAGCGTGGGGCCCGCGATCGTGCATTCGAGGCCCGGGACGCCCTCGTCGTTGCCGAGGGCGCGGTTGCCGAGCCGGAATGACAGGTCGTCCATCGGCCCCGACGGCGGCACCCCGACCTGCCAGTGGCCGATGCGGCCGGGGAAGTCCTGCACCGTGGTGAGGACCCCTGCTGCGATGACGTCGATGCGCGGGGAGGCGTCCTCGATGGTCGCGACGGTGCCCGTGTCGTGCTCGACGGCGAGCACCCGCGGGTCCGCGGCGGCGGCACGGAGCTGCCCGAGGTTGGTGTGGACCCCTTCGATCCGGGTGTCCCCCAGGGCGTCCGCGAGGGCGGCCCAGGCGGCTTCGCGGGTCGCGCCGGTCGTGATCACCTTCGCGAGCATCGGGTCGTAGACGGCGGGGACTTCGAGCCCGCGTTCGATCCACGTGTCGACGCGCGCCCCTTCGGGGAGGTCCACGCAGGTGAGGAGCCCGGCGCTGGGGAGGTGCCCGCGGGCGGGGTCCTCGGCGTAGACGCGGGCCTCCACGGCCGCGCCCGTCACGGCCGGACCGCTGTCGGGGACGCCGTCGAGGAAGCCGGTGTCGCCCGCGGCGGCGCGGATCATCCACTCCACCAGGTCGATCCCGAGGACGGCCTCGGTGACGGGGTGCTCGACCTGGAGGCGGGTGTTGAACTCCAGGAACGACGCCTCCTCGCGGTCGGCGTCGTAGATGAACTCGACGGTCCCCGCGGACAGGTACTTCGCCTCGGCGGCGAGCGCGCGGGCGGCGGCGTGCATGCCGTCCCGGACGGCGTCGGGCAGGCCGGGGGCCGGGGCCTCCTCGATGACCTTCTGGTGGCGGCGCTGGAGGGTGCAGTCGCGGTCGGCGAGGGAGACCACGCGACCCTCGCCGTCGCCGAAGACCTGGACCTCGACGTGCCTGGCGTGCAATACGTAGCGTTCGATATATACCGAGTCGTCTCCGAAGTTGTCGGCGGCTAGGCGCTTGACGGACGCGAACACCTCCGCGAGGGACCCGGGGTCCTCGGCGACGCGCATCCCGATGCCGCCGCCGCCCGCGGAGGCCTTGACGATGACCGGGTAGCCGACGGCCTCGGCGGCCGCGACGGCGTCGGCGGCGGTGTCGAGCGCGGCGGTCCCGGCGGCGAGCGGGACCCCGGCGAGGGTGGCGGCCTCGCGGGCGGTCACCTTGTCGCCGAACTGTTCGAGCTGCCCGGGGGTGGGGCCGATGAAGACGAGCCCGGCTTCGGCGACGCGGCGCGCGAACTCGGCGTTCTCGGCGAGGAACCCGTACCCGGGGTGGACGGCCTGCGCGCCGGTGTCCTTGGCGGCCGAGAGGATCGCGTCCACGTTGAGGTAGGACTCGGCGGGGGCCGCGGGCCCCACGCACACCGCCCGGTCGGCCTCGCGCACGTGCAGCGATGCGGCGTCGGCCTCGGAGTAGACGGCCACCGTCTCGATCCCGAGCCGGTGGGCGGTCCGGGTGATCCGCCGGGAGATCTCGCCGCGGTTGGCGATGAGGATGCGCTCGAACATGGGTCTCGCTCTCAAGGTGCTAGGGCCGGACGGCGTTCGCGAGGTGGGCCCAGGTCAGGGCGGCCTCGGCGCGGCCGACCACGATGGACCGGGACGTCTCGATGTGGCGGGTGAGGATCGCGGTCGCCTCGCCGTAGCGGCCGTCGAGGGCCCCTTCGGCGATGGCGATGTGCTCGGCGATGGTCGACTCCATGCGCTCCGCGGTGAAGTAGTCGAACATGCGGGCGGGCCGGATGCGGTTGTTCACGACCTTCAGGGCCTCGGCGAGCTGCGGGTTCCCCGAGGACGCCAGGAGCGTCAGGTGGTAGCGCTCGTCGGACTCCACGAACCCGGCGTCGGGCCCGGGCGGGGCGTCCCGCAGCCGGTACCAGCGGTCGAGCTCGGGGCCCAGGAGGTCCGGGTCGTGCTTGACGTCGGGGTCGGCGTCGGCGCGGGCGAGGCCACGCAGCTCCAGGGTCAGGCGCACCTCGTACAGGTCGTTGAGCTGGTCGATGCGCGGCCGGTACGGGTACAGGCCGTCCACTTCGCGGGAGACGAGCCCGTCGGCGGCGAGGCGGCTGAGCGCCTCGCGGACCGGGGTGCGCGAGACGCCGTAGTTCCCGGCGAGGCGCTCCTCGCCGAGCCGCCTGCCCGGCTCGTACCGGCCGTTCATGAGGTCGGCGCGCAGGGCCATGTAGACGCGTTCGGCAAGGGGGCCTTCGGTGTCCGGCAGCGGGGAGAAGCTCATATGGACATCGCCTCCCGGACGCGGGTCTCGGCCTCGGCGCCGGTGGGGCCCGAGGAGGCCACGCGCCCCGAGCGGAGCACGTAGTACCGGCTCGCGGCCTGGAGCGCGAACCCGAGGTGCTGCTCCACCAGGAGCACGGACAGGCCGCCGCGCTTCGCGAGGTCCACGATGGTGGACTCGATCTCGGCGACCACGTTCGGCTGGATGCCCTCGGTGGGCTCGTCGAGGATGAGCAGGCGCGGCTCGGTGATGAGCGCGCGGGCGATGGCGAGCTGCTGGCGCTGGCCGCCGGAGAGCAGGCCCGCCTGGCGGCCCAGGAGCGGGCGGAGCGCCGGGAACAGGTCGAGCTGCGCGTCGATGAGGGCCCGGCCCCGCTTGCGCCCGTCGGCGACGAGGCGCAGGTTCTCCCCCGCGGTGAGGTGCGCGAAGCACTGCTGGCCCTGGGGGACGTACGCCATTCCGGCTTTGACGCGCTTGTTCGCGGCCTTCCCGGTGATGTCGGCGCCGTCGAGCTCGACGGCGCCCTTCATGGCGGGCAGGAGGCCTACGACTGCGCGCAGGAGCGTGGTCTTCCCGGCCCCGTTGTGGCCCATGACGGAGACGACCTCGTCGGGGCCGACCTCCAGGTCCACGCCGTGGACGACGGCCGAGCGGCCGTACCCGCAGGTGAGGTCATGCAGTCGCAGCATCGGCGCTCTCCTTCGCGGTGCCGAGGTAGACCTCCTGGACGCGGGGGTCGTCGGAGACCTCGTCGACGGTGCCGGTGGCGAGCACGGCCCCGGCGTGGAGGACGGTGACGCGGGAGGCGAACGCGCGCATGAAGTCCATGTCGTGCTCGACCACGGCGACGGCCCGGTCGGCGGCGATGTCGTGGAGGAGCCGCCCGGTGGTCTCGCGCTCCTCGTGGCCCATCCCGGCGATCGGCTCGTCGAGCAGGAGCACGTCGGCGTCGCCGACCAGGAGCATCCCGATCTCCAGCCACTGCTTCTCGCCGTGCGCGAGGATGCCCGCGGGCGTGTCGGCCCGGTCCCCCAGGCCGATGCGCTCCATGGTGTCCACCACGTGCTGCGGCAGGCGCCTGCGGCGGCGCAGGAGCGTCCACGGGGAGCGCCCGGCCCCGGCCGCGATGTCGAGGTTCTGCGCGACCGTGAGGTTCTCGAAGACCGTGGCGGTCTGGAAGGTCCGGCCGATCCCCTTGCGGGCGATGTGGTGGACCTTCCTGCCGCGCAGCTCCTCGCCGTCCTTGACGACCGAGCCGGTGTACTTCGCGAGGCCGGTGATGGCGTCCACGAGGGTGGTCTTCCCCGCGCCGTTGGGGCCGATGAGGAAGTGCACCTCCCCGCGGTGGAGTTCGAGGTCCACGCCCGCGACGGCCTTGAACCCGTCGAACGCGACTTCGATGTGCTTGCAGCTCAATGCGGCACTCATGCGGCGGCCTCCACTGGTTTGCGCTGGAACCGTTTCGTGACGGCGGCGATCGAGGCGATCCCGCCGGGGAGCAGGGCGATGACGAGGACGAACAGGAGCCCCTGGGCGTAGGTCCACGCCGACGGGAACTGCTCGGACAGGGCGGTCTGGGCCCAGGCGACGGCGAGCGCGCCGACCACGGGCCCGGCCAGGCTCGCGCGGCCGCCGATGGCGACGCCGAGGAGGAACATGATCGAGGGGACGATCCCGATGCTCGCCGGGGAGATGATCCCCACGATCGGCACGAACACCGCGCCCGCGACGGACGCGAACAGGGCGGCGACGGCGTAGGCGACGACCTTGACGTTCGCGGCGTCGTAGCCGAGGAACCGCACGCGCTCCTCGGCGTCGCGCACGGCCACGAGCAGCTCGCCGTAGCGGGAGCGGCGCAGCTGGAGGCTCACGGCGACGACGACGAGGAGGACCCCGGCGGCGACGAAGTAGAGCATCTGCTGGTTGACCGGGTCGTCGAGGTTGTACCCGAAGAAGTACCGGAACCGGCTGAGGCCGTTGAACCCGCCGAGGGACTGCTGCCCGATGAGGAGGATCGCGAAGGCCCCGGCGAGGGCCTGGGAGAGGATCGCGAAGTAGGCGCCCTTGACGCGGCGCTTGAAGACCGCCAGGCCCAGGAGCACCGCGAACGCGGTCGGCAGGACGAGGATCGCCGCGATCGTGAACCCCGCGGAGGAGAACGGGGCCCAGTAGGCGGGGAGTTCGCGGATGCCCGCGAGCTCCATGAAGTCGGGGACGGCGCCGGGGCCGTTCCTGAACTCGGCGTCGGCCATCTTCAGGTGCATGGCCATCAGGTAGGCGCCCATGCCGAAGAACACGCCCTGCCCGAGGGTGAGCATCCCGCCGCGACCCCAGGCGAGGCCGATGCCGACCGCGACGATCGCGTAGCACAGGAACTGGGCGAGCAGGCCGAGCCGGAAGCCCGACAGGAGCAGGGGCGCGAGGCCGAAGAGGACGAGCGCGGCGGCGGCGAAGCCGGTCCAGGTCCCCGCGCGGGTCTTGAAGAAGTCGCTCATGCGAGGCTCCTGGTTCGCAGTGTGAACAGGCCCTGCGGGCGCAGTTGCAGGAAGACGACGATGACGATGAAGACGCCGACCTTCGCGAGGGAGGCCGTCGAGTACGTCTCGAAGACCGCTTGCAGCGCACCGAGGGAGACGGCGGCGACCACCGCGCCCTTGATGCGGCCCAGGCCGCCCGCGACGACCACGAGGAACGCGTCCACGAGGTAGGACTGCCCGGTCGTGGGGCTGGTGGACCCGATGAGCGTCAGGGCGACGCCCGCGACCCCGGCGAGGCCCGAGCCGATGAAGAACGTCGCGGCGTCCACGGTCCGCGAGGAGATCCCCGCGGTCTCGGCGAGGTCCCGGTTGCCCACGACGGCGCGGATGCGCCGCCCGGCGGGCGTGAACCGCAGGACCAGGGCGACGGCGGTGACCGACAGGACCGCCAGCGCCATGATGAACAGGCGGGTCTTGGGGACGGTGACGCCGAGGAGGTCGACGCCGCCGCGCAGGGCCTCGGGGACGGTCACGTTCACCGCGGGCGCCCCGAAGACGTCGCGGGCGGCCTGCTGGAGGATGAGGCCGACGCCGAAGGTGACCAGGAGCGTGTCGAGCGGCCGGTGGTAGAGGCGCCGCAGGAGCAGCGCCTCCAGGACCAGGCCCATGGCGCCGCCGACGAGGAAGCCGACGGGGAGGGCGATCAGGAGGGAGGCGCCGGCGTCCCCGACGATCTGCTGCACGACGTAGGCGGTGTAGCAGCCGGCCATGATGAACTCGCCGTGCGCCATGTTGACGACGCCCATCTGGCCGAAGGTGAGCGAGAGGCCGAGCGCTGCGAGGAGCAGGATCGAGCCGGTGCTCAGGCCGGTGAAGAGCTGTCCTACGAGGAGGTCCACGGTGTCTCCTTCCTGATCGCCGGGGGTGCTACTCGGTCACCGCGAGGTCGGCGGCCCAGTCGTAGCCGTCGAGGAACGGGTCGGGCTCGATGGGGCCCTCGGACTCCCACACGGTGTAGAGGAGGCCGTCGGCGTCGATGCGGCCGATGCGGGCGGTCTTGGTGACGTGGTGGTTGTCGCCGTCGATGACGACGGTCCCTTCGGGGGAGTCGAAGGAGACGCCGTCGGCGGCGGCCTGGACGTCCTCCACGGCGAAGGACCCGGCCTTCTCGACGGTGGCGGCCCACAGGTGCACGGAGTTGTAGGCGGCCTCCATGGGGTCGGAGGTGACGCGGTCGGCGCCGTACGCGGTCTTGAAGGCCTCGACGAACGCGGTGTTGGCGGGCGAGTCGACGGTCTGGTAGTAGTTCCAGGCGGCGAGCTGGCCTTCGATGTTCTCGACGCCGATGCCGCCGACCTCTTCTTCGGCGATGGAGACGCTCATGACGGGCATGTCGGCGGCGGTGAGGCCGACGTTGGCGTACTCGCGGAAGAACGCGACGTTCGAGTCGCCGTTGAGGGTGTTGAACACGGCGTCGGCGTCGGCGGCCTTGACCTGGTTGATGATCGTGGAGAACTCGGTGGACCCGAGGGTCACGTAGTCCTCGCCGAGCACTTCGATGCCGTGGGCCTCGGCGTAGGCGTTGATGATGGCGTTGGCGGTGCGGGGGAAGACGTAGTCGGAGCCGACGAGGTAGATCGACTTGACGCCGGTCTCGGCGAGGTAGTCGAGGGCGGGAATGATCTGCTGGTTCGTGGTGGCGCCGGTGTAGAAGATGTTCTCGGAGGCTTCGAGGCCCTCGTACTGGACGGGGTAGTACAGGAGCGAGTCGTTGTCCTCGAAGACCGGGAGCATGGCCTTGCGGGAGGCGGAGGTCCAGCCGCCGAAGACGGCGGCGACGCAGTCCTCGCGGATGAGCTTCTCGGCCTTCTCGGCGAACACGGTCGGCTCGGACGCGCCGTCCTCGGCGACGATCTCGATCTGCTTGCCCTGCACGCCTCCTGCGGCGTTGACCTCGTCGACGGCGAGGGTGATGGCGTCGCGGACGGTGGTCTCGGAGATGGCCATGGTGCCGGAGAGGGAGTTGAGGGCGCCGACCTTGACGGTGTCGCCGGAGGTGTCCACGCAGGACTCAGCGGCGGCGGTCTCCTCGCCCGCGCGGGAGCCGCACGCGGCGGTGGCGACGAGGCCGGTGATGGCGGCGGTGGCGGCGAGGGCGCGGGCGAGGTGCCGGGCTTTGGGCTTGAAGCGGTGTGGCATGTGCAGAGGACCTTTCGCAGAGGAGCGTCCCGGGACGGAGGGGTGCCGGGTCTGCAAGGGGGCATCGCCGCTGGTCGCGGCGGTGTACGGGTGCGTATACAGCGTCGTATCCGCTCTGGGTACAAGGTATGGGCGCGATGTTTCGCCGCCGTTCGCTTCGGGCACGGGCCCGTGAACTCTCGTTGCCCGCGTGTAAAGAAGCGCGCACAACGAAGGGCGCCGCCCCTGGAGGCGGCGCCCTTCGCTTCGTTGTTCGCTAGTCCGGCGTGCGCCGCAGCCGGACCGCTCCGGCCCAGACGCGGACGGCGGCCGCGACGAGCGCGGCGGCGCCGAGGGCGGTGAGCAGCCACGCCACGTCGGGCGCGATCCCGAAGAACGCGGCCCGGCTCGGCGCCAGGCCCGGCACGAGCGCGAAGGACACGTACGCGGTGGCGAGCGCGGCGAGGACCCAGCAGGCCATGCCGGTGATGAGCATCGGGCGGTTCGCCTTGCGGGCCTTGCCCAGGCGCAGGAACGTGAGGAAGACCGTGGCGGCGGCCGCGAGGAGCAGGACGCAGAGGCCGACGAGGAGCGAGGGGTACAGCAGGTCGGCCTCGGGCTCGGCGGGCTCGCCTCCGGCGAGCATCCGGGCGGCGCCGAGCATGGTCCCGATGAGCGCGGCGTCCTCGAAGTGGCCGTACCGGTTCTGGACCACGACGACGGCGCGGTCCAGTTCGGGCAGGAGGATCACGCCCGCGGAGAAGCCGGGGGCGCCGCCGGTGTGCCACACGGTGCTCGTGCCGAGGTCGGCGTTGCGGGTGTCGACGCGCCAGCCCAGGCCGTAGTCGACGGTGTCGTTCACTTCGACCGCGCCCGTGCGGGTCTCGGCCACCGACTCGGGAGTGAGGATCGCGGACTCGCCGAGCTGGTCGACGGCGAACGCGGTGAGGTCCTGGATGTTCCCGCCGAGGTAGCCGTAGGAGGGGCCGGTCTGGTCGTAGCGGGTCTTCACCGGGTACGCCTGCCCGAAGGCGACGGCGTGGCCGCGCGGGACGTCGGCGGCGTCCTCGGCGGTGGCGACCGCGCCGGTCATGCCGAGCGGGTCGAGGACCGCTTCGTGCAGGTACTGCTCGTAGGGCATCCCGGCGGCGGCCTCCACGACGGCCCCGGCGATCACGTAGTTGGCGCTGGCGTACTCGAAGGCGGTGCCGGGGTCGGCGACCGGGTCGACGTCCGCGAGGTCGGCGACGGCGTCGCCGTAGGGGTCGTCGTGGTGCTCGAACCGGTCGGTGAGCCCGGTGCCCTCGGGGATGCCGGTGGTCTGCCGGAGGAGGTCGCGCACGGTGATGCGGTCGGAGCGGTCCTCGTCGGCGAGCGCGAAGTCCGGGAGGTAGGCGGTCACGGGTTCGTCGAGGTCGATGCGGCCGTCCTCGACGAGGGTCATGACGGCGGTCGCGGTGACGGGCTTGGCGACCGATCCCCACAGGAACGGGGTCCCGAGGTCGACCGGGTCGCCGGAGCCGTCGGCGCCCCAGGCGGCGGTGTGGGACTCCCCGTCGAGGTCGACGATGGAGTAGGCGGCGCCGGGGACGCCGGTCTCGGCGAACCGCTCCTCAAGGTACTCGGCGACGTCGGAGGAGAGCCGCTCCTCGGCGGCGGCCTGCGGCAGTGGGAGCAGCGGGGTGAAGGCCGCGAGCGCGGCGACGGCGGCTGGGAGGTGCATGGGCGTTCCCTGGGTGTCGGGGGTCCTGGCGATAACCATACGTCGGTATGGCTACGGGATAACCATACATCGGTATGATTATCGGGTGCCGAGGACCGCAGACCACGATCTCCGCCGCGCCCAGATGGCCGCGGCGGTGCACCGACTCATCGCCCACGACGGCCTCGACGCGGCCACGATGTCGGCCGTCGCCCGCGAGGCCGGGTTCTCGGTCGGCCTGGTGCAGCACTACTTCGCGTCCAAGGACGGCCTCCTCCTCTTCGCCTACGAGCGCCTCACCGCCGACCTCCTCGCCCGCGTCGCCGCCCGCACCGCCGACGGCGAGGCCGCGGGCCGCTCCATCCGCGCCATCATGCTCGACTGCCTCGCCGAGCTGCTCCCCCTCGACGCCGCCCGCCGCGGCGAGCACCGCGTCTCCCGCGCCTTCCAGGCCCGCGCCATGGACGACCCGACCGCCGCCGAAGTCGCCGTCGCCACCGCCGCGGACCTCCGCGCCCGCGTCGCCCGGGGCATCGCCAACGGCAGGGAATGCGGCGAGACCGACCCCGCCACCGACCCCGACCTGGCCGCCACCGAGCTCACCGCCCTCGTCGACGGCCTCGCCGACCACGTCTACCGGGAACCCGCCCGCGCGACCGCGGCCGGAGCGATCCTCGCCGCCCGCCTGGCGGACCTCCTCCCCGGCCGCTGCCGCCACTACGACTGAGCCGGTGGTGCAGGGGGCACCACGGAGCGGGCAGTGCGCGGGATCGATCGGAGGCGTTCGGGGCCATAGCGTTCAGGGCATGACAACGATCTTCTCCGCCGCAGTCCTGGCGATCGGCCTCGCCGCCGCGCCCGCCGTCCACACTCCCGAGCCGGGGCTCGACACCGAGGCGCTGGAGGCGGCGCTGGATGCGTTCACGGACGCGGGCGACCAGTCCGCGGTCGTGGAGGTGCGGGACGGCGACGAGGTGTGGGCAGAAGGTGTGGGGCCGCGGAGTTTCAAGCCGACCTGGACGAGCCGCTCGACGCGTACCTGCCGGGCCTGCTCCCCTACGACGACCAGCCCACCGTCAGGGAGCTGATGCGGCACCAGGGCCGCGTGCCCGACTACCTGCCGCACCTGTACGCGTCGGTGTTCGAGAGCGGCGACATGACCGACTTCTACGCGAACCACCGCACCTACTACAGCCCCGAGGAGCTCGTGGCGATCGGCGCCCAGGGCCCGCGGCCGACCGGCTTCGCCTACTCCAACACCGGGTACACGGCCCTCGGGATGCTCATCGAGGAGGTCACCGGGAACCCCCTCGGCGAGGAGATGGAGGCGCGGGTCTTCGAGCCCGCCGGGCTCGCCGACACCTACTTCGCCGACCCGGACTCCTCGGGCGTCCGCGGCCCGCACCCCGTCCCGTACCTGAGCACCGGCGACGCGGCCCGCCCCTATGTGGACACCTCCAAGCTCTCCGCGAGCCAGCTGTGGGCCGCGGGCGCGGTCGTCTCCACCATGCACGACCTCAACGACTTCTACGACGCCCTGGTGGACGGCACCCTCCTCACCCCGGCCCAGCTCGCCGAGGCCACCGACTTCCAGGAGACCGGCAGGAGCTTCGACTACGGGCTGGGCCTCTTCGGCATCACAATCGAATGCGACGGCGGCCCCGAGATGTTCTTCGGCCACGACGGCGACAGCCTCGGCCACGAGACCCAGTCGTTCCACTCCCTCGACGGCGACCGCCAGATCTCCCTGGCCTGGAACGCCGCCGACCGCCACGGCTACCACGACGGCGACGCCTTCGACGCGGCCGTGGACGACCTGCTGCGCATTGCCCTGTGCGCCGACGCGTAACGCGCCCTTGAGGTGCCGGGCGACCAGCTCGGTGCGGCTGGCGGTCCCGGTCTTGGCGAGCAGGCGCGACATGTGGACCTCGACGGTGCGCTGCGAGATGCCCAGGGCCGCGGCGATCCGGCGGTTCGAGTCGCCGCGCGCGGCCGCGGCGAGGACCTCGGACTCGCGGGCGGTGAGGACGGGCGCGTCCGCCAGGGACCGCAGGAGGGCCTCGGCGGCGTCGCGCGCCGCGCCGGGCCAGCGCTCCAGGAGCGCGACGGCCTTGCGCGCGTGGAAGAGCGCGGTGTCGCGGTCGCCGGCGGCAGCGGCGGCGAGGCGGTGGGCGATCCCGGACCACGCGGGCAGGCGGTGCGCGGTCGCGGCGTCGGCGAGGGCGAGGACCCCGTCCCGGTCGCCCGCGGCGGCGCGGGCGCTCATCCAGAACAGGGCCGCGGCCGGGTCCGCGGCCGGGGCGGGGACCGCGCCGAGGCAGTCGGTCAGGAACCGCTGCGCGGCGGTGAATCCGATCGTCGGGAGCGCGAGGCGCGCGGCCTCGATGACGCGGCCTTCGCGGCGGCGGTGCAGGTCGGGCGGGACGGCGTCGCGGTAGGCGCGCAGGGCGGCCTCGACCTCGGGGCGGCGGCCGCGGTGCGCGGCGACGGCGACCGCGAGCCAGTGCGGGTACGTGACGACCCAGCCCTGGTCCATGCCCGCGACGAGGTCGAGGCCCTCGCGGCAGAGGCGTTCGGCCGCTTCGAGGTCGCCGCGTTCGACGGCGAGGAGCCCGGCCTTCGCGGCGAGCGCGGCGCGCTCGTGCGGGTCGGACTCCTCGCGGGCGCGGGCGCTGAGGAGGTCCCAGGCGCGGCCGAGGTCGCCGAAGCGCATCGCGGCGTCGGCGCCGACGCGCGTGATCTTCCCGCCCCACGAGGCCATGCCGAGGTCGCCGACGGCGGCCACGGCGCGGTCGAACAGCCGCCACGCCTGGGTCTCGGGGAGGTCCGCGAGGTGGACGGCCAGGAGGTTGTTCACGGCGCGGCTGAGTTTGCGCAGGTCGCCCGCGGCCTCGGCGTCGCGCCACACGCCGGTCAGGAGGCGCACCGCCGCGTCGGTGTCGCCCAGGTAGTACAGGGCGGTGGCGCGGCTGATGGCGGCCGAGCGGCGCTGCACGTCGAGGCCGTGCGCGGCCAGGAGCGGTTCGGCCGCGTCGCACAGCGCGGGGATCGGCTCGTACTGCTCGGCGCGCACGTACGCCATGGCGCGGCCGGTGGCGCAGCGGGCGGCCTCGACGCTGCCGGGGGCCGCGAGCGCTTCGGCCGCTTCGAGGTTGCGCCACTGGTCCTGGACCCGCCCCTGGTGCCAGTCCACTTCGGCGAGGTGGAGGAGCGCGATGCACCGCACGGCGTCGTCGCCGGCGGCGGCGGCGAGGTGCCCGAAATGGACGCGGGCGGCGGCGTAGTCCCCCGCGAGGAGCGCCGCCCGGGCGGCGGTGGCGCGCAGGCCCTCGTGGCCGGGGGCGAGTTCGAGGGCGCTCTCGGCGGTGCGCTGCGCGGACTCGGTGTGCCAGTCGGCGAGCCGGCGGGCGGCGGTGCGGTCGGCGGCGGCGACCACCAGGTAGGCGTCGCCGAGGGCGCGGGCGTGGACGGCGGTCGCGGGGTCGTCGCCGCGGGCCAGCGCGGCGGCGAGGGCCGCGGTGTGGACGGCGGCGGCTTCGGCGGGGAGCGCGGTGGCGGCGAACGCCTCCCGCATGAGCGCGTGGGGGAAGCGCAGGTCGGGGCCGTCGTGGTGGAGGACGCCCGCGGCGGTGAGCTGCGGGAGGGCCCGGTCGAGGGGGCCGAGGACGGCCGCGGCGACGTCGACGGGGGTGCGCTCGCCGAGGAGGGCGAGGCCGCGGGCGAGCCGCCAGGCGTCCTCGTCGGCTCCGGCGAGGCGGGCGCGCACGAGGGACGCGAGGCGTCCCGGCAGCGGTGCGGCGGGGGCTCCGGCGGCGGCGAGTTCCTTGACCCAGAACGGGTTCCCGCCGGTGCGGCGGTGGACGGCGCGGGCGTGCGGGACATCGCGGCCCAGGAGCGCGCCGGTCTCGGCGACGGTGAGGGGCCGCAGGGCGATCGTGTCGGCGGTGCGGGCGGCGGCGAGGCGCGCGAGCGTGCGCGCGGCGGCCGCGGGGTGGCGTGACTCCGCGGGCGGTCGCGTGGCGGCGAGGAGGAGCACGGGGAGGTCCCAGGCGGCGGCGAGTTCGGCCCACAGGGCGAGGCTCTCGGGATCGAGCCAGTGGAGGTCGTCGGCGGCAAGGAGCGCGGGGCCGTCGCCGACGAGGCGGCGGAGGGTGCGGACGGCGCCGCGCAGGAGCGCGCCGTCGGGGAGCGGCGCGGGCGCCTCGGCGGGCTCCTGGCGCAGGGCCCGCCACAGGCGGGGGTCGGTGCCGCCGGGAGGCACGGTCTCGGCGGTGGCGGCGGCGAACCAGTCGTGGGGCGCGGCGGCGTCGGCGCGGGCGGTGCCGACGAGCAGGAGCGGCGGGGCGAGGGCGGCGGCCGCCTCGCGCAGGAGCCGGGTCTTGCCGATGCCCGCTTCGCCGACGAGGGTGACGGCGGCGGGTCCGTCCCCTGCGGCGACCGAGTCCCAAGCCGCGGCGATGCGCGCGAGCTCGGCGTCGCGGGCGATGAGCGGGGACATGGGGCCAAGGCTAGCGGGGCGGGCGCGTACGTGGAAACACGTATTGCGGCGCTCGGGCGCACGGGCGAGGCTGTCGCCATGGGTTTCAATGGGAATGAACCGGCGGTCGAGGTGCGGGGCCTGGTCCGCGACTTCGCCGTGAAGGGCGGCCCGCCGCGGCGGGCCCTGGACGACTTCGACCTGGCCGTCGCGCCCGGGGAGGTCCACGGGCTGCTGGGCCCGAACGGGGCGGGCAAGACGACGCTGTGCAAGATCCTCTCGACGGTGCTGCTGCCGACGGCGGGGACGGCGCGGGTGCGGGGCCTGGACGTCGTCGCCGACGCCAAGCGGGTGCGCCCGCTCCTGGGCATCGTGTTCGGCGGCGAGCGGGGCCTGTATGCGCGGATGACGGCGGCGCAGAACCTGCGGTTCTGGGCGGCGCTGTACGGGCACGGCCGCCGCGAGGGGCGGCGGCGCGCCGCGGAGCTGCTGGAGCGGGTGGGCCTGGGTCCGCGCGCCGACGAGGCGGTCGAGACGTTCTCGCGGGGCATGAAGCAGCGCCTGCACCTGGCGCGGGGGCTCGTCGGGGACCCGCGGGTGCTGCTGCTGGACGAGCCGACGGTGGGCATGGACCCGGTGTCGGCGCACGAGTTCCGGGATCTGGTGGAGGACCTGCGGGCCGAGGGCCGCGCGGTGCTGCTGACGACGCACGACATGGCCGAGGCCGAGGCGCTGTGCGACCGGGTGTCGTTCATCGACGGCGGGCGGCTGCTGCGGTGCGAGGACCCGCGGGTCCTCGGGGAGCTCCTGTCGCGGCACGAGCGGGTCCGCGCCTCGGGCGTCCCCGAGGCGCTGGCGGCGCGGCTCGCGGCGCTGCCGGGGGTGGAGCGGGTCCGGGCGACCGGGCCGGGCGCGGTCCTGGTCGAGACCGACCGCGGCGGGGCGGCGCTGCCGGTGCTGCGCACGCTCGTTGAGGCGGGCGTGACCGACGTGTCGACCGCGCCGCCGAGCCTCGAAGAGGTGTACCTGCACCTCATCGGGGACCGCGGGATGGCGGTGCGGCCGTGAGGGGCTCCTCCCCCGCGTTCTGGGCCGCGGCCCGGTTCCAGCTCGGCGAGTTCCGGCGCGACCCCGGGACGCTCCTCATGCTCGTCACTGCGCCGTTCTTCGCGGTGATCCTCCTGTCGGTCACCGAGCACGGCGGCCGGGCGGACCTGGCGCCGTACGCGATCCTCGCGCCCGCCGTGATGGCCTCGATCGGCATGGCGGTCATGGAGGCGGGCGAGACGATCTTCCGCGACCGCACCGCCGGGGTGCTGGAGGCGGTCCTGACGACCCCCGCGCCGCTGGCGACGGTCCTCCTGGGGCGGATCGCGGCGATCACGGTGGTCAGCCTGGCCGGGATCGCCGAGTGCTGGCTGGTCGGGGCGGTCGGGTTCGGCGTGGTCGTGCACGTGGCCCACCCGCTGGTGTTCGCGCTGACGCTGGCCGCGACGGCGGCGGGGATCGCGGCGACCGGGGTGCTCATGGCCGCGGTGTTCGTCGTCGGGCGGAACGTGCGGAGCTTCCAGAACTCGCTGACGTTCCCGCTGTACCTCCTCGGCGGCGCGATGCTCCCGGTGGCGCTATTGCCGTCCGGGGTCGAGGCGCTCTCGCGCGTGTTCTTCCTGTCGTGGGCCACGGACCTGCTCCGCGACAGCCTCGCGCCGGAGCCGGTGGCCGCGTTCTGGCCGCGCCTGGCCGCGGTGCTCGGCCTGGCGGCCGCGACGTTCGCCGCCGGGTCCTGGCTCTCGCACCGCCTCGTGCGGCGCGTCCGGCGCAACGGGACGGTGGGGTTCGCGTGAACGCGATCGCGGTGCTGCGGCAGACGATGTGGTCGGGCTGGACCGACCTGCGGATCGTCTACACGCCCACGACGTGGGCGTTCGGCTGGATGATGCGGGTCCTGTGCCAGGTGGTCTTCTACTCGACGCTCGGCGCGCTGCTGGGCGACCCCGAGCGCACCCGCTTCCTCCTGGTCGGCGCGGCGGTCTTCATCGCCGTCAACGAGACCATGATGGCCTCGGCGTCGACGACCTGGGAGCGCGGCAGCGGCACGCTGTCGCTCCTGGCGGCGGCCCCGGCGGGCATGGTCGTCGTCCTCGCCGCCCGAAGCTGGTTCTGGATCGCGTCCGGCACGCTCTCGTCCTCGATCGCGCTCCTCGCGCTGGCCCCGTTCTCCGGTCTGCGCCTGGGCCTCGGCGACTCGCTCGCGGCCGTGGCCCTGATCCTGCTGACGGCCCTGACGAACTACGCGGTCGGCCTGTGCTGCGGGAGCCTCTCGCTGCGCTTCCACCGGCTCCGCAACGTCTTCTCGAACATCACGCTCCTGACGATGACCGCCGTCTGCGGCGTCATGGTCCCGACGTCCTTCTGGCCCGCCGGCGTCCAATGGCTCGCCGCGGCCTTCCCCGCCTCCCACGCACTGGAGGCGGTCCGCCTCGCCATAGCCGACGCCCCCGCCGCAGCGGTCCTGGCAGAGGCGGCCCTCGCCGCCGGCACCTCCGCACTCTGGCTCGCCCTCGCGGCCGCGTCCCTGTGGTGGTTCCAGACCGACGCGAGGCGAACCGGCTCGATCGACTTCGGCGACTAGCCCTCGGCGGGCGGCGGGGCGGTGGCGAGACCGTAGAGGGTGACGGCGAGGGCGAGGGTGGCGTAGAGGGAGATCGCCGCGGTCGTGCCGGAGGCGTCGAAGAGGAGGAGCGCGACGATCGGGGCGAACGCGCCGCCCGCGACCCCGGCGAGCTGGTAGCCCAGGGAGGTGCCGGAGTAGCGGACGCTCGTGGGGAACAGCTCGGCGATGAACGCGGCCTGCGGGCCGTACATCGCGGCGTGGGCGGCGAGGGCCACGACCACGGCGGTGACGACCAGCCACGTCGAGCCGGTGTCCAGGAGCGGGAAGAACGCCCAGGCCCAGGCCATCGAGGCGACCGCGCCCGCGGCGGCGATCCCCCTGCGGCCGTAGCGGTCCGAGAGGCGGCCGAACCAGGGCACGAGCGCCAGCTGCACGGTCGAGCCGATGACGACGGCGGTGAGGCCGACGCCCGAGGGCAGGCCCACCCGGTCTTCGAGGTGCGTCAGCAGGTACAGCGTGAAGATGTAGAACGCGACGTCGACGCCGACGCGCGCGCAGAACGAGGCGGCCAGCGCGCGCCGGTGCCCGACCCAGACCTCCCGGAGCGGGTTGGCGCCGCGGGCGGGCAGCCCGGCGAACATGGGCGACTCGTCCACGTTGCCGCGGATCCACAGTCCGACGAGGGCGAGGGCCGCGGAGATGAGGAACGGGAGCCGCCAGCCCCAGGTGGCGAAGGCGGCCTCGTCGAGGACGGCGTTGCAGAGGGCGAGGACGCCGACGGCGGCGATGTTGCCCGCGGGGACGCCGAACTGGACCCATGCGGCGGCGAGACCCCACCGGGGTCGGTCGGTGTGCTCGATGGACAGCAGGACCGCGCCGCCCCATTCGCCGCCGAGGCTGAGGCCCTGGGCGAAGCGGAGGAGGACGAGGAGGACCGCGGCGGTGGTGCCGATGGAGGCGTGGGTGGGCAGGATGCCGATGAGGAAGGTGGACATGCCCATGACCAGGAGGGTCACCGAGAGGACCTGGCGGCGGCCGTACCGGTCGCCGAGGTAGCCGAAGACGATGCTGCCGATGGGGCGGGCGATGAAGCCGACGCCGTAGGTGGCGAACGCGAGGAGCGTGCCGGTGGCGGGGGCGCCGCCGGGGAAGAACAGCGGCTGGAAGACGAGGACGGCGGCGGTGCCGTAGAGGAAGAAGTCGTACCAGGCGAGGGAGGTGCCGACGGCGCAGGCGGCGATGACCTGCCGCGGGGTGCGGGTGCGCGGGGCGGTGGCGGTGCTCATTCGCATCCTTCGAACTGCGGGATGGGCGGGTCGGCGACGTCGAGTCCTTCGGCGGCGAACCACTCCTGGAGGATCAGGGCCATGGAGCCGTCGGTGTACATCTCGGCGATGGCGCGGTTGAGGGCCTCGCATCCGGCGGTGTCGCCGGGGCGCAGGCCGATGCCGATGCGCTCGTTGGAGAAGCGGATGTCGAGGATCTCCAGGTCGAGGTCGGGGCGGGAGTGCTTGAGTCCGGCGAGGATGAACTCGTCGGTGGCGAGGGCGTCGGCCTCGCTGCGGGCGAGGACGTCGAGGCACTCGGGGTAGGAGTCCACTTCGTAGGTGTCGACCTGGACGCCGTGCTCGTCCCTGATGCGGGCGATGACGTTGGAGCCGGTGGAGTCGCAGACGGTCTTGCCTTCGAGGTCCTGGAGGGTGGTGATCGAGTCGTCGCCGGCGCGGACCATGACGTTGAAGGACTCCAGGACGTAGGGTCCGGCGAAGTCGATGAGCTGCTTGCGTTCGGCGGTGATGGAGTACGCGGCGACGACCATGTCGACCCGGCCGTCCTGGAGGGCCTGTTCGCGGTCGCGGTTGGCGACGGGGACCCATTGGGGCTCGGCCCCGAGTTCGGCGGCGAGGCGCTCGGCGACGTCGATCTCGAACCCGGCGAGGTCGCCGTCCTCGCCGGGGGCGCTGAGGAGCTCGTAGTCGTCGGGGACGCCGATGCGCACGACGTCCTTGTCCACGATGGATTCGGTGCCGTCGGTCGCGCAGGCGCCGGTCGCGAGGAGGGCGGCGGCGCACAGGACACTGGCGGTGCGTCTCATCGGAACTCCCTGAGTCGTGGGGCGAGGCCGCTGAAGGTGAGGACGAACAGCGAGACCATGGCCGCGGGCAGGAGGAACGCGAAGTCGGCGATGGCGTCCTCGCCCTCGCCCACGGCGTCGTCGAAGGTGTCGAGGCGGTTCCCGACGAGGTGGGCGAGGTCCCCTTCGTACGCGGCGAGCGCGCCGGTGACCCCGCGGAGCCGCTCGGCGGCGCCGGCGCCGGTGTCGGCGCGCATGTCGGCGTCGGCGTCGATGAGCGCGGTGTAGGACGCGATGACGGCGTCCCCGTCGGCGGCGCCGCCGGTCCCGGCGGCGATGAGGCCCTGGTCGGTAGCGCTGCCGAGGCCGTTGCGGTAGTCGTCGAGGTTCCCCGCCCCGGTGACGTAGAGCAGCTGCTGGGCCTTGTCGAGGAACGTCTGCTCGTAGACGCTGGCGCGGGCGGGGTCGAGGAGGGTGCGGACCTGGTCGGCGTGGAGGCTGTTCGAGATCGCCTCGGCGCGTTTGAGGGCCATGGTCGTGTCGAAGCCGTCGGTCTTGGCCTCGTCGAGGGCGTCGCGTTCGGCGTCGAGGACGACGAGGCCGGTGAACAGGTAGAGGGCGGTGACGGCGGTGGCGACCAGGAGCGAGGGGTTGAGGAGGCGGCGGAAGGCGCGGGCGAGGTGGAGTTGCAGCCAGCCGAGGGCCAGGAGGGCGGCGGCCCCGGTGGCGGCGACGGCGGCGAGGCCGAAGCCGATGGCGTCCTGGGCGTCGTCGTGGGACTCGCGGACGATGGTGCCGTTCTCCAGGGTGAGGTTGTAGGCCTGCGGGAGGATCCAGCCCTGCATGAGGTCGGCGGCGTCGCGGTAGGCGGCGAGGACGTCCTCGGGAACCTGGCCCGCGGGATAGTCGGCGAGGTCGGCGAGGAGGAGGGCCTCGGCCGCGAGCTGCTCGTACTCCCCGTAGTAGCCCATGATCGACTCGACGGTGTCGCGCTGGGTCTGCGCGGCCCCGGCGAGGCGGTTGGCTTCGAGGAGGTATTCGGCGATGTCGCCGCGCAGGGCCGCGTACTCGCGGAGGGCGGCCCCGGTCTCGACGGGGGCGTCGCGGCCGAGGAGGAGCACGGTGGCGACCTGCGTGTCGGCGTCGCTGAGGGCGAGGTAGAGGTCCGCGGTGGCGACGACCTGGCGGCCGGACTCGTGGCCGATGACGTCGAGGGCGCCGCGGGCGGCGAACGCGGCGGTGCCGAGGAGGATGAACATGGCGGCGAGGGCGGCGACCGCGACGGCGGCGCGGACCCACAGGGAGCGGGCCCCGGCGGCGCCGCGGGCGAGTCCGAGGCGGCCGAGGGCGGCCGTGTCAGGTGCGGCGGTCACGGGCGGCTCCCATCGGTGGGCTTGCGGCGCAGGCGGATCGCGGTCCAGAACCCGAGGTTGACGGTCTCGTCGGGGCCGATCGCGCGGGGCGCGCCGGGTTCGAGCCTGGTTCCAGCGACGTAGGTGCCGTTCTTGGAGTCGAGGTCGGTGACGGTCCAGTCGTCGCCGTCGCGCTGGAGGACCGCGTGGAGGCGGGAGACGCCGAGGTCGGCGGCGGGCCGCTCGGCGAGGTTCACGGGCGGCGGCGGCCGGGGCGGGTCGCGGAGGTCGTGGACGCGGCCGATCTCGGCGGCGGCCCCGTCGAGGCGCACGGCCCGCTCGGGCGCGTAGTCGGGGAACGGGGGCCGCTCGTCGCCGCCGGTCGCCCGCGTCTCGTCGTAGTAGGCGCGGTCGGCGGTGACGACCGCCTCGAAGTCGGCGACGGCGACGGGCGGGGCGAGCGGCTCGGGCCCGGTCGACTGCTTCGCGCCGCAGTGCGGGCAGTACGCGTTGCCGCCCGGCTGGGCCTTCCCGCAGGAGGGGCAGCGGACGGGCGGGGCGGCGGGCGCGGTCGGCAGGCGCGGCAGGCCCACCGAGTCCGACATGGGCATGTCGCACTCGCTGCACGCGTCGGGGTCGGTGGAGCGGTGGCCGCTGGGGCAGAGGTAGGTCACGTCGGGTCCTCCTTGCGGCCCATGACCGCCGAGCTCTTCTCGGTGTCGAACCGCTGCGACCCGGTGTACAGCTCGTCGGCCCGGTCGAGGTCGCGCTTGATGGTGACGCTCCGGGTGACCGGGTCGATCTCGGCGATCCGCGCGAGCGTGTCCTTCATGCCCGCGAAGCCGCCGTCCTCGGCCTTCTCGTAGGCGCGCGCGACCTCCCTTGTGGCGGTGTCGAAGTCGCGGGCGCGGACGGCGGCGAGGATGCGGCCGATGTCCTCGCTGAGTTCGAGCTGCCCGGTGAGGGCGGCGACCTTCGGGTCGAACGCGAGGAACAGCGAGTGGTCCTCGGTCCAGCCGACCTCGATCCGGTCCCCGGCGAGGCGCTCGCCGCCGCGGCGGACCTCGACGCGGACGTTCTCGCGCATGCCCGCGTCGGTCGCCGGGAAGCGCAGCCCCAGCACGTACTCGCGCTCCTCGGCGCCCCACGCCGCCAGGGGGAACGCCCAGCCGCGGCCGTCGAGCGGCCGGTGGCCGGGGACGAGGTCCACGACCGGCCCCATCTGGTCCATGGAGACGAGCTCGGTCTCCTCGGAGGCGAAGACCCGCAGCTCGACGCCGTCGGCGGCCTTGGACATGGCGCGCTCGGAGATGTCCGCGAAGTACGCGGGCAGCTCGTCGAGCCGCTCGCAGAACTTGAAGCGGCCCTGGAACGCCTCCGCGATCTCGGCGAGCTGCGCGGGGCTCCAGTTGAGGCCGATGCCGACCGAGTCGCAGCCGAACCGACCGCGGCAGTATTCGAGGTCGCGGCGGAAGTCCTCGGGCTTCTGGGTGACAAGCCCGTCGGTGAGGAGCAGGACGTGCCCGATCGCGTCGGGGCGGGAGGCGAGGAGGTCGGCGGCGTGGCGGAGCCAGACGCCGGTCCGGGTGGAGCTGCCGCACTTCATGGCGTCGATCGCCTTCGCGGCCGCGCGGCGGGTCGAGCGGGTCGCGCGGGTGAGCGTGCCGTCGCGCGGGTACTGCGGCACGGCCTCGTAGCCGCCCGCGACGACGGCGAACAGCGCGCCGTCGCGCACGACCTCCAGCGCCGACTTCGCGGCGCGCTTGGCCTGGTCCAGCTTCGCGCCGCTCATCGACTCGGACCGGTCGATGACGATCACCTCGGCGACCTCGGCCGCGGGGTCCGCGCCGGTGCCGCACGTGACCGTGAGCGCGGCGGTGAGGTCGGTGCGGCCGGATTCGATCCAGGGGTTGCAGCCGACGCTGAGGGTGAATTCGGGGTCCATCGGTCCTCCTGCGGGGTCACAGCCAGGTGCGGGGGCGGTTGCGGTTGGCCTCGGTCACGAGCGCCCACCGCGTCAGGGGCGACTTGCAGCCCTTGGCGATGCGCCGCAGCACCCGCTCGTACTCCGACGCCATGGCGTCGCGCGTCAGGGGCACGCCGTCGATGCGCCGGCGCGGCTCCTCGGCGCCGGGGCCGATGACCGCGAGGGCCGCGCGCCACAGCTCGGCGCGGGCGAGGTCGGCCTGGAACGAGTCGAGTCCGTCGAGGCGGTCGAGGTTGGCGCCCGCGGCGAGGACGGCGTCCTTGTCGGGGTCGCGCCGCACCCGCTCCACGAGCAGCGCCTGCTGCGCGGCCCGGTATTGGCTGGAGGCGGCGGGGACGCCTTCGAGCGCGGCGATGCGCACGGCCCGGTCGCCCGAGCAGCGGGCGACGCCGAACGCGGCGCTGGTGTAGGTCGGGTCGGTGCGGCGCACCTGGTCGTACAGGTTCGACACCGCGGCGGTCGGGGCGGGGCCCGCGGCGAGTTCGGCGCAGACGGCGAGGGCCAGCATCGGCGCGAGCTCGCCGGGCAGGTGGGAGCGGACGCGGCCGAAGTGCGCGGCGGCGGCCTCGGGGTCGCGGCCGAGTTCGCGGACCCCGCGGTACCAGTCGATCCGCCAGTCGCCGCCGAACCGGTCCGCGGCGTCCTCCAAGAGGCGGTCGGCTTCGGGGGCGTCGGACTCGATCGCCATGCGCAGCAGGGCGAGCCGGGACTCCTTGCTCTCGGGGAGCGACTCGGCGAGCTCGATCGCCCGGTCGGCGGGCTGCATCGCGATGGCCGCGAGCGCGGTGTACGCGGGGTCGGCGCGGTCGGCGAGCGGCACCGGCAGGACGGTGCGGGCCTCGGCGCCGAGGGCGGCCTCGAAGACGGTGTCGGTGCGGCTCGCGAGGCCCGCCGCGAACGCGCCGCGTTCGACGCCGAAGCGGTTGGACGGCACCGGGACCGGGTCCATGGAGGCGTCGGCCTGGAGCTGGCGGAGGACGCCGCCGAGCTGGTCGGCCAGCTCCTCGGCGGTCGTGAACCGCACGTCCCGGTCGTGGTCGCAGGCGCGCTGGAGGAGCAGGTACAGCGAGTCGTTGAACAGCGGCGGCTGGTCGGGCAGCGGGGTCTCCCGGACCTCGCCGTCGACGAGTTCGGCGGCGGGGAAGCCGAGGGCGAGCACGGCCAGGGTGCGGCCGAAGGTATACAGGTCCGAGACGACGTCGGGCATGTGGCCGGTGAAGACCTCCGGGGCCTGGAATCCCGGGGAGCCGTACACAGGTCCGCCCACGAGGCCGAGGCGGCGCATCGCGCCGAGGTCGATGATGGTCAGCTGCCCGTCGGACTGGATGACGTTGCCGGGCTTGAGGTCGCAGTAGACGAGCTGGTAGCCGTGGAGGTACGCGAAGGCGTCGAGGATCTGGAGGCCGAATCCGGAGGCGGCGATCGGGGCGACGGCGCGCCGCCCCAGCCGGGCCGGGTGGTACCGGTCGGCGAGCGAGAGGCCGCGCACGTAGTCCATGACGAGGTAGTCGTACTCGGCGCCGTCGGGGAAGCGGTGCTTGACGGAGTTGTGGATGTCGATGATGTTGGGGTGCTTGACGGTGACGAGATAGCGGCGCTCGGCCTCGACGATCGCCTGCGCCTCGGGGTCGGTCTGGTTGAGCAGTCCCTTGAGGACGACCTCCTTGTCGAGGTGGCGGTCGTGCGCGACGTAGATGCCGCCGAAGCCCCCGTGCGCGATGCAGCCCTTCACCTCGTACTGCGCGGCGACGACGTCGCCCGCATTGAGGTGGTTGGTGAAGTCGTACGGCTCCTCGCACTCCTCGCAGGTGCCGACGAGCGGAGCGGAGCGGCCGTCGCTGGTGAAGCCGACCCGGTGGTGGTTGCGGCAGCGGCGCTGGCTGTCGGGCAAGACGGGGTCGATGAACACGGTCTCGAACCCTTTGGAGCCCTCGACCGGCGGGAACGGGTGGTCGGGCTCGGCCGGGACGGGGGTCACGGGGTCGTCGCGGTGGTAGTTGCATCGGTTGCAGTAGCCGTCGTCGTCGTAGACTCCGGTGCCGCCGCCACGGCAGTCGGGGCGCTCGCAGTGCTCGGTCATGGGGCCGCTTCCTCGCGCGCGGTTCGGGGGCGCAGGTCGTCGAGGTGGGTGGTGATCAGTGTGGCGCGCAGGCCCCGGGACCGGTCCCGGTCGACGTCGCGGGCGGCGAGCAGGACGGCCTCGGCGGCCGCGGTGTCGCCGAGGCCCTTGTGCGCGTTGGCGAGGGACAGGGACGCGGTGACGACGCCGTCCCAGGCGCCGCCCGCTCTGGCGGCGGCGACGGCCGCTTCGAGGACGGGGAGGGCCTCGCGGTGGCGGCCGAGCCGGGCCAGTGCTCCCCCGAGGTTGGCGCGGGCGGTGCCGATCCGGTCGGCGTTCGGGGTGCGCTCCAGCAGGGCGAGGGTGCGGCGGCCGTAGTCGACGGCGGTCGCCGGGTCGCCGTCGGCGTAGGCGGCGACGACCACGAGGTTGCAGTGGCGGGCGCGTTCGACGGGCCCGAGGTCGGCGGCGGCCGCGGCGGCCCGCTCGCCGAGCCGGGCGAGTTCGGCGGGGCGGTGGCCGCGCTGGGCGTAGGCGCACAGGACGCTGGCGAGGCGGGAGGCGTTCGGGTGGTCCCACCAGGCTTCGTATGCGGCGGTGAGGAAGTCGTAGTCGTCGGCCGGGACGTCGGCGCCGCGGCGGTGGTAATGGGCGATGACGCGGTCGCGGACCAGGTCGCGTTCGGCGGCGGTGAGTTCGCGGGCGGCGCGGGCGGCCGCGTAGTCGGCGACGAGCGCGTGGGACGTGTACCGGCCGTCCCCGTGGAGCAGCCAGCGCGAGTCGACCAGGTCGTCCAGGAGCCGCTGCGGGTCGTCGCCGCTGCGGCGGGCCAGCGCGAGGGCGAGGTCCGCGGGGACGCCGGGCCCGGGGAGGGGCGCGAGCGCGAGGTACAGGCGCCGCTGGGGTTCGCCAAGGCGCTGGAAGGACTCGTCGAGGACGGCCTGGAGGTCGGTGCGGCCGGGGCGGGCGGCGCGGTGGCGGCCGGTGGGCGCGGGGTCGGCGAGGAGGTCGGCGGCGATGCTCAGGGCCAGGGGCAGGCCGCCGCAGCGCGCGACGAGGGGCGCGAGGGACGCGGTAGCGGCCGGGGACGGGGCGGTGCCGGTGCGCCGCAGGAGGAGCGCTTCGGCTTCGGCGTCGTCCATGCCGTCGAGGGCGAGCGTGTCGATGTCGCTGCGGGCGGCGAGGGGGTCCATGGGGTCGCGGGCGGTGACGATCGTGAAGGTGCCGCCGGTGCCGGGCAGGAGGGGCAGGACCTGATCGGCGTCGCGGGCGTCGTCGAGGAAGAGCAGGAGCCGCCGCCCGGCGGCGTAGGCGCGGAAGTCGGCGGCGACCTGGTCGGGGTCGGCGGGGATCGCGGCGGCGGGGAAGCCGAGGTCGCGCATGAAGCCGTGGAGGACGTCGAGGGGCGCGGCGGGCCGGGCGGTGCCGCGCAGGTCGGCGAAGAGCTGCCCGTCGGGGAAGTCCTCGCGTTTGCGGTGGGCCCAGGCGAGGCCGAGGGCGGTCTTGCCGATGCCCGCGGGGCCCGAGACGACGACGGCGGAGGCGCGGCGGACGCGGCTGCGGTCGAGCCTGCGGAGGGCGGCGGTGCGGCCGGTGAAGTCCGGGACGGGGTCGTGGAGCTGGTGCGGGCCGGGCGTCCGCGGACCGGGCTCCGGGTGCGCGGGCGTGCCGGATTCGATGCGGTGCAGGAGGTCCCGCAGTTCGGGGGCGGGCGGTCCGGCGAGGCGCGCTTCGAGTTCCTCGTAGGCCTGCTTGGCGTCGCTGTCGCGTCCGGCGGCGGCGAGCGCGGCCATGAGGCGGCGGACGGCGTCCTGGTCGCGGGGGTGGTCGCGGATCGTCTCGCGGGCTTCGCCGATGAGGGCGTCGTGGCGGCCGAGGCGGAGCATCGCGCCGAAGCGGGCTTCGGCGGTCTCGGCTTTGAATTCGAGGAGCCGCGCGGCGGCGGCCTCGGTGTAGGGGCCGGTCTGGCCTGCGAGGGGGCGGCCGCGCCAGAGGGCCAGCGCCCGGTCGAGGTGTGCGACGGCGTGCGCGTCCTCGCCGAAGCGGAGGTGCGCGAGGGCGTCCTGGACGTCGCGGCGCGCGGTGCCGATGTCGGTCTCGCTCGGGGGGACCGCGAGCCGGTGGCTGGTGCCGGAGCGGGTGAGGGCGCGGTCGCCGGGGAGGAGTCGGCGCAGATCCTCTACAAGGGATTCAATGAGTGCGTCGGCGCGGGGAGGTAAGGTCCCGCCCCACAGCTCCCGCCGGACCACTTCGGCGGGGACGGGCCGCTCCTCGGCGACCAGCAGGAGGCCCAGGAGCCGCTCGTGCAGGGGGCTGAGCGGGGGCGCGCCCGCGGGCGCGTCGAATTGCAGCGGTCCGAGGATGGCGAATCGCATGGACGTGCTCCGGAATCGGATAGGGGTAAGCGAGTTTCCGTATCCGGCAAGCGTACTAGAGGTCCTCGCATCGCGGCCGCCCCGAATCGGAAGCTCACCGGGACGGGTGGACGCCCGCATGTCACGCGCCCGCGGGGCCCCGCTCGGGGCTGGGCGGAGCGGTGCTGTCTCTGATGACGAGTTGGGGGCGTTCGGTGGAGTAGCGGCGGTCGGCGGTGTCGTTGACGGCGTCGAGGAGGAGTTGGAAGCCGCGGCGGCCGAGGGTGGCGAAGTCCTGGCGGGCGGTGGTGAGGGGCGGGGTCCAGAGTTCGGCGAGGGGGTTGTCGTCGAAGCCGGCGACGGAGATGTCGCCGGGGATGCGCAGGCCCGCTTCGGTGATGCCGCGCATGACGCCCATGGCGATCTCGTCGTTGCCGCAGAAGACGGCGGTGACGGCGGGGTCGGCGGCGAGGGCGCGGCCGATCGCGATGCCGCTCTTGGGGTCCCAGGTCGCGTCGAGCACCGGCGGGATGTCCGCGCCCGCGCGGCGCAGGGCGCGGCGCCAGCCGGTGGTGCGGCCGTCCACTTTGCGCGAGGGCGGGACCCGCACGTGGTGGACCGTCCGGTGGCCCAGGCCCAGGAGGTAGTCGGTGAGCTCCTCGGCGGCGGCGGCCTCGTCGAGGACCGCTTGGGCCGTGTCGGGTTCGCGGACGCCCGAGAGGGCGACGACCGGGAGGTGGCCGGGGATCTTGCCCAGGGCCGCGACGCCGGCGGGGTCGAACTTGAGGACCGCGACCCCCGCGAGCGGCTGGGTCAAGGTCGCCTCGATGGCGCGGTCCACTTCGTCCTCGTCGGCGGACTCCACGACCGTGATCATCACCGTGTAGCCCTCGGCGCGGGCGGCGATCTCGATGCCGCGGATCGTCTCCGCGTAGCCGTAGCGGGAGGTGTTCCCGGCGATGATCGCGATGGTCTGGGGCTTGCGGGAGACGAGGGCCCGCGCGGCGGCGCTGGGCCGGTAGCCGAGGTCCGCGATGGCGGCCTCGACGAGTTCGCGTTTGGCCGGGCTGACCCGCGCCGCGCCCGTGAGGACGCGGGACACGGTCGGGACGGACACGCCCGCGCGGGCGGCCACGTCCGAGATCGTCGGGTTCCCGGCCCTGTTCATTTCACCGCCCCGCTCGTGCCCTGCTTCATTTCACCGCTCCGCTGGTGATGCCGGAGATGATCCTGCGCTGCGCGACCATGAACGTGACGAGCAGCGGCAGGCTCATGAGGATGATATAGGCGAAGATCAGGTGCCAGTTCTGGAGATAGAGACCGGCGCTGGCGACCTGGTAGAGGTTGAGCGGGAGCGTGTCGATGCGGCCGCCGATCACGAAGAGCGCGTAGAACACGTCGTTCCAGATGTACAGGCAGATCAGGATCGTCGCGGTGGCGAGGACGGGCCGCAGGAGCGGCAGGATGATGCGGGTGAACACGCGCACCGGCCCGGCGCCGTCGACGCGGGCGGCCTCTTCGAGCTCGTGCGGGATGGTGCGCACGAAGCCGGTGACGAAGAAGATCACCGTGGACAGGTACATGCCCATGTAGACGCCGATCATGCCGAGCGCGGTCCCGGCGAGGCCGAGCTGGCGCAGCAGGAGCACGATCGTGACGACCGCGGGCGGCAGGACGATCCCGGAGATGCCGAGCGCGTAGATCGCGGCCGAGAGGCGCCCGCCGCGGCGGCCGAGGATCCAGGCGGCCATCGAGCCGAGGACGAGGACGCCGACGACGGCCGGGACCATCACCAGGAGGCTCCCGAAGAACGCCGAGAGCATCCGCCCGTCGGTGAAGACGGTCGCGAAGTTTTCCCACAGGTGCCACTGCGTGGGCGCGGACAGGTTCGGGTCCAGGGCCTCGCCCTGGGACTTCCCGGCGGTGGCGACGACGAGCCAGAACGGGACGCCGAGGACGGCCGCGGCGACGAGGATCGCGGCGGTCGGCTGGCCGAGGCGGCGCTTCGGAGCGCGGCGGGCGGGCATGGCGGTCACAGGACGTCCTCTCGCTTGCGCAGGTACCGGATCACGGGGAACGCGAGGATCGCGACCATGAGGAACAGGACCAGGCTCATGGTCGTGGCCTGCGCGAACAGGCCCTGCCCGAAGGTCCGGAAGATGAAGATGTTCAGCAGCTCGGTGGTCCCGCCGGGGCCGCCCTCGGTGGTGGCCTGGACGATGTCGAAGCCGTTCATCGAGCCGAGGAGCGCGGTCGCGACGTTGAACGTCACCGCGGGGGCGAGCAGCGGGAACCTGATGGAGCGGAACATGGTCCAGCGGCTCGCGCCGTCGAGGCGGGCCGCTTCGAGGACGTCCTCGCTGATCGTCTTGAGCCCGGCGAGGTAGATGAGCATCGACAGGCCCATCCACTTCCAGGCGTGGACGATCGCGACGACCACGATGGTCCAGGTCGTGGAGCCGAGCCACGGGATCGACACGTCGGAGCCGGTGAGCCAGCCGAGGATGCCGTTGAGCGCCCCGTCGGGTTTGAGGAGCGCCTGGAAGATGTAGCCGACCGCCAGCGCGGACATGACGACGGGGATGAAGAACGCGACGCGCACGGCCCGGTTCACGGCGGTGTCGCGTTCGAGCAGGAGCGCGAGGGCGAGGCCGAAGAGGTTCTGGAAGACGGCGACGAGGACCGCGTAGACGAGGGTGACCTTGAGGGAGTTGAGGAGCGTCCCGTTGGAGAACAGCGAGACGAAGTTGTCGGTCCCGGCGAAGTTGATGGCGCTCTTGAAGCTCGACCAGTCCGTGAACGCGTACACGAAGTTGAACAGGGTCGGGACGAAGAAGAACACGACCAGGACGAGCAGGGCCGGGATCAGGAACCACAGGGGGTGGTCGCGGCGGTGGGAGCGCGGGGCTCCGAGGGCGTTCGTGCTCATGGGTGCAAGCCTTTCCGAGGTGCGGGGGCGACGGACATGCCTTCCGTCGCCCCCTCGGGGCGCGGTCTAGAAGCCCTCGGCGCCTTGGGCCTTGGCCAGTTCGGCGAACTGGGCCTGGGTGGCCTCGGCGACCTCGGTCGGCGTCTTGGTGCCCTGGATCATGTCGGCCAGGTAGAGGTACAGGTCCGGGTTGGCGATGGCGAGGGCCTGCATGGACCCGGCGGAGCCGGCGACGGCGTCGGAGGCGGACAGGAGCGCCTCGGGGACGTCGGCGGGCGTGTCGGTGCCGGGCTGGAGGGAGACGGTGGACTGGGCGTCCACGAAGTCGCCGTAGCCGTCGCCGAGCCAGTAGGACAGGAGCTGGCGGGCGGCCGACTCGCGGTCGGCGTCGCCGGTCTTGAAGGCGACGAGGGCGTTGGACTGGTCGGGGATGAACGTGCCGGTGTTGCCGGACGGGGAGATCGGGAAGAAGCCGATCTTCTGGTTGAGCTCGTCGGTGTCGGCGAGCGACTGGAGCTGGCCGAAGAAGGAGTTGACCTGCATGACCATGGCGGCGTCGCCCGCGAGCAGGGCCGCGCCCTGGTCCTCGAAGGTGGCGGTCTTGATGTCGGCGTTGAACAGGCCCTCGTCGATCAGGGCCTGGTATTCGTCGATGGCGCCCTGGATGGTCGGGTCGGTGAAGGCCTCCTCGCCGGCGTTGACGCGGTCCCAGAGGCCGTCCTCGGCGGCGTCGGCGAGCTGGACCTGGACCCACCACTGGGTGGCCCAGCGGTCGGCGCCCATCTCGTAGAACGGGGTGGTGCCCTCGGCCTTGAGGTCGCGGGCGAGCGCGATGAAGGAGTCCCAGTCGGCCGGGAGGTCGGTGACGCCGTTCGCGGCGAAGACCTCCTTGTTGTAGTAGACGCCTTCGACGGCGGGGGTGGTGATGAGCGCGGCGTACCGGGTGTCGTCCAGGATGCCGGTGATGTCCCTCAGCGCGGGGTCGTAGGAGTCGAGCCAGGGGGCGCCTTCGAGGGACTGGAGGTTCTGGGAGGCGTTGAGCGCGGTGAGCTGGGAGGCGGTGGGCTGCCAGAACGCGAGGTCGGGGGTGTCGCCGGTGGCGACCTTGGTCTGGACGCCCTGCTCGTAGGGGTCGGGGATGGTGACCACGTCGACCTCGGCGCCGGTGAGCGCCTCGAAGCCCGCGATGACGCTGTCGGGCACGGTGTTGGAGTTCTGGGCGGCCCAGATCGTGAGGGTGGTGCCGGACAGGTCGGCGTCCTGGGCGGGCCAGTCGGCGGGCCCGGCGTCCGCCTCGCCCGCGCCGGGGTCGGAGCACCCGGCGAGGGCCACGGCGGCGGCCGCGGCCAGCGCGAGTGTGCTGCGGAACCTGTTCTTCATTGAATCGCTCCTTGGTTGCGGTTACTTCGAGGTGGTGAGGCGCAGGGTGCGGGCCCCGACGGGGGCGCCGTCGCCGCGCACGGTGAGGGTGCCGGTCGCGGCGTCCCATTTGGTCTTCCATTCGGGCAGGGCCGCGGGGAAGACGGTGGTGACGTCGACGTCGTGTCCGGCGAGGTGCGGGAAGCGCAGTTCGGTGGCGGCGGGGCCGCCGCGGCGCCACACGGAGACGAGGTCGCCGCCGGGGCCGGTGAGGGCGAGGGCGGTCCACGGGTCGGTCCAGCCGGGCAGGCCCGCGGGCCAGTGGGGGGCGCCCGCGGCGATCTCGGTGCGGAGGGTCTTGGCGGCGCTGATGGCCTCGGCGACGACGGCGCGCTGGGCGTCGGTCATCTCGTTGAGGTGCCCGGAGACGTAGTAGCGGCCGAGGAGGCCGGTGACGAGGCAGAACGCGGCCTCCTCCTCGTCCATGCCGGGCTGGGGGTAGGCCCAGCTCGCGGCCTGCTCGGGGAGGAGGGAGATCGGCGCGGCGGCGGCGATCGGCGGGTACTTGGTGAACTCCTGCTGGTCGGAGGTGGACTGCATGGCGAGGCGGGAGAGGACGGCGAAGTCCATGCGCATCGCGCCGGAGGAGCAGTTCTCGACCACGAGGCCGGGGTGGCGGTCGAGGACGCCGTCGAGCCAGTCGAGGTGGGCGCGGTTGTGGCCCAGGAGGCCGTCGCCGACGCTGTCGGCGTCGCGGTCGGTGCCGGGGCCGGGGTTGATGTTGTAGTCGAACTTGAAGAAGCCGACGCCGAACTCCTCGACGAGGCGGTCGACGACGCCGTTGAGGTGGCTGACGGCGGCGGGGTGGCGCAGGTCGAGGTGGTAGCGGTCGTGTTCGGCGATGCGCTGGCCGTGGCGCTGGAGGAACGCCTCGGGCGGGAGGCGGTCGGCCATGGGGCTGTGGACGCCGATGACCTCGGGTTCGAGCCAGAGGCCGGGGACCATGCCGGCGTCGCGGATCGCGTCGATGACTTCGCCGAGGCCGCCGGGGAAGCGGGTGGTGGAGGGGCGCCATTCGCCGACGGAGGGCCACCAGTCGCCGGAGTCGTCGTACCAGCCGGCGTCGATGCAGAAGATCTCGGCGCCGACGTCGGCGGCGGCTGCGATGAGCGGGAGGAGCTTCTGGGTGGTGGGGTCGCCGTTGAGGGTGTTCATGTAGTCGTTGAAGACCACGGGCATGGCGGCGTTGTCGGGGTGGGGGCGGCGGGCGGCGCGGCGGAACGCGGTGAGGGCGGCGACGGCGCCGGTGAAGTCGTCTCCGGCGGTGACCGTGGCGGGGACGGTGGTGAAGGACTCGTCGGGGCGCAGGACGCGGGTCCAGGCGTGGTCGGCGTCGGTGGGTCCGGCGAGGCTGAAGTAGCCGCCGTCGAGGTCTTCGCCGAGTTCCCAGCGCCAGGGGCCGTTGTGCTCGATCTGCCAGGCGAGGGCGAGGCCGTCGGTTTCGAGTCCGGCGACGGGGAGGTGGCGGCCGGTGGACCAGGTGCCGTCGGCGGTCGCGGACCAGTGGCCGCGGGGGTCGTGGCTTCCTCCGGCGAGTTCGGTGGACAGGCGCGGGAAGTCGTTGCCGCGCAGGGGGGTGCGGGTCCAGCGGCCTTCGCCGAACCAGTCGCTGACGCCGTTGACGCGGGACCAGGCGGCGAAGTCGTCGCGGTCGTCGCCGGGGCGGGTGAAGCCCATGGTCCAGGTGGCGACGGAGCGCAGGACGAGCGTGGTGTCGCCGGTGGCGGTGACGGTGGTGCGGGCGCGGAAGGCGCCGTCGGCGGCGTCGAGGAGTTCGATCGCGGTGGCGGTCTGGATGCCGTCGGCGGCCTGGGTGAGGGTGAGGACGCGGCCGGCGCCGGTGCGGGTCTCGGTGTGGCCGGTGCGGCGCAGGCGCGCGCCGGTCTCGGTGTGGACGAGGCGGTCGGCGGCGGGGCGGTGCCCGGCGGCGGCGGTGACGACCTCGACGAGCGGGAGCGCGTGGACGTCGGTCACGGAGGCGCCGCGGACGATCCCGGTGACGCGCACCGGGGCGTCCTCGCCCCACTCGAATCGGAGTGCGAACCGGTTACTGCCCCAGATGAACTGCTCGGCCACGATGCCCCTGTCCCGTCGGTGTGCTCAGGGCGGCCGGGAGGCGGCCGCCTGATATCGATTTCAATCGGAACCGTAACGCGTCCTGATATCGATTTCAAATCTTGTCTTGAAATCGTTATCAGAATTCGGTACGGTCGGGGCCGTCAGTCGAAGATCGACCCCCGTCAATGACGACAATGAGAAGAGGATCGACACGATGAGGAGACCGATGGCAACTGTCGCCGCAGCAGCGGTCGCCGCCACAGCCGTGACCGGCTTGGGCGGCGCCACCGCCGAGGCCGCCGAGACCGAAGTGCTGGCGGTGGACTTCGCGACGCGCACCGGGGACTTCCGCGGCGGCGCCTCGGGCACGCTCTACGGGTTCGGCGACGAAGGCGCCCCCACCCAGGCCGTCGTCAACGGCGCCCACATCACCAACTCGTCGCAGAAGGCCCCCCACGGCACCCAGCACCCCTCGGGCGACGCGATCAAGATCGAGGACGGCTTCTTCGACAAGCACGGCCAGGACCTGTACATCTACGTGCAGGACTACTACCCCGAGTGGCCCTACAACGGCGGCAGGCGCCCCGGCGACGACCGCACCTACGACCAGGCGACCGGCACCTACACCGAGGAGCCCAACGGCGTCTGGGACTTCCTGGAGGTCACCGAGTTCGTGGCCGAGGCCGTCGCCACCGACTCCGACCGCCCCCAGGACTACGTCTTCATCCCCTACAACGAGCCCGACGGCGGCAACTGGTACCCCGACTGGGCCGCCCAGAAGGACCAGTTCCTCGCCGACTGGCAGGCCACGTACGACAAGATCCAGGAGGTGTGGGAGCGCCACGGCCTCGGCCACGCCCGCATCGGCGGCCCCGGCGACACCCGCTGGCAGCCCGAGCGCAGCGAGGACATCCTCCGCTTCGCCAAGGAGCACGGCTCGCTCCCGGACATCTTCATCTGGCACGAGCTGGGCATCGACAACCTGGCGACGTACCGGCAGAACTTCGCCGACTACCGGGCCCTGGAGCGGGAGCTCGGGATCGACCCGATCCCGGTCAACATCACCGAGTACGGGATGCTCCGCGACATGGGCGTCCCCGGCCAGCTGATCCAGTGGTTCGCGATGTTCGAGGACACCAAGGTCGACGCGCAGGTCGCGTACTGGAACTATGCCGGGAACCTCTCCGACAACTCGGCCCGCCCCAACGGCGCGAACGCCGGATGGTGGATGTTCAAGTGGTACGGCGACCTCGAAGGCTCCGAGACCGTCGCCGTCACCCCGCCGGAGCTCAACGCCGTGGACACCCTCCAGGGCATCGGCGCGATCGACGAGGCCAACAAGCGCGCCACGGTCCTGTTCGGGGGCACCGGCTCCGACGTGACCCTGGACCTCAGCGGCCTCGACAAGTCGGTCTTCGGGAGCAAGGTCGACGTCGAGGTCCGCGAGACCGCGCTCAACGGCGCCGAGGGCCTCACGGACACCCCGCGGGTCGTCAAGGCGCTCAACGGCGTCAAACTGTCGGACGGCACCCTGCGCCTGGACGTGCCGGTGTACGACCGGTACGCCGGGTACCAGGTGGTCGTCACCCCGGACGGCGCCCGCGACGTCGAGGCCGCGGCCGCGGCGCAGCCGTGGACCGCCTCGGCCGAGGCCGAGCACCTCGACCTCACCGACGCCACCGTGTACACCCAGGACCCGCAGGCCAACGGCGGCTGGAAGTTCCTCGCCTCCGGCGGCCAGGACGTGGGCTCGTTCAACCAGGCGACCTCGCGCGCCGAATGGACCATCGCGGTCCCCGAAGACGGGACCTACCGGCTCCAGGTCGTCGGCGGCGCGCCCGGCGTCCCCGGCCGCCACGCGCTGTTCGTCGACGACGCCGCCTCCGGCACGATCCAGTACGCCGCGGACCTCGCACTCAACGCCAACAGCCGCTGGCAGTACCGCGGCAGCGCCGAGATCCTCGTGGACCTCACCGCGGGCGAGCACCTCCTCTCCATCCGCTCCAGTGAGGACGGCGCCACCGTACTCCCGAACTCCGACATCACCCTGGACAAGGTCTCGCTGACCTCGGTCGCGAACGAGTCCACGGTGTACCCGGCCTCCACGTTCCGCCTCGAAGACGGCGCGGCCCTCGACTGGGCCGGCGGGAGTGACCGCGGCTCGGCGACGCTCCAGGGCGACGCCCGCGCCGACCTGTACGCCAACGCGATGGAGACCGGCTACTACGGCATCGCCCTCGACTGGGCCTCCGCAGGGGCGTCCTCGGTCGAACTCGCCGTCAACGGCGAGCCGACCGCGGCGCTGACGGCCGACCGCAAGGGCACGTGGCGCTCCACCGCCACCGTGCACCTCGTGGAGGGCATCAACGAGATCGAGCTGCGCTCCCCCGACGGCGCGACGGTCCAGTCGCTGACCACCGTGCGCGACCGAGAGGCCGACGGCGCGTCCGTCGCGATCGAGGCCGAGGACGCCGTCCTGCTGGGCTCGGCCGCGGTCACGGACCTCGCCGAGTCGACCGGGTCGAACGCCTCCGGCATGGCCTACGTCGGCTGGGTCGGCAACGGCGCGGACAACGCGGTCGAACTCCCCCGCGACGGCTTCGCCGCGCCCGGCGACTACGACGTCACCGTCCACTACGCCAACGCCGAGCTGTCGGGCGACCACGACTACAACCCGCAGGTCGTGGACCGGCTCCTCCAGGCCACCGAGGGCGGCGAGGAGGTCGGCCACGCGTACTTCCGCTACACGTACTCGTGGGACAGCTTCTCGCAGCGGTCCTTCCCGGTCGCGCTCGCGACCGCGGACCAGCCGCTGCGCCTGGGCAACCCCGACGCGTGGGCCCCGAACCTCGACCGGATCGTCATCTCCCCCAGGGTGATCGGCGAGCCGACCACCGCCAGGCGGTAAACGCGAGCGGGCCCCGGCTATGCGCCGGGGCCCGCTTCCGTATGACCCGGGCCACGCGGCCTTGACCCTGACATAGGTGTCAAGGTTGGAGGCTTCCGGTCATGACCGCAACACACGTCGCACCGACACCCGTCCGGCAGACCCTGCCGGTCGTGCCCCTCCTGGCCCTCGCCACCGCCGCGTTCATGGCGATCCTCACCGAAGCGCTCCCCGCCGGAGTCCTCCCCGAGATGGCCGCCGACCTGCGCGTCAGCGAGGCCGCGGCCGGGCAGACCCTCACCATCTACGCCATCGCCACCGGCGTCTCCGCGATCCCGGTCATGGCCGCCACCGCCGCCTGGCGCCGCCGCAGGCTCCTGCTCGCCGCGGCCCTGACGTTCGCCGTCGCGAACCTCGTCACCGCCGTCTCCGACTCGTACGCGCTCACCATGGCCCTGCGCCTCGCCGCGGGCGTCGCCGCCGCCGTCGTGTGGGCCGAACTCGTCGCCTACGCCCGCAGGCTCGCCCCGCCGCACCTCCAGGGCCGCGCCATCGCCTTCACCATGGCGGGCGTGCCGCTCGCGCTCTCCCTGGGCATCCCCCTGGGCACCTTCCTCGGCGACCTCCTCGGATGGCGCCTCACCTTCGGGCTCGTCGCCGCCGTCTCCGCGCTCCTGGCGATCTGGATCCGCGCCTCCGTCCCCGAGTTCCCCGGCCAGAAGGCCGGGAGGCGCGAACCGATCCTCGCGGCCCTCAAGCTCCCCGGGGTCGTCCCGGTCCTGTTCACCGTCGCGGCCTATGTGCTCGCGCACAACATCCTGTACACCTACATCGCGACCTTCCTGGACGCCAACGGCATGAACGCCCGGCGCGAGACCGTGCTCCTCGTCTTCGGCATCGCCTCCGCGGTGAGCATCGTCGTCACCGGCACGCTCGTGGACCGGCGCCTGCGGGTCCTCACCATCGCCAGCGCGGGCCTGTTCCTCGTCGCCGCCGCGGCCCTGACGGTGTGGGCCGACGAGCCCGCGCCGCTGTTCGCCGCGGTGGTCCTGTGGGGCCTGGGCTGGGGCGGCGTGCCGACGCTCCTCCAGACCGCCGTCAACGACGCGGGCGGCGACCGCGGCCAGGCGCTGCTGGTGACGACCTGGAACTCCTCGATGGCCGCGGGCGGCGCGGTCGGCGGCCTCATGCTCGGCCTCCTCGGCCCCGGCTCGTTCCCGTGGGGCGTCCTGGTCCTCATGGCCCCCGTGGCGGCCGTGGTGATCGGCGCGCGGGCGCACGGGTTCCCGGTGAAGCGCCCCTGACCGGTGCCCCGGCACGCGGGCGCGTGCCGGGGTTCAGGCCGCCTTGCGGTCGAAGCCGGTGGCGGCGTTGACGACGAGGACGGCCCAGGCGGCGGCCGCGGGGGTGAAGAGGGCGAGGTTGGGGCCGATGACCGGGAGGAGGGCGGCGGCGTAGGCGAGGGCCGCGAGGGCGAGCCAGGCGATCGGGGCCGCGGGGCGCAGGACCGCGGCGCGCAGGGCGGCGGTGAGGACCGCGATGGCGGGGCCGTCGGCTCCGGCGAGGGAGGCGCTTGCGACGGCGATCAGGGACGCGAGGAGGAGCGCGGCCCCGGCGCAGATCCCGGCGAACGCGAGGTCGCCGCCGCCGTAGAGGACCGCGTTGTAGGCGAGGAGGAGTCCGAGGACGGCCGCGCCGGTCCAGATGCGCCACAGGCGGTTCCACCCTCGGGCCCAGGCGCGCCAGAAGGTGCGGAAGGGCGCTCCGGGGTAGCCGTCGGCGGCGAAGTCCCGCATGCACGACAGGGCCGCGTAGAGGCCGGGCCCGGCGGGGAGGGCGGCGATCGCGCCCGCCCACAGGCCCAGGTGGGTGAGGCCGAGCTGCCCGGCCGCGGCGAACGGGACGGCGGTGGCGAGGAGCTGCACGGAGGTCGCGAACCACCAGAAGGCGGCGAGGAGCGTGCGCGAGAGCCGCGAGTCGTAGGCGAGCCAGGAGGTCATCCCTTCACCGCCCCGATGGACATGCCCTTGATGAAGTACCGCTGGAAGGCGGCGAAGAGGACCACCGAGGGGACGATCGCGAGGATCGCGCCGGTGTAGATGAGCTCCCACTGGGAGGTGAGGAGCCCGACCATGCGGCTGAGGGCGACGTTGATGGTGCCCGCGGAGGACGAGTCGAGGAAGACCAGGGGGATGAAGAAGTCGTTCCACAGCGACAGGGCCTGGATGATGACGAACGCGGAGGTCACGGGCAGGAGCATCGGGAAGACGATGTGCCAGAACGTGCGGAGCTTCCCCGCGCCGTCCACTTCGGCGGCCTCTTCGACCTCGCGCGGGACGCCCTTGATGAAGGAGCAGTACAGGAGGATGCCGAAGGACGCGGCGCCGCCGAGGTGGACGAGGATGACGCCGGTGAGCGTGGAGTAGAGGCCGACCTGGTTCATGGAGGAGACGAGCGGGATCATGCGGACCTGGAAGGGGATCATGAGCCCGGCGATGAACAGCAGGTAGAGCCAGCGCGAGGACCGGCCGCCGATGCGCTCGATGCCCCAGGCGGCCATGGGGACGATCGCGATGAGGAGCACGAGGGTGCCGACGGTGATGACGAGGGTGTTGACGAGCGCCTCGCCGTAGTCGGTGTCCTGGAACAGCCGCGCGTAGTTCTCGAAGCTGAGGCCGGTCGGCAGGCCCATGGGGTCCTTGGTGATCTCGGCGTAGCTGCGGAAGGAGTTGAGCAGCGCGTACAGGACCGGGAAGGACACGGCGAGGACGAGGGCGGACAGGACCGCCATGACGGCGACCTCTCCGGCGGTGAGGCGGCGCTTCTCTCTGCGGCGCCTGCGGGGCTTGGACTCGCTCATGCCTGGACCTCCCTGCTGCGCATGTACCGGTTGGCGAGCACCGTGGTCGCCATGACGACGATGAACAGGACGATGGCGGCGGCCGAGCCGTATCCGGCGCGGTACTCGCCGAAGCCGACCTTGTAGATGAAGAACGCCATGGTCTCGGAGACGAACCCGGGCCCGCCCGCGGTGAGGACCATGACCTGGTCGAAGATCGTCCACCCGGCGATCATCATGAGGGTCATGTTGACGGTGACGGCCCCGGCGAGCATCGGCCAGGTGACGTACCGGAAGACCTGCCCGCGGGAGGCGCCGTCGATCTTCGCGGCCTCCACGAGGTCCTGCGGGACCGACTGGAGGTTCGCCAGGTAGATGAGGGTGGTGTTGCCGCCGAGGGTGAAGCAGATGATGAACAGCAGGACGCCGACGACGATCTCGTTGTCGCCGAGCCAGTCCATGGCGGCGTCGCCGAAGCCGAGGTCGCGCAGGATCGTGTTGACGGCCCCGAAGTTGAAGTTGAGCATGTACTTCCAGATCGTGGCGGCGATGAAGCCGCTGACGAGGGCGGGGAGGTACACGATGGTGCGGAAGAAGCCCTGCGCGTGGTGGAGCTTGTCGAGCAGGAGCGCGACGCCGAGGGCGATCGCGTTGACGATCACGGCGGAGCCGAGGCCGAGGATCAGGGTGTTCCTGGTGGCGTTCCAGAACCGGTCCGAGGAGAGGATGTCCCGGTAGTTCGCGAGCCCGACGTAGTCGTACGCGGGGTTGATGCCGTCCCAGTCGGTCAGGCTGAGCTGGATCGACTGGATCGAGGGCGCGATGACCATGAGCACGTAGACGATCAGCGCGGGCGCGATGAACAGGAGCATCACGGCCCGGTGGCGGGTGAGGCGCCGGGCGCGGGCGGGCGCCCGGCCGCCGGCGAGGGCGGCCGGGCGTTCGGCGAGCTGCGCGGTCACTCGTGCTCCGCCTGGTTGTCGAACTCCTCCTGGGACTTGGCGATGCACTCGTCGATGGTGGTCTGGCCGTCCTGCATCTCGATGCGCGCCTGCCGGAAGAAGGTGTGGAAGGTGCTGAACCCGGCCCACGCGGTCGAGTTCTGGAAGAACTTGAGGTTCGGGTTCTCCAGCAGCGCGAAGTAGTCGCCCGCGCCGGGGATGGTGGAGTTGCGGACGATCTCGTCGGCGGCCTTGACGTTCGGGGCGATCATCCCGGCCTCCTCCATGAGGTTGCAGGCGTCCACGGAGTAGTAGAACTCCAGGAACTCGACGGCGGCGTCGTACTCCTTGCCGCCGTCCTCCTGCGCCTGCGAGGAGATCGCGAAGCCGGAGGCGGAGTCGCCGTTGACGTCGTCCTTGAGGACGTTGAGGCTCCCGTCGTCGGCGGGGAGGCAGAAGATCCCGGCGTTGAAGTCGGGGTCGACCTTGTTGACGTCGTTGAGGCGCCCGATCCCGGCCGAGGAGGTGGACATGACGGCCTGGCGGTTGACCAGGAGCGTCGTGGTCTGGGCGTCCTGGGTGGACTGCCAGCCTTCGAGGACGTACCGGTCGGTGATGTCCTTGAGCCGCTGGAGCGGTTCGCGCAGGTCCTCGATCGAGGCGTCCCCGGCGCGCACGGCGTTCCAGAAGCCGCCGGCCTCGGAGTACTGGGCGAAGGTCGGGGCGGCGAGGGGCTTCCACAGCTGGTCGGAGGGCCAGATCTCGCCCGCGGCGGTCGCCAGGGGCGCGTCGCCGTTGCCCTTGATCGCGTCGAGGAGGGCGATGAACTCGGCGTACGTGGTGGGGACGGCGAGGCCGTGCTCGGCGAAGTAGTCCTTGTCGTAGACCATGTTGAAGCCGAGTTCGCCGTTGAGGGCGGTGGTGGGGACGATGTACACGTCGCCGTCCTCGGCGGGGGCGTAGACCTCGTCGTTGAGCAGGCCGGAGACGCTCTCGGGGATGGGGGCGAGCTTCCCGGCCTCCAGGTAGGTGAGGGTGTCGCGCATGTCGACGAGGGCGGGCCAGTTCCCGGTGGCGTCCATGGTCTTCATGGCGGTCGGGTAGTCGGTGCCCGCGGGCAGCGGGTCGAGTTCCACGACCGCGGTGGCGCTCTTGGCGTTGAACGCGTCGGCGACGGCCTTCGCAACGGCGTTCCAGGTGTCGTCGCCGGTGGCGTACAGGAACCGGATCGGGGTCTTGCCGCCGGTCGTGCCGCCGCCGGTGCCGCACCCGGCGAGCGCGAGCGGCACGGCGGCCGCGATCGAGAGACCCCCGGCGGACTGCATGAGCGAACGGCGTGAGAGTCCCCGCGCCGGCGTGGCCGACGAACGCGCCCTTGCGTTTCGCATGTCTTCTCCTTCAAGCGGTGAGAGGCTGTCGGGCATCGCGTAGATACCGCTATCTGCGATGCTAGGAGCAAGCGCTCGCGAACACAAGCCGACTTTGCCGAATCGTTACCGGAATCGGTCGATCAGGTTGCCTCGATCAAGGAATGCGCAGGTCAGCGGCGGATCGATCGTGCCGAGCGCCGGGTCGGGAGCGAGGCTCGACAAGTGGGCGTTCGGCTCCTATGGTAGAAACCGATAACTGTTCTTCACGATTGAAGGAGCCCCCCGGTGGCCGATCGTCTGCCCGCGCTGTTCGCCATGGACCCCGTCCACCTGCCGCGGCTGTTCCCCGAGCCGCTCATGCGGCGGCTGCGGGCGGTGCTCGACATCGACCCGTCCCAAGTGGCCGAGCGGTACGAGGGCTTCGCGCCGCTCGCCGACGCCGAGGTCGTCGTCTCCGGCTGGGGCGCACCGCGACTGGACGCTGCCGCACTCGACCGCGCGCCGCGCCTGCACACCGTGCTGCACGCCGCCGGGTCGGTGAAGCCCCTCGTCGCCGAGTCCGGGTGGGAGCGGCTGGCGGTCTCCTCGGCGGCCGACGCGAACGCCCTGCCGGTGGCGGAGTACACGCTCGCGGCGATCCTCCTGGCGGGCAAGGGGATCTTCGCGCTGCGCGAGGCGTTCCGCGCCGACCGGTCGTTCGCGCTGGGCTACATCCACCCCGAGGTGGGGAACTTCGGCCGGACCGTGGGGATCGTGGGGGCGTCCCGGATCGGGCGGCGGGTCCTGGAACTGCTGCGGCCCTTCGACTTCCGGGTGCTCCTCGCCGACCCCTACGTGGACGCGGGCGAGGTCCCGGGCGCGGAGCTGGTGGACCTCGACCGGCTCGTGGCCGAGGCCGACATCGTCAGCCTCCACGCGCCCGACCTTGCCGAGACCGCCGGGCTCCTGGGCGCGGAGCGGTTCGCGGCCATGAAGGACGGCGCGGTCGTCATCAACACCGCCCGCGGGCGCCTGGTGGACACCGACGCGCTCGTCGCGGAGCTGGCGACGGGCCGGATCTCCGCGGTCCTCGACGTCACGCACCCCGAGCCGCTCCCGGCGGACTCGCCGCTGTTCGCGCTGCCCAACGTGTTCCTGACCCCGCACGTCGCCGGCTCGCAGGGCAACGAGCTGGCGCGCATGGGGCTGTACATCGTGGAGGAGGCCGAGCGCCTCGCCGCGGGCCGCCCGCTCGCGCACCTCGTGGACGGCGACCTACGCTGGCGCCAGGCGTAGAGACGGAGGCCCTCGGTGCCCAGACGGAGTGAGCCGGGCAAGCGCCCCACGCTGGCCGACGTGGCCGAGCGCGCGGGCGTGTCGGCCATGACCGTCTCCCGCGTCATCGCCGGGAACTACCCCGTCGCCCCGCCGACCCGCTCGAAGGTGCTGCGCGCCATGCGGGACCTCGACTACGTCGTCAACGCCCACGCCCGCGCGCTCGCCGGGGCGACGACCAAGACCGTGGCCCTGGTGCTGGACGACGCGACCGGGCCGTTCTTCGCGTTCATCGCCCGCGGCGTCGAGCAGCAGGCCGCCTCCGAAGGCCGCCTGTGCCTCCTGTGCACCACCCACGGCGACCCCGAGCGCGAACTCGCGGTCGTGGAGCTGCTGCGCGAGCAGCGCGCCGAGGCCGTGATCCTCGTCGGCGGCGCCCAGGACACCGACACGTACACCGAGCGGATGGCGTACTTCGCACGCGCCCTGGACAAGTCGGGCTCGCGCCTGGTCCTGTGCGGACGCCCCTCCCCCGGCCCCGACGTGCCCGCCACGGTGGTCGAGTACGACAACGAGGGCGGCGCGTACGCCATGACCGCGTACCTCCTCGCCAACGGGCACCGCAAGATCGCCTACGTGGGCCGCGAGACCGGGCTCTCGACCACCGACGAGCGCGTGAGCGGGTACCGGCGGGCGCACGCCGACCACGGTGTGGCCGTTGACGAAGCGCTCATCAGGCCCGGCACGTTCACGCGCGAGAGCGGCGCCGCCGTCACCGACGCCCTGTGGGAGGAGCGCGCCGACGCCACCGCGGTCTTCGCGGCCACCGACATGGTCGCCGCCGGGGTCCTCAAGGCCCTGCGCGGGCGCGGGGTCCGCGTCCCCGAGGACGTCTCGGTCGTCGGCTTCGACGACATCCCCCTGGCCTCCGACCTGACCCCGGCCCTGACCACCGTGCACGTCCCCCACGAGCAGCTCGGCCGCGAGGCCGTCCGCCTCGCGCTCCACAGGGGACCGGAAGTGGAGGACCGGGTCGTCCTCGGCACCCACATCGTCGTCAGGGACTCGGCCGCCCCGCTGCGCCCGTGACCCGGCGGCGCCGGTGCGGCGATCACCGCGCGTCTGCGCGGCGTGACCCCTCGGTAGGCTTCGCGGCATGAACGTGACGATGGCGCTCGACCTGGGCGGCACCAAGGTGGAGGCCGCGCTGGTGCGGGCGGACGGGACCGTGGTCGAGGGGACCCGCTCGCGGGCGGCGACCGGTGCGGCCGCGGCGGCCGACCGGGCCGCGGGCGAGCGGGCGATCGAGCAGGTCGTGCGCCACTGCATGGCCGCCCCCGAGTGGGCGCAGGTGGCGGGGGCCGGGATCGGCTCGGCCGGGCCGGTGGACCTGGCCGCGGGCACGATCGGGCCGATCAACCTGCCCGCGATGCAGGGCTTCGGGATCACCGGGTTCACGGCGGCCGTGAGCGGCCTCGAAGCGGTGTCGCTGCGCCTGGACGGGACGTGCATCGCGCTCGCGGAGTCGTGGCTCGGCGCGGCCCGCGGGGTGTCGAACGCCCTGGTCATGGTCGTGTCCACGGGTGTGGGCGGGGGCGTGGTGAGCGACGGCCGGATCGTCTCGGGCGGGGGCGGGAACGCGGGCCACATCGGGCAGCTCGTGGTGGACCGGGTCGAGTCCTCGGCGCACGACGCGACGGTGGAGGGCATCGCCTCGGGCCCGAACACGGTGCGGTGGGCGCAGGGCCGGGGCTGGAACGGAGCCACCGGCGAGGACCTGGCGCGCGACTACGCGTCGGGCGAGCCGGTCGCGGTGGCGGCGGTGCGCCGGTCGGCGCGGGCGGTCGGCCTGGGCCTGGTGAACGCGGCGACGCTGCTGGACCTGGAGGTCGCGGTGATCGGCGGGGGCTTCTCGTTCGTGGCCGACGACTACCCGGACCTGGTGGCCGCGGCGGTCCGCGAGCACGCGGTCAACGCGTACGCCGCGGACCTGAAGGTGGTGCGCGCCGAACTCGGCGGCGACGCGCCGCTGATCGGCGCGGCGGCGCTGGTCCACCGCGCCGACCTGCTCTAGGCGGCGAGCCCCGTGGTGTAGAGCGCCCCTGCGAGAGCCGCGAGACCGAGCAGGGACGCGACGCCGCGCACGTGGTTCCACTTGATCCACGTCTCCTCGACCTCGCCGCGGAGCGCGGCGGGGTCGCCGATCGCGGCCGGGTCCCCGGCGGCTTCGAGGCGGTCGTTGAGGGGCACGTTCTTCGCCATGGTGCCGATGAACATGACGAGGTTGCACACCAGTCCGGCGATCGTCCACGGCAGCGCGGAGCGGTCGTCCTGGAAGAAGCCCAGGATGACGGCGGCGAGCGCGAACACGACGGAGCCGAGGAACGCGGTCATGAAGCGGCCGTTGAGGATGACGCGGTTGATGTGCTGGAGCGCGGCAATCCAGGCGCGGTCGTCGAGGATCTTGATCCCGGGCATCACCGAGTACGAGTAGCCGGTGAACAGCCCGGCCATGAGCCCCGCGCTGAGCAGGGCGGCGATGAGCGCGATGAGGTGCAGCAGAGCCATGAGGGTCCTCCGGTGGGTCAGGGCCGTCAGGCCGGGGGCATCACCCGGGCGATGCGGATGGTGCCGTCGCCCGCCGCCGGGTAGGCGGCGCTGCCGTCAGGATAAGCCTTGAACGCCTGGTAGTCGTGATCCGGGACGCCGATGTCGAAGGGGTCCCCGGCGGCCTCGCCGGTCCCGGCGTCGCGGACCTGCGCGGACATGCCGTCACCGGACTCCCACGCGAGGAGGAGGTCGCCGCCGTAGGCGACGAGATGCGGGTGGGCGGCGTCGGCGCCGGTGTCCACGGTGGCGTCGGAGGGCCCGTCGGTGAAGTGCTCCAGGCGGGCCCGTCCCCCTTGGCTCCAGGCGGTCCAGTACCCGTCGCCGACGGCGACGAGGTCGCCGCCGAAGAGGCTCCCGTCGCACTCCCCCGCGGCGACGGTGGTGTACGCGGGCACGGCGATGCGGCACTGGTTGTCGGTGGCGCAGACCATGCCGAACTCGTCGCGGTCGGCGTTCCAGGCGATGCGGGTGGTCCAGGAGTGGCTGCACCCCACCGCGAACGCGTCCGGGTGGTCGGCGAGGTTCCCGTCGGAGTCCACCACCTGCATGCGGTCGCCCTGGTGGATGTCGACGCAGCCGCCGTTGGCGACGGTGACGGCGACGCCGAAGTACGCGGCAGTGTCGGTCCCGTTGGAGGCGAGGCGGCCGTGGTGCTGGTACCACCACACGAAGCGGGCGCCGTCGTCGTAGCCGGAGCGGTCGCCGTCGAGGTTGGTGACCTGGCGGTCCCACACCTGGCCGCCCGCGTTGTCGAAGCGCACCATGTGCATCGTGCGGCAGGGGCTGGACTCGCCGCCGCACAGGGGCCCGTCGCCGCAGTCGCCGTCGCGGGTGAGGAGGACGGTGACGCCGCCTGAGTCGGCGATGACGTCCTGGAGGTCCACGCCTTCGACGTCGAAGGGGTCGCCGTCGATCGCGTCGCCGCAGTCGAGGCGGGCGAGGTGGATGCGGTCGTCGGCGCCGTCCCAGGCGAGCCAGGACCGGCCGTCCGGGGTGGCGGCGAGGGCCGCGGGGAGCGGGTCGGTGTCGCCCTCGCCTCCGGCGCCGATCACGTTGGCGTCCACTTCGGTCACTACGACTTCGGGTCCGGCCGCGGAGGCGCGGTCGCACCTGCCGTCGCCCGCGGGGGCGGCGCTGGAGGCGGCCTCGGTCGGGGACGGGGAGGGCGCAGGAGAGGCGGTGGTCGCTGCGACCGTGGACGGTCCCGCGGTGGGCTCGGCGCCGTCAGCGCCGCCCCCGCCGGAGCCGCCGCCGGTCATGGCGACGGCCGCGCCGATCGCGGTGGCCGCGATGAGGCCGATCGCGCTGCCGCCCACGATGAGCACGCGGCGCCAGTCGGTCATGGGGGGCATCCGGTGCGCGTGGATGCTCGCTCGGGGTGAAGGTCTACTCATTGCCGGTTTCGTCCTTCAGACGGCCGCCACCGCGCACGCGCGGGCGGCGGCAAAGGGTCGTGGAGTCCGACCCTACCGATCCCGGCAAGCGGTTGGCGCCGAGGTCGGCGAGGTGCGCCGAAATGGACGGTCCGGTGACGGTCCGCTAGGGGATCGCGGCCTCCACCAGCGCTTCGAGGCGGCGGGCAACCCGGTCGAGCGGCTCGGTGGACTGCTTGGCGCGGCACATCGCCACAGTGCCTTCGACGGCGGCGACGGCGAGGGTGGCGAGGTCGCGGGCCTCCTCGGGGTCGGCGCCGTGGGCCTGGAGGGACTCGGCGAACAGCCGCTCCCACCGATCGAAGGCCGCCGCGGCGGCGCGCAGCGCGGGCGGGAACTCGTCCTCGGGCGGCTCCTCGACGGCGACGGCGAGCACGGGGCAGCCGGTGCGGAACCCGCTGCCGACGACGATGTCCCGCCAGCGCTTGAGGTAGGCGGCGAGGCCCGCGGCGGGCCCGGCGTCCATGGCCTCGCGCATGTGGCGCTCGACCGAGGCGGCGGCGTACTGGACGGCCTCGGTCGCCAACTGGGCCTTGCCGCCCGGGAAGTAGTGGTAGGTGGAGCCGAGGGGCGCGTCGGCGTGCCGGGCGGTCTCGCGGATGCTGGCGGCGCTGAGGCCGCGGCGGGCGATGAGGTCGGCGGCCCCGGCGACGATGCGCTCGCGGGAGGGCGGGTCGGCGCGCGTCACGGTCGGCCTCCGTTCACGGTCTCGTGGTAACCTGGCCACCGATTATAACGGTCGTCATATACAGGAGGAGCGCGGATGTCCAGCGAGGACCTCGAACTGCGGCGCAAGGCGGTCGCCGAGCTCGGGCGCGAGATGCGGGCGCTCGTGGAGACCGTGTCGCGCACCGAGACCCCCACGGAGGTCCTGGAGGAGCTGGCGGGCGAGGTCAAGCGGCTCGAAGCGCGGTTCACGGGGCGCCGGCGCGAGCGGGCGGAGATCCCCGAGGTCGACGTGTTCCCGTTCGGGCTGCGCATGTACAGCCCCGCGGCCGGGCACGGGAGCCCGATCGCGCCGCCGATGGACATCGAGGAGACCGACAAGGACGGCATGGTCGGGCGGTGCGTCCTCGGGGTGGTCCACGAGGGCCCGCCCGGGTACGCGCACGGGGGCCTGAGCGCGATGCTCCTGGACGAGCTGATGGGCTGGGCCTGCGCGGCGAAGGGCCTGCCCGCCATGACGATCGGGCTCGACGTGCGGTACCGGCGGCCGGTGCCGGTGGAGACGCCGCTGCTGCTCAAGGCCCGGGTGACCGGGGTCGAGGGCCGCAAGATCACGGTGGCCGGGAGTGTGTGCCCCGAGCTGGACCCCGAGACGATCCTGGTGGCGGCCGAGGGCCGCTTCGTGGCCCCGGACCTGGACCGGGCGCGGTCGCTGTTCCCGAAGGCGGGCACCTACTCCACGTTCACCGACCCGGACTAGACCGACGCGGGCCGCGCGCCGAGGCGGGAGGCCGCGGTCGCGCCCAGGCTCGTGTCGATGTGGCGGCGCATGACGGCGGCGGCGCCCTCGACGTCCCCGGCGACGATGCAGTCGAGGAGTTCGCGGTGCTCGCCGTCCTTCTGGTCGCGGTCGGCCTGCGAGCGGCGGGCCTCCAGGCCGAGGCGGCGGTACCGGTCGGCCTTGTCCCACAATGCGTCGAGCGTGGTGATGAGCAGGTCGTTGTGGGAGGCGCGGTAGACCGCGGCGTGGAAGCGGCGGTGCGCCACCAGGTCGGGGACGCTCGGGTCGTCGGGGAGCGCGTGGACCTGCTGCGCCGCTTCGCGGATGAGGCGGATGTCCTCGGTGGTGCGGCGCTCGGCGGCGAGCGCGGCCGCGAGCGGGTCGAGCGAGCGGCGGATCTCCAGCAGGTCGCGGGCCTCCTCGGCGGTCAGGGGCGAGACGCGGGAGTCGCGGTGCGTCCCGAGGTCCACCAGGCCCTCGGCGCTGAGGCGGCGCAGGGCCTCGCGCAGCGGCGTGGTGCTGACGCCGATCGCGGGGGCGAGCACGGCCTGGTTGAGCACCTGCCCGGGCGCGAGCTCGCCGGAGAGGATCTGCTCGCGCAGGACCTGGTACGCGAACTCGCTCTTCGTCGCCGCCGGCAAGGGCTGGATCATCTGTCCTCCTCTGATGGAGGTTATAGCCTACCTTGCGCGAGCGAGCGGCGTGTGCCCGCGGGACGGGCGGGGATTTCGAGAAAAGCACGGTAGCGGGTTTGACAGCCAGAGGTTATAACCTATAACCTTCGGCTGTCACTGACGACACGACCCCGCAAAGGAGCGGCAGCGATGTCCACTCGACCCCTTCCCCCCGCACTGACCAGGCGGGGCCTCCTCGGCGCCGCCGCCGTCGGCGCCGCGGGCGCGCTCGCCGCCTGCGGCGAGGACGAGACCCCCTTGCCCGCCAATGAGATCGATGCCGAACAGGTCCCCGACTACTACCCCGCCGAGTACGCCGACATCCTCGCCGCCTCGAAGGAGGAGGGCGGCGAGCTGGAGGTCTACTCCAACACCGACCAGGAGAACTGGGCGCCGATCCTCCGCGACTTCCAGAAGAAGTACCCGTGGGTCGAGAAGATCAACGCCTCCAACCTCGACAGCGACGAGGTCTTCCAGCGCATCCTGTCCGAGCAGGCCACCAACGGCTCCCCCGCCGACCTCGTCGTCTCCAACGCCGCCCAGGCCTGGGCCGAGTACGCCGGCGGCGAGGGCCGCCTCCTCGCCCACGACTCCCCCGAACTCGCGCACCTCCCCGAGTTCGCGCTGCTCCTGCCGAACGTCTACGCCATGTCCGTCGACCCGCAGACCATCGCCTACAACACCTCGCTCATGCCCGAGGCGCCCACCGGCATCGGCCACCTCGCCGAGCTCGTCGCCGCCGACACCGGCCTGTTCGAGGACAAGCTGACCTCCCGCGATGTCGGCGGCGCCTTCGGGTTCACCGTCTCCCGCACCTTCACCGATCACGTCCCCGACGCATGGGAGCACCTGGAGACCCTGCTGCCGCTGGCCCGCCCCGAGACCTCCTCGGGCACCCAGAACGAGAAGATCCTCGCCGGGGAGTACCTCGCCGGGTTCTTCATCAGCGCCGCCCCCGCCAACCCCGTCGTCGCAAACTCCGGCGGCCTCTTCGAGATCGTGTTCCCCCAGGACGGCACCGTGCTGCTCCCCCGCGGCATCGGCATCGCCCACGGCGCCCCGCACCCGAACACCGCGCGCCTCTTCGTGGACTTCCTGCTCTCCGAGGAGGGCCAGCGGGCCGTCGCCGAAGGCGGCCTCGCGTCCTACCGCGACAGCGTCGAGCAGGTCGAAGGCCTGCACACCTACCAGGAGGTCGTCGACGCCGTCGGCGAGGACGCGATCATCTTCGCCCCCTACGAGCTCGTGGACGAGGCGGAGGTGGACGAGTTCACCGCCCGCTGGAACGGCCTGCTGGAAGGCGGCAGCTGATGACGGCCACCGCAGCGCCCCCCGCGCCGCCCTTCAAGGGCGAGGACATCGGGCGCCCGCCCCGGCGCCGCCGCCTGCTCGGGATGGGCCGCGAGCACGCCGTCTACTGGACCGTCCTCGTGGTCGTGGCCCTGTTCACGCTCGCGCCGGTCGTCCCGACGCTCGTCCAGTCCCTCATGGACCGCCCCCTGTACGAGGCCGGGGGCCTGTTCACCGTCGAGAACTACACGCGGCTGTTCACCGAGGCCGGGTTCGGGCGGGTCGCCCTGAACACGGCCCTGTTCTCGGCGCTCACGACGGTGCTGGCGCTGGCGTTCGCGGTGCCGATGGCCGTGGTCGTGGTGCGCACCAGGCTCCCCGGCGGACGGGTGTTCGCCGCGGCCATGCAGTGGCCGTTCTTCATCTCCTCGCTCATCCTCGGCTTCGGGTGGATCGCGATGTACGGCCCGGCCGGGTTCGTCTCGGTGTGGGTGCGCGATCTCGTGGGGACCGTCCCGTGGGACCTGTACTCGATCCCGGGCATGGCGCTGACGGAGGCGGTGGCGCTCGCGCCGATCGCGTACGTGTTCTGCGCCAACGCGCTCCGGCGCTCGGACGCCTCGCTGGAGTCGGCCGCGCAGGTGTGCGGGGCCCGGCCGCTGCGGGTCCTGTTCTCCGTGGTGATCCCGATGCTGCGCCCGCCGATGGTGTACTCGGCGATCCTGGTGTTCTCCGTTTCGCTTGAGACGCTGAGCATCCCGCTGATCTACGGGCAGCCGGTGGGCATCGAGGTGTTCTCGACGTTCCTGTACCACCACGGCCTCAAGTCGATCGACCCCGACTACGGGGTGATGGGCGCGGCCTCGGTCGTGATCCTCGTCCTCACCGTCGCCGCGGTCGTCGTGCAGGCGAAGCTCCTGCGCAACGCGCAGCGGTTCGTGTCGGTGCGCGGCAAGGCGACGCGTCCGCGGCGCCTCGACATCGGCGGCCTGAAATGGGTCGCGGCCGCGTTCATCGCCGTGTACCTGGTGTTCGGGGCGCTCATCCCGATCGGCGGTCTCGTGTTCCGCTCGTTCACGCTGGTGTTCACGCCGCTCCAGTCCCCGTTGCAGACCCTCACCGTCGAGAACTACGAGCGGATCTTCTCGTTCGCCTCGTACGTCCAGTCGATCACCAACTCGCTCATCGTCTCCGCGGTCGGCGCCGTCGCCGTCAGCGTCCTCGCCACGGCCGCGGTCATGGTCGCCAAGCGCTCGACGTTCCGCTTCGGGCGGGCAGTGGAGTTCCTGTCGCTCGCACCGCAGGCCATGCCCGGGATCATCGTCGGCATCGGCATGTTCTGGGCCTTCGCGTACCTGCCGTTCGGCCTCGGCGGGCTCGTGCAGGGCACCCTGTTCGCCGTCATCGTCGGCTTCTCCGTGCGGGCCCTGCCCAGCGCGTTCGGCTCGGTCGCCCCGGCGGCCATGCAGATCGGCACCGAACTCGACAACGCCGCCCGCGTCTCGGGCGCGGACTGGCTGCGCACCTTCTGGAGCGTCCTGGCCCGCCTGGTCACGCCCGCGTTCGCGGGGGCGCTGATCCTCACCTTCGTCATCATCCTCAAGGAGTACTCGCCCGCGGTGTTCCTCGCCTCGGCCGAGTCGAACGTCATCGGAACCACGATGCTGGAGCTGTGGAAGCAGGGCAACACCGGCTCGGTGGCCGCCCTCGCCACGCTCCAGATCGCGATCACCATGGCCTTCGTCGGCCTCGCGGGACTCCTCATGCGCAGCAAAGCAACCGAACCTTCCAAGGAGGACGACCATGCCTGACGTCCGGATCACGAACCTGGTCAAGCGGTTCGGCGAGACCACCGTCCTCGAAGGGGTCGACGCGGCCATCGCCGACGGCGAGTTCTTCACGCTCCTGGGCCCCTCGGGGTGCGGGAAGTCCACCACCCTGAACTGCGTCGCGGGCCTGGAGCGGCCCTCGGGCGGGACGATCAGCGTGGGCGGCACCGTGTTCGTCGGCGACGGCGTGTTCCTCCAGCCCGAAGAGCGCAACCTCGGCATGGTGTTCCAGTCGTACGCGTTGTGGCCGCACAAGACCATCGCCGAGAACCTCGCGCTCCCGTTGAAGCTGCGGAAGATCGGGCGGTCCGAGCGGGACCGGCGGATCGCCGAGGCCCTCGCGAAGGTGGACCTCGGGCACCTCGCGGGCCGGTATCCGCACCAGCTCTCGGGCGGCCAGCAGCAGCGCGTCGCCCTCGCGCGGGCGCTCGTGTACTCCCCGTCGGTGCTCCTGCTCGACGAGCCGCTGTCCAACCTGGACGCGAAACTGCGGGAGCAGGCCCGGGCCTGGCTCAAACGCCTCCAGGCCGACCTGGGGATCACGACCGTGTACGTGACGCACGACCAGGAGGAGGCGCTCGCGCTCTCCGACCGGATCGCCGTCATGTCCGAGGGCCGCATGACGCAGGTCGGCACGCCCGTGGAGATCTACGAGACCCCCGCGGCCGCCGAGGTCGCGGCGTTCGTGGGCCGCTGCAACTTCCTCCCCGGGCGCGTCGCGGCCCGCACGGACGGCCTGGTCGAAGTGGACCTGGACGGCGCGGGCACCGTCCGCGTCGCCTCCGGTCTGCAAGCGCGCGAAGGGGATGCGGTCACCGTGGCCGTCCGGCCCGAGCGCCTGGAGGCCGTCCCCGCCGGGACCGCGGCCACGGGCGCGAACGCGCTTCGCGCCGCCGTCGTCACCGGCTCCTACGTCGGCTCGCGCTACGAGTACCTGTTCCAGGTCGGCGACCGGACCGTCCAGGTCGACAGCGCCCGCGCCCGCCTCGGCGGCGAAGCGGACCTGCTGTTCGGTCCCGAGGACGCGCTCCTGTACGCCGACCCGGTCCCCGCCGCCAAGTAACTCCTGAGAAAGGACCTCCATGACTCACTCCTACGCGCTCGGCGTCCTCCACGGCGACGGCATCGGCCCCGAGATCGTCCCCGCCGCCGTCGCGGCCGCCGACGCCGCCGCCCGGGCCGCGGGCCTGGCGCCGATCGAATGGCGGGAGCTGCCGCTCGGGCTGGCCGCCATCGGGACCCACGGCTCGGCCGTCCCCGAATCGACCCTCGACGCGCTCGAAACGGTCGACGCCTGGCTGCTCGGCCCCCACGACTCCGCCGCCTACCCCGAGCCGCACCGCTCGCTCCTCAACCCCTCGGGCACCATCCGCAAGCGCTTCGACCTGTTCGCGAACATCAGGCCCGCCAAGTCCTTCGAGGGCGGCCGTGCCGTCGTCCCCGGCACGGACCTCGTGATCGTCCGCGAGAACACCCAGGGGTTCTACGCCGACCGCTCCACCTACGCCGGGACCGGCGAGTTCATGCCCACCCCCGACACCGCCATCGCGATGGGCATCATCACCCGCAGCGCGGTCGAGCGCATCGCCCGCGCGGCGTTCGAGCTGGCCCGCACCCGCGGCAAACGGGTCACCATCGTGCACAAGGCGAACGTGCTCAAGCTGACCACGGGCCTGTTCAAGTCCGTGTGCCTGGAGGTCGCCGCCGCCTACCCGGACGTGGCCGTGGACGACTTCCACATCGACGCCATGACCGTCCACCTCGTGCGCCGCGCCCACGAGTTCGACGTCATCGTCACCGAGAACATGTTCGGCGACATCCTCTCCGACCTCGCCGGAGAGCTCGCCGGGTCGCTCGGCATCGCGCCCTCGATCAACGCCTCCGACACGAAGGCCATGGCCCAGGCCGCCCACGGCTCCGCCCCCGACATCGCCGGACGCGACGTCGCCAACCCCATCGCGATCATGCTCTCCGCGGCGATGCTCCTCCGCTGGCTCGCCGCCGGCCACGACGACCCGCGCGCCCTCGACGCGGGCGACCGGCTGGAGGCCGGAGTCGAAGCGGCCGTGCGGGACGGCGTCGCGACCGCCGACATGGGGGGCACCGCCTCCACGAGCGCGTTCACGGCCGCGGTCGTCGCCGCCGTCGGGCGGGCCTGAATGGGCGCCCCGAAGGTCGCACTCGTCCACGCGACGGCCGCGTCGATGCGACCGGCGCACCTGGGGTTCGCCGCAGCGTTCCCCGAGGCGGTGCTGTGGAACCTGCTGGACGACCGCCTCGTCGTCGAGGCCGACGAGGCCGGCGGCCTCACCGAGCCGCTCGCGGCGCGGATGCGGAGGCTGATCGGGCACGCGATCGGCGGCGGCGCGGACGCGGTCCTGCTGACCTGCTCGATGTACGGCCCGGTCGCCGCCGCGACCGAGGCGGCGGTACCGGTGCTGCCGTCGGACCTGGCGCTGTTCGAGGCCGTGCGGGACTCCGGGGCGCAGCGCGTGGAAGTGCTGTGCCCCTTGGCCCCCGCGGTCGCCGACACGGTGGCGCGGCTGGGCGAGGCGGTGCCGGGCGTGCGCATCGAGGGCACGCGGGTGGAAGGCGCGAGCGGGGCCGGCGAGCACGAACTGAACGCGCTCGTCGCGGCCGCGGCGGGCCGCTCGGAGGCCGACCTCGTGGTCCTGGGCCAGTTCTCCCTGGCTCCGGCCCAGGAAGCGGCCCAGGCGGCCTCGGCCGTGCCGGTCCTCAGCGCGCCGCGCCTCGCGGCGGACCGACTCCGATCGCTCCTGGCGGCGCCGTGAACGCGATCCTGATGGGCTGCGTCGCCGACGACTACACGGGCGGGACCGATGCGGCCGCGTCGCTGCGCAGGGCGGGCCTGCGGACCGTCCTGCGCTTCGGGCGGCCCGAGCCGGGTGAGCCGCTGCCCGAATGCGACGCCGTCGTCATTGCGGTGAAGACCCGAAATGTACCGGCGGCCGAGGCCGTCGCCGCCGCACTGGCGGTGCGGGACTGGCTCGGGCCGGTCGCCGAGGCCTACTTCAAGTACTGCTCGACGTTCGACTCCACCGACGCCGGGAACATCGGCCCGGTCGCCGACGCCCTGCTCGACGCCACCGGCCGCGCCCTCGCGGTCGTCTGCCCGGCCAGCCCCGCCCACGGCCGCACCGTCTACCGCGGTCACCTGTTCGTGGAGGACCGCCTGCTGTCGGACTCATCGATGCGGCACCACCCGCTGACCCCGATGACCGACTCGGACCTGGTCCGCGTCCTCGCCCGCCAGACCCCGCACCCGGTCGGGCTGCTGCGGCTCGACACGGTCCGCCGCGGCCCGGCGGCCGTCCGCGCGCGACTCGAAACGCTGGCGGCGCAAGGCGTCCGCCATGTGGTCGCCGACGCGACCGCCGACGAGGACCTCACGGCCGTCGCCGAGGCCGCCCGCGGCTTCGCACTCGCCACCGGCGGGGCGGGCCTCGCCGGAGCTCTCGGACTCGCGGAAGCGACCGGGAGCGCCGCGCCGGTCGGGGCCGCTCGCACCGCCTCGAAAGGTCCCGCGGGCGCCGCGAGGCCGTCCGAGGTTCCCGAACCGCCGTCGACACCCGGGCTGGTGCTGGCCGGGTCGTGTTCGGCCGCGACGCTAGCGCAGGTCGCCGCCGCACGCGAGGCGTTCCCCTCGTACCGGCTCGACCCTGCCTCGACAAGCGACCCGGCCGAACTGCTCGCCCGAGCGAGCACCTGGCGCAAGGCGCACCCGGGCGGACCGGCCATGGTCTACGCCTCCGCGCCCGCCGCTGAACGCGGCGCGAGCCGGCTCGGCCCCGACACGGCCGCGATCCTGGAGCGGACCCTCGCCGCGCTCGCCGTCGAGGCGGTCGCGGCCGGGACGCGGCGGCTCGTGGTCGCCGGGGGCGAGACCTCCGGAGCCGTGGTCGAGGCGCTCGGCGTGCGCGCCGTCGAGGTCGGCGCGGAGGCGGACCGGGGCGTGCCCTGGTGCGTCACCGCCGATGGCCTGGCGCTGCTGCTCAAGTCCGGGAACTTCGGCGCCCCGGACCTGCTCGTCAGGAGCGCCGCCGCATGAGGGAAGCACTCGTCGCAACGGGCCGCTCGCTGTTCGAGCGCGGACTCACCCACGGCCGCACCGGGAACCTCAGCGTCCGCGAGGGCGACTCGATCTGGGTCACCCCGACCGGCGCCAGCCTCGGCACGCTCGACCCGGACGGGCTCGCCCGTCTCGACACGAGCGGCCGGTACCACGACGGCCGCCACAGCAGCGGCGGCCCGATCAGTCCCGCGGTTCCGACAAAGGAGCTGTTCCTCCACGCCGCGCTCTACCGGGCCCGGCCCGACGCGCGCGCGGTCGTGCACCTCCACAGCCCGTACGCGACCGCCGTGTCCTGCATGGACGGGCTCGATCCCGCCGACGCGCTGCCGCCGCTCACCGCCTACTACGCGATGCGCGTCGGCCGCCTCCCGCTCCTCCCGTACCACGCGCCGGGCGACACGGCGCTCGGGCCGGTCGCCGAGGCCGCTGCGGCCGACCACCATGCGCTGCTGCTCGCCAACCACGGCCCGGTCGCCGCCGGGCGCGACCTCGCCTCAGCCGCCGACGCGATCGAGGAGATCGAGGCGACCGCCCGCATCTTCCTGCTGCTCCAAGGGGTGCCGAACCGGCCCCTCACCCCCGAACAGATCGAGAGGACCCGCCGATGACCGCCATCGACCCCGACCGCCTCACCGGGTTCGGCGCCGCCGTCCTCGCCTCGCTCGGCGTGCCCGAGGACGACGCCCGACTCGTCGCCGCCAGCCTCACCGCCGCCGACCTGCAAGGCCACCCGTCGCACGGGATGCTGCGACTGGGCTGGTACGCCGCCAGGCTCAAGACCGGGGCCATGAAGGCACGCACCGAACCCGAGACGGTCGCCGACCTCGGCGCCGTCGCGGTCGTCGACGGGCGCGACGGCATCGGGCAGGTCCTCGCCGACCGCGCCTGCCGCGAGGCGGTCGAGCGCGCCGGACGGCACGGCGTCGGCGTGGTGGCCGTGCGCGACTCCGGGCACTTCGGGACGGCCGCCTACTGGACCAAGCGGATCGCCGAGGCCGGGTGCGTCGGCATCCTGACCACCAACGGAAGCCCCGCGATGGCGCCGTGGGGCGGGCGCGAGAAGACCGTCGGGGCGAACCCGTGGTCCATCGCGGTGCCCGGCGGGGAGCACGGCCCGGTCGTGCTCGACATCGCGAACACGCTCGTGGCGCGCGGGAAGATCTACGCCGCCCGTGAACGCGGCGAACCGATCCCGCAGGACTGGGCCACCGACGAGACGGGCGCGCCGACCACCGACCCGACCGCGGCCATCGCCGGGACCCTGCTGCCGATGGCGGGCCACAAGGGGTACGCGATCGCGTTCATGATGGACGTCCTCTCCGGGGTCCTCACCGGCTCGTCCTACGCCACCGGCGTGACCGGGCCGTACGTGGCCGGCGAGCGGAGCGGCTGCGGGCACCTCGTGCTCGCGATCCGGGTCGACGCGCTGATCGACCGCGGCGAGTTCGACCGGCGCATGGCCGACCTCATCGCGACCACGAAGGGCGTGACGCCCGCGCCCGGCGCCGCGGAAGTCGTCGTGCCCGGAGAGATCGAGGCGCGCAACGAGGCCCGCGGCCGCCGCGAGGGCGTCGTGCTGCCCGCCAAGACCATCGAGGACCTGCGGGCGCTCGCCGAGGACCGCGGCGTCCCGTTCACGCTAGAGGGAACCCGAGCATGAACGCCCGCAACGGCACCGAGCACGAACTCGCCGTGGGAGGCGAGCGGTTCCGGATCCACCGGATCGCGGGCCTCGCGCCCGCGACGATGCCGTACAGCCTGCGGATCGTCCTGGAGAACCTGCTGCGCCACGGCGTCCCCGCCGACCAGGTCGAGGCGCTCCTGGCCTGGGACGGGACCGGGACGGCGACCGCCGTGGACCTCAACCCGTCGCGGATCTTCCTGCACGACACCAACGGCGTCCCGGCCCTCGCCGACCTCGCCGCGATGCGCGACGCCGTCGCCGCCCGCGGCGGCGACCCCGCGCGGGTCAATCCGCTCATCCCGGCCGAGCTGGTGGTGGACCACTCGGTGATCGTGGACCACTTCGGCAGGCCGGATGCGCTGGCGCTCAACACGGAGCGCGAGTACGAGCGCAACGGCGAGCGGTACCGGTTCCTCAAGTGGGCCGAGGTCGCCTTCGACTCCTTCGCGGTGGTGCCGCCCGGGACCGGGATCATGCACCAGGTCAACCTGGAGCGCCTCGCGCGCGTCGTGGAGGCCCGCGACGGCTGGGCCTTCCCCGATCTGTGCCTGGGCACCGACTCGCACACGACGATGGTCAACGGCCTCGGCGTCCTCGGCTGGGGCGTCGGCGGGATCGAGGCCGAGGCGGCGATGCTCGGGGAACCGGTGTCGATCCCGCTCCCCCGGGTCGTGGGCGTGCGCCTCACCGGGGCGCTCCCGCCCGGCTCCACCGCCACCGACCTGGTCCTGCACCTGACGGAGCTGATGCGCGGGCGCGGCGTGGTCGGGAAGTTCACCGAGTTCTCCGGGCCGGGCGTGGCCGCGCTCGGCGTCCCCGACCGGGCCACGATCGCGAACATGAGCCCCGAGTTCGGGTCCACGTGCGCGTACTTCCCGATCGACGCCGAGACGATCCGCTACCTGCGCTTCACCGGCCGCCCCAAGTCGCAAGTGGAACTCATTGCGGCGTACGCGAAGGCGCAGGGCCTCTGGCACGACCCCGAGCGCCCGCCGCGGTACGCGGAGACGCTCGACCTGGACCTGGGGACCGTGGTCCCCTCGCTCGCCGGGCCGCGCCGCCCGCAGGACCGGGTCCGGCTCGACCGCGCCCGCGGCCGCTTCAGGGAGTCACTGGACCGGCCGTCCCGCCCGACGACAGTGAACATCGGTGGCGATGTATCCTCCATCGACAACGGGGCCGTGGCCATCGCCGCGATCACCTCCTGCACCAACACCTCCAACCCCGCGGTCATGGTCGCCGCCGGGCTCCTCGCCCGCAACGCCGACCGCCGCGGCCTGCGGCCCAAGCCGTGGGTCAAGACCAGCCTCTCCCCCGGCTCCCGGGTCGTCGCCGACTACCTCGCGAAGGCCGGGCTCACCCCGCACCTCGACGCGCTCGGGTTCCACCTCACCGGGTTCGGGTGCATGACGTGCATCGGCGCCTCCGGCGGGCTCATTCCCGCAGTGTCGCGGGCCGTCCGCGAGGGCGACCTGTCCGTGGCGGCGGTCCTGTCGGGGAACCGGAACTTCGAGGGCCGCATCAACCCCGAGGTGCGCATGAACTTCCTCGCCTCCCCGCCCCTGGTCGTCGCATACGCCCTCGCGGGGACCATGGACGCCGACCTCGCGGCCGAGCCGCTCGGCACCGATGCCGAAGGGGCGCCGGTGTTCCTGGCCGACCTGTGGCCGAGCCCCGAGGAGGTGAACGCGGTCATCGCGGAGGCGGTCGACCCCGGCATGTTCGCGGAGGCGTACGCCGACGTGTTCGGCGGGGACGAGCGCTGGCGGTCCCTCGACGCGCCCGAGGGCGCGGTCTTCGCCTGGGACGCGGCCTCCGACTACCTCCGGCGACCGCCCTATCTGGACGGACTCCCGGCCGAGCCGGAGCCGGTGGGCGACATCGCGGGCGCCCGCGTGCTGCTGCACCTGGGCGACACCGCGACCACCGACCACATGTCCCCGCCCGGCGCCATCGGCGCCGACACCGTGGCGGGCCGGTACCTGCACGACCGCGGCGTCCCCGAGCGGGCCTTCAACACCTACGCCTCACGGCGGGGCAACCACGAGGTCATGGTGCGCGGCGCGTTCGCGAACGTGCGCCTGCGCAACCGCCTCGCCCCCGGCACCGAGGGCGGCTGGACCGTCCGCGACGGCGAGGCGGCCACCGTGTTCGACGCGGCCGCCGCCTACCGCGAGGCCGGGGTCCCGCTCATCGTGCTGGCGGGCAGGGAGTACGGCACGGGGTCCTCACGGGACTGGGCGGCGAAGGGCCCGGCGCTGCTGGGCGTCAAGGCCGTCATCGCCGAGTCCTTCGAGCGCATCCACCGCTCCAACCTCGTCGGCATGGGCGTGCTGCCCCTCCAGTTCCTTCCCGGCGAGAGCGCGGAGACGCTGGGGCTCACCGGCTTCGAGACCTACACGGTCACCGGGATCGGCGAGACGACCGCGACCGTGCGCGCCGACGGCCGCGAGTTCCGCGTCACCGTCCGCCTCGACACCCCGCGCGAGGTCGCCTACCACCGGCACGGCGGCATCATGCCGTACGTGCTGCGGACCCGCTTCAGCCGTTGAGGCCCTTGGCGAGGAAAGTGATCGACTCGTCGATCTCGGGCAGGCGCGGCAGGTGGTTGAGGTGCCCGTGGGTCATGCCCGGCGCGACCCACGTCTCGACCGGGACGCCGACCTCGGCGAGCTGGCGCGCGAGCAGTTCTCCGGAGGCCCGCAGGTCGTCGTACTCGGAGACGAGGACGCGGGTCGCGGGCAGCCCGTCGAGCCGCGCCGCGCCCGGGAGGGCGTCGGCGGGCACGTCGCTGATGCGCCCCACGTAGTTGCGGACCATGCCCTCGACATCCTCGGGTCCGAACCGGGCCGGGACCTCGGCCATCTCCGGGTACAGGGCCCAGTCGAGCGACGGGTTCGGGTAGTGCGCGAACGGGTAGGCGAGCAGCAGCGCGTCGGCCGGCCGCGGCCCGACGTCCCTGGCGCGCAAGGCGGCCGAGGCCGCCAGCGCGCCGCCCGCGCTGGCCCCGCCGATGCCGATCGGCAGGTCCGCGAGCTCGCCGAGTCCGGCGAGCCAGGTCCAGGCGGCGTGGACGTCGTCGATCGGCACGGGGTAGAGGGTCGTCTCGCCGTCGGCGAGCCGGTAGTCCACGGAGACGACGAGCGCCTGGGCGCGGCGGGCGAGTTCGGCGGCGACGACGTGTCCTTCGGGCATGTCGAGGTCGCCGTGGCGGAAGCCGCCGCCGTGGGCCCACAGGATCGCGCCGCCGAGCTCGCCCTCGGGCCGGTAGGCGCGGACGGGCACGGGCCCGTGCGGGCCGTCGACGGCGGTGTCCTCGACGGCGAGTCCGCTGGTGTCCCACGGCCCTTCGGCGAACGGCTCGCCTTCCCCGCTGAAGACGGCGGTGAAGTAGGGGTGGACCGGCATGGGGGCCTCCGTGGTGTGGCGCGTGGTGCGGCGGGTTGGGTGCGGTCAACTTATACCGCGTGAGACCGCTTTCCGCGGGGGCGGGTCAGGGGCCGAGGTGGATGAAGCGGGCCCAGTAGGCGGCGTCGCGCGGCTCCTCGGCGCGCAGGGCGCGGACGGCCTCGTGCAGGGCCCGGGCGGATCGGGCCGGGTCGATCCGGCCGTCTTCGATCACCTGCGTGTAGAAGTGCTCCGCGATCGCGGCGGCGGCGCCGTCGAAGACGGTCCACAGGGTGCCGACGACGTGGGGCCATCCGGCGTGGAGCATCGCGGCGGCGACGTTGACGGCCTCCTCCAGGTGCACCGCTCCCCCGGTGGCGGTCTGGCAGGCGGAGAGGAACGCGAGGCTGCGGGGCCGGGCGGGCAGGTCGGCGACGTCGTCGGCGCGGATGCGCCCGGCGGTCTGCCAGTCGTAGGGGACGAGGCCGCCCGCGGCGGGGTCGGCGAGGTCCTGGACGCCGTGGGTGGAGAGGTGGACGACGGCGTGGGCGCCGAGGGCCTCGATCATGGCCGTCCGGGTGGCGTCGGCGTCGTGGAGGGCGGCGACGTCGCCGCCGAGGAGGCCGGTGAGTTGCCGCCGTTCGCGGTCGACGCCGGGGAGGGTCGCGAAGCCGCCGGGCGTGTTCGGGATGGAGACGAGGAGCGCGGGCCCGGTGCGGCCCGGCGGGGTCTGGGTCCGGGCGTGGGCGAGGGCCCGGAGGGTCGGGGTGTAGGAGGAGACGGCGCGGCCGAGGACGGTGCGGCCGTCGTCGGTGTGGTGGTGTCCCGCGGCGTGGATCGGCAGGAGGGTCAGGGGTCCGGTGGGGCTCCACCAGATCCGCGGCAGCGGGCCGGGGCCGGGCGCGAATCCGAGGTGGTCGAGGACGGGTGCGGCGACGTGGCTCCAGAGCCATTCGAGGACTGTGTTGGCCTGGATCTCCAGTTCGGGGTCGCGGCGCGGGCCGCGGTTGCGCTGGAGCGCGGTCAGGTAGCGGTTGGTCTGCTCGGTGAGTTCGGCGTGCGTGAACGGCAGCGGCAGGCTCGTGACGCCGGTGTCGGCGGCGATGAGGGCGTCGCAGCGCCAGCGGCTGGCGTTGAGGACGACCACGGGTCCGGTCCCCGGGGGCGGCAGGAGCCGTTCGAGGGCCGGTGCGGCCATGAACTCCGCGGGGTGCGGGAGGGCCGGGCTGGCGGGGAGCGCCCGGATGCGTTCCAGGAGGGCGTCGAGGCGGCGGGCGGCGTCGTAGGAGGCGCGGTGGGCCCGGTCCGGTTCCAGGAGGCGGTCGGCCTCGGGTCCGCGGAGCGCGGTGAGGCAGTGGTCGAGTTCGGCGGCGAGCCCGGGGTGGGCGGCCTGGAGGCCGGTCGGGTCGGATCGGCGGTCGAGGAGCTGGCCCCACCGGACGCCGCGGCCCTGTTCGAGGAGGCGCACGGCTTCGGCGGGGTCGCCGGTGGCGAGGGCGCAGGCGGCGGCGTCCATCGCGAGGATCGCGGCCTCCTGTTCGAGGAGGTGGCGGCGGTCCGCTTCGGACAGGCCGTGCCAGGCGAGGCGCGGGAGCAGGCCGACGGCGGTGCGCAGCAGCGGGAGCGCGGCCTGCGGGTCGTCTTGGTGCATCAGGAGTCTCGCGGCGGCGTCGGCGGCGCGGATGCGCAGCGCGGGCGGGCCCGCGGTGTCGGCGGCCGCGGCGGCGAAGGTCTCGGCGGCGGCCAGGTCGTCGTCCCGTTCGGCCAGGACCCTGCCCAGCAGCCAGAGCATGTTGCCGCGGGCCGCGCTCCACTCGGGGGTGAGGTCGAGCGCTTCGCGCACGAGGTGTTCGGCGCGGTCGAGGTCGCCGGGGTCGCCGAGGGCGAGGTGGCGGCGGTGCACCAGCTCGGCGAGGTCGAGTCGGAAGATCGCGGCGGCCCGCTCGCGGCCGGGCGCTGCGGCGACCGCCCGCTCCATGAGCGCGACGGCGGCGTGCAGGTCGGTCTCGTCGCCGGAGTCCTGGAAGCGCACGAAGTGGGCGTTGGCGAGGACGGTGAGGCGGCCGGGGAACTCCTTGTGGCCTGGGGAGGTGAGCGAGACCGACTCGCGGCCCAGATCGATGGCGGCGGCGAGCGCGTCGGGGTCGCCGAACCGGTGGTGGCGTACCAGGGACACGGCGGTGAGCTCGTCCAGGGCCGCGGCGCGCCTCGGCTCGCTCGGCGGGGTCAGCGCGACCGCCGCTTCGGCGGCGCGCACCGCTTCATCGAGGTCGCGGGCGTCGGCGTTGAGGGTGAAGCGGGTGCGCAGTGCGGTCGCGAGGTGGGTGAGCCTCGCCGGTTCGCTGGTGGCCCCGCCGGTCGGCGCCTCCGCGGCCAGGCGCGCGGCCGCCACGGCGGCGTCGGCGCGGTCGAGGTCGCCGGTCGCCTCGGCGGACTCGCGGAGGGTCATCGAGTAGTCCATGAGGGCGTCGGCCCGCCGGAAGTCGAACTCGCCCAGGGCGTCCACCGCCGCGCCGCCCGCGGTGACGGCGGCTTCCAGGTCGGACGGTTCGCCGGTCTCACCGAAGACGGCCCGCAGCGCGTTCGCGGCGTTGCCGAGCACCACCCCGGCCTCGGGCTGGCCGTCGGCGAGGAGGTCCACGGACTGCCGGGCCAGCGCCACCGCCTCGGTGAGGTCGGCGGGGTCCCCGGCGATGTGGTGGCGGGTGCGCAGCGCGTTGACGAGGCTGGACATGCGGACGGCGAGCATCGGCGTCCCGGGCGGGGTCGTCGCGACGGCGTGCCGTGACGCGTCCACGGCGCGGTCGAGGTCGGCGCTGTCGCCGCCGATGCGGTAGCGGGTGAACCGGGCGTTGGCGAGTTCGGAGTGCGCCCGCGCCTCGTCCTGCAAGGGGCCCTGGGCGATCAGGGCCTCCAGGAGGCCCGCTGCGGTGTCGGCGTCGGCGAGGGACCGGGCCCGCATGGACCTGATGGCGAGGGCGTCGGCCAGGAGCAGCGCGAGGAGTTCGGCGAGCTGCGGCTGCGCGCTGAAGGCCGGCGCGGCGGCGCTCCAGGCGTCGACGGCCGCGTCGAGGGAGTCCGGGTCGCCGGTGGCCTCGTAGCGGGCCTGGTGCATGGTGCCGAGGTTGAACAGCGCGGGGTTCGGGTCGGTTTCGCCTGCGGCGCAGGCGAGCCAGGCGGCGATGGCGTCGTCGATGCGGCCGGTGTCGCGGCTCCCGTCGGCGCGGCGGTGCAGGGTGAGCGCGAGGTCGAACCGGTAGGCGCGGGCCTGCGGGTCGTCGTCGGGGGCGGCGGCGACGGCGGCCCGGAAGCAGTCGATCGCCGCGTCGAGGGTGCTGCGGCCGTGTGCGTCTCGGGCGAACTCGGCGAGGCCGCGCCGCCACCAGCGGTGGGCGAGGCCGGGGTGGTCGGGCGGCGCGAGTTCGAGCCAGCGCCGCCCGGTCTCGGCGGCTTCGGCGGCGTCGTCGGGGTCTTTGACGAGTTCGCATCGCCGCCACAGGGCGTCGGCCAGCGCCGCGAGCCGGTCGAAGCCGTCGGCGTCGGCGACGCGCAGGTAGGCGGCGGCGAGGTTGGCGGCGGCCGGGTCGGCGGTGTCGGCCGCGTACGCGTGGAGGGCGGCCAGCCTCAGGAGGCGTTCGCGCTGCGGGTCGTCGTCGTGGTCGATGAGGCCGCGGAGCGCCTGGGGGACGGCGGCGGGGTCGATCTGGCCGATGACCGCGAACATGCCTGCGGCGCTTGCCGCTTCGCCGCGTAGGAAGTGGAACAGGGCGATGGCGAGGGAGGCGCGGAGGGCGGTGGGGAGGTCGGTGATGCGCCGGAGGCGCAGTTCGGCGGCGAGGGCGGCGGCGCGCTCGTCGACGGGGTCGCCCGGTTCGCCGGAGACGGCGGCGGTGAGCTGGTCGATCAGGGCGGAGACCGGCGTCATGCCCGACCCCTTTCGTTCGGGAGTCCTTCCAGGCTAGGGGATTCGGGCGGGCCGTGCTCGCTACGATGGGCGGATGGCAAGTGACGCCGAGGCATCGCCTCCCGACACCGATCCCGTCCCGGCCGGGTCGGTCCCGCCGGAGCCCGCGGCGGGGACGCGGCCGCCGCCGGACGCGTCGTGGCTGCGGACCGACGAGGTCAGGGGTTCGGGCGCGGAGGGGTCGGACATGGCGCTCGACCGCCGGGAGCGGCCGGAGGGATGAGCGACGCGGCGCAGGGGCAGGTGTACACGGAGTACATCGCGGCCCAGTTGGCGGGCGAGCACGGGCGGCGGGTGAGCCTCCAGGCGAGGTCGCAGTGGCTCGTGAGCGCGGCGGCGGTGCTGCTGACGCTCATGACGGGCGTGGTCCTGTTCGCGCCGTTGGAGGTCGAAGGCGGCGCGCCCGGGTGGCTCCGGGCCGGGTACCTGGTGTCGCTGGCGGCGCTCGTCGTCGCCGCGGCGGCGGGGATCTGGGCGGGCCGGGCGTACCGGTACGAGGTGGCCGCCGAGGCGACGCTGTCGGCGATGCTCCGGGAGCACTGGGGCGACCATCCGGTGGACGCGGGGAACCTGGTGGGGCGCCTCCAGGTCGCGGAGCTGATCTCGCTGCGGCACGGCAACAACCTGATGGCGCGGTGGGTGCTGGCCGGGCAGGTCGCGCAGCTGGTGTTCCTGGCGCTGTTCACGGCCTGCGCGGTCCTGGACGCGGCCCTCGCCCGGTAGCGGCGGGAGCGTGCGCCCCCGCCGCGGCGCGGGTTCACCAGTCGACGTGGCCGAGGCGGTCGGTGAAGGTCGCGGTGGGGCCGTCGGCGTCGAGGAGGGCGAGGCGGATGAACGGGTCGGAGCCCTCGGTGACGGTGAGCTGGCCGCGGTGGCCGTTCATGTCGGTGGCGGCGAACTTCCCGGTGGCGACCTCCCCGGGGGTGACGGCGTTGAACTTGATGCCCGGGAACGCCTGGGCGTAGCGGACGGTGAGCATGTTCAGGGCGGCTTTCGAAGTGGTGTAGGCGAGTTCGTGCATCTTGGAGACGGCCTGGCCCGGGTCGGTGACGACGGCGAAGGACCCGGCGGCGCTGGAGACGTTGACGACGCGGGGGTTGTCGGCGGCCTGGAGGAGCGGCAGGAACGCGTGGGTGACGCGGACCGGGCCGTACACGTTGACCTCGAAGGCGGGTACCAGGTCGGCGGGCAGGGCCTCGCCGGGGTGGACGATCGCGCCGGGCGACCCGGCGTTGTTGACGAGGACGTCGAGGTGGTCGGCGTGCTCGCGGACGAGGCGCTCGGCGGCGGCCACGGACGCGTCGTCGGTGACGTCGAGCTGCACGAAGACGACGTCGATCCCGTCGGCGGCGAGCGTGTCGGCGGCGGCGCGGCCGCGGGCCTCGTCGCGTGAGCCGAGGAAGACCTTCCAGCCCTGGGCGCCGAGGCGGCGGGCGGTCTCCAGGCCGAGGCCCTTGTTCGCGCCGGTGACGAGCGCGGTTTGGATGATCGGAGTTTCCATGGCTACCATCTGCTTCCTGTCGGGGTTGCTCTCACTGCTCTGACGGATCGCAGCGGAGGAACCAGACGGATGCGCGAAGAAAACATCTCGGCTCTTGAGTTCGAGGGCCACCGGCCGCATCTGCGGGCGGTGGCGTTCCGGATGCTCGGCTCCCTCAGCGAGGCCGAGGACGCGGTGCAGGACGCCTGGTTGAAGGCGTCGCGCGCGGACGTGTCGGAGGTCGAGAACCTCGCGGGGTGGCTGACGACGGTGACGGGCCGGGTGTGCCTGGACCTGCTGCGGTCGCGGCAGTCGCGGCGCGAGGACCCGTTCGACGGCGAGGAGCCGCGGGTGCGCCTGGGGCGGCGGGCCGACCCGGAGGAGGAGGCGGTGCTCGCCGACTCGGTGGGCCTGGCGATGCTGGTGGTCCTCGACGCCCTGTCGCCGGTGGAGCGGCTCGCGTTCGTGCTGCACGACCTGTTCGCGGTGCCGTTCGCGGAAATCGCGCCGATCGTGGAGCGCAGCCCGGAGACCACGCAGCGGATCGCGAGCCGGGCCCGCGCCCGCGTCCGCGGTACCACCGCGGTCGACGGCGACCTGGCACGGCGGCACCGGGCGGTGGAGGCGTTCCTCCAGGCCGCCAGGGACGGCGAGTTCACCACGCTCCTGACGCTGCTGGACCCGAGCGTGACGCTGCGCCTGGACGAGGCGGCGATCCGGCTCAGCGGCGGCGCGGACCTGGTCGGCGCGCGGGCGGTCGCGGAGGCGTTCTCCGGTCAGGCGCGCCTGGCGCGGGCCGTGCTCCTGGACGGCGAGGTCGCGGTGGCCGTGGTGCCGCGCGGCAACCTGCTCATGGTGTTCACGCTCCGCTTCGAGGGCGACCGGATCGCGGAGATCCGCGCGATCGGCGACGAGGCGGCGCTCACTGCGCTCGAACTCCACGTCCCCTAGATTCACTGCATGACCGAACACGACGGCTACTTCGTCCGCCTCGACCAGAGCGCGGACGCCGCGCGTTTCCGGCCCACGCCCCACACCGGCGGCGCCTGGAACACGCGCGAGCAGCACATCAGCCCCATGAACGGGCTCATCGTCCACGAGGTGGAGCGGTTCTGCGCCGGGCGCGGCCCCGACGGGATGGCGGTGAGCCGCATCAGCGTCGACATCCTCGGGGTGCTCACGCTGGACCCGTTCGACGTCGAGGTGGCCGTGGTCCGGCCGGGACGCACGATCGAGCTCCTGGAGGCCACGGTGGTCTCGGGCGGGCGCGCGGCCGTGCGGGCGCGGGTGTGGCGGGCGGTCGTGCTCGACACGGAGAAGATCGCGGGCGGCGAGGACGCGCCGCTGCCCGGACCCGAGACGGCCGAACCGGTCGACCTGGAGCGGGTCTGGCCCGGCGGGTACATCCGCTCGATCGAGGCCCGCCCGGTCGGCACGCCGCGGCCGGGGCGGATCACCGTGTGGATCGGCGCGAAGGTCCCGGTGGCCGCGGGCGAGGACGCGAGCGCCCTCGCGCGGCTCGCGGGCCTGGTCGACACCGCGAACGGCGCGGCCGTGCGCGAGAGCCCCGAGGCGTGGCTGTTCCCGAACGTGGACTTGACGATCCACCTGTTCCGCCAGCCCGTGGGCCGGTGGCTCGGCCTGGACACCACGGTCGTCTTCGGGCCCTCGGGCCTGGGCACGACCTCCAGCGCCCTCCACGACACGGCCGGGCATTTCGGGCACGCGCAGCAGACGCTCACGATCCGCCCCCGGCCCGCCTCAGCGTGAGCGCGTAGGCCCGGGTACGACCCAGGTACGACCCGGGCCTCCCGAAGACCCGCGTCCAGGCCCACGCGGTGAGAGGTTCCCGTCCGTAGCGTCGTTCCCATGAGGCCGCGAGCAGAACGCGGCGGTGAAGGGAACGAGGGAACCGCGATGATCGAGGCACGCGAACTGACCAAGCGCTACGGGGACAAGACCGTGGTCGACCGGCTGAGCTTCACCGTGAAGCCCGGCGAGGTCACCGGGTTCCTGGGCCCCAACGGGGCCGGGAAGTCCACGACCATGCGGATGGTCCTGGGCCTGGACGCCCCCACGGCCGGGCGGGTCACCGTCAACGGCCGCGCCTACGCGGGGCACGGCGCCCCGCTCCACGAGATCGGCGCGCTCCTGGAGGCCAAGTCGGTCCACCCCGGGCGCTCCGCGGTCGGCCACCTGACGGCCCTCGCCCAGACCCACGGCATCGACCGCAAGCGCGTCGACGAGGTCATCGACCTGGCCGGGCTCGGCAGCGTCGCCCACAAGCGGGTCGGCGCGTTCTCCCTGGGCATGGGCCAGCGCCTCGGCATCGCCGCCGCGCTGCTCGGCGACCCGGAGGTCGTCATGCTCGACGAGCCGGTCAACGGGCTCGACCCCGAAGGGGTGCTGTGGATCAGGAACCTCCTCAAGTCCCTGGCCGCGGAGGGCCGGGCGGTGCTCCTGTCCTCGCACCTGATGAGCGAGACCGCGCAGATCGCCGAGCACCTCATCGTCATCGGCCGCGGGCGGCTCCTCGCCGACACCACCGTGGACGCGTTCGTGCGGGCCACGGGCACCGGCTCGGTGAAGGTGGGGTCCGACGAGGCCGCGCGGCTGCAAGCGCTGCTGGCCGGGCCCGACGTCACGGTGACCGCCTCGGACGAGACGGAGCTGCTGGTGTCGGGGCTGCACGCGCGCGAGATCGGGCGGATCGCGCTGCGCCACGGGGTGGCGCTGCACGAGCTGACGCCGCTCGGGGCCTCCCTGGAGGAGGCGTTCATGGACTTGACCACTGACGAGCTGGAGTACCGCAGTGCCCCGGCGGACGGAAGGAGCGCGCGATGAGCGCCATGACGATCGAACGCCCCGCGGAGGGCGGGCGGGAGCGCACGAGGGTGCGGCCGGTGCGGTTCGGCCGGGTCCTGCTCTCGGAGACGACGAAGTTCCGGACCATCCGGTCCACATGGATCTGCCTGTCGCTGGGCCTGGTCCTGCTCGGCCTGTTCGGGTCGATCGGCGCGTTCACCTACGACGGCGCCGGCGTCACCGACGGCCCGCCCGGGATCTCGGGGCGGCCGCTCGACGCGGTGAGCCTGGCGGTCATGGGCCTGTCGTTCGCGTCGCTCGTGGCGGGCGTGTTCGGGGTCCTGTCGACCGCGGGCGAGTACTCGACGGGGACGATCCGCTCGACGCTGGCCGCGGTCCCGAAGCGCCTGCCGGTGCTGTGGGCCAAGGCGATCCTCGCGGGCGGCGCGGTGTTCGCCGTCAGCGCGGTCGGGGTGCTCGCGGCGTTCCTGATCGGCTCGGTCGGGCTCGACGGCGAGGCGATCTCGCTGTCGCTCACCGACGACGGGGTGCTGCGGGCGCTGTTCGGCGCGGCCCTGTACCTGGGGCTCGTGGCGGTGTTCGGGGTGGCGCTGGGGGCGCTGCTGCGGTCCCCGGCGGGCGGGATCGCCGCGCTGGTGAGCGTCCTGCTGATCCTGCCGGGCCTGGCGATGCTGCTCCCCGACTCCTGGTACGACACGCTGAACCCGTACTTCCCGTCGAACGCGGGCGGCGCGGTCTACGCGCTGACGGAGACCTCCGACCGGCTCTCGCCGGGCGCGGGGATCGCGGTGTTCGCCGGATGGGTGGCGGTGACGCTCGCCGCGGCGGCGCTGCGGCTCAAGAAGACCGACGTGTAGCCGCATGAGGCGGGCCGCCCCGGGGAGACACTCCCCCGGGGCGGCCCTTTTGCCTGTTAAGCGACGAGGTTCGCGGCGAGGTCGGTGCCGAGGAACAGGCGCGGGGCGCCGTCGAGCGTGACGGTGGCCTTGCCGCCGCTGACGGCCACCGCGGAGCGCTGGCCGATGCAGTCGACGCGGGTCAGGCTCGTCCCGGCGGCCTTGACGGACAGCCCGGTCTTGGTGGGCCAGTGGTCCTCCCACACCTCGGGGGCGGCGAAGTCCCGCCCGGCGGGGTCGTGGTCGGTGTTGAGGACGTAGCCGTCGGCGCGGTGCCACAGGACCGCGGCCTCGCCCGCGGGCGTGTCGAACAGGAGGCCCTTGGCGAGCGGGTCGGCGAAGGCGAGCCAGCCGCGCGGGGTGGCCTGGTCGAGTTCCCTTGCGGCCGTGGCGTACGCGAGGAGCGAGGGCTTGAGGCTGGTGTCGCGGTTGACGAGCCCGAAGTGGTACTCGACGTCCTCGGGGTTGGCGACCTGCGGCTTGCCCAGGACCGAGTCGTGGAACTGGTACCAGCAGACGTTGCGGATGCCTTCGGCCTTGGCGAGGGCGAGGGTGAGGAAGACGTTCTCGGCGGCGGCCCGGTAGGTGTCGTTCCACCAGCCGTTGGGGCGGGTGCAGGCGTACGCCTCGGTCAGCCAGACCTCCTTCTCGCCGTGGACCGCCATGAGCGCCTGGAGCCTGCGCAGGCCGCCGAGGAAGTTCCAGTACGTGCCGGTGGGGCCCTCGTCCCAGTCGTCGCCGGAGGGGATGTAGTCGGGCGTGAAGTTGCCGCGCCCGGGGTGGTAGGCGAACCCGTCGATGAGGTCCCAGCCGCCGCCCGCGATGAAGTTCTCGACCCACGGCTCGTCCATGCCCGCGAGGCCGTTGTTGAGGAGCTTGACGTCGGCGCCGATCGAGGTGACGTAGTCGCGGACGGGCCGGATCGCCTTGTCGATGTACGCCTGGGCCGCCTGGCCGGTGTTGAAGGGCCGGTTGAGCTCGTTGCCGACCTCGAAGTACTCGGCCCCGGCGGCGACGGCGATGTCGGTGTTGACCTGCGCCCACGTGGCCGCGGCCTCGGCGTCCACGGTGAGGTCGGGTTGCAGCTCGACGTTGTGGGCCATGCCGCGGGCGTCGAACTCGGCGGGCGGCAGGCCGGGCCCGCCGTCGTAGGCGATGCGCACGCGGTTGACGCCCGCGAGCTGCCACAGGTCCATGAGCGCGTCGGCCGAGGGCACCTGGAGCCACGGGTAGTTCGCCATGCCGAACATGCTCTCGGACCCGGACTGGTAGGAGTGTGCGCCGAGGACGGCGATGTTGGTGCGCGCGAACGCCTCCTGGCCGCCGTAGGAGGCGGCGACCTCGGCGGTGGCGATGCCCGCGGCCGAGGTGGGCACGCTGATGACGTGGTCCCACGTGCCGCCCGCGGGCACGGACCCGGTGAGGTTCCCGAAGGTGAGCCGCGTGCCGTTGAAGTCCTTGACCCACCAGTCGAGGTCGACGGCGCGGGTCGTGTTGGAGCCGTTGGCGACCTGGACGTGGAGGCTCGCGGTCGCCCCCGCGGCGGCCCAGAGGTTGAACGGCTGCTCGGTCCAGATCTCGATCCCGAGGTCCTGGGCGGTGCCGATGGACGCGGTCGCGGAGGGCCGCTTCGCGCTGAAGAAGAAGTCGGCGGTCGAGACGATCGAGCCGTCCGATTGGGCGACGCCCGGGGCGTGGATCCAGGTCGCGTTGGTCCATGCCTGGCGGGAGTCGGCGAGGAGGAACATGCCGTGGAGCGCGCCCCAGGTGGAGGCGTGGGCGATGCCGGTCGTGTGCTCGTAGGGGATGCCGCCGCCGGTGTCGCGGACCCACTCGGTGACGGGCACGTACGCGTCCGCTTCGGTGGGGGCCTGGACGGCGCGGCTGAAGAGGAACCCCTCGGGGATGAGGGTGGCGGGGCCGGTGACGTGCCATTCGAGGTGCACGCGGTTGGTCGCGACGGTGAAGAGGCCGTACACGGCGACCGCGCCCGCGGCGGCGGGCATCGTGTAGTCCATCCGGATCGCGGGGGTGCCGTCGGCGAGGGCGGTGAGGACGGGGGTGCCGCCGGTGGAGAGCTGGATGCCCGCGGCGGTGTCCTTGATCTGGAACTTCGATCCCGCCGAGCGGGTGGTGCCGTTCCCGTCGCGGATCGCGAGGCGACCGCCCACGGAGGCGAGGATGCTGACGCCGCTCGCACTCAGCTGGACGTCGCCCTCGGCGGCCCAGGCTTCGACGGGGCTCGCCTCGGCCGCGAGCAGCACGCCCGCGGCGAACGTGGCGCCGAGGAGGCCGCGCCGGGTCAACTCTGATCGGTCAGACGTCATCGTCTGTCTCCCATGCTGGTTCTGATAATTCGCATTATCTGCGAGTGCCGCTCATCGTGCCGGGCCGGGCGCTGGCGTGTCAAGGGGTCTTGCGGATTTTGATGTTACGTATTATCGTTCCGAGGACCGCGCTGCTAATGCGCATTATCGAGATCGATGGGACAACGACAGATGACAGGGAAGCCCGGCAAGGTGACGCAGCGCGAGATCGCGCGCATCGCCGGAGTCAGCCAGACGACCGTCTCGATGGTGCTCAACGACCGGGACGGGTCCAACATCCGCATCCCCGACGCCACCCGCGAGCGCGTGCGCCGCGCCATCGAGCAGTCCACGTACGTCGCCGACCCCGCCGCCCGCCGCCTCGCCGGTCTCGACAACAAGATCCTCGGGGTCTTCACGTACGAGTCGGCGCTGACGCCCGAGTCCATGGACTTCTACGGCCCGCTGCTCAACGGCATCGAGCGCGCCGCCGAGAGCCTCGGCTGCGACCTGCTGTTCTTCACCTCCTCCCCCGTCGAGGAGGGTCGCAGGCGCCTGTTCCACCGCAACACGCGGCTGCGCCTGGCCGACGGCTGCGTCCTGCTCGGCCAGCAGATGGACGGCGAGGACCTCGAACGGCTCGTGGCCGAGTCGTTCCCGTTCGTCGCCGTCGGCCGCCGCGACGAGACCGACGCGCCCGTGCCGTACGTGGGGATCGACTACGGGTCCCTCACCGGGCGGCTCTTGGACCGCGCCGTCGAGCTGGGCCACGAGAAGGTGCTCTACCTGCACCGGGACCTGAACAGCCCCACCGCGAGGGACCGCCTCTCGGCGATCGGGCGGGCCCCCGGCGCGCTCGCCGTCGCCCCGTTCGCCGTCGGCGCGGACCTGTCGGACCTGCCGCAGGTCGTGGCCCGCTCCGGGGCCACGGCCGTGTTCGCCGAGGACGCCTTCCTCATCGAGGACGCCGCCCTGGTCCTCGGCGGGGCGGGCGCGGGACTGTCGCTCGCGGCCCTCGCCGAAGTGCGCGGCCACCGCATCGGCGGGCGCGCCCTCTCGGGCTTCCACACCCCGCGCCAGCAGGTCGCGGCCGAGGCGCTCGCGCTCCTCCAGCAGCTCATCTCCGCCCCCGCGGAGGAGCACGGCGGCATCGAGATCCAGCGGCTCCTCCAGGGCGAAGTGGCGTTCGGCGAGACCCTGACCGTGCGCGGCGGTGCCCGATGACGCACCTGAAGACCGACATCGCGGTCGTCGGCGGCGGGCTCGGCGGCGTCGCCGCGGCCCTCGCGGCCCTGCGCCGCGGCCGCCGGGTCGTCCTCTCCGAGGAGTACCCGTGGCTCGGCGGGCAGCTCACCAGCCAGGCCGTGCCTCCCGATGAGCACGTCTGGGTCGAGCAGTTCGGCGTCACCGCCACCTACCGGGCGCTGCGCGAGGGCATCCGCGCGTACTACCGCGACGCCTACCCGCTAACCGACGAGGCCCGCCGCGACCCGCAGCTCAACCCCGGGCGCGGGCGCGTCAGCCGCCTCTGCCACGAGCCGCGCGCGGCCCTCGCGGTCATCACGAAGATGCTCGCCCCGCATCTGTCGAGCGGGCGCCTCACCGTCCTCCAGCCGCACGTGCCCGTCGCGGCCGAGACCGTGGACGGCATCGTCCGCTCGGTCACCCTGCGCGACAAGGACACCAGGCACGACACGGTCGTGGAGGCCGCGTTCGTGCTCGACGCGACCGAGACCGGGGACCTCCTCCCCCTCACCGGCACCGCGTACGTCACCGGCGCCGAGGGCCGCGACGAGACCGGCGAGCCCAGCGCGCCCGCGACGGCGCAGCCGGAGAACATGCAGTCCATCGCCTGGTGTTTCGTGTTCGACCACGTCGAGGGCGACCACACCATCGAGCGGCCCGCCGACTACGACCACTGGCGGTCCCTGGCCCCCGCCTTCTGGGGCGACGCGATGCTCTCGTTCACCGCCCCCAGCCCGCGCACGCTCGAACCGGAGACCCGCACCTTCCACGTCAACCCGCCGTACGACACCGTCGGCGGCAAGGAGGCCCACGGGGACGACCCCGGCGACCTCGACCTGTGGGTGTTCCGCCGCATCGCCGCGCGCGAGACGTTCCTGCCCGGCAGCCTCGACAGCGACATCGTGCTCGCCAACTGGCCGCAACTGGACTACCTGGGCGGCAACGTCATCGACACGCCCGACCGGGACGTCCACCTGCGCGCCGCCAAGGCCCAGTCGCGGGCGTTCGTGTACTGGCTCCAGACCGAGGCCCCCCGGCCCGACGGGGGTACCGGGTGGCCCGGGCTGCGCCTGCGCGGCGACGTCGTCGGCACCGGCGACGGCTTCGCGCAGGCGCCGTACATCCGCGAGTCCCGGCGCATCCGCGCGATGCGCACCGTCGTCGAGCAGGACGTGGCGGTCGCCGTCCGCGGCCACGGCCGCCCCGCCCGCTTCGAGGACTCCGTGGGCGTCGGCATGTACCGCATCGACCTGCACCCCTCCACCGGCGGCGACAACTACATCGACGTCGAGTGCGCCCCCTTCGAGATCCCGCTCGGGGCCCTCGTCCCGGTCCGGACCCGCAACCTCCTGCCCGCCGCCAAGAACATCGGCACCACGCACATCACCAACGGCGCCTACCGGCTCCACCCCGTCGAGTGGAACGTCGGCGAATCCGCCGGCGAGCTCGCCGCGTTCTGCCTCGACCGCTCCCTGCATCCCGGGGACGTCCTCGCGAAACCCGAACTGGTCCGCCGGTTCCAGGCCGCCCTCACCGAGGCCGGCGTCGAAATCCATTGGCCCGAGATCATCGGCTACTAAAAGGAACACATCATGCCCACGACAGCAAAGAAGCTGGTCAGCGCCCTCGCATTGGGAACACTCGCGACCACGGCCGCCTGCGGCGGCGGCACTGAAGCCGCCACGGAGGACATCGAACTGCGCATGTCCGTCTGGACCTCCAACGAGGACCAGCTCGCGCTCTTCGACTCCATCGCCGACGCCTACATCGCCGACCATCCCGAGATCAAGTCGATCACGTTCGAGAGCCTCCCCTTCGAGGAGTACAACACCACCCTGACCACCCAGATCGCGGGCGGCAACGCCCCCGACCTGGCGTGGATGGGCGACCTCTCGGCCGACCTCATCGACTCCGGCGCCCTGGTCCCCCTCACCGAGACCCTTGAGGGCACCGAAGGCTGGGACTACGGCGACCTGCTCCCCAGCGTCACCGGCGAGTTCAGCCGGGACGGCGAGCTGTACGCCTACCCGTTCTCCAACTCCCCCTTCGCCCTGTACGTCAACACCGACCTCCTCGCCGAGGCCGGGCAGACCCTCGACCCCGCGGGCCTCACCTGGGACGAGGTGTCGGAGATCGGCGCGGCCGTCCACGACGCCACCGGCAAGGGCGGCTTCGTCGTCAACGACTTCAACTACTCCTCGTGGAACACCCTCGCCACCGTCTGGACCGGGTTCGGCGCCAGCGCGTGGAACGAGGACGGCACCGAGTGCGGGTTCGACAGCCCCGAGATGACCGAGGCGTTCACGTTCCTGCACAAGGCGATCTACACCGACGAGTCGATGCCCGGCCCCGGCACGACCGCCGACTTCTTCGCCGGTGACGCGGCCTTCGCGGTCGCTCAGGTCTCGCGCGCCGGGAACCTCGACGGGTCCTTCGCGTACGACATCGCGCCGCTGCCCGCGGGCCCCGCGGGCGACTACTCGGTGATCGGCCAGGCCGGCATGGGCGTCCTCGCCTCCAGCGCGAACGCCGAGGCGGCCACCGGGTTCCTCGCGTTCCTGACGAACCCGGAGAACGCGGCGCAGCTCGCCCAGTACTTCCCGCCGCCGCGCCAGTCGCTGCTGACCGGCGAGGCCCTCGCGGCCAACAACGAGAAGTTCACGGCCGAGCAGCTCCAGACCGTCGTGGTCGACCAGATCGCCGACGCGGTGACCCTGCCGAACCACACGAACCCGGCCGAGATCGCGCAGAAGGCGAAGACCGAGCTCGACGCGATGTGGGCGCCGGACGCCGACATCCCGGGCGTGCTCGCCTCGGTGTGCTCGGCCATCGACCCGCTGCTGGTCGCCGGGTAATGGCGATCGGCACCCGATCCGCTCCCGGGACGGCCTCGGCCGCCCCGGGGGCTCCCGCGCGGCGCGGGCGGTGGTGGACGCTGGGCCGCGCCGACGCGGCCGCGGGCTACCTGTTCATCGCGCCGCAGCTCCTCGGCGTGCTGGTGTTCGTGATCGTGCCGGTGGGGCTGGCGGTCTGGTACAGCCTCAACGACTGGAACATCTTCACCGGGGAGCTGACGTACGTCGGCGGCGGCAATTACCAGGCGGCCCTGGACGACCCGGCGCTGCCGAGCGTGCTCGGCGCGACCGCGGTGTTCTCCGGCGGCGTCGTGGCGCTCAACATCGTGCTGGGCCTGGCGCTGGCGGTGATGCTGAACCGGCGGTTCAAGGGCGCGGTGCTGTTCCGGACGCTGTTCTTCTCGCCCGTGGTGGTGTCGGTGGTCGCGTGGACCCTGGTGTGGGGGTTCCTGCTCCAGGACAACGGCGGCGTCAACGGGGTGCTCGCGGCGGTCGGCGTGGACGGCCCGAACTGGCTCCAGAGCGGCCCGACGGCGATGGTCGCGGTGACGTTCACGCAGGTGGTGCGCAGCGTCGGCATCAACATGGTGTTGTTCCTGGCCGCGCTGCAAGGGGTTCCCGGGGAGCTGTACGAGGCCGCGCGCCTCGACGGGGCGGACGCGCGGCGGATCTTCTTCAAGATCACGCTGCCGCTGATCTCGCCGACGCTGCTGCTGACGGCGATCATCACGATCGTGGGGGCGCTCCAGTCGTTCGCGCAGATCGCGGTGCTCACCGAGGGCGGGCCGGGCCTGTCGACGACGGTGCTCGTGTACTACGTGTTCCAGCAGGCGTTCAGCTTCAACGACATCGGCTACGGCTCGACGCTCGCGCTGATGCTCCTGACGTTCGTGATGGTGCTGACGGTGATCCAGTGGCAGCTGCGCAGGAAGTGGGTGTTCTATGAGGACTGACGCTCCCGCGGCCCGGTTCGGGCCGCTCGCGCGCCGGATCGCGCTGTACGCGGCGCTGGTCGTGCTCGCGGTGCCGTTCGTGGTGCCGACGCTGTGGATGGTCGCCTCGTCGTTCAAGCCGCTGAGCGAGATCTTCGCGTCCCCGCCGTCGTTCTTCACCGACTCCCCCACGGCGGCGGCCTACAGCGAGGCGTTCGCGTTCCAGCCGTTCGCGAGGCAGTACTTCAACAGCGTGTACATCGCGCTGACGGTGACGGTGCTGGTGCTGCTGGTGTCGGCGCTGGCGGGGTACGCGTTCGCGCGCATCCGCTTCCCCGGCCGGAACCTGCTGTTCGTGGTGGTGCTCGTCGGGCTGCTCGTGCCGAGCGAGGTGACGATCGTGCCGCTGTTCCAGATGTTCAAGCAGGCGGGGATGGTGAACACGCACTGGCCGCTGATCCTGGTGACGGCGTTCGCGGCGCCGTGCGTGCTCGCGACGTTCATCATGCGGCAGTTCTTCATCGCGCTCCCGGTGGAGCTGGAGGAGGCCGCGCGCCTGGACGGCCTGGGCCGCTTCGGGATCTGGCGGCGGATCTGCCTGCCGCTGGCGAAGCCCGCGCTGTCGGCGGTGGCGATCCTGACGTTCCTGTCCTCGTGGAACCTGTACCTGGAGCCGACGGTGTACCTGACGTCGCCGGAGCTGTTCACGCTCCCGCAGGCGCTCACCCGGTTCACCGACCCGTACGGCGGCGAGATGTGGAACACGCAGCTCGCGGCGGCGACGATGACCGTGGTGCCGGTGCTGGTGGTCTTCCTGATCGCGCAGCGCCAGTTCGTGGAGAGCCTGGCCCACTCGGGCCTGAAGGGCTGAGGCCCTTACGCCTTCACCTGGATGAAGGCGCGGGTGCCGGTGAGGCGCCAGTCGGGCGCGTCGGCGTCGAGCTTCGCGAGCCGGGCGGGGTCGACGCCGACGGCCAGGTCGGACTTGGCGGTCCGCAGGGCCGCCACCGGGCCCGGGAAGTACCCGGCGGCCTCGCTGAACGGGGTCGTCGGGTCCCATTGGCGGTCGCCCACGAGGCGGCGGTAGTTCAGGTCGCCCTTGAGGATGACGAGCTTCGCGGTCGCGAAGTCGTCGGCGAGGTCCGAGGGGATCGTCCGGTAGTCGGTGGGGTGGACGTACGCGCCGTGGGCGCGCAGCCGCAGCCAGCCGAGCCGGATCGCGTCCCGCAGGCGCCCGGCGAGGCCGCGCACGGGCTCGTGCGGGTCGCGGTCGAGGACGTCGAGCGTGTCGAGGACGTCCCGGCCGGTGGCGTCGGAGACGAAGTACGGGTGCGGCTTGAGGTGCAGCTCGACGGGGCCGGTGCCGGTCTCCAGGAGGTGGTCGACGAGCGCGAGGTCCGCGGTGATCTCGCGGCCGGCGTTGTCGGCGACGACGATGACGGGGGCGTCCCCGGGCCCGTCGGCCAGCGCCCACAGGGCGTCCGAGTCGTCGGCGACGATCTCGCCGGCGCTGGTGGAGGCGTCGGGGTTGTCGGTGCGGAAGCCGAGGTCGGCCTGGTTGCCCCAGAGGGCGGCGAGGAGGAGGGCGCGGCGGCGGTCGTCGGGGTGGGCGCCTTCGAGGGCGGCGTAGGCGTCGAGGTCGGCGCGCAGTTCGGGGCCGTCGAGCTGGGCGCGCTTCTGGGGCGCGAAGGGGTCGACGCCGCACCAGGGGCTGTCGTAGTGGTGGTACTCGACGGCGCGGAGGATGCGGCGGTAGAAGTACGACTCGGCCCACAGGAACGGCAGGGAGTCCCAGGGCAGGCCCGCGTGGGCCTCGGTTTCGAGGTGCCAGGTGTGGATCTCGGGGCCGCCGGGGGTGCGGGGCGGGACGGTTCCGGCGAGGGACTCGGCGAGGAGCGCTTCGAGGGCTTCGGCGATGTGGGGCGGGTAGGGGTGGTCGCCGAGGAGGTTGGCGATGAGCACGGGGTGGCGCTCGTGGAAGACCGAGCGGCTGAAGGAGCCGGGCCGGTCGATGCCGATGTGCGGGGGCAGTCCGGGCACTTCCACCACTCCGTTCGCTCGCGGTACGCGGCAATGATGCCATCCCGTGGCGTGCCGTTGTGCGGCTGTTCGGACGTGCGTGTCCCCCTTGGGATGTGACGCACCGCATCTTACCGATAACACTTTTATCGGTCAATCGGTCCGCCACCTGGGGGGACGTTGCTCGAATTGTTACCACCACCGGTCTATCCAACCATTTATCTATGGGTTAGATTTACCCCCGTCTCAACCCCGCGCCGACGGTGTAGTCGGCGCAAGACAGAGAGAGGCCGAGACATGGAGAACAAGATCAGCCGGCGCACCCTGGTCCAGGCCGCGGCCACCGCCGGCGTCGCGGTCCCCGTCCTCGCGGCGTGCGGAGGCGGCGACGACGACGGCACCGGCCCCCTGAAGATGGTCGTCTGGGGCGGCGACCTCGACAAGGAGACGTACCAGGCCCGCATCGACTTGTTCGAGAAGGCGAACCCCGACGTCAAGATCGAGCTCCAGCTCATCCCCTCGGACCAGTACGAGCAGAAGGTCCAGACGATGATCGCGGGCGGCGACGGCCCCGACATCATGCAGGTGGCCGAGGGCGTCAACACGTACTCCTCGAAGAGCCAGATCCTGCCGCTCGACGACTACGCCAAGGACGCGGGCCTCGACCTGGAGGAGCGCTTCGGCCCCGTCGGGACCCTCTACAGCTACGAGGACAAGGTCTACGCGATCCCCGACCGCTCGGGCGCGATGATCGTCTACTACAACAAGGACCTCTTCGACGCCGCGGGCGTCGAGTACCCGACGGCCGAGTGGACCCAGGAGGACGCCCAGGCGGCCATGGAGAAGCTGACCGTGGCGGGCACCCAGTGGGGCTACGGCGGCGCGGGCTGGTGGCCGCAGTGGTGGTCCTTCGCCTACCAGAACGGCGGGCAGATCATCGACGACGGCGGGCAGCCGACCGCGAACTCCCCCGAGGTCGTCGCGGCCCTCCAGTGGGCGAACGACCTGGCGCACAAGGACCACGTCGTGCCGACCGCCGCCGAGTACGCGGACATGGGCCCGGACATGGGCGGCGACCCCGCTTTCGCCGCGCAGAAGGTCGCGATCAACACGACCGGCTTCTGGGCCATCGGCGGCCTCCTCGAAGTGGACTTCAACTGGGACATCGCGCCGCTGTGGCGCGGCGCCGACCAGGCCGTCTCGGCCTTCGGCTCGGGCCTGGCGATCTCCCGCGACTGCAAGAACCCCGAGCGCGCGTTCAAGGCCATCGAGTTCCTGACGAACGCCGACGCGCAGGAGGTCATCATCGACAAGGCCCAGGACGTCCCGGCCAACCTCGAAGTGCAGCAGTCCGACGCGTTCCTGACCCCCTCGTGGGCGACCACGCCGCTGAACATGGCCGCGTTCGGCGAGTCCGCGGACTTCATCTTCCGCGCGCCGTTCATCCCGCAGTGGAACGAGATGCAGGCCGCGTTCAACGACAACCTGGGCACGTTCTGGAACGAGGGCGGCGACGCCCAGACCGAGCTGGACAAGATCCAGACGCAGCTCGAATCGATCATCACCGATTAATTAGGGCCCTGACGATGTCGAAGACCGTCGACGAAGCCCCCGGTGCGGCGCGCCCTGCGCGCCGCGCCGGGAGGCGCAGCAAAATGTCGTCACGCCGCAAGAAGGAGGCCTTCTACTTCTGGCTCTTCATCTCGCCGTGGCTGATCGGGTTCGTGGGGTTCCTGCTGGGCCCCATGATCGCGTCCGTGTACATCTCGTTCACCGAGTGGGACTCGTTCACGCCGCCCGAATGGGTCGGCCTGGACAACTACGCCAAGGCGCTCACCGGGGACCCGGTGTTCTGGAAGGCGCTGGGGAACACGTTCTACTACGCGCTCGTCTCGGTCCCGCTGGGCCTGGTGATCGGTGTGTGGCTGGCGAACCTGCTGAACAAGCGGGTGCGCGGCCGCAAGCTCTTCCGCACCTTCATCTACCTGCCGACGCTGGTGCCGCTCGTGGCGACCGCGATGGTCTTCAAGATGGTGCTGGCGCCCTCGGGCCCGCTCAACGAGCTGCTCGGGTGGTTCGGCATCCAGGGGCCCAACTGGCTCCTCGACCCGACCTGGGTCAAGCCCGCGCTGATCGTGCTGTCCGCCTGGGGCGCCGGCGGGGCCACCGTGCTCCTGCTGTCGGCCATGAACGGCATCCCGCGCGAGCTGTACGAGGCCGCCGAGATCGACGGCGCCGGCGCCTGGCGCCAGTTCTGGTCGGTGACGTTCCCGCAGATCACCCCGGTGATCTTCTTCAACCTGATCATGGGCCTCATCGGCTCGTTCCAGATCTTCTCGCAGGTGTACATCCTGACCGCGGGCGGTCCGGACAACGCCAGCCAGATGATGGTGCCGCTGCTGTTCCGCGAGGCGTTCTCGTTCTACCACTTCGGTTACGCGTCGGCCGTCGCCTGGCTGCTGTTCCTGGTCATCATGGCGTTCACGCTCATCGCGTTCCGCACGTCCCGCAGCTGGGTCTTCTACGAGCAGGAGGTCCGATGACCGCCATCGCCACCAAGCCCGCGTCCCGCAGGAAGCGGACCGGCGAGCGCGAACCGCGCCTGCTGTCGGTGTTCAAGGCCTCGCCCGCGACGTACGCGGTGCTCCTGGTCGTCTCCGCGATCTTCTTCGTGCCGTTCATCCTCATGGTCTCGATCTCGCTGGCGAGCGACCAGACGAGCGCGCAGAACGCGTTCACGGTCCTGCCCACCGAGTTCGAGTGGCGCAACTTCACCGAGGTGTTCACCGCGACCGGCCTGCCGGTCGGGCGGTTCGTCCTCAACTCGGTCCTCATCGCCACGCTCTCGGCGGTCGGCCAGGTGCTCTCGTCCTCGCTCGTCGGGTACGCGTTCGCGCGCCTGCGGGCCCCGGGCAAGGGCGTCATGTTCCTCATCGTGCTCGCCACGATGATGATCCCCGCGCAGATCACGATGATCCCGCAGTTCCTGCTGTTCAAGGAGCTCGGCTGGGTCAACACCTACCTGCCGCTGATCATCCCGAACTTCTTCACCAACGCGTTCAACGTGTTCCTGGTGCGGCAGTTCGTCTCCCGCATCTCCGGGGAGCTGGACGAGGCGGCGCAGATGGACGGCCTGGGCTACTTCGGGATCTACCGCAAGATCATCCTGCCGATGATGTGGCCGATCCTCACGGCCATCGCGATCTTCACGCTCACGCACGCGTGGGGCGACTTCATGGGCCCGCTCATCTACCTCAACTCCGAGGAGTCGATGCCGCTGGCGCTCGGCCTCCAGTACATGACGGGGACGAGCAACGAGATGCAGCTGCCGCCGTGGAACCTGGTCATGGTCGGGTCGATCATCCTGACGCTGCCGATGATCGCGATCTACTACCTCGGCCAGAAGTACCTCTACGAGATGAACCTCCAAGGCGGAAGTGCAGGAGTGAAGTAGTGACTGATCTGTCCACCTCGGCCGTCCGGCTCGACCCCACCGGGCTCGTGCTCGACGGCCGCGAGGAGGCGCTGCTGTGCGCGTCGCTGTTCTACTTCAGGCTCCCCCGGGAGACCTGGGAGGCGCGGCTCGCCGCGGTCCGCGCCACCGGTTACCGCGCCGTCGACGTCTACCTGCCGTGGAACTTCCACGAGACCGCCCCCGGCGTGTGGGACTTCGCAGGACGGCGCGACGTCGGGGCGTTCCTCGACCTCGCGCACGAAGCGGGCCTCGCGGTCGTCGCGCGGCCCGGCCCGTACATCTGCTCCGAGTGGGACGGCGGGGCGCTGCCCGCATGGCTGGGCCTCGACCCCGACCTGCGGGTGCGCCAGGCCGAACCGCGGTTCCTGGAGCAGGTCCGCGGCTGGTTCGACCGGGCGATGCCGCTGCTGGCCGAGCGCCAGTGGGGCCGCGGCGGCGCCGTCGTCGCCGTGCAGCTGGAGAACGAGCTCGACTTCTTCGACACCGCCGACCGGCACGCCTACATCACCGCGCTGCGGGACATGGCGACCGGCCACGGGATCGAGGTGCCGCTCATCGCGTGCGCGGGCCAGGGCGACCTGGTCGGCGCCAACGGCGGCGTCGAGGGCGTGGCCCCCGCGTTCAACTTCTACCCCGACGACCGCTCGCCGTTCGTCGAGGCCGAAGTGCGGCAGTATGCCGACCTCGTGGCCTCCCGCGGCCTGCCGCTGCTGGTCACCGAGACCAACCGCAGCCACGCCACGCTCCGGCGCCTCCTGGTCTCCGGCGCCCAGCTCATCGCGCCGTACCTCCAGGGCTCGGGCTACGACTTCGGGTACACGCCCTCGGTCGGCAACTGGGGCGACCCGGGCGGGTTCATGACCCACGACTACGACTTCGGCGGCTACCTCTCCCCCGTGGGCGAGGCGCGGCCGGAGACGGCCGAGGCCCGCGTGCTCACCGCGTTCGCGCGCACCCTCGGACCGGCCCTCGCGAAGGCCCGGACCACCGGGGCCGAAGGCGTGCAGAGCGTCTCGGTGACCACCAGCTCGTCGCCCTCGCAGCTCGTCCTCAACGGCGGCGGCACGGTCACCGGCGTCCCGAACCTCACCGAGAAACCCGGAACGGCCTGGGTCGGCGGGATCGAGGTGGCGCTCGCGCCGCGCTCGACCGCGCTGGTCGTGCGGGACCTGCCGCTCGCGGGCTTCGGCCTGCCGGGCGTCCTGGAGTTCGCGTCCGCGGACCTGGTGAGCGCCACCGCCAACGGGCTCGGATTCGCCGCCCGCGCGGCGAGCACGGTCGTCGTGGACGGCGAGACCGCCGCCTTCGACGCGCCCGAGGCCGGGAAGCCGTTGCGGCGCACCGTGGGCCGCGTCGAGGTCGTCGTGCTCCACCCCGAGGACGTCACCGACGCCGACGGCGCGCAGGGCGTCATCCACGGCCCCGCAGGGGAAGCCGCGGAGCTGACCGCCGCCTACCGCCGCGCGCTGCCGACCCGCACGGGCCGGACCGAGGCGCACGAGCTGCCGCCGGTCTCCGAGGCCGTGGGCGTCCACCGCGGGCGCACGCACTACGCCGCGGCGCTCGACGGCGTCGAGGAACTGCTCATCGAGGGCGCGGCCGACATCGTGGACCTCGCGCTCGACGGCGAGAGCCTGCCGACGCGGGTCGTCTACGGCGCCGCCGTCACCGTGGCGACCGCTGGCAGGACCAGGTTCGACGCGACCGTGGAGACCTGGGGCCACTGCAACTTCGACGACGCGCGGCTCCCGGGCCTCGCGCTCGGCTCCCTCCGCGGCCTCGGGAAGGTCTGGGCCGTCGCCGCACGCGAGGACGTCCATGCGCTGTGGACCGTGGACGGCGGCTCGCAGTGGGCCGGCGACCCCGCGCCCGTGCGCAGCCTCGGCGGCTGGAGCAGCACCCGCATCGGCCGCCCGGCGACCTACCGCCGCGCGCTGCCGGTCGACGGGACCAGCCACTACGCCTTCCACATCGGCGAACTCGCCCTCCCGGTCGAGGTCGTCGTGGACGGCGAGGCGCGCATCGTCAGCCCCATCGACCCGTGGGTCCACCTGGAGCCCGGGCAGGGACGGGACGTCGCGGTCACTGCGCCGCACTGGCCCGGCTCCGGCTCCGGCCCCGTGGAGCTGCTCCGGCTCGAAGCCGTGCGCGGCTGGCAGGTCGAGGCCCAGAACGACGCGGCGATCATCGCGCTCGCGGGCCAGGACGCCGAAGGGCTCGCCGTGGAACTCCCCCTGGAGCTCGCGCCCGGCGAGGAGGCGTGGCTCGACGTCCCCGTGCCCGACGGCGGCCTGTCGCTCCGGTTCGAGGGCGAGCAGGTCCGCCTGAGCGCCTTCGCCAACGGGGAGCTCCTGGGCCGGGTGTGGCTCGACGACCCGCACCGCCCCCGGTTCACCGGCGGCGACCCCGGTCGACTGTGGATGCCCGCCGGCTGGAACTCCGGTACCGTCAGAGTGCTGGCCCGCGGCACCGCCGGAGGCGTCCAGCCGCGCCTCTCACGCGTCACCGCAGCCCCCGCACCGGAGTAGATCCGAGCCCCCAGGAGACACCGACATGGCCCCCACCAGGCGCACCTCGCGCGACATCCGCAGCGAATCGCGGCTCGACGTCCTGCACGCACTGCTCACTGCGGGAGAGACGACCCGCAACGACCTCGCGCGCACCACGGGACTGAGCACGGCCACGGTCGCCACGGTCGTCAGCGACCTGCTCTCGGGCGGGATCGTCACCGAGGCCCGCGTCGCCTCCGGGCGGGTCGGTCGGCCCACGACACTCCTGCGGCTCAACCAGGATCGCGGCCGCATCGTCGGCGTCGACGTCGCGGAGACGTACATCAGGGCGGTCGTGTTCGACGCCGCCCTCGATGAGGTCGCCTCCGCCGAGGTCGCCGCCGACGAGCGGCACGACGACACCGAAGAGGTCGTGGACGGCATCGCCCGCGCCGTCGACGCCGCGCTGGCCGAGGCGCGCACGCCGCGGCACGAGGTGCTCGGCGTGGGCATCTCGCTCCCCGGCTCCATGCAGCGCTGGGGCGGGGCCTCCCCCGTCATGCCCAACGCCGTCTGGCGCCACCTCGACCGCATCCGCGAGCGCCTCGACCTGCCGGTGGTGCTCGACAACCCGCTCAAGGCCATCGCCACCGCCGAGCTCTGGTTCGGCCAGGGCCGCAGGCACTCCAGCACCATCACCGTGAACCTCGGCACCGGCGTGGGCGCCGGGATCATCCTCAACGGCGCGATCCTGCGCGGCGCCACCAACTTCGCGGGCGAGTGGGGCCACAGCCTCCTCGCCCTCGACGGGCGGCCCTGCCGCTGCGGGCGCCACGGCTGCGTCGAGGCGTACGTGGGCGCCGACGGCATCCAGCGCACCCTGGGAGCGGTCGCCCCCGACCACCCGCTCGCCTCGGTCACCCATCAGCGGGACTTCATCGGCGCCTTGGCGACCGCGCTGGAGCCGCCCGAACCGGACCCGGCCGTCACCGAGACGATCGAGCGCACCGCCCGCTACCTGGGCGCCGCCCTCGCCGACCTCGTCGCGATCGTCAACCCCGAGACCATCACCCTCACCGGGTGGACCGTCTGGGCCCTCGGCGACCACCTCGTGCCCGCCGTGCGCCGCAGCGTGGTCGAGGAGGCCCCCGGCGACTCCGCGGCCGACCTGGAGGTCGAGGTGTCCACCGTGCGCGGCAACTCGGTCGCCACGGGCATCGCCACGATCGCCTTGGAGCGCTTCCTGAGCGACGTCGGTCTGGTCACCACGAGGGTTCCCACGGCCCTGTGAGGTGTGCGGTCCGCCCGACCGGGTAACCGGAGGACGGAAGACGACGCGCCGACCGGCGCGTTCCGCGACCGAAGGAGGTCTGCCTTGAGCAGCATCACCGAATCAGTCGACGTCGAAGTCCCGGTCTCCACGGCGTACAACCAGTGGACCCAGTTCGAGACCTTCCCGTCCTTCATGGACGGCGTGGACGAAGTGCAGCAGATCGGCGAGACGCTCACCCACTGGCGCATGAGCATCGGCGGCGTCGCCCGCGAGTTCGACGCGACGATCACCGAGCAGCACCCGGACGAGCGGGTCGCCTGGAAGTCCATCTCCGGGCCCTCCCACGCGGGCGTGGTCACGTTCCACCGCCTCGGCGACGACACCACCCGCGTCACCGCGCAGATGGACATCGACCCCGACGGCTTCGCCGAGACCGTCGCCGACAAGGCCGGGTTCCTGACGCACCGCGTCAAGGGCGACATGCAGCGGTTCAAGCTCTTCATCGAGGACCGCGGCACCGCGTCCGGCGGCTGGCGGGGCGACGTCGAGCCGCCCGGCCTGCCGCTCTGACCTAACCCGCTTCGAGAGCCTCGGCGAGTTCGCCGAGGCTCTCGCACTGCCAGTCGAACGCGTCGTCCGGGCCGGGCGGGTCGCCCACCGGGCGGCGCACGTAGGCCGTCTTCATCCCGATCGCCTGCGCCCCGCGCAGGTCCCACGCGTGCGCGGCGACCATGAGCACGCGCTCGGGTGGGCTGCCGACGGCCTCGACGGCGAGCCGGTAGACCCCGGGCGCGGGCTTGTACGTGCGGGCGTCCTCGGCCGAGAGCGCCTGGTGCCAGCGCAGACCGGCGTGCGCGGTGAGGTGGAGCAGCGCGGAGCGGTTGGCGTTGGAGAGGGCCAGGACGGGGAACGTGCGCGCGAGCCGTTCGAGGCCCGCGGCGGCGTCGGGCCAGGCGGTGTGGCGACGCCCGGCGCGCGCGAGCCGCGCGACGGCCGCGGCGTCGGCGACCTGGGCGTGCTCGGCGACGATCGCGGCGGCCTCCCCGTCGAGGACGTCGGCGGTCGCGAAGGGCCGCTCCCCCTTGACGATGCGGTCCTGCTCGCGCTCGATGTGCCGCTGCCACAAGGCGAGCAGCTCGGCGGTGTCACCGGCGGGCGCGGCCTCGGCGATGGCGGCGGTCAGGCCGCGCGGCTCGTCGACCATGGTGCCGAGGACGTCGAAGACGACGGCGTCGATGTCGGTTGCTCGGGTCATGCCGCAACGATAGGGGCCACGGAGCCGCGGATGACGAGGTGGGCGCCGAGGGTGGTGTGCGGGGGCGGGCCGCCGTTGCGGGCGTGTTCGAGGGCGAGGCGCACGGAGGTGCGGCCGAGTTCCTCGTGGGGCTGGTAGACGGTGGTGAGGTCGATGTCGGCGGCGGGCGGGAGGTCGTCGAAGCCGATGAGGGAGATGTCGCTTGGGATGGCGAGGCCGTGCTCCACGAGGGCCTGGCGGGCGCCGGCGGCGATCTGGTCGTTGGCGGCGAACGCGGCGGTGAAGTCGGGCGGCCCGGCCGAGAGGCGGGCCTGCATCATCCGGTAGCCCTCGTACCGCTCGAAGGTGCCGTCCACTTCGAGGCCGGGGTCGTGCGGCACGCCGTGGGCGGCGAGGGCGCCTCGGTACCCGGCGATCCGCGCGTCCGGGGTGGTGTAGCCGGGGCGGCGGCCGAGGAACAGGATGCGCTTGTGGCCGTTGGAGAGCAGGTGGCTCGTGGCGGCGAACGCGCCGCCGGTGTTGTCGTACTCGACCACGACGGCCGGGGCGTCGGGGCCCAGCGGCGGCCGCCCGCACAGGACGAGGCGGGAGCCGACGGCGGCGAGCGCGTGGGCGTAGCGGCTCATGCGGGCCTTGTACTCGTCGTCGGCGTTGACGTTGCCGACGAGGATCACGGCCTCGGGGTGCTGCTCGCGCATGAACTGGACCATGGCGAGCTCGCGTTCGGCGTCGCCGCCGCTGGTGCCGATCTGGCACAGCCGCCCGTCCTCGGCGGCCTGGGTCTGGACGCCTTGGGCCACATGGGCGTAGTGCGGGGAGATCACCGAGTTGACGATGATCGCGATGCTCTTGCGGGTGGTGCCTTGGAGGGCGCGGGCGTGGTGGTTGGCGACGTAGTCGAGTTCCTCGACGGCGCGCATGACCTTGCTGCGGGTGGCGGGGGCGGCGGGGTAGGTGCCGGAGAGGATGCGCGAGACGGTGGCGACCGAGACGCCCGCGCGTTCGGCGACCTCGCGGATCGTGGTCTGGCGTCTGCCGTCTTTGTTCTCGCTCGCCTTGCGCGCCAAGCTGTCCGCCTCAGTCTCAGGGGTTGTTTCAGGGTTTCTGCAAACGGTTCCTGAAACAATGATCGCCCGTGCGGCGCACCGGTGTCAAGGACGGGGCCGCGAAGGGCGGGGCGGGGGCGACCCCTCAGACGCCCCCGCCCTCGTGAATCGCATATCCTATAGGATATAGGATATAGGACCCACGGCCGGAGTTACTGCTCGCTGGCGAACAGGGTCTCCGCCTCGGTGAAGAACAGGTCGGCGGCGTCCTCGGGGGTCATGGTCGCGTACTGCACCTGCTGGTAGATCTCGGTGAACTTCGCTTCGACGGCGCCCGCGGCGGCGGGCGGGACGACGGGGGCGCCCGCGAGGTGGCCCTCCACGGTGGCCTCGTAGTCGATGACGGCCTGGGAGGCCTCGTCGAGCTCGACGCTGTCGAGGGCGGTCTTGGTGGCGGGGATGCCGCGGTTGGTGCCGAGGATCTTCGCGGCCTCGGGGTCGCCGAGGAGGAATTCGATGAGTTTGGCGGCGGCCTCGGGCTGCTCGGTGTTCGCGCCGACCACGTACTGCATCGCGGGGCGCAGGTGGAGCGCGAGGTTGGCGGGGTCGGCGGTGGGCGGGGCGATGATCCCGAGGGTGCCGCCGCCGTCGGTGACGGTGGACCAGTAGCCGTTGACGGCGGTGTCCCAGCGCATCTCGGTGGCGATGGTGCCCGCGGCGACGCCGGGGGCGTTCTCGGCGGCGGTCTCCTCCGGGGAGGGCACGGACCCGTCGGCCTGGAGCGGCGCGGCGATGGTCCACCACTCCACGAGCTGCTCCTTGGTGAAGTTCAGGCTCGCGGCGTCGTCGGAGTAGAAGCTGTCGCCCTGCTGGCGCAGCCACAGCTCCGCGAGCAGGTAGGAGCCGGTCCAGTCGCTGCCGCCCCACTTCCCCTCGCCGAGGGTCGCGGTCAGGGTGCGGATGAGTTCGACGTAGTCGTCCCAGGAGTACCCGGCCTCGGGGACGGCGATGCCGTGCTCCTCGAACCAGTCGGGCCGGTAGATGAGGCCGAAGACGTTGGTGCCCACGGGCACGGCGATGAGCTGCCCGTCGAGCTCGGCGGTGTCGAGCACGCCGTCGCGGAAGTCGGAGGTGTCCACGACGCCGTCGAGGGGCAGGAGCATCCCGGTGCCGCCGAACTGGCGCAGGCGCGGGTAGTCCATCTGGAACACGTCGGGCAGGTCGCGGGAGGCCATGCGGCCGGTGAGGCTCTCCCAGTAGGCGGGGTAGTCGGCGAAGTTGGCGGCGACCTTGATGCCCTCGTTCTTCTCCATGAAGAGGTCCACGGCCTGCTTGGTGATGTCGGCCCGCGCTTCGTCGCCCCACCACTCGAAGCTGATCTCGATGGGGTCGTCGGCGGTCCCGGCGGGGCCCTCGCCGTCGCCGCAGGCCGCGGCGGCGGCGAGGGCGGCGGAGGCGGTGGCGCCGGTGAGGAGGGTTCGGCGGCGGATCGGGTTGCTCATCGTTGAACTCCTTTGCGAGGGGGTGGGGTGGGGGTTAAATCGTTTTAACTTGTGTCGCGGTCACCTTAGATCGCACGTTTGAAGGCTGTCAAGTCTCGGCCTGTCAAGCGGTCTGCTCCTCGCTCCCGGCGAAGAAGCGCGCCCGCAGCACGTGGCGGCCCGGCTCCAGCACGCCGGTGAGGACCGGCAGGACCGTTGCGGGCCAGTACATGTGGGTGCCGGGCATGGGCCAGACCAGGGACGCGGCGCGGTTGCCCGCGTCGTCCACGGCCTCGCTCCTGATCCCGCCGGAGACGACCGAGGCCCGGTCGTTGGCGACCGCCGCCTCATGGCCGTCGCGCGGGACGCACCAGCCGCCCTCCCCCGTGTGCAGCCGCCGCCCGGTCGTGACGGTGTGCGTGCGGGTGTGCCATCCGTCCTGCGACGCTTCGAGTTCGGAGGCCACCGTGACGTCGGCGAAGGGCCGCCACGTGACGGTGAGCCGCCCGCTCCAGTCCACCGCGCACGACTCGGCGCCCTCGCGCCCGCGCCAGTGGACGCCGTCCTCGGAGAGCACGAGCGCCCCGTCCGGCGCCGCGGCTTCGAGCCCCGGCCCGTCCACCGCGTGCGAGAACCCCGCGAGCGAGGAGTACGCAAGGCGCGCATAGGTGTCCTTGCCGCCGCGCATCTTCTCGCGCCACGCCTGCCCGTTCAGGCGCGTCACGTGCCCGCCCGCGTCGCGCACATGCACCGCGCCCGCGGCGGGGCTCGGCTCGGTGACGGGCCCGGGGACCTCCGCCTCGGCGGTCCAGAACGGATGGTCCTCCAAAGCGAGCAGCCCGGTGAAGACCTTCGCGGCCCACCACGGCGACCCGGCCGTCAGGTACTGCTCCGCGAGGAGGTCGTTCGGGTAGCCGTACCCCACCGTCAGCCGGTGGTCGGGGGTGAGGATCGGCTTGTCCCACCACCATTCGAGCAGGCGGCGGCTGAACCCCGCGGCCTCGCCCCACGGCACGGCCTCCACGTCGGCGGCGGCCAGCGCGCCCCACAGCGACCCCTGGGCGAAGCGGTAGCCCATGCTGCGGCCGTAGGGGACGGCCGCGCCGTCGGCGGCGAACCAGGAGCGGAACGCGCGGGCGAACTCGGCGGCGGGCTCCACGAACCGGTCGTCGCCGCCGAGGCGGTAGTGCAGGAGCGCGTAGGTGTGGATCGCGAAGGGGTTGTAGTAGTCCACGCGCCCTTGGGGTCCGTCTTTGAAGACGCCGTTGCCGAGGTGGAACTCGCCGATGCGGTCGAGGTGGGCGCGGGCGACCGCGGGGTCGCGGTCGGCGCCGACGGCGTCGAGGCCGTGGCCCACGAGCACCGGGAAGTAGTGCCAGTTGTTGTCGACCACTCCGGTCGTGTAGGCCTGCGTGAGCCAGGCGATGACGTGGTCTTTCGCCTTGGGCTCCAGGGGTTCCCAGAGCTTCTCGGGGGCGGTGGCGAGGGCCCAGCCGAGGGCGGCGGCCTCGACGCAGCGCTGGTCGCCGTCGTGGAAGTCCCCGGCGTACCAGTCGTCGCCGGGGTCGACGGCGCGGGCGAGCGCGGCGGTGACGGCGTCCCAGAGGTCGTCGGGGACGGCGTCGGCGGCCGCGGCCAGGCCCCAGAGCGGGCGCATGAGCTGCTCGAACCAGTTCTCGGCGTGGGAGTGGTTCGACATGGTCACGGGCATCGCGTCGGGGCCCTGGACGGCGAGGTCGGCGCCGGGCCGTCCGATGGCGAGGGCGGCGCGGCGCCAGCCGTTCCGGGTGTGGTCGAGCGGGCCGAAGGCCCGCAAGGGAGTGGTCACAGCAGGTTCAATCCATGGGGTCGGGCGGGGCCGCCGGGGCGGCCCCGCGGTGCGTCAGTAGGTGATCGGCGGCGCGGGCGGGGTGGTCATGCCCGAGCCGAGGTAGTAGTCGACGTGGTGGGACTGCATGTAGCCGTGGACGGTCATGCAGTTGCGGTACTCGGGGTTGTGCGCGAGCGTGTAGAGCCGGGTGGTGGTGGGCTTGTCGGTGGTGAAGACGATGAGCTGGTCGTAGGCCGTGTTGGTGTAGACGGCCTCTTCGCGCCAGTCGCCGAGGAGGTCGCCGACGAGGGTGGGCCCGCCTTGGGCGGCCTTGGCGGCGCCGTAGTTGGTGACGGTCTCGATGCGGGGCAGGCTGTTCGTGGGGGTCGGGTTGAGCGGGTCCCATTCTTCGAGCTTGCCGTCGTTGAGCAGTTCGATGGAGGTGTCGCCGTCCCACCAGAGGCCGAGCTGGGGCCAGGGGCGCAGTGACGTGTTCGGTTCGGTGAGGGTGTTGGAGGCGGCGTTGTAGAGGCCGTCGAAGGACCAGACCTCCATGCCGGGGTGGCGGGGGTCGACGTCGCCGGCCATGCCGCGGCCGACGTCGGCGGTGCCGGAGAGGACGTGCTGCCAGATCATCTGGCCGGTGGCGGCGTCGTAGTAGTACTCGCGCAGACCGGAGGCGTTGTCCTGCTGCACGCCGTAGCCTTCGAGGCCGGGGTTGGCGGGGTCCATGTCGGCGATGTGGAACCGGTCGCCGTGCTGGACGCCCTGACTCGCGAGGGAGTAGCGGAGGGTCCCGTCGCCGTTGAGCACGAACCCGATGTGGGCGATCTCGTCGGTGCCGTTCCCGTCGACGTCGACGATGCGGATGTTGTGGCCGTCGGCGGCGTCGGTGGAGCCGCGGTTCCACTTCCACTGCTGGGTGAGGTTCTGGCCGGACCAGGAGTAGGCGGCGATCATCATGTTGAACGCGCCGCTGCCGATGCGGTTCTTCATGGACACGACGAGGGACGGGCGCTGGCCGTCCAGGTATCCGACGCCGAACTGGGCGGCCATGGGGCCGTCGGCGAGGTGGTCCTGGGGGATGCCGGCGTAGTTGCGGAGCGCGCCGGTGCGGCCGTCGAGGATGGCGATCCACTGCCGGTTGTCGTCGGCGTGCGTCCAGGTCTGGCCGTCCCCGAAGACCACGCCGTCGGCGATCTTGAGGGCGACTTCGGCGTAGCCGTCGGAGTTGAAGTCGTAGACGGTGACGCCGTCCCAGTGGCCCACGTCGATGGTCGCGGACCCGGGCTCGATGTTGTCCTGGTTGGTGGAGTTGGGGCCGAGGTTGACGCTCCAGAGGAACTGGCCGGTGCCGGTGTACGCCTCGATGGACTGCGGTGAGGTCTGGCGGTCGACGACGTAGTCGTACTCGCCGTCGCCGTTGAGGTCGCCGGTCCAGGTGAACTTGACGGGGCCGCCGGAGCGCAGGGGGATGCGGACGGCGGGCTCGTCGGCGTGGTTGGCGGTGAGGGTGAAGGCGCCGCTGGGGGTCTGCTCGGCGCCGCCGACGACGGGGACGACGCGGTACGAGTTCGCCTGGGTGAGGACGGCGGCGGTGTCGGTGTAGTTGGTGCCGCCGGTGAGGACCGAGGAGTTGAGCTTGGTCCAGGCCCCGCCGTTCGCGGAGCGGTAGACGTTGAAGCCGATGCCGCCGGGGTCGAGGCCGAGGAGGCGCCAGGACACGAAGACGCTGGAGCCGTTGCGGACGGCGACGACGCTGCGGCCGAGGTCCTCCATGGTGCGCACGGTCGCCTGGGCCTCGACGGCGTCGGGCTCTTCGGCGTGGGTGGTCGGGGCGCTCACGGCGAGGGCGGCGGCGGCCGCGAGGCCGATCACCGCCCCGATCGCCGGGAGTCGCTTAAACGTTTTCATGATCGCTCCAAGTATGCCGGTGGATTGCGCGCGCCGCCAGACCCCGTAGCCGACATTCGTGTCGGCTCCATGCGGGCTACGCTCGATCGGTTGACGATACATCGATGTGTGACTATATTGAACCCCCTAAGTTAAAACGATTTAAGTCAGGACCCGTCCGCTCCCCCTTGGAGGCAACGTGACCAGCCCTTCCCCCGCCCCCGAACCCGCATCCGAACCGCTGTCCCGCACCGGGTTCAGCCGCCGCGGCGTCCTCGCCACCACCGCGGGGGTCGCGGCGGCGGCCGCGCTCTTCGAGGCCGCTCCCGCGCACGCCCAGACCGGCCCGGCCACCGACCCCGGCCCGGATTCGGTGCGGCTCAACTGGCTCGAAGGCGCCCCCGCCGAGTCCCCCGGCTCCACCTGGGGCGTCCCGTGGGGCCCCGGCCGCTTCGCCGCGGACCAGCGGTTCAAGCTCACCGGCGCCGACGGCGCGGCCGTGCCGCTCCAGACCTGGCCCCTCGCCTACTGGCCCGACGGCTCCTTGAAGTGGACCGCCCACGCCATCGGCCCGGCCGCCGTCCAGGAGTCGTTCACCCTCGAAGCGGGCGAGCCCGCCGAGGCCGAGCACACCGTGTCGGTCGCCAAGTCTCGCAACCACATCGACGTGGACACCGGCGTCGTGCAGGTCCGCATCGGCAAGTCCGGCGCCGACCTCATCAAGCACGTCAAGCGCGGCGACCGCACCATCGCCTCCGAAGGCCACCTGGTGAACATCACCCAGACCGAGGCCCCGAGCACCGAGTCCGGCTCGATCACCCGCGACCGCTACGCCAGCGACATCGACGAGGTGAGCATCGAGCAGGACGGCCCGCTGCGCGCGGTGATCCGCATCGACGGCACCCACCGCAAGACCCGCGGCCGCGGCCGCTCCTGGCTGCCGTTCACCGTGCGCCTGTACTTCTACGCCGGCGGCGAGTCGTTCCGCATGGTCCATACGTTCGTCTACGACTCGGACGGCGACGACTCATTTCTAGCCGGGCTCGGCGTCCGCTTCAAGGTCGCACTCTCGGACGCGATGTACGACCGGCACGTGCGGTTCGTGGGCGAGGGCCACGGCCAGCTCACCGAGGCCGTCAAGGGCGTCACCGGCATGAGGCGCGACCCTGGCGAGGCCGTCCGGAACGCGCAGATCGCGGGCACCGCCCTCCCCGATCCGTCCACTTGGGACCAGCGGGTGACGACGCGGCTCCAGTGGATCCCCGACTGGGGCGACTACTCCCTCACCCAGCTCACCTCCGAGGGCTACCAGATCAAGAAGCGCACCAAGGAGGGCCACGCCTGGGTGCCCGTGGACCAGGGCCGCCGCTCCTCCGGCTTCGGGTACGTCGGCGGGCCCTCCGGCGGGTTCGCGTTCGGCATGAAGGACTTCTGGCAGCGCCACCCCTCCGGGCTCGACATCCGGAACGCGCACACCGACGAGGCGAGCGTGACGGTGTGGATGTGGTCCCCCGAGGCCCAGCCGATGGACAACCGCTTCTACCACGACGGCCTCGGCCAGGACACCTACGCGAAGCAGCTCGACGCCCTGGAGATCACCTACGAGGACTGGGAGGCCGGCTTCGACACCCCCTACGGCGTCGCCCGCACCACCGAGCTCCTGTTCTGGGCCCTCGACGCCACCCCGAGCCACGACCGCCTGGGCGCCATGGCCGACGCGGTCCGCGCGCAGCCGCAGGTCGTGGCCCCGCCCGAGCACCTCACGGCCGCGGGGTCCTTCGGCGGGCTCGTCGGGCCCGTGGACCGCTCGCACCCGTTCAAGGAGTTCACCGAGGACGTGCTCGACGCGAACTTCCAGTACTACAAGGCGGCCCAGGACCAGCGGCACTGGTACGGCTTCTGGGACTACGGCGACGTCATGCACTCCCAGGACGGCGACCGGAAGGTCTGGCGCTACGACGTCGGCGGCTACGCGTGGGACAACTCCGAGTTCTCCACCGACCAGTGGCTGTGGCAGTACTACCTGCACACCGGCACCGCCGAGTCGTTCCGCTTCGCGGAGGCCATGACCCGCAAGACCACCGAGGTGAACACCTACCACCTCGGCGACTGGGCGGGCCTGGGCACGCGCCACGGCGTCATGCACTGGGGCGACTCGTCCAAGCAGGTGCGCATCTCCAACGCCAACTACTGGCGGTACTACTTCTACCTGACCGCCGACGAGCGCGTCGGCGACATCCTCCACTTCCTGCACGACTCCGAGAAGACCGCGCTCGTCCTCGACACCGGCCGCAAGATCCGCGACCCCGAGGCCGACCCGTGGGTCCCCGACCCCACCGCCATGGACATCGGCTTCGGCACGAGCTGGGCGGCGCTCGCGGCCGCGTGGCTCACCGAGTGGGAGCGCCGCGGCCCCGAGTGGGAGTCGTGCCGCGACAAGGTCCTCGGCACCATGGAGACGATCGCCGCCCAGCCCAACGGGTTCGCGCAGGGCAGCGCCCCGTACAACATGGAGACCGGCCGGTACGCCATCGCGGAGACCCCCGTGGTCGAGCGCTCCAACCTCTCCTCCGGGTTCGGCCGCTTCGAGATCGTGGCCGAGCTGCTCCAGCAGGTCGACATGCCCGCGTTCGAGGCCGACTGGCTCCGCTACTCCCGCTTCTACACCGCCACCCGCGCCGAGCAGGAGGCCGAGTACGGCGCGCGCTTCGGCGACCTGTTCCTGTGGGCGTTCTGCCGCGGCAACGCCCAGGTCTACGCCCGCACCGGCGACGAGGACCAGGCCCGCCACACCTGGAAGGTCTTCCGCACCCAGGCCGAGTACTGGCGCGGCGACTCCGCCACGTGGCCCGCGTTCGAGCGGGTCGAGACCACATTGAACCCGACCGACTGGTGGCCGCGCATGGCGACCAACGACGCCGCCCAGTGGGGCATGGCCGCGATCCAGAACCTCCACCTCGTGGGCGACTTCGTCCCCGACGAGTAGGCGCACGACCTGCCGCCGCGGCGCCGGAGACGGCGCCGCGGCCTTCGCGGCGGCATGCGGGGAACGGTGGTGGTCGCTCCCTACAATGACCCCGTTTCTCCGTCATTGCCCGGCAGGAAAGTGAACGAATCCACCATGAAGATCAGAGCGGCTCTGTGCTGCCTCGCCGCCTCGGGACTCCTCCTGAGCGCGTGCAGCGAGGACTCCGGCACCATCGACGAGCCCGACGGCTCCGCGACCTCCCAAGCGGCCGAGGAGGAGACCGAGGCCCAGGCGTTCGACCCGCCCAAGGCGTTCGACGCCGACGCGGGCGTGGCGCTCCCGGCCGAGGCCGTGCAGTCCAAGATGAACATCACCGGCGTCAACGTCCAGCCGCTCCCGGTCGCACTCGTCGGCACGAACGCGTTCATCGCCTCCGTCGAGCGCCTCCAGGTCGTGGACACCGCCACCGGCGAGGCCCTCCCCGACGTCGTGCCCGCGTCCGGCACGCCGATGAGCCCGCAGTTCGCAACGGGCATGGTCGGCGAGAACATGAACGAGCCCCCGCTCGTGGTCGAGTCCGGCGGCGCCTCCATCGTCGTCGCGCCGTTCCTCGTCACCGGTGCCGACGGCAACGACGACCTCGACGTGGTCGGCGTCGACGGCGCCACCGGCGAAGTCGTCTTCGACGTCGCGGTCGACGTGCCCGGGTCGGAACTCGGCGGCTACTCCTTCGCCGCCGCCGTCGGCGAATCCGCGGGCGTCGTCGTCATCAACGTCAGCGACCAGTACACCGTCGCCTTCGACACGGCCACCGAGGCGAAGGTCTGGGACAACCCCACGGCCCCCTCGGCCGTCACCGGCGACGTCGCCATCATCTCGGCCGTCGCCGGGGACTACACCTACGACGCGATCACCATCGCCGACGGCACCCCGCTGTGGCAGGGCAAGGACCTCGGCATCGCCGACGTCGACTTCGCCTCGATCCAGTCCGCGGGCCCGGACTACTTCCTGATCCTCGGCTCCAACCTCACGCTCACGAACGGCAACATGCCCTACGACTCCCTGTTCGCGACCGCCACCGGCGAGGTCGTCGCCCAGGAGGAGCGCGACATGGCCGGCGTGGAGTGCCGCCTCGACGGCCAGGAGACCGTCGTCTGCTTCTACCGCGGCCCCGACAACTGGGTGGCGGCCATGGACACCGCGACCGGCGAGTGGCTCTGGGACAGCGAGACCGGCATCCCCGGCATCAACGTCACCGCCGTGTGGCACGGCATCGCCTACGGCTTCGACGGGACCGTCCCGGCCGCCCTCGACGTGCGCACCGGCGAGCGCATCGAGCCCGCCCCGATGGTCGCGCCGTACGTCGTCAACGAGTACACCGCGGTCGCCGACACCACCACCGGCACGTGGGGCGACGGCGGCGTCTCGGCCTACCCCGCGATCGGCTAGGCCCGGAGAACTCCGCAAACAGGCATGAACCGCCCCTTCGGGGGCGGTTTTTTCGTGCCCTCAAACTCGAACTTAATAAAATCAACCTTCTAGAGTTGACACCTTGAGATTCTCAAAGTACAAATGAAGAAGGAACACCACCACCGACGAAGAAGGGGCCGAGATGGACTGGCAGGAGCTGACCGACCTGACGCGAGGGCAGGAGTTCGTCGTCGAGCGCGTCCGCCTCACCGAGAGCGGGATCGCCGTCGAAGGCGAGTTCGAGCCGCCGCAGCTGGCCCAGCTCAGCGCCGAGGACCAGGTCTTCGTGGCCGCGTTCGTCAAGTCGCACGGCTCGATCAAGGAGATGGAGCGGACCTTCGGGGTCAGCTACCCGACGGTCAAGGCCCGGCTCAACCGGATCGCCGAGCACCTCGACTTCGTGGACGCCGCCCCCGCCCCCGCCGGCGCCGACGTCATCGAGCGCCTGCGCCAGGGGGACATCAGCGTCGAAGAGGCGCTGGCGGAACTTGAGAGGTCCCGATGATCCCCCAACTGGTGACGGCGCGCTGGCGCCGCAAGGACGGCCGCCGCCGGCGGCTGTTCCTGCCCGTGATCCCGATCGTGCTGCTGCTGTCGCCGCTGCTCGTGCTCGCCGCCATCGGCGGGATCATCGCCTGCCTCATCTTCGATCTGCCGCCCTTCCGAACACTCGCCGGCGTCGGGCGAATCTTCTGGGCGCTGCCGGGCGCCCGCTTCGAGATCGAGCAGGGCCGCACGGCCGTGTTCGTCTCCGTCAGATGACGACACCCAGGAAACCGACAACACCCAGGAAACAGCGAAGGAAACCGGGAACCATGAACGAACAGCGCCGCCAGATCCTCCAGATGCTGGCCGAAGGAAAGATCACCGCCGACGAGGCCGAGCGCCTCCTCACCGCCGTCGAGACCGAGGAGCCCGAGGCCGCGCCCGCGGTCCGCGGGAAGCGCCCGAAGTTCCTGCGCCTGATCGTGGACGCGAACGACGAGCACAGCGGCGAGACCAAGGTGAACATCCGCGTGCCGCTCAAGCTGCTGCGCGCCGGGATGCGGCTGGCGGTCTTCGTGCCGCCGCAGGCGCTCGAACGCGCCAACGAGGAGCTCGTCAAGCAGGGCGTGCCGATCGACCTGACCGAGATCAAGCCGAACCAGCTCGAAGACCTTGTGGACGCGCTGGACGAGCTCACCCTCGACGTCGACCAGACCGACACCAAGGTCCGCATCTTCTGTGAGTGAGCGGCCGTGCTCGACCTGGGCCTGCTGCTCACCCTCTACCCGCCAGTGAACCGAGGAGCCATGAACACCCCCGAACCCGCGATCCGCATCAGCGGACTCCAGAAGTCCTATAAGGACCTTCACGTCCTCAAGGGCGTCGATCTCGACGTCGCCCGCGGCAGCATCTTCGCGCTGCTCGGGTCGAACGGCGCCGGCAAGACCACCGTCGTGCGCATCCTCTCGACCCTCCTCAAGGCCGACCAGGGCACCGCGGTCGTCAACGGCTTCGACGTCGCCGCCGAACCGGAGAAGGTCCGCGAGTCGATCAGCCTCACCGGGCAGTTCGCCGCGGTCGACCCGATCCTCACCGGCCGCGAGAACCTCGTCATGATCGCCAAGCTCCGGCAGGTCAAGGGCCCCAAGGAGGTCGCCGACGGCCTCCTGGAGCGCTTCGGCCTCGCCGGGGCGGGCGGGCGGCGCGTCGCCACCTACTCGGGCGGCATGCGCCGCCGCCTCGACATCGCGATGAGCCTCATCGGCGAGCCGCCGGTGGTCTTCCTGGACGAACCCACCACCGGGCTCGACCCGGAGGCCCGCATCGAGGTGTGGAACATCGTCCAGAACCTCGCCGACAACGGGACCACGGTCCTGCTGACCACCCAGTACCTCGACGAGGCCGAGAAGCTCGCCGACCGGATCGCGATCCTCCACCAGGGCGTGATCATCGTGAACGGGACGCTCGCCGAACTGCGCGAGCTGCTCCCCTCCGCGACCGTGGAGTACGTGGAGCGCCAACCGAGCCTGGAGGAGATCTTCCTCGCGATCGTCGGCGACAAGTCCCCCGTCAACGGCGAGAACACCAAGCAGGGCAAGGAGGAGCAGCGATGAGCACGCACACCGTCAGCAACGCGGGCGTCATGCTCGGGCGCTCGATGCGCCACATCACCCGCAGCCTCGACACGATCATCACCGTCACGATCACGCCGATCGCGATGATGCTCCTGTTCGTGTACGTCTTCGGCGGCGCCATCCAGGCGGGCACCGACAACTACGTGAACTACCTGCTGCCCGGCATCCTCCTGATCGCCATCGCGAGCGGCATCGCCTACACCGCGTACCGCCTGTACGGCGACCTCCAGTCGGGGATCTTCGAGCGGTTCCACTCCATGCCGATCGCCAGGTCGGCGGTCCTGTGGGGGCACGTGCTCACCTCGCTCGTGTCCAACCTGATCTCCGTGGTGGTCATCGTCCTGGTCGGGCTGCTCATGGGCTTCCGGACCTCCGCGGGCCCGCTCGCGTGGCTCGCGGTCGCCGGAATCCTCGTCCTGTTCACGCTGGCCCTGACCTGGCTCGCGGTGATCGCGGGGCTCTCGGCCTCCTCGCCCGACGGCGCCTCCGCGTTCTCCTACCCGCTGATCTTCCTGCCGTTCATCAGCTCGGCGTTCGTGCCCACCGACACGATGCCCGGCCCGGTGGCCTGGTTCGCCCAGCACCAGCCGGTGACCTCGATCGTGGACACGATCCGGGCCCTGTTCGCCCAGCAGCCGGTCGGGAACGACATCTGGATCGCGCTCGCCTGGCTGGTCGGCATCCTCGTCGTCGCCTACGCTTTCGCCATGGCCGTCTACCACCGCAAGATCGCATGACCGACACCGACGCCGTCGCCGGTTGGCTCGCGGAGGCCCAGGCCGCCGTGGTGCTGACCGGCGCCGGCATCTCCACCGAGTCGGGGATTCCGGACTTCCGAGGGCCGCAAGGGGTCTGGACCAAGAACCCCGCGGCCCAGTTCATGTTCACGATCGACAACTACCTGGCCGACCCCCAGGTGCGCCGCCAGGCTTGGGAGGCGCGGCTCGCGAGTCCGGTGTGGACCGCCGAGCCGAACGCGGGCCACCGGGCCCTGGTCGAGTACGAGCGCACCGGACGCCTCCGCGCGATCCTCACCCAGAACATCGACGGCCTCCACCAGGCCGCCGGGTCGACCGAGTCGCGGGTGGTGGAGCTGCACGGCACGGTCCGCGAAGTCGTCTGCCTCGACTGCGGCGACCGCAACCCGATGCCGGAGGTCCTGCCGCGCATCGAAGCGGGCGAGACCGACCCGCCCTGCCTGGAGTGCGGCGGCATCCTCAAGTCCGCGACCATCTCCTTCGGACAGGAACTCCTCCCCGAGGTCATCGAGACCGCGGTGGCCGCGACACGCGGGGCGGACCTGTTCGTGGCCATAGGAACCTCGCTCGGCGTCTACCCGGCCGCCGGGCTCTGCGACTACGCGATAGCACGGGGCGTCCGGCTTGTCATCATCAACGCCGAGCCGACTCCGTACGACGATGACGCGGATGCCGTTCTGCGCCAACCGATCGGAGAGGTACTGCCGCGTCTGGTGGCCGGGGCTGCGTAATTTTTGCGCTGAATTGTTGCGGCCACCCAATGCACAAAGGAAGTAACCGCCCGTGGCGGCTCTCGTTTGGCCTGGGGACATGGGACCCTAAATGTCCCACCAGGTACGACGGAGGCGCACATGGCGAACCATTCGGCTCTCACCGGCTGGCAGATCCGCATCCACATCGCGGACGCACGAATCAGGATGGGGCTCACCCAAAGGGCCCTCGCGATTCTGCTGGGCATCAGTGAGGGGACGATCCGCAACTGGGAGAACGGTGTCACGATCCCGACCTACGCCGAGATGATCGGCATCGGTCAGACGCTCGGGATGAGCCCGGAGATCACCCAGTTCCTCGCCAACATCGCCAGGGACAAGACGAGCCTCAACCTGGAGACCGATCCGCGGTACAACGCACTGGGCCTCGCCAAGGCCGAACTCCACTACGGCTCCATCTGGAAGTACGAGTCCCACCTCTTCCCGGGCATCGTGCAGACGCGCGCGTACGACAAGCAGGTGCTGCAACCGGCCGAGGGCATGACCGACGAGGAGACCGAGTTCGGCGCCGACTTCAAGCAGGAGCGGCAGGAGGAGATCCAGCTCCGCACCGACAACTACCGGATGAGCATCATCATGGGGGCGACCTGCTTCTACGACCTCAAGGTCATGGAAGCCTCCGACCGCCGCGACCAGATCGAGGCCCTGCGAGAGTGGAACTCCCGGCCCAACTGGGAGATCCGCGTCATGAACGGGCCGAGCAATCTCGGCAGTCCGTTCAGCGTCTACGTCCCCGGGAAGAGTCCGACCGCCGGGCCGCCGTTCACCTACGTTCAGATCCATGACCGGAGCTGGTGCATCGAGGAGCTGGCGCGGGCCACGGGATACCATGGGCGCATCAAGGGGAACTGGACCCGCTGCGACCAACTGGAGGAATTCCTCGATGCAGAACGTAACCGCTTGGCGTAAGAGCACCCGCAGTGGCGGCGGTGGCAACTCGGACTGCGTGGAACTTCGCCGTTCATGGCGGAAGAGCAGTCTCAGCAGTAGCGGTGGCGGTGGCAACTGCGTGGAAATCGCTCCTTGCAAGGATGCTGGATTCCATCTTCGGGACTCGAAGCTCGGCGACGGCTCTCCGCTGTTCGACCTGGGTGAACGCGATCTAGTAGCCCTCATTCGAACGCTCTGAGCGCCATAAGGATCAGCATCTCGACATCCTCGTCATCCATAGGGCGGCCGATCATGCCCATGCGGTGAAGCAGGGTCCCCGTGATGACGTCGATGAACAACAGAATCCGCTGTTCGGACTCACCGAGATAATCCTTCAACATCTCCAGATAGGGCGCCTGGAAACGGGTGCTCAGCAGTTCCCGTAGAGCCGGGTCGTTGACCGCGTCGCTGAAGACCCCAGCGAAGGCGGCGCCGACACCCGGCTCTCCGATTTTCCCCGCGAGCCAGCGCACCGCGCCCGCGAGCGTCGCCGACTGGTCCTCCCCCAGCTCGGGCATCGGGCTGAAGACGTCCAGCAGGCAATCGATGATCAAGGCCCCCTTCGAGGGCCAGCGCCGGTAGAGCGTGGTCTTCGCAGTCCCCGCCCCCGCCGCGATCCGATCCATGGTCGCCCCCGCATACCCGAGCTCCGCGACCGTCCGCAGCGTCGCCGCGAAGACCACGGCGTTCAAATCCGACCGGGGCCGCCCGGCCGAAGAGGCAGTAGATGATGGCACCCGGACAGGCTAGCGCCAACGGCCGGGCCGACAGCGCATCCGCCTCGATCGGGTCCGCGGAGACAGGACGGCTCAGGCGTTCACGGCGTGTTCGACGAACTGGCCGCAGGCGCGGAATCCCAGGCGGCGGTACACGGGCTCGCCCTCGGCCGACGCCTGAAGGACCGCGATGCGGTGGTTTCGCTCGCGGGCCGATCGGAGGGCCGCGAGCGTGATGGCGCCGCCGTACCCGCGTCGGCGGTGGGCGGCCAGGGTGGCGATGTTGTAGATCCCGGCGACTCCTGCGTGGTAGAAGACCTCCGCGGAGCAGACCGGACGGTTCTCCATGTAGCCCACCAGGTACCGGGCCGGGCTGGTCGCAGCGAGCGCCTGCGGAGCGGCCCGGGAGAAGAAGTCGCGCACGGTCGCGGCGGGCGGGTCCCAGTTCGCGGCGATGACCGTGGCGTAGTCGGCGAGCTGCTCTCGCGTGGTCACGTTGCGGATGTCCAGGCCCTCGGCCGTAGGAGGCGGCGGGGCGTCGTCCAGTTCGGCCCACATGGCCGTCTCGCGTTCGGACTCCGGCAGACCGGCTGCCGTGAGTCGGGCGGTGAGGTCGGTGGGTGTCGAGGCGGGCCCTACCCACCAGGAGAAGCCGCGCCCGGTGTCGGCGAGTGTCCGGATGGTCTCGGCGATGCGGGCCGCAGCATCGGCGGCGGTGAAGCGGGCCGCGGCGACGATGTTGAACGTGTCGTCGTCCAGGCCGCTGTCCGCGATCAGGAGGTCGCCGGTCTCCGCGACGGTCGCGCCGGGCAGGTCCCGGTGCAGGTGGCAGGCGTGTTCGGCGAGGTTCCGTTCCATCCTGTCCATCAGGTCAACTTCATTGGGGAAAGAGTCGCGCATAAGGATGAATCCCAGCACGGCCGAGCGGGGACCGCACGTCATTTGAACGCGGTCGTGTGGCATGCCCTCCAACATTACGCTACCATCAGTAGCGTATTCGAGATCGGAGGAAGCCATGACCCTGAAACCCCACCTCGGCGTCCGAATCCTGATGAAGGACAAGGTCGATTGGTCGGCGATCGGCCCCGAAGAGGTCGTCGCGATGCGCGCGAAGTCCGAGAAGCTCATGTCCTCGCCCCTGCTGCGGTTCGTGACCGGGCGGCCCGACCCGGGCGCTCGGGTCGAGGAGCGGTTCCTCGACCTGCCCGGGCGGCGTTTGCGCCTGCGGGCGTTCCGGCCCGTGCGCGCGGAGGGGCCGCTGCCGCTGGTGCTGTCGTTCCACGGCGGCGGGTTCATCGGCGGACTGCCCGAGCAGAACGACTGGGTGAACAGCGGGATGTCGGCCGCGCTGGGCGCGGTCGTGGTCGGCGTGGACTACCGCCTCGCTCCCGACCACCCGGCACCGTCCGCAGTCGATGACGGCATCGCGGCCATCGAAGCACTCGCCGAAGACCCCTTCGGCTGGAACCTCGACCCCGAGGCCATCGCGGTGTTCGGGGAGTCCGCCGGGGGGACGATCGCCGCCCTCCTGGCCCTGCGCTCTCGCGAGACAGGCCCCCGTGTTCGGGCTCAGGTCCTCGCCAACCCGGCTACGGACTGGTCAGCGACAATGACCGACTACCCCTCGGTAGCGCGCAACGCCCACCACCCGGGGCTGTCGGTCCCCAAGTTCCTCAAGTCCGCCGAGCTGGCGTTCCCGGCCGGGATCGACCAGGCGGCCTACTCCCCCGCGGTGTTCCCGGACCTCCAAGGCACCCCGCCCACCCTCGTGGTGGTCGGCGCCCTCGACGCGGCCCTGGACCACGGCACCCGCTACATCGACCGCTTGCGGGCCGATGGAGCAGAAGCCCGAATCGCGGTGTACCCCAGAGCAACTCACGGCTTCATCAGCACCCCAGGCCTGGTCCCCGCCGCAAAACTCGCCCGGTCCGAGACCGTCTCGTTCCTTGCCGAACACCTCCGCGCGCAGGTTCCGCGCTAGGGGCGCCGCCCGTTGCAGTTGCTTCGCTGAACTCAATGTGCGGCCCTCCTGTCCGCCATGGCGGCTTCCCGCCGTCTTGGTTCCCCGGGCCAGGACGGATTCCTGTCGGGGGTGTCGCCGCTCCATGCGGGCGCGGTGGCACCCGGCAGGGTAGTGGCATATGGCATGCGGCCTGTGCAGTACGGTGCCGTGCAGTGCCGCGCGCTGAAAGCATTGCCGGTGCCGGGTCCTCTAATGCCCGGCTGGTGGCGCCGCTGCTCGCGCTGGCGTACTGGCTACTGGCGTACTGGCGTTGTGCTCGGCCGTGAACGGTCGCTTCGGTGGTCCGGTCGTGTGCCTCGTAGCGGACACTGCCTGCGGTCGGGGTGATCCCTCCCCCAGGTCCCCCGCCCGGTGACGCCCTCGCGGGTCGTCGGCTGCTGCGGGTCCCGATAGCACCATCAGGATGAGATCTACATGCGATGGCCCCGGTTCATTGCGGGCCTGCGCGCCTCGGAAATTGTCCGGTATGCCGGTCGGCCAGAGGCTTGGCTTAGTCTGCTTACACCGCCCGACACCTGTACGATTTCCCTGTCCTTGTGCGTACCCCAATTCTCCCTCGCACAACCCCGACTGTCATCACCCACACGCGTACAAACCACTCACATTCCGCCCCCGAACCCCAACCGCCCCAAGGCAACCCGCCCGACCGAACCACCCTCCCACCCCTTCGTCGCCGCCCGCTCGAACCCCGCCCACGACCTACCGCAAAGCCGCGCTCCCTCCCCGCCCCCACCTGCCGCCTACGCGCCGCGAGCGCGAATCTCGGCGTAGACCCTCGTGTTCCTATAGGCCGTGAAGGTGGCCTCCTGCGGGCTGGCCGTTCGCGCGATGAGGTCGCAGGCTTCTTGGAAGCGGTCCACGGCCTCGACGGTCCGGCCCTGGAGGAAGACGGCCGTGCCAAGCTCGAAGACGGTGCGGTGCCGGAGTTTGCCGAGGTGCTTGTCCTGGTCATCGCCGTCGGCCCCAAGTCGTTGCAAAGCATCACTCAGCACGCCCTCAGCATCCTCCGGCTTGCCGTTGGCGAGCTGGCATGCCGCAGTCGTGACCGCGAGGAAGCCGGTCTCCCAGTCGGCGTCGCCGGGGATGGCCTCGGCGGGGTCCCCTGGCCGGCGGCGGGCCTCCTCCAGGAGCGGGAGGGCGGTCTCGACCTCCCCGGCCTCCATGAGGGCGGCGCCCACGAGCTGGGCGAAGAGGAGCTGCTCATCGTCGTTGAGGCCCAGGGAGTTCCGGTCGCGCACGAGCGAGCCGAGGGTCTCGGCGAACTGCTCGTGGCGGCCGGAGGCGCGGAGGCGCTCGGCGAGGTCCTGCATGGCGAAGGCGTACGGGAGACCGCCGAGTTCGCGCATCTGCTCGGCCTGGAAGCGGATGCGCGCGATCTTGCGGAGGGCGCGGGCGCCGCCGATCGGGCGCTCCTCGGCCTGGATGATCTTGAGGCCGCCGACGACCGGGGACTTCGGGCCGTGGATGACGCTGGCCTCGCGGATGACGTACCCGAGGTGGTCGCGCAGGCGGCGCGCGCCGGTCCCCGCGCGGAAGAGGGCCTCGGCGTAGCGGGCGCGCACGTCGGTGAGGAGCGGGTCGAGGCGGGAGAGGTGCGACTCGGCGGCGTTGAGGGCGCGGACCGCGTACCGCACCCGGGCGCGGTCGGAGACGCTGTAGCCGTGGTCCTCGTCGTCCTTGACGAACTCCTTGAGCTGCGTCGTCTTCAGCTCGTAGCGCTCCTGGTCGGTCTTGCCGTACACCACTGTGGGCCTCCCCGGTCGTCCGCGCTCCACGGTGGACGCACGGCGGCGGGCCCGGTCCGGCGGCGACCGGTCCCGCCGACGTACTCGATGCTAGATGAACCTCCAGAGGTGGTCGGCGGTGCCGTTGTCGTCCCACAGGACGATCTGCGCGCCGGAGGCGGTCGAGGCCCCCGAGACGCCGAGGACCCGGCCCCCGTTGGCGCACTGGATGCGGAAGGCGTTCCCGCTGCCCCAGCGCAGGCGCCAGCGGTGGTCCGCAGTGCCGTTGTCGTCCCACTGCACGACGCGGGAGCCGTTGGCGGTGGCGGCGTTCTCGACGCCGAGGACCTTGCCGCTGTTGGAGTTGCGCAGCTTGAAGTAGCCGCCGGTGTCGAGGGCCGCGGTCCACAGGTGGTCGGCGGTGCCGCTGTCGGCCCACTGGATGGCGAGGCCGCCGTTGGCGGTGGACATGTTCTGCACGCCGATGACCAGGCCGCTGTTGACGTTCTGGATGCGGCGGGCCCCGGCGGGGACGAAGCGCCAGCGGTTGTCGGCGGTGCCGTCGTCGGGGGCCTGCACGGCCTGGGCCCCGGCGGCGGTGGAGGCGCCGGAGACGCCGAGGAGCTTCGAGCTGTTGGAGTTGCGGAGCTTGTGCGTGCCGTCGCCCTGGTCGACGGGGGTCCAGAGGTGGTCGGCGGTGCCGTTGTCGGACCACTGGAGGGCCGGGGCGTTGTCGGCGGTGGACATGTCCTGGATGCCGAGGACCTTGCCGCTGTTGCGGTTGCGGATCTTCAGGGCCGAACCGGAGACGACCAGCTCCCAGAAGTGGTCGGCGGTGGAGGTGTCGTTCCACTGCACGGCCAGGCCGCCGTCGGCGGTGGACATGTCGCGCACGCCGAGCACGAGGTTCGAGTTCGCGTTGTAGAGCTTGTAGGCGGGGGCGTCGGTGCTGCCGCCGCCGGTGTTCCAGTAGACGGTGTAGTTGTGGCCGTGGGCGTCGTAGAACGGGCCGAGGTTCACGCTGGCGCCGTTCGCGGTCGCGGTGAACGCGAGCGAGGAGGCGCTGGTGCGCTGGATCGACTCGGGTTCGAGCACGGGCAGGGCACTCAGGGCCGTGGACCCGTAGTTGCCGGAGAGGACGGTGGGGCCGAAGACCGCCGCCGCGACTTCAGCGTTGTCATTCGAGGGCTCGACGACGAGCCGCATGGGGAGCTTGAGGGTCACCGTGTCGCCGGAGGCCCAGGCGCGGGTGAGGGTCGCGTACGTGCCGGGGGTGGTGTCGATCGACTGGACCGCGCCGTTGACGGCGACCGTCGCGCCCTGCGTCCACGAGGGGATGCGCAGGCGCATCGTCCACGAGCCGCCGGTGGGGCCGGTGACGGTGAGGGTGGTCGTGTCGGAGACGGGGTAGGCCGTGGACTGGGCGACGGTGATGCCGCGCTCGGACCAGGTGAGGGTCGAGGGCGTGAAGAGGTTGACCCACAAGGTGGTCCCGGCGTACCAGTACACCGAGTCCATGAGCTTGGTGAACGTCTCGATGCCGGTGCCCTGGCAGCACCAGAACGAGTTGTAGTCGGTGGACCAGGTGCCGCCGCCCCAGGCCGGGCCGACCCCGCGGCGACCGCCCGCCTTCAGGGGCGTGAAGTAGGTGATGTGGCCGTGGGCGCTGCCCGGGTCCTGCCAGCCGATGAGGTGGTTGAGGAGGGCCCGCTCGAAGAAGTCGAAGTAGGAGGCGTCCTCGGGGTCGAGCTGCCACAGTTCGCGGGTCAGCTTGAGCATGTTGTAGGAGTTGCAGCCCTCGCAGGTGTCGTTGTCGAGGTAGGACGCGATGGCGTTCGCGGGCCGGAAGTGCTCGGCCTCGGAGTTGCCGCCGATCGCGTAGGTGTGGGCGCTGGTGACGATCGACCAGAAGTTGTCCGCGATGTTGCGGTACCTGGTGGTGCCGGTGGCCTTGTACTCGCGGGCCGCGCCGATCGCCTTGGGCACCTGGGTGTTCGCGTGCAGGCCATTGAGCGCGTCGGTGCCGTTCGCGAGCGGGTCGAAGACGGAGGCGTGGTCGAAGCGCTGGGCCGCGGCGAGCCAGCGCGCCGTCCCCGTCTGCTGGTAGAGGTCGGCGAGGACGGCGTTCATGCCGCCGAACTCGGTGCGCAGCACGTTCTGCATCTGGGTGGAGGTGAGGCGGGCGGTGCGGGTGTCGACCCAGCCGGCGAGGGCCAGGAGCACGTCGCGGGCCTGGTTGTTCTCGTTCAGGCGCCAGACGTCGAGGAGGCCCGCGAGGGTCTTGTGGACCACGTAGTACGGGACGTTGCCGTTGGAGAGGGTGCCGTTTTCGAGGGCGTTGAAGTCGGATTCGGGGAAGCCGCAGAGGTAGCCGGCGCTGAAGCCGACGGCGGCGTTGTTGTTCTGGCACTTGGCGAGTTCGGCAACCATCGTGTTGGCGCGGTCGCGGCTCGCGGTGTCGCCGAGGACGGCCCAGGCCTGGGCCCAGGCGGTGAGGAAGTGGCCCTGCATGTGGGTGCGGAAGGGGAAGGTGGGGGCGTCCCAGCCGCCGTTGGCGGCGGCGCCGCCGGTGGAGAGGCCGTGGTTGGCGCGGAAGTTGTAGAGGAGGCGGCCCGTGTCGACGTCGCGCAGGTATGAGAGGGTGCGGTTCTGGTTGTCGAGCCAGCGCCCGGCGTCGAGTCTGACGCGGCCGAGTGCGAAGGGCTGCACGAGGTTCCCGATGTCGGTGCGCACGGGGGCGACGGCGGCGTGGGCGGTGCCGGGGGCGGCCACGGCGGTCGCGACGGCGGCTGCGCCGGCGGCTTGGAAGAGGCGGCGTCGACTCAGAGGTGAGGACGGCATAGAGTGCTCCTATCTGGAGTATGTGCACGGTCACATTGATACCAATATATTTATCGATAACACTCGTGTCAACCTGTCCCTCCCTGGATTTGTTGTCGTCATTGACAAATAGGCCCCGCGGTGATTAACCTGCGGGAGTACCCGAACGGTGACGGGACAGGGCAACGGAGCGCAGTTCTCGGAGGGGAACGCATGATCGAGACGACCACCATCCGCGACGACCAGGGCGGCCTGCTGGTCTCCACGGCCCAGGTCGCGACCCACAGATCGGCAAGCTACGCCGACCTGCTCGCGGAGCACCTGGGCCGCAAGGTCCCCGTCGAGCCACTGCCCGGCGGCTACCGGCTCCACTTCGGCATCGGCGAGGGCCTCCTCAACTTCGGCCCCGAGTCCCTCTCCCTCCTCGTGACCGCCGACGACGGCGCGTCCCTCTCCAACCTCCGCGACGCCCTCGCCGTCCACCTCGAACGCCTCGGCCACCGCGACAACCTCCGCGTCGTCTGGCGCTGACCGGGGATCGGCGCCGCCCGCGTCCCCGATGCGGGACAATACGGGCGACGAAGGGGGACAGCGGTGGTGGCGAAGCAGCGGCCGATCGGAGCGCACGTGCCGGTGGGCGGGGGCCTGGTCAAGAAGGGCCTGGCCGAGGCCGACGCGATCGGCGCGGAGGTCGTCCAGATCTTCATCGGCTCCCCGCGCGGGTGGGCCCTCCCGAAGGTGGACGCCGCGGCGGCCGAGAAGTTCCGAAGCGAGTGCGCCGACCGGGGCCTGCCCGTCTACGTCCACGCCTCGTACCTGATCAACCTGGCGTCCCCCGACGAGGACGCCCTCGACAAGTCCGTGGAGCACCTGCGCGCCGCGCTGGCCGCTTCCGCGAAGCTCGGGGCGCTCGGCGTGGTCGTCCACGCCGGGTCCTCCAAGAACGGCGACCGCGATGCGGCCCTGCGCCGCCTCGCGGGCGCGTACGGGGCCGTGCTCGACGGCGCCCCCGACTCGGTGCGGCTCCTCGTCGAGCCCACCGCGGGCGCCGCCAACTCGATGGCCTCCACGTTCGAGTCCACCGCCGAGTACCTTGACGCCGTTGGCATCCCCGAGGTCGGCCTGTGCCTGGACACCTGCCACCTCCACGCCGCGGGCGAACCCCTCGCCGACGCCAAGGCCCTCGCCGCGTCCCTGCGCACCCTCACCGACGACATCGGCCCCGACCGCATCGGCCTCGTCCACTACAACGACTCCAAGGACGCCCGCGGCTCCCGCCGCGACCGCCACCAGACCCTCGGCCAGGGCGTCCTCGGCGACAAGGGCCTGCGCACCGCCGCCCGCACGCCGCTGCTCAAGCACGTCCCCCTCGTCACCGAGACGGACACGCGCGAGCACGACGTGGCCTACGCGAAGAAGCTCGCTAGAGGATGAGGAGCGCCGCGCCGACCGCGGTCATCGCGAGCGTCGCGATCTCGAACTGGCGCTGCTCGACCCGTTTGACGACCGCGCGGCCCGCCAGCGCGCCGACGGCGACGGCCGGAAGGAGGCAGGCGGTGAGGGCGAGCGTGCCCCAGTCGATGAGGCCCAGGCCCACGCTGATCGGGACCTTGAACAGGTTGATCGCCAGGAAGAACCAGGCCATCGTGCCGAGGAACTGGAGCTTCGAGAACCCGGCGAGGAACAGGTACAGGACCATGACCGGCCCGGCGGCGTTGGCGAGCATCGTGGCCGCGCCCGCGGCGGTGCCGGTGAGGCCCGCCGCGCCGTGGCGCAGGAGCGGCGGCAGGTCGGGGGTGGCGTCCTTGTCCTTGCGCGCGGACTTCATCACGAGCTGGAGCACGAGCAGCGCGAGCAGGATCCAGCCGATGAGCGGGCGCACCGCGGCGTCGTCCGTGTAATTGAGGATGAACGCGCCGCCGACGACGCCCGCGACCGCCCAGGGCGCGAGGCGGGCGAGCATCCGCCACTCGACGTGGCGGGAGTAGTAGCGGATGGCGAACAGGTCACCGAGGATGAGCACGGTCAGGAGCGCGCCGGTCGACTCCTTCGCGGGCATGACCGCCGCGAACAGCACGATGGCGATCGAGGAGCTGCCGCTGATCCCGGCCTTCGCGAAGCCGACGAGGAGGGCGCCGGCCGCGAGCGCGGTCCAGGCGAGGGCGTCGTGCGGTAGGGCGGTCACGGTTCCCGATCCTCGCATGTGCGATCATCCGGCGACCGCGAGAAAGGGACCGCATGACATTGACCACCTGGTACTTCGAGATGCGCGACCGCGCGGACCTGCACGCCGCGAAGGCCCCGGCCGAGGCCGTGTCCGTGGTGCGGGCCGAGATCCCGAGCGTCGAGTACAGCGCTTTCCTGTACACCGCGGTCGGCGCGGACTGGAACTGGACGGACCGCCGCGTCTGGTCCGGGGACGAATGGCGCGCCTACCTGGAGCGGCCGGGTGTCGAGACCTGGGTGGGGTACGTGCGCGGCACCCCGATCGGGTTCGCGGAGCTCGACGGCTCCAACGCCGGTGAGGTCGAGCTCGCGTACTTCGGGCTGCTGCCGGGGTTCATCGGGCAGGGCTTCGGCGGGCACCTCTTGAGCGAGGGCATCGCGCGGGCCTGGACGCTCCACGAGCGGTGGCCGTCCCTGGCCGCGCCCGCGCGGGTGTGGGGCCACACCTGCACGGACGACTCGCCTGTGGCGCTGCGCAACTACGAGTCCCGGGGCTTCCGCGTGTACCGGACCGAGGAGACCTAGACCGGCCTGACCGGTTGGCGCAGCACGGTTTTCAGCTTGGCGGGCTCGGTGCGGCGGGGGTCGCTGAGGTAGACCTCGTGGTGGTCGCCGTTGAAGGTGAGGCCGTGCTCGGGCATGTAGGCGTTGTGGAGGCGGTCGAGCGTCGGCCCCTCGTCGTCGTAGGAGCCGTGGTGGAGGATCTGGACGCTGGGGCCCTCGTTCAGGGTGAGGACGCGGAGCTTCTCCAGGGCCGGGTTGTCCTTCTTCTCGGCGGCCTTGGCGACCGCTGCTCGGACCTGGTCGTCGGTGATCCACTCGGGGAGGCTGATGATCATGGTCCAGTCCCAGTCCTTCTTGCGGCGCTCCACGAACGCCGCGAGGTCCGCTGAGCGCCAGAGCCCTTCGAGCGGGCCCACGGTGAAGTCGCGGCCGTCCGCTTTGCTCGCGAACTTCAGGGCGTACGCGGTGCTGTAGAGGGCTTCGACGGCGTCGCCGTAGGCGGCGCCCGCGTTCGGGTCGCCGTGGCCGTCCACTGCGAGGTAGCGCAGTTCGGGGACCTCGACGAGGGCGAAGTCCTTCGCCGAGGGGGCGTAGAGGTCCTTGCGGGCCTTCTTGACGTCGTACTTGTCCATGGCGGTCTCCTGCTCGTAGGTCGTCAGCGTGGTGTCGGCCCAGGCGATCTCGGCGGTGAGCATCGCCTCGCTGTAGTCGAAGATCCCGCGGGCCGCGGCGGGGAGGGGTTCTTGGGCAGCGCGGATCGCGCGCAGTTCGGCGAGGCGCTCGGCGAGCGCGGTGCGGCGCTCGGCCAGCCCCGCGGCCACCTCCGCGTCGGGCAGCGCGGGGCTGTTCGCCATCGCCACGAGCACGCGGGCGCGCACCGGCGAGGGCGCAGCGAGGGCCTCCCGGGTGGCGGCGGCGCACTGCTCGCGTCCGGTGTCGGTGGCCTGGAAGGGGACCCGCGACTTCGCGGCGGCGCGCGGGCCGACCGCCTCGATGAGGCCGCGCTTGGCGAGCCGGTCGAGCACGTAGTAGATGGAGGAGAACCCGAGCGCGGTCCAGTTGCGCACGCCGCGCTCCTCGATCACGTGCTCCAGTTCGTAGCCGTGGCGCGGGTGCTCCACGAGCAGGCCGAGGATCGTCAGCTCGGCGTCGGTGAGGGCGTCCATGCGCCTATTCTAGTACTAGAATCATGGCGGCGGAGGTGTACGGTCGCCTTCGTCATTTCCGCCCCCGACCCCTGCGAGGAGAACCCGTGTCCGGCAGGACCAAGTTCTACGGCATCATCGCGCTCATCATGGCCCCGTTCATGTTCTACGGCGGTTTCACCATGACCACCTCGGACGACGTGGACTGCGGCGGCCAGACGATGGCCGAAGGCGACATCTGCACCACGTACGACGACGGCAGCTCCACCGACCGCACCCTGGACGAGCAGCGCAGCGACAACAAGGGCACCGGCGTCGTCCTCTTCGTCGTCGGCGCCGGCATGCTGGGCTTCGGCATCTTCACCGTCGCCCAGATCGCCCGCGGCCGCAAGAATCCCGCCCCGGTGATGCACCAGGCCCACCCCGGCCAGTACGCCCCGCAGCCCGGCTACCCGCAGCAGCCGCAGCCGGGCCAGTACCCGCCGCCCGGCGCGTACCCGCAGCAGCAGCAGTACCCGCAGCCGGGGTACCCGCCCCAGCAGCAGGGCCAGTGGCCGCAGCAGCCCCCGCCGGGCTACGGCCCCCGCTGAGACGCGAAACGGCGCGCCCGGTCTCCGGGCGCGCCGTTCTGTGTTCCGCTACGCGCGGCGGGCGCGGACCGCGGCCGCGAGCTCGCCGAGGAGGCGCTCGGTCTCGTCCCAGCCGACGCAGGCGTCGGTGACCGACCGGCCGTACACGAGCGTGTCGAGCGGGCCGGGCTCCTGGCGGCCCGGCTCGATGAACGACTCGATCATGACGCCCGCGATGCCGCGCTCGCCGTGGGCGATCCGGTCGGCGAGCTCGCGCACGACCTCGGCCTGGCGCACGTGGTCCTTCCCGGAGTTGGCGTGGCTGGCGTCGACCACGAGGTGCTCGGCCATGCCGTGCTTGGCGAGGAGCGCCAGCGCGTCGCGCACGTCCTCGGGCCCGTAGTTGGGGCCGCCGCGCCCGCCGCGCAGGATGATGTGGCAGTCGGGGTTGCCGCTGGTGGAGACGATGGAGGCGCGGCCGTCCTCGTCCACGCCGAAGAACGTGTGCTCCCCCGCGGCCGAGCGGCAGCCGTCGATCGCGCCGCCGAGGTCGCCGTCAGTGGAGTTCTTGAAGCCGATGGGCATCGACAGGCCGGAGGCGAGCTGGCGGTGGACCTGCGACTCCGTGGTGCGCGCGCCGATCGCGCCCCACGAGACGGCGTCGGCGATGTGCTGCGGGCTCAGCGGCTCCAGGAACTCGCAGCCGACGGGCAGGCCGGTGTCGAGCACGTCGAGGAGCACGCGGCGGGCCAGGCGCAGGCCGGTCTCGATGTCGTGGGTGCCGTTCAGGTGCGGGTCGTTGATGAGGCCCTTCCAGCCGACGGTGGTGCGGGGCTTCTCGAAGTAGACGCGCATGACGACGAGGAGGTCGTCCGCGAGCGGGGCCGCGGCGGCGGCGAGGCGGCGGGCGTAGTCCTGGGCGGCGGCCGGATCGTGCACGGAGCAGGGGCCGACGACGAGGAGGAGCCGGTCGTCGTCGCCGGTGAGGACGTCGTTGACGGCGGCGCGGCTGTGCGCGACGAGGGCGGCGCGGTCGGGTCCCAGCGGCAGTTCGCCGCGGAGGACGGCCGGGGCGACGAGCGGCTGGAAGCCGCGCACGCGGAGGTCGCTGGTCTGCGGGGCGTTGGCTGGCGTGCTCATCGAGCGGGAGTCTCCTCTGGTGTGCAGAGGCGGGTGGGAATCCACTCAGAGCTGCCCGGTGCCAGGCCCGCCTCAACGACGAACGGCAGAGACGGATGTCTCTGCCGCGTGGCTCCGGGTGTCCGTGTGGTCAGCGCAAGTGACCGCGGGCTCCACCCGGAGCCTGCGTAAAGCGCTGATACCAGCGGACGGCGGACATGCGGGAACCGTAGCACACGGTTCCCGCACGCCGCGAACTCGACTAGTAGGACAGGCCGTGCCCGAACCGGAAGCGCGGGTCCTCCGTGTCGAAGGGCACGTCGGGACGGCTGGCGGCGACGGCCTCGGTCGAGGAGGGCACGTCGAACGGGAGCCTCCCGCGCGGCTGGTCCTTCCCGGTGAGGACGTCGAGGAGGGCCGCGGAGCTGGTGCCGTAGGTGGCGGTGAGCGCGGCGGCGGTGTCGGCCACCGGGCCGAGGACCGCGGGGCGGTCGAGGAACACGTCGACCGCGGTGGGGACGGCGGCGGCGACCTTCGCGAGGTGCGCGAGCGTCTCGTCCGGGAAGTCGAGCGACCCGGCGTGGAAGAAGTTCTCGAACACCGTGCCGCGCTCCTCGAAGGGCGCCTGGAGCCGGATGACGGCCGCGTCCGCCTCCTCGGGGGTGGGCACGACGGTGCCGTACGCGGCGGCCGTCTCGGCGTCGATGCCCTCGACGTACAGCTTGAGGCCCTTGCGCAGCGGCAGCGTCCCGTCGTTGGTCAGCAGCGTGACGGAGGCGCGCTGAGCGGCCTCACCGGCGGCGAGGAACTCGGGCGAGCCGACGGTGCGCTCGGCGGCGTCCTCGTCCACGAACGGGTGGTCGAACAGGCCGAGGACGAACTTCTCGCGCAGGAGGCGGCGCGCGGAGGCGTCGAGGCGCTCCTCGCTCACTTCACCGGCTTTGACGATGTCCACCAGGAGGTCCGGGATCGCCTCGCCGCCGAACTGGTCGGCGCCCGCGTCGAGGATCTTGACCATCCGCTCGCGCGGGGTGAGGTGCTCGACGCCCCAGGCGCGGGCCGGGAACGGCTGGCCCATGATCTCGGAGTCGGAGATCAGGCCCCAGTCGGTGCAGACGATCCCGTCGAAGCGGTACCGCTCGCGCAGGAGCCCGGTGATGACGGACTTGTTGAAGCCGAAGCCGACCTCCTCGTACTCGGTGCCCACGGGCATCCCGTAGTACGGCATGATCTGCGAGACGTTCGCCGCGAACGCGGCCGCGAAGGGCTCCAGGTGCTGCTCGAACCTCCCGCCGGGGTAGACCTGCTCGCGCCCGTACTGGAAGTGCGGGTCCTCGCCGTCCTTCTGGGGGCCGCCGCCGGGGAAGTGCTTCGCCATGGCGGCCACGGACTCCGGGCCGAGCTCGGGGCCCTGGAAGCCGCGGATGTAGGCCGCGCCGAGGCGCGAGACGGTGGCCGGGTCCTCGCCGAAGGTGTTGAGCTGGCGGGCCCAGCGCGAGTCCGTACTGATGTCGATCTGCGGGTGCAGGGCGACGCGGATGCCCACGGCGGTGTACTCGCGGCGGGCGATGTCGCCGAACCGCTCCACCAGGCCCTCGTCGCCGAGGGCGCCGAAGCCGAGCATGTCGGGCCACTGCGAGAACGCGCCGGAGGCCAGGGCGGCCAGGGGGTTGTCGCTGAAGGCGTGCCGCGGGTCGGTGGAGACCGTGACCGGGATGCCCAGGCGGGTCCGCAGGGCCGCCTCCTGGAGGCGGTTGTGCCAGCGCGCCCCCAGGCGGGCCGAGGGCATGCCGCCGAGGAGGTTGAAGTGGCTCATCAGGAGCCCGTTCACGTACTCCTCGTTGGAGGGGCCGCCGAACATCGGGTCGGGGCCGGCGAGCTCGCCGTCCGTGCTCGGGACGATCATCGTGTGGAAGAACAGCCCGGCCTTCTCCTCCAGGGTCATCTGGGAGAGAAGGATCTCGACGCGGTCTGCCACGGGCAGTGCGGCGTCCTTGTAGCGGGTGTCTAGATCGGACATTGCGGTTTCCCTTCCTACTTCACGGCTTTGATGCGGTAGACCAGGACGGCGCCCGCCAGCGCGACGACCGCGCCGAACAGGTACCAGAACGGGTAGCCGCCGAGGGGGGTCGCGCCGCCGACGGCGAGGATCGCGGGGGCGATGGCCGGGGCGATCGACTGCGGCAGGGCGTTGGCGATGTTGAGGACGCCGAGGTCCTTCGCGGTGTCGTCGGGGTTCGGCAGGACCTGGGTGGCGAGGGCGAGGTCCACGGAGAAGAACGCGCCCGCGCCGAGGCCGATGACGCCTTGGGCGAGGATCACGACGCCCACGCTGGGGGCGAACGCGAGGATGGCGAGGCCGATCGCCATGACGGCGCCCGCGAAGGCGACGGGGGCGCGGCGCTTGCCGAGGCGGTCGGAGACGATCCCGCCGATGGGGCTGGACAGGGCCATCATGACCATCGAGGCGAGGTTGGCGAGCAGGATCGTGGAGACGGCCTCCTTCTCGCTCAGGCCGAAGCCCTCGGTGAGGTAGTACGGCAGGTAGGCGGCGATGCCCGCGTACCCGAACATGACGAGGAACTTGGTGAGCCAGGTCCACCCGAAGTCGGGGTGCTTGACCGGGTTGAACACGAAGGAGCCGAGGAACCGGCCGAGGGTGAGGCGCTGGGCGGGCTTCTCTTCGAGGACGCGGTCCTTGAGGGTCAGCGCGAAGAGCGTGCAGAGGACGACGGCGAGGGCGGCGGGGACGGTGAAGCGGGCGAAGTCGCCGTCGATGAAGTTGACCAGGAACGAGCCGCCGAGGATGCCCAGCGGGGTGGTGATGCCGACGATGCCGGAGGTCTTGCCGCGGCGTTCGGCGGGGACCTGGTCGGGGAGGGTGGCGTTGGCGGCGGCCATGACGGCGTTCAGGGCGGCCTGGGCGACGCACCAGCCGAGGAGCACGAGCCACACGGACTGGGCGGCGCCGATGAGGGCGAGGGCGAGGAAGCCGGTGAGGACGCCGCCGACGATCCAGGGGCGGCGCATGCCGAAGCGGGAGGTGGTGCGGTCGGACAGGCGGCCGACGAGGGGGTTGGCGACGAGGGCGAAGAACGCGCCGACGCCGAGGACCAGGCCGAGGGAGGAGGCGGCCTCCTCCGGGGTGGCGGTGAGGTGCTGGACCTTGAACGCCATGGAGACCATGACCGGGGTCAGCAGCGCCACGTAGAGGCCGAAGTTGGCTCCGGCGAGCGCGAAGGGGTACGAGCGCGGTTCACGGGCGGGAGCGAGGGGCGCTTCGGCCGTAGGTGACGTCGTCGTCATCGGGGGACCTTTCTTCAGAGGGGGCTCCGTCGCCCCCGCTGACAGGACTGTAGCTCGAAACCTGACCGACTGGTTAGCTTTTTGGCCTCGGAATTTCCGCGAGGGCGTATAGGCTTGGCGGCGCGGCGCATCCGTGCCGCTTCGATGCAGTACCGCCCGCAAGGAGCCCGCGTGCCCGAAGTGCGCCGCTACGCCCCCGGCCTCGCCCGCCGGGAGGAGCTGCTCGACGCGGCCCGCGACCTGTTCGCCGCCGAGGGCTTCAGCGGCGTCTCGCTGCGCGGCATCGCCGCCAAGGCCGGGATCTCGCACGCCTCGCTCCTGCGCTACTTCGCCTCCAAGGACGAACTCCTCCTGGCACTCCTGACGCGCTGGGAGGACGCCAACCAGGACTGGTACGACGCGCACGCCGACCTGCCGCCGTGGGTCGCCGTCCCGGCGCTGGCGCGGCGCAACGCCGAGGTGACCGGGTACGTGGAGCTGTTCGCGGCCCTCACCGGGGACGCGGCCTCGGCCGGGCATCCCGCGCACGAGCACATGCGGCGGCGGTACGAGCAGCTCCGTTCCCTCAGCCACGGCGAGCACGCCGTGGACTCGGCGCTCATCGCCGTGTGGGACGGGCTCCAGATCATGTCGCTGTACCTCGACGGCCTCGACGTGCCGTCCGAGCTCGACGCGTACTACGCGCGGCCGCAGGGCCCCGGCGGCGACCTCGCGGCCCCGGCCCCGGCCGCCGAGGCGGGCATGGTCGTGGCCGTCCAGGACGGGCCGGTCGCCGAGGAGTCGGGGTACGCGCCCGGGCGCGAGCGGCGCGCGAAGATCCTCGACTCGGCCACCGAGCTGTTCGCCGAGCGCGGGTTCTCCTCGACCTCCCTGAGCGACATCGCCTCCCGGGTCGGGTCCTCCAAGTCGACGCTGCTGCACCACTTCGGGTCGAAGGACGCGCTGCTGACCGCGGTGCTCACCCGCCGCGACGAGCGCGTCAACGACCGTATCCGGGAGCCCTTGGCGCCCAGGGCGTTCCTGCGGGAGGTCGTGGCGGGCGCGCGCGGCGACAGCGCCCGGCCGGGCCTGGTCGAGCTGTACACGGTCCTGTCGGGCGAGGCGACCGCGCTCGCGCACCCGGCCCACGGGTACTTCAAGCGGCGCTTCGCCTGGGTGACCGCGCACTTCGCGTCGGTCTTCGCGATGCTCCAGGCCAGCGGCCAGATCGGGGCCGACCGCGACCCGCGCCGCGAGGCCGCCTGGTTCACGGCATTGTGGGACGGGCTCCAGGTGCAGTGGCTGTACGACCCGGCGTCGGTGGACGTGGACGCGGAGCTGAAGTCCCATCTGGAGCGCCTGCTGCTCCCGTGACCATTGGGGCGCAAGGGTTTCAACGGACTAAAAGGGCATCGCCCGCGGGCTGCGACAATTCGGTGCGTTCTTTACAATCCTGAGGGGAACCGAGCGATCACCGCTCTCGGATCCCTTCGACTGGAAGGACTTCCGGCTTGAGACCACTCACCCGCACCCTGGCGGCGGCCGCGTCGGCCGCCGCCCTCACCCTGACCCTCCTCGCCGCCGCACCGCTCGCCGCGAGCGCGAACCGCGGCGGCATCGACTGGGGGCCCTGCCCCGACGTCGACCCCGCCGAGGCCGTCGAGTGCGCGACCATCAAGGTCCCGCTCGACTACGACCGGCCCTGGCGCGGCACGATCGAGATCGGCCTGGCCAAGCGCGAGGCCCTGAACCCCGACGAGAAGATCGGGACCGTCCTCATGGACCCGGGCGGGCCCGGCGGTTCCGGCGCCGGCTCGGTCATGAACGGCAGCCCGCTCACCGGCGAGGCCGCCGAGAAGTTCGACATCGTCGGCTTCGACCCGCGCGGCGTCAACACCAGCACGCAGGTGCTGTGCAGCGAGGACGCGCTCCTCGCCGCGGTCGGCGCGCCGTTCCCCACCGACCAGGAGTCGTGGGAGGCCCGCGAGGACGCGAACGCCGCGCTCACCGAGGACTGCCGCGAGCACACCGGCCGCCTGTTCGACCACGTCTCGAACCTGGAGACCGTCCAGGACATGGAGCGCATCCGCCGCGCGCTCGGCGAGGGCAAGCTCAACTTCCTCGGGTACTCGTACGGGACCCTCATGGGCCAGCAGTACGCCGAGCGGTACCCGCGGAACATCCGCACGATGGTCCTGGACGGCAACATGGACCACAGCCTGGAGACCACATGGGACTTCATGCGGACCGAGACCGCGGCCGTGGAGCAGAACTTCAACGAGTTCACCGCATGGTGCGAGTCCGCTCCTGAGTGCGCGCTCCACGGCGAGGACGTCGAGTCGGTCTACGCGGGCATCAAGGAGCAGGCGCGGGCCGGGGAGCTGATCGACCCGTACCTGGGCGAGCCGCTCGACTTCATCACGCTCTCGGAGAACTACACCTTCACCGCCAACTACCCGCAGGGCTGGCCGGCCCTGGCGATCCAGTACGAGGCCATGCGCGACGGCGTGGTCTTCCCGCCCGACGAGGGCGGCGCCGGGCTGCTCCAGGAGGAGCCCGAGCTGTTCGAGTACCTGTACTACCCCGCGTGGTGCCAGGACTGGGGCTGGGACATCGAGGACTACGACGAGTTCGCGTCCCTCGTGGACCGCCTCGCCGAAGACTCGCCCAATGTGGAGTGGTCGTCGTACGACCAGCACGCGCTCACCTGCATCGGCTCCGACATCGACTACACCAACGAGCGCGAGGAGCTCGACGTCCCCCGCTCCGCGCCGCCGATCGTCTTCATCGGCAACGAGCACGACCCGGCCACGGTCTACCCGTGGACGCTGGCCGCGGCCGACCAGGCCGACGGCCACCTCATCACCTACGAGGGCTACTTCCACACCGTCTACGGCGGGTTCTCCCCGTGCGTGGACGACGCGGTGAACGCCTACTTCGTCGACCGGACCGTCCCCGAAGCGGGCCTGAGCTGCCCGAACCTGGACTTCCCGGAGACCTCCGCGCTCTCGGCGCGGCGGACCCCGGTCGGTCCTTACTAGACGGTCGAGACGCGGCGGCCGGGCCCGCGGCCCGGCCGCCGTACTACCATGTGGGAACCGCCGAGCCCGGGAGCGCGCCATGACCGAGACCCACACCGTCGTCAACCAGCCCCCGCCCCTCCTGGGCCGCAACCTCTTCGACGGCAACCGGCCCCTCGTGGAGGCCGCCGCGCGGACGGGCGCCGAGTGGATCGCAGACGACGCGCGGGCGCTCGGGGAAGTCCTCGCCGGACCCGACGCCGCCCGCTGGGCCGAGGAGGCCCACCGGTACCCGCCGGTGCTGCGCACCCACGACCGGTACGGCAACCGCGTCGACGAGGTCGACTTCCACCCCTCCTGGCACCGCTTCATGGGCCTGGCCGTCGAGCACGGCGCGCACGCGATGCCGTGGGCCGAGCCGCGACCGGGCGCGCACGCCGCCCGCGCCGTGACCCTCTCGCTCCTCGCGCAGACCGAGCCGGGGCACTGCTGCCCGATCTCGATGACCTATGCGGCCGTCCCGGCCCTGCGCGCCGAGCCCGCGCTCGCCGCCGAGTGGGAGCCGCGGATCACCTCCCGCACTTACGATTTCGGGCTGCGGCCCGCCGCCGGCAAGGCGGGCGTGCTCCTGGGCATGGCGATGACCGAGAAGCAGGGCGGCTCCGACGTGCGCGCCAACACCACCGCGGCCACGCCCACCGCCGACGGCATGTACGCGCTGCGGGGCCACAAGTGGTTCTGCTCGGCGCCGATGAACGACGCGTTCCTGGTCCTGGCCCAGGCGCCCGGCGGGCTCACCTGCTTCCTGCTCCCCCGCGTCCTCCCCGACGGCACCCGCAATGCGATCCGGTTGCAGCGCTTGAAGGACAAGCTCGGAAACCGCTCCAACGCCTCCGCCGAGATCGAGCTCCACGACGCCCTCGCGCACCGCGTCGGCGACGAGGGCCGCGGCGTCTCGGTCATCATCGAGATGGTCAACCACACCCGCCTCGACTGCGTCATCGCCACCGCCGCCGGGATGCGCCAGTCCGTCGCCGAGGCGACCTGGCACGCCGCGCACCGCAGCGCGTTCGGCGCGAAACTGGTGGACCAGCCGCTCATGACGCAGGTCCTCGCCGACCTGTGCGTCGAGTCCGAGGCCGCCACCGCGGTCATGATGCGCCTCGCGAGCGCCTACGACGCCCCTGGCGACGCCGCGTTCCGCCGCCTCGCCACCGCCGTCGCCAAGTACTGGGTCTGCAAACGCGGCCCCGGCCACGCCGCCGAGGCCCTGGAATGCCTGGGCGGCAACGGGTACATCGAGGAGGCCCCGCTCGCGCGCCGCTACCGCGAGCAGCCGCTCCTGTCGATCTGGGAGGGCTCAGGCAACGTCATCTGCCTCGACGTGCTCCGCGCCCTGGGCACCTCGCCGCAGTCCACGGAGGCGTTCCTCGCCGAGGTCGAGCCCGCCGCGGCCGAGGACGCCCGCCTCGCCGCCCACCTCGACGGCGTCAAGCGGACCCTCATGTCCGGGGTGGACCAGACCGGCGCGCGCCGCCTCACCGAGGACCTCGGGCTCGCTCTCCAGGCGTCCCTGCTCGTGCGCCACGCCCCCGCCGAGGTCGCCGACGCCTTCTGCGCCACCCGCCTCGGGCCCGACCGCGGCCTCGCGTACGGCGCGGTGCCCGTCAAGGCCGCCAAGGAGATCGTGGCGCGGCACCTCCCCGGGTAGCGGGCACCTCGCTTTATCCCCATTTCATGCCAAGGCCGACGCAAATCCAGCCCCACCGGCCCCACTACCACACTCGTATGTCGCTGCGCCGCAAACCGGCTCCCTACAGAAGGTGAACAAGATCTATATTCAGGGGTTGTAGCCACCGCCGGGCCGTGAGTAACCGTCGGCATCGCAACGGAACGGAGCAGCATGGATAACCCCTATGCGAACATCGCCAGCCCCGACGACGCGCGCGCCGCGCTCGCGAATTGGAAAGAGAAGGCCGACAAGATGGCCGCCGACGCCGTCGCGGCCTCCGAGGCGGTCCAGGAGCTCACCGCGATCGGCATGGACCGCAACGGGGCCGTGGCCGTCAAGCTCAACTCCTCCGGGGCCGTCGTCGGCGTCCAGTTCGCCCCCGAGATGCAGCGGATGCAGCTGCGCCACGCCGAACGCCAGTTCATGGAGGCGTACCAGACCGCGGGCCGGAACCTCCTCGAAGCCGCCAAGGCCGCGGTGAACGAGCGCCTCTCCGCGTCCTCCCCCACCGCCCGCGCCCTGGTCGACTCCATCAAGATGCGCTTCCCCGAGCCGGAGGAGGACGAGCAGCCGTGAGCGACCGCTTCGACGTCGTCCCCGACGACCTCCGCGCCCACGCGGCCAACATCGACGCCGTGCGCGCGCGGTTCGCCGACGTGCTCTCCGCGATCGACACCATCGCCCAGGACAACGAGGCGTACGGCATCATCTGCCAGTTCCTGCCCCCGATCCTCGCCGGGCGCCAGGACGAGCAGAAGGAGCTGACCTCGATGGCCGAGGAGAACCTCGACCTCCTCGCCCAGGCCGTGCGCGCCACCGCCGACGACTACGAGTCGGTCGACGAGGCCACGGCCGAGGACTACCGCACCATCCAGAACGAGCTCTAGGAGACGAGTCCGTGAGCGATCTCGTTGCGACCGAAAGCGATGTGCCGGCCCAGCCGGGCGCGGCCTTCGCGGGCGCGGGCATGGTCGAGTCCTATGCGGGCCTGGCCATGGCCATCGACTCCGGGTCCTGGATCGACGCCTCCGTCGCCGGTCTCGGCGTGGCCCTGGAGACCGTCGGCGCCGTCATCGACCCCATCGGCACCCTCGCCGCCGCGGGCGTCGGCTGGCTCATCGAGCACGTCGAGCCCCTCCAAGAGGCCCTCGACATGCTCGCGGGCAACCCCACCCTCGTCGAAGCCCACGCGATGACCTGGGACAACGTCGCCACCGCGTGCTTCGAGATGTCCGAGCAGCTCGCCGCCTCCGTCAAGGCCGACCTCACCACCTGGACCGGCGAGGCCTCCACCGCCTACCACGCCATGGGCGACGCCAACGCCGACGTGGTCGCCTGCGTCGGCGGCACCGCGCTCTCCCTCGGCACCGCCACCCGCGGCGCGGGACAGCTCGTCACGATGGTCCGCGAGTTCGTGCGGGACTTCGTCGCCGAGTGCATCGGGTCCCTCATCGCGTGGGCCGCCGAGGTCGCCTTCACCGTCGGCATCGGCGCCGCCTGGGTCATCCCCAAGGCCGTCATGCGCATCACCGAGTGGGTCGGCAAGATCTTCGGCTGGATCACCGGCCTCATCGACTCCATCACCGCCCTCCGCGACCTCCTCTTCGGGTGAACCCCATGCGCCGACTCCTCCGCCAAGCACTCCTCCTCCCGGTCCTGTTCGGGCTCATCGGACTCCACACCCGCCACCACACGAACGTGGACGTGGACGTGGACACCAGCCGCCCCCGCTCGGGCGCCGACGCCGACTCCGACGCGGGCGGCACCCGCCACCGCAGCCCCCTGGCTGGCCGCGGCCACGCCTCCGACGCCGCCGACACGCGCACCCGCGCCACCGCCGCCCGCCCGAAGACCCCGGGCGCGCCCGAGCAGCACCCGCACCGGCGCAAGCGCAAGATGGACGACGGGACCGTCCTGGAGATCCCGAAGAAGGGCTCGGCCGACCGCCCGAAGCAGACCCCCGAGTACTCCTCGGGCTACACCGAGAACCTCGACGCGCCGACCCAGAACGAGGACGGCTCGTGGACCATCAACCTGCGCAAGCACGACGACTGGGACCAGGCCGACTTCGACTCCAAGGCCAACCACCTCCAGCAGCTCGGCACGGACGGCTCGCTCACCAAGAAGACCGGCGACGGCGACGACCGCGGCAGCACCGTCGACCAGTGGCGGCGCGACAAGGAGTACGAGATCCTCCACACCTCCGAGAACCAGGCGGAGGTCAACCAGCGGCTCCAGGAGCTCGACCGGCAGCAGATCGACCACGCGCAGGAGCTCCAGCTCGGCGGCAAGGACGAGCAGGCCAACATGTGGGCCATCGACTCGGTCACCAACCACGGGATGGGCGGGCAGATCAACTCGCAGCTCCGGCAGATCCCGGACGGGTCGACGATCAGAATCAACATCGTAGAGTGAGACCCGGAGCCGCGGACCCTGAAGGAGGCGCACCATGAACCACCGCGAGGCGATGGCCCGCAAGATCGGGCTGCTGCGCTCGACCGGGGCGGTCGAGGAGCTGGAGCGGCGCTGGGACGACGCCGGCGAGGACCCCCCGTACGCGACCTACGCCGTCGTCGAGATCGCCGAGGGCGCCGAGCCGGCCCGGACGTGGCCCGGCGGCCTGGACGACTTCTACCGGCTGACGGCCGCCGCGAGCTTCGGCGGCGTCGACGTCAGGCCCGAGGACCAGATCGCCCCGCAGACGCCCGTCGACGCGAGCGGCGAGCCGATCGACGGGCGCGAGTGGCTGCGGATCGGCGACATCGGCTACGAGGACGCCCTCCTCATGGACGCCGCGTCCGGCGAGGTCATGGTGTACGTCGGCTCGTACTTCAAGTACGGCTGGGACTCCCCCGCGGTGCTCACCTGCGCCGACGTGCCCGAGTTCATCGACACCGCGGCGATCGGCCCGCGTCACAAGGAGATCCGCGGCCCCGTGGACCGCCAGCGCGAACCCTGGTGGGAGACCGACCCCTGGTACGCGTACCTGGTCGAGTCCGGCCTGATCGAGGAGGGGCAGTGACCGACGCCGACGCGTACCTGCGGGCCTGGGAGCCCGACAACGTCGTCCGCTACCCGCGGGCCCAGTGGATGCGGGAGTTCGCGGCCCCGGCCGCGGCCTACCCCGAGGTGGACTTCCTCCCCGTGGAGATGTCGGCCGTGTACACCGCGTACCTCACCGGCCGGTTCGAGCTGTACGCCGCCATCGACATCGGCGGCGACTCGGGACTGCGGCTCCGGGTGGTCGGCGGGGTCCCCTCCGACCGGGACAACATGCTGTTCTGCCTCGACACCGCGACCGGGCGCATCCTGCTCCTGGGGGTCGCGGAGGGCACGCTCGAACTCGTGAACTCCACGTTCAAGGCCCTGGCCGAGTTCCTGTACCACTTCGCGCGGTTCGTGGACGAGGACTCCGGCGCGGCCGGTCGCCCGGCGCGGGCGAAGGCCCTGCGCGCGACGCTGCACGGCATCGACCCGGCGGCGCTGGCCGACCGGGAGTCGTGGTGGTCGATCGCGCTCATGCAGCTCGAAGGGACCTTGAGGTGAGCGCGTGATGGAGTACCCGCGGGAGGCCTGGATCGCGAAGGGGATACCGGCGGCGTCGCTCCCCGATGACCTCGACGTCCCCGAGAGCGTCCCGGGCCTGTTCTCCGCCGAGCTCCCCGGCGGTCTGAAGGTGTTCGACCAGATCCAGGTGAGCGCCGACGGCACCGACCTCGACGTGCGGTTCATCGTGCTCGGCGCGGTCGGGCCGGGGTCGAGCCTGCTGTACGTGCTCGACCCGGGGACGGCAGAAGTGCTCCAGTTCGACGCCGCGAACCCGGCGGTGCGCGGGGTGAACGCGAACTACCGGTGGTTCGTGGAGTTCCTGCGCCGGATCGCCGCGGCCGTCGAGGCGGGCGGCGCCCCGGACGCGGGCGCGGTCCTCAACCAGGGCATGCGGTTCACCCTGCGCGCGGTGGACGAGAAGGCGTTCGAGGACGGGGCCTGGTGGCCGAAGGTGTTCAGCACCATCGGCCGGTAGCTAGACCGCCGCGGCCTTGCGCCGGAGGTTCGCCTCCGTGCGGGCCGTGATGTCGTTGCAGGCCTCGCAGACCGAGGCGGGGATGAGTCCGGCCCTGGTGAGCAGCGCGAAGATCTTGCAGCCCAGGCAGAAGCCGAGGGCGGATTCGAGGGTGGCCGCGGCGGTGAGCGCGGCCAGGACGATCCAACCGGCGAGGTCCGCGTCGAAGACGAGGAGCAGGAGCGCCGAGGTCGCCGAGAAGGCGACGCCGATGGCCTGCGCGAAGCGCTTGGGCGGGCCCGGGACGGGCCTGGGGGCCGCCGGGAGCCGCGGGACGATGACGCGGGTGACGAGCTGGCCGAGGACGCTCAGGGTGGGGCCAGTGGCGGCGCGGGCGATGAAGCCGAGCGCGATGACGACCACGAGCCATTCGGCCTGGAAGACCAGGGCGGCGAGGCTCATGAGGACGACTCCGGCGGCGACGAGGCGCGCGGCGACCTCGTTGACCGGGTTCGGGAAGCTGAAGAGTCGGCGCATCGGGCGGATCACTCCAAGATCGGGGACTGGCAGGCGGGCGGCCTGCGAATCCTACATCTCCGATAGGAGTATCGCAATTCACGTCCGGGATCTGGGACGGCGTGCTTCAGTCGTCGAGCTCCAGCTCCGCGGCCCCCTCGGGGTCCACGCGCTTCCAGAGCGCGAAGAGCCGCTCGGCGGCCGCCTGGCTGTCGGGGGTGTCCGGGGCGCCGAGGGCGGCCATGCGCCACATGAGCCCGTGCACCTCGGCCTCGGACTGCGGTTCGGCGTCCACGACTGCCTCGGCCCAGTCGATGCCGCCGCCGGCGGGGCGGACGGTCTGCGCGAGGGACGCGATCACCGCGTCGGCGCCGCGCCCGGCCCGGCGCTCGGCACGCCGCCTGGCGTACCGGACCGCGGCCGCCTCGACGGCGGCGCCGAAGAAGGCGCCCCCGATGATGCCGAGGAACACGCCGCCCACGAGCGGCTCGACCACGGAGCCGGCGAGGACCGCGCCGATCGCGGCCCAGGCCAGCAGCCACCGGAGGCCGAGCCCGTGCACGAGGTCGAGCCAGCGCGGCGGCGGCTCGGCGAAGCCCGCGAGGGCGGCGTCCAGGCGGTCGGCGGCGGGCGCGACCGCGGCGGGCGGGGCGTCGGGGCTCGCGACGAGGACCCACTTCGAGCGGGGTCCGTCGATCAACCAGGGGGCGGCGGGCACGCGGGGCTCCTCGGGGTCAGGGGGTCATCGTCTCGACCAGGCTGTCCTGGAGCAGGTTGAGCCAGGAGTAGACGATGACCGTGGGCACGCGGTCGTCGTCCTCGGGCAGCTCGAACAGCTTGTCCGCGTCGGCTTCGGTCTCGATGCCGAGGCGCACGGCCAGCGCCAGGCGCAGGTCGTTGAGGGCGCCGAGCCAGTGGCGGGAGTCCTCGGCGTCGAGGCTGAGGACGCCGCCGCCGGGGCCGAGCGCGTCGAGGTCGGCGACGAGGGCCCGCGCGTCGGCGCGCTTGCGGGCGATGAGGTCGTTCTCGGTGAAGCGGCGGAACTCGGCGGAGAACTCGGCGTTGTCCTCGCCGTAGGCGTCGGGGAGGAGCCGGGCGAGGACGGGGTCCTCGGGGGGCTCGCTCGGGCCGGTCGCGAAGATCGCGGCGATGGGGTCCTCGACGGGTTCGCCGCGGGTGTCGAGGAGGTCGGTGAGCTGGTCGGCGAGGCCGCGGAGGATGGCCGCCTCGGGGTCGCCGAGGCGGATCGCGGCGCCGCCGGGGAACTGCTCGAAGCCGTCCATCACCGGTCCTGGATCATCGTGGCCCAGAGGCCGTAGCCGTGCATGGCGTGGACGTCGCGCTCCATCTCCTCGCGGCTGCCGCTGGAGACGGCGGCGCGGCCCTTGTTGTGGACGTCGAGCATGAGCTTCTCCGCCATGGCGTCGGTGTACCCGAAGTAGCTGCGGAACACGTACGACACGTAGCTCATGAGGTTGACGGGGTCGTTGTGCACGATCGTCGTCCAGGGGGCGTCGGGCGCGGCGGCCTCGTCCGTCTCGGCGCCGACCGCCTCGGCCGGGGCCTCGGCGCCGCCGAGTCGCGGCAGGATGATCACTCTCCAATGCTCCCATCGAAGGCCGCGGCGGGTCCGGCCGGGCGGTGGACGGTGTGGTGCGGTGAGATGGTACCCGGAGGTGGACGTGATCGCACTCGTGCTCGCGCTGGGCAGCTCCCTCGCGTACGGCGCCGCCGACTTCCTCGGGGGGCTGGGCGCGCGGAAGGCGCACGTGCTGCGCACGGTGATGTGGGCGGCCCCGGCGAGCCTGGTGGTGGAGCTGGTGCTGTGGCCGGTGCTCGGGGCGTCGTTCACCGCGGCGAGCCTGGGGTGGGGCGCGGCTTCGGGCGTGGCGTCGGCGGGGGCGTTCCTGCTGCTGTACCGGACGCTCGCGATCGGGCCGATGAACGTCTTGTCGCCGGTGACGGCGCTGGTGTCGGCGCTGCTGCCGGTGGCGGTGGGCCTGGCGCAGGGCGAGCGGCTGGGCGCGGCGGGCCTGGTCGGGCTGCCGCTGGCGCTGGGCGCGGTGGTCCTGGTGAGCGCCGGGCCGGGGGTGCGGTCGTCAAGGCCCTCAAGGAAGGCGCTGGTGCTCGCGTTCGGCGCGGGCGCGGCCATCGCGCTGCAACTGGTGTGCCTGCACCAGGCGCCGGGCGACAGCGGCGTGGCGCCGCTCATCGCGGGCCGGGCGGTGGCGTCGGCGCTGACGCTGGCGGCGGCCGGGCTGCTGCGCCGGCGGCTCGGGGACGAGCGGCCCGCGTACGCGCTGTCGGTGGCGGCCGGGGCGCTGGACTCGATCGCGAACCTGCTGTTCCTGCTGGCCTCGCGCAGCGGGGACCTCGCGGTGGTCGCGGTGATCGTGGCGCTGTACCCGGCCGGGACGGTGCTGCTGGCGCGGCGCGTGCTCGGGGAGCGGTTGCAGCGCGGCCAGCTCCTGGGGCTGGGGGCGGCGGCGGTCGCGGTGGTGCTGCTGGCCCTCGCGTGAGACGCGAGGAGGCCGCCGGTCCGGACCCCCCTGGCGCCGGACCGGCGACCCCTGTCCCCTCGTGAAAGCACTGCTCCGTCGTGAAAGCCTTGCGAAGTTCGGCTACCCGCCCTCCGGCGGGCTATGCACGATCGGCGGGGATTTTATCGGATCGCTTGCGCCGCAGCGCGGTCCGCGTGGTGGCGGAAGCGGTCGGCGATGGGCGTGCGCACCCTCGCGAGGCCGTCCGCGCGCTCCTGGAGCTCCCACAGGCCCATGGTGAGCCGGTGCGCCTCGCGCGGCTCCTGCGAGTGGCGGTAGGTCCACTCGTACATGTCGAACAGGGGCCACCACGTGTACCCGACGACGTCCACACCGGACGCCCGCAGGTCGTGCAGCGCGGCCACGGACTCGTCGAGCCAGGCGAGCCGGGCCGCGACGGTGCCGGTCACGCAGGTCTCGGTGAGCATCACCGGGGCGCCGTACCGCTCGGCGGCCCCGCGCAGCAGCTCGGCGAGGCCCGCGGTGCCGTCGTCGCGGACAGGCCGCGGGTCGAGGAAGCCGCCGCCGTGGAAGACGCCCGCCTCGAAGACCTCCGTGGAGTGCAGCGGGTAGTAGTTGACGCCCACGACGTCGGGGCGCACGGGCGCCTCGGCGAACCACGCGAAGTCGCCGTCGCCCCAGCCGTGCCCGCGCAGGAACGGCGCGAGCGGATGATCGTCGCCGACGCGGCCGGTGACCAGGTCCTCCACGAGGAACACCTGCTCTTTGAGGCGCGCGGCGTGCTCGCGGTGCTCGGGCGCGTCGGTGTCGCCGGTGAAGCGCATCCCCGCGTCCACGTGGACGAACACGGCGTCGTCCAGGACGTCGCCGATCGCCCGCTGGGTCTGCACGAACCCGCGCGCGAGCTGCCCGGCCATGGCGCTCAGGCCCTCGGGGCCCGAGAGGTAAGGCGGCCAGTACGCGTACTCCCCCGTGAACAGCGCGTGGATCATCGGCTCGTTCACCGGCGTGTAGTCCGTGACGCCGAGGTGCGCATAGCGTTCGGCGACCGCGGCCCCGTACTCGGCGACCCGCTTCGGGTAGTCGGGGTTCGCGAACTGGCCGTCCATCCACAGCGGCGTGCCGTAGTGCATGAGGTCCACGACCGGGCGCAGCCGCAGCTGGGCGAAGCGGTCCATCACGGCGTCGAGCCAGCTCCAGTCCCACCGGCCCGGACCGGGCTCGATCCGGTGCCAGGGCACGCCCCAGCGCACCAGCTCGGCGCCCGCGTCGGAGGCGAGCGCGAGGTCCCCGTGCCACTTGTCGTAGTGCTCGGTGAGCGCGTACTCGTCGATCGCGCGCTCGCCGGGCCGCGACTGCGGCACGAAGGTGTCCTCGACGCCGACCGCGAAGTGGAGCCTGCCGTCGCGGTGCCATGGGTGGGAGGTCATTTGAGTCCTGTCGTTGCGATGTTCTCGATGAAGCGGCGCTGGATGAGGAGGAACGCGATGACCAGCGGCAGGATCGCGATGAGCGATCCGGCCATCATCACGCCGTGGGGGACGATGCCGCTGGGTCCGGTGAGGAGCGTCAGGCCGGAGGTGATGGTGCCCATGTCCGCGTCGGTGGTGAACACCAGCGGCCACAGCAGGTCGTTCCAGTTGTTGACGAACGTGAAGAGCCCCAAGGTGAGCAGGGCGGGGACGGCGTTGGGGAGGACCACCGAGCGGAAGACCCGGAACTCGGAGGCGCCGTCGATGCGGGCGGCGGCGTCGATGTCGCGGGGCAGGGAGAGGAAGAACTGGCGCAGGAAGAAGATCCCGAAGGCGTCGGCGGCGCGGGGCGCGATGAGCCCGGCGTAGGTGTTGACCCAGCCGAGGTCGGCGACGAGCTGGTACAGCGGGATCAGGGTGGCCTGGAACGGGATCATGAGGGTGGCGATGATCGCGACGAGGAGGACCTTGCGCCCGGCGAAGTCGATGCGGGCCAGCGCGTAGGCGGCGAGCGAGTCGAAGACGAGCGCGAACGCGGTGACGCCCCCGGCGAACAGGAAGCTGTTGCCGACCAGCCGCGCGAACGGCAGCTCGGAGGTCACCTCCCTGAGGTTGTCGAGGGTCCACTGGTCGGGCAGGAGGCTCGGCGGGTAGGCGTTGACCTCGGCCGCGGGCTTGAACGCGGTGAGGACGATGATCGCGATGGGCAGCAGCACGATCGCGCTGACGACGACGAGCGCGACGACGGCGAGGACGGTGGAGGGCCGGGTCTCGCGCAGGCGGGTGCGGAGGGCGCTCATGAGGTCAGGTCCTTTTCCTTGCGGCCGAAGAACAGGAATTGCACGAGGCTGAGCAGCAGGGTCGCGATGAGGAGCACGTAGGACAGCGCGGAGGCGAACCCGAGGTCGAGCTTGCGGAAGCCGGACTCGTAGATCTCCATGACGAGGGTCTGCGTGTGGCCGTAGGGGCCGCCGCCGGTCATGACGTAGATCTGGTCGAACGCCTGGAGCGCGGCGATCATCGCGAAGACGAGGACGAACAGCATCGTGTTGGACAGCATGGGGAGCGTGACGTTCCGGAAGCGGTTCCAGGGCCCGGCGCCGTCCATGCGGGCGGCCTCGTAGAGCGAGGTCGGGATGTCCTGGAGCCCGGCCAGGAAGATCACGAAGTAGAAGCCGAAGAGCTTCCAGACGGCGACGAGCGCGACGGCGGGCATGGCGAGCTGGGGGTCCTCCAGGACGTTCCCGATCCTGACGCCCATGCCCTGGAGCCAGTAGTTGAGGAGGCCGACCTGCGGGTCGATGAGGTAGCTCCAGGCGAACGCGGCGACGGCGAAGGAGACCACGAACGGCACGAACAGGGCCGTGCGGAAGAAGGACCGGAACGGCATGCGCGGGCTGTTGAGCAGCAGCGCCAGCGCGAGGGCGGCGATCACGGCGGTGGGCGTGAAGAGCACGGTGTAGAGCAGGGTGTTGAGGACGGCGTCGCGCACGTCGGGGTCGGTGAAGACCGTGGCGTAGTTCTCCAGGCCGATGAACTCCTCGCGGCCGAACCCGCTGGCGTCCATGAAGGACAGGCGGAGGGCGGAGATCATGGGCCAGACGACGAACAGGGCCAGGATGATGAGCGCGGGCGCCAGGAACGCCCAGGCTCTGGCGTTGCGCCCCAGGGGGCTGCCGGTGGCGCGGCGGCGCCCGCCGAGCGGCGCCGGGGGCCGGTACCGGCGGGCGGTCGGGTTCTCGGTGGTCATGGCTTCCTCTCAGGGCGGGACGGCGGCGGACCGGGGGCGGAGGCGCCGAGGTGAGGCGCCTCCGCCGGACCGCTATTCGTCGAGCGCGTCCTGGACCTTGGTCTGGGCCTCGGCGAGCAGGGCGTCGATGTCGCCGCCCGCGACCGCCTGCTGCGTCAGCTCGTCCACCGCCGAGAGCACGTCGGTGGTGTTGACGACGCCCGGCAGGAGCGGCTGACCGGTGCCCGCGATCTCGGTGAGGGAGGCGACGACCGGGTTCTCGGCGACGGCCTCGGCCGGGATGTCGGTGCGCAGCGGCGGCCAGCCCGAGCCGAGCGACCAGGCGACGGAGTTCTCGTCGTTCAGGAAGAAGGAGAAGAACTCCTCGGCCGCTTCCTGCTCGGCGCTGGAGGTGTCCACGGTGACGGCCATGGAGACGCCGATCGCGGAGGCGGCCTGGGCCTGGGGCCCGGCCGGGAGCGCGGCGATCCCGTAGTCGATGCTGTTCTCGGTGGCGATGGAGGCCATCCAGGGGCCGCCGACGGTCATCGCGGCCTTGCCGCCGCTGAACAGCTCGTCGGCGCCGACGCCGTCGACGCCGGTGGGCGAGATCTGGTCGGCGACGATCGCGTCGCTCCAGAACTGGAGGGTCTCGGCGTTCTCGGGCGAGTCGACGACGGCCTTGCCGTCCTCGGCGATGCCGCCGCCGTTGCCGTAGAACAGGGAGGGCCACAGGCCGTTCGCGACGGTGGCGTGGTCGGGCAGGACCACGCCGTACTGCTCGGGGGTGCCGTCGCCGTTCTCGTCCACGGTGAGCTGCTTGGAGGTCGCGACCCACTCGTCCCACGTCTGCGGGAACTCCGTGACGCCGGCGGCGTCGAAGAGCGCCTGGTTGTAGTAGACGGCGAGCGGCACGAAGCCGGTGGGCACGCCGTACTTGGTCCCGTCGACGGTCTCCATCTCGACCGCGCCGGGGTTGAGGTTCGCGGTGTTGCTGGACTCGTCGGCGTAGAAGTCGTCGAGCTCGGCGAACGCGCCCTTGTCGGCGTAGACGGGGAGGCGCTCGGCGGGCATGGCGACGATGTCGGGGCCCTCGCCGGCGGACAGGGCCGTCAGGAGGGTGTCGTCGATGCTGGCCCAGGTCTTGAGTTCGGTCTTGATCTCGACGTCGTCGTGGGCGGCGTTGAAGTCGTCCACGATGCCCTGGAGGACGTCGCCGTCGGCCTCGGTGTAGCCGTGCCAGAAGGTCAGCTCGACGGGCCCGCCGTCGTCGCCCCCGCCGGAGCAGGCCGCCGTGGCGGTGATGGCGAGCGCCGCGCCGACGGCCCCCGCGAGGATTCGCATGCGTGTCATTTCGGAGTTCCCTCTCAAAGCGAGACTGCGCTGTCTGCGCGTGGTCCAACGCCGGAGACCTTCGTTCTACAACGTTGTAACTTCAGGATCGTAGGAACATCCTCCTCCGGATGTCAACGGGACGCGCCCGCTCGGCGCGATTCGTTCCCGTTTCGTGATCATGGCAGCCACCTGCGAATACACCAGATCAGGCTAAACCCGGGCGGCGCTTCTACAACGTTGTAAACCGGATTCCGGGGCCGGATCAGGCGGACTCGCGCGCCACGACCGCGAACTCGGCGGCGCGCGTCTGCGGCGCGGCGTCGGCCCCGTCGGCGCTGATGCGGGCCAGGAGCGTCGCCACCGCGGTGCGGGCGATCCACTCGCGGCCGGGATCGACGGTGGTCAGCGAGGGGATCGCGTACGCGGCCTCGTCGAGGTCGTCGAAGCCGAGGACCGCCACGTCCTGCGGGATGCGCAGGCCCGCCTCCTGGAGCACGCGCATGGCGCCCAGGGCCAGGGTGTCGTTGAAGCCGAAGACCGCGTCGAACTCCACGCCGCGGTCGAGCAGGTCGTGCATGGCGTGCGCGCCGTCGGCCCGGTGCCACAGGGTCGCGCGGGCCACCAGGCGCTCGTCGTACTCGATGCCCTTGGCCGCCAGCGCTTCGCGGTAGCCGCGCAGGCGCAGCCGGGCCGAGCCCATGACCTCGGCCTCGTTCTCGCCGATCACGGCGATGCGGCGGCGGCCGGAGTCGATCAGGTACTCGGTGGCGGCGCGGGCGGCGGCCACGTTCTGCATGGTCACGTGGTCGCAGGGCCACTCGAAGGTGCGCTCGCCGAGCATGACGACCGGGAGCGGCCCGGCGAGGGCCGCGGCGTCCTCGGCCCCGAGGCCGAGCGGGGAGAGGATGAGGCCGTCGGTGCGGTTGAGGCGGGGGCTCTGGAGGAGCGCCAGCTCGCGGTCGCGGTCGCCGCCGGTCTGCTCCACGAGCGTCACCAGGCCCGCCTCCTCGGCGGCGGCGATGACGAAGCTGGCGAGCTCGGCGAAGTAGCTCAGGTTGAGCTCGGGCACGGCGAGCGCGATCGTGTCGGTGCGGCCCGAGCGCAGGCTCCTCGCGCTGAGGTTCGGCTGGTAGCCGAGCTCGGCGATGGCGCGCTCGACCTTCTCGCGGGTCGCGGGCCGGATGTGGGGGTAGCCGTTGACGACGTTCGAGACCGTCTTGAACGACACGCCCGCGAGCTCCGCGACGTCGCGCAGGGTCACCGCCATGGCACCTCCTCAGTCGGTGGCGATTCTACAACGATGCAAACGGGTGGTCGGCGAAGCGGAGGAGGACGGCGGTGGCGTCGTCGTGGCGCTTGGCGCCGGGGTTCGGGTCGCGGGCCTCGCAGTCGCGCACGAGGTCGAGGAGGCCGCCGGTCCCTTCGCGGGCCGCCAGGCCCATGAGGTCGGGCCAGGCGTACTCGTAGCGCTCGGTCAGGCGGGTCAGGCCGTCGGTGCAGAGCAGGAGGTCGCCGATCCCCTCGGCGGTGCCGGTGCGGGCTCTCGCGGCGGCCCGGGGGTCGGCGGCGGCGACCCAGAAGCCGCCGTCGCGGTTGCGGAAGCGGGCGACGTGCTCGACGGGCCAGCGCCGGACCCCGGCGAGGTCGACGGCGGGGGCGCTGGGGACGGCCGCGAGCCGGTCATCGGTCTCGGTGCGGCACTTGCCGTCCCGGTCGGTCCAGGTGATCGCGCAGTCGCCGAGGACGAGCCAATCGAGGGCGTCGGGGCCGGAGCGGACGAGGGCGGCGGTGGCGCCGGGGGTGACGGGGTTGTCGAGGTCGCAGGTGGGCGCGTGGCGGGCGCTGACCGCGTCGATGGCGGCGGCGAGGACGTCGGCGAGCGGGCGGGGCGGGCCCGCCATCTGGACGGCGACCGCTTCGGCGAGGGCGGCGGTGTACCACGGGACGTCGTGGACGCAGCCGTCGTCGGGGTAGCGGGTGATGCCGTCGAGGACGAGCGCCCAGGTGTCGGCGACGAGGAGCAGGTCCTCGTTCGGCGCCGCCGACCCCGGGCGCGACTCGGCTCCGGCCACGATCATGGCCGCCAGCCTATCGGGCGGTCCGCCACACCGCGACGAGAGCCGCGAGACCGGCGAGGACCGGCAGGAGGCCGAGGAGGCCGTAGCCGAGCGGCACGATCTGCTCGTACTGCTCGCCGCCGGTGCCGAGGAGCGTCAGCGAGGTGAGCAGCCCGAGTGCGAAGAGGACGGTCGCGGTGATCCGCGGGGCGGTGCGGCGGGCGCGCAGGAGCGCGAAGATCCAGCCGACCGCGCCGAGGGCGCCGACGCCCACGAGCGACCAGGCGATGGCGTTGCGGTCGAGGGCCACGTCCCCGGCGCTCCAGTCGGGGTAGGCCGCCTCGACGTGCGCGGTGAACGTGTCGAGGGTCGCGAGGTCGAGCAGGGGCAGCACCGCGAGGGCGAGCTGGAGCGCGAGGCCGGCCCAGAGCGCTTGGCGCACTTGGCGCATGCGCGGGTCGGCGGCGGTGGTGTCGGCGGTGGTCATGGTTCCTCCCAGAATCCCGATTCTTACAACGTAAGTTTTCTGCGGGCAATGCTAGACTTACAACGTAAGAATCGTCAACGCGATGGGGGCCACATGGGCGCGAAGCGGACCCGGGGGCAGCGCGCGGGCCTGAGCCGCGAGCGGGTGCTGGAGGCCGCGCTCGGCCTGGTCGAGCGGGACGGCCTGGGCGCCTTGACGATGCGCAAGCTCGCCGCGGAGCTGGGCATCGAGGCGATGTCGGTCTACCACTACGTGCCGAACAAGGACGCCCTCCTCGACGGGCTCGTGGAGCGGGTCGTGGAGCGCGCCGTCGAGGCCCGGCCCGCGGGCGGGACCTGGCGGGAGGCCCTGCGGGAGTACGCGCTGGCGCTGCGGCGCACGCTGCTCGCGCACCCCGAGGTGGTGCCGCTCCTGGCGAGCCGCCCGGCGTTGACGGCGCGGACCATGGCGACGGTCGAGGCGATCTTGGACACGCTGCGGGAGGCGGGCTTCTCCCCCGCCCGGGGCCTGCGGATGATCCACGCGATCACCGGCCTGGCGATCGGCGAGGCCGCCGTCTACGCGGGCGCGGGGCCGGATGCACTGGGGCCGAACGCGGTCGACGCGGAGTCGTTCCCGCTGCTGGCCGCCGCCGTGCGGGAAGGCGCCGCGGGCCTGGACGGGCGCTTCGACTTCGCGCTGTCGGCGCTCCTCGACGGGTTCGCCGAGGCCGCGGCCGGGTGAACGGACACCGCTCTCCCGTGAATCAGCGATGACGTTCCCGTAACCGGGTCATGTGCGAATGATCGCCCTCGTTGACTTCAGGGCCCGCCGGTCCCATACTTCCGAAAAGACTGCATAATATTGGCCTGCCAACCTTTCCGGCCCCGCCCGCGCCCGGAGCACCGGCGCGACGGGCCCGGACTGAGAGAACGCTCTCCGCCCCGGCCCCGTCCGGGTGGCAATCGATCAGTATGGTGGACAACGCTAAACAAATACCCGGTATTCATGCCTTTTTGGACCCGCACGGACTTACGACCTGCACGGATGCACGACCTGCACAGATCGGTGGCCCCATGGCTGAGAGAACCCTCGATACTGAAGCGCTCCAGGAGTACAAGGACTTGATCCAGGAGCAGCTCGACCACCTCGACGACATCATCCCGCGGCTGAAGAAGGGCCAGGTCCTCGGCCGGCTCCCCGCGTTCGGCCAGCTCGACGCCTCGGCGACCGCCCGCACCAACTACGAGACCTTCCACTCCACCACTTGGGAGAACCTCCAGAACCTGCGCGTCGCCCTGAGCGGCATGATGGAGACCCTCCAGGACTCCGTGGACCTGTCGGACGAGAGCGACGACGCCGTCGTGGCCGACATGAACAACTACGAGAACGAGCTCTAGCGTGCCGTCGCGACGGACGCGCGGCGCCGCCGCCGCCATCGCCGCCCTCGCCCTCGCCGGGTGCTCGGCCACCGACGCCGCCACCGACGAAGCACCGCAGCCGAGCGGGTCGTACGCCGTCATGGGCGACTGGCTCGGATGCGAGGTCTTCGGGGACTTCGCCGACCTCCAGGCGCAACTGGGCGTCACCGCCGTGGACGGCGAGCTCCAGAGCGACGCCATCGGGGAGGGCGTCGACGCCGAGGCCGCCGGGTGCGCAGGGCTGTTCGACCTCGCCACGTTCGAGGACGTCCAGGGCACGTTCGAGTACTCCTCGACCGGCGACGCCGCGATCCGCGGCGGACTCGCCCCCTGGAACGACGAGGCCGAGGCCGAGGCGAACTTCGCCGACCGGGTCGCCCAGCGCCGCGAGAACCTCGCCGGGATCGCCTACACCGGCGAGACCGAGGGCGAGCTCGCCGGGGAGTGGGACGAGAGCCTCTACATCTCCGCCGACACCGAGAACCGGACCTACCTGGACGCCTACGGACGCAAGGGCGACTGGGTCGTCTACCTGTCCGTGGACTACCTGCACGACCCGGGGGCGGGCGCCTACGAGTCGGCGCCCGAGTTCTACCCGGACTCCAGCGCCGAGGCGATGGCCGTGTACCCCTTCACCACCGACTCGCTCGTCGCCTGGGTCACCGGCGAGCACCTCACCCAGATACAGACCGACATCCTCCAGCGAGCCGAGAGCGAGGCGGGCCGATGACCGAAGCAGCCGAGATCGAGAAGGAAGACTACGGGGACATCGAGGAGGGCCAGTCGGGCTCGCAGTTCACCACTGCGCAGAACAGCCTGCTGGTCAAGCCCTCCTGTTCGACCGGCGACTGCACGTGCAAAGTGGAGGAGCCCGCCGAGGCGGCCTGGGTCAAGCTGATGTCGGCGGTGCCGCAGGCCTCCCAGATCAACAACCTCCGCGCGGCCCGCGAGGGGACCATGATGCTCCCCGAGGGCCAGACGATCCAGAGCATGGTGAAGTCCATCCGGCCCCAGCCCGAGGCCGACTACGCGCTCGACACCATCCGCGACGCCTGGAAGGACTTCTTCGAGGACTTCCGCACCGTCGGGCCCAAGCTGGAGCAGGGCCTCACCACCCTGTCCTCGGGCTGGAAGGGCGACGACTTCGACGCGTTCGAGGAGCAGGTCGAGACCGTCCTCAAGAACTGCAAGACCATCGGGAACGACATCGGCGGCGAGGACGGCGCCGACGGCGTCATCAAGGTGCTCGACACCAAGCAGTCGGAGATCTTCGACCAGCAGGGCGGCACCGCGTGCGTCTACCCCGCGCCGAAGTTCTACATGGAGGGCACCAGCTGCGGCTCCCACCGCATCCACATCCGCCCCCCGTTCTTCCGCAACTGCGAGATCCGCGAGAACGACGAGACCAAGGCCGCCCTGGAGCTGGCCGGGTTCGACCCGCAGATCGTGGACGAGGTCAGCGAGGGCCGCCAGCAGACGTACGACATGTGGAACGAGTACGTCACCGCCAACCCCGACTACGAGGAGGGCGGGCTCAAGGGCCAGGCGCTGGCCGAGTCCAAAGCGGACGAGTACTCGTCGCAGCGGCTCGACTCGCTGGGCACCCAGGGCGCCAGCCAGCTCGACGAGGAGGCCGCGCGCGTCAACGAGGAGGTGACCGAGCGGCACAGCAACGTCGAGGCCCAGGTCACCGAGATCGCGCCCGACTCCAAGACCGGTGAGCAGACCACGTTCAACGAGGGCCCGGACACCGACTTCCCCGGCCCCGAGGGCCTGGACGACGGCGGCGGCCCGGGCGGGATGCCCGACCTGGACACCTCCAACCTCAACGGCCAGACCGGCCCGAACGACCTCACCAAGCTGAGCGACACGCCCGGCGGGCCCGGGGGCGCCAACGGCCTGAACAGCAACGGGCTCAACGGGAGCGGCCTGGACGCCAACGGCAACCCGATCAACGGCTCCGGGAACCCGCCCGGCGGCTACAACGGGGGCAACAGCGACCTCCAGGGCATCAACGACGACAACCCGTTCGACTCCAGCCAGGACCCCGACAACCTCGGGAGCTACGGCAGCCCGGGCGCGCCGCCCTCCGGCGTCACCGGCGGCAGCGGCCTCGACGGCATCGGCGGGAACGGGTCCTTCAACTCGCCCCCGAACCCCGACGAGGTCACCGGCGGTCTCGCCGGAGGCGGCAACATCGGCTCCCCGCCCGGGGGCATCGGCGGCACCGGCGGCCTCACCGGGACCGGCGGCAGCGGCGGCGGCCTGGGCGGCGGCGGGTACGGCGGCGGGACCAGCCTGGTCCCCAGCAGCCTGCGCCCGCCCACGGGCCCGGGCGGCAGCAACCTGAACCGGCCCGGCTCGACCACGGGCACCACCAAGCCGGGCAAGATCCCCGGCTACACCACGATCCGCAACTCGGGCCCCGGCGCCAACAAGCCCGGCTCCATCGGCGGCTCCGGCCTCAAGGGCGGAGGCGGCGGCCTCGGCGGCTCCAAGCCGGGCGGCCTCGGCGGCTCCTCCGGCGGCTCGGGCCTGCGCGGGCGCGGCGGTGACCGCGGCTCGGGCGCGGGCGGTTCGGGCCTCGGCGGCGGCATGGGCGCCGGAGGC